>NZ_JBDQQO010000002.1:0-244623 GCF_039888655.1 Gorillibacterium sp. CAU 1737
GTATGATGTTGTATTTCTGCTTCGCACCTCCCGCATCCAGATTTCTAAACATTTTTTTAGCAGCGTATTCTCCCGTTTTAACTGGTTCACATATCGATCTTGATCCTGGTATTCGCTTCGTCGCCCTCGTTGATCCAACAGGCCGTATTCGCCTTTCTCCCGGTACTTTCGCATCCATACTTTGACCCGATCCTTATCGGTTAGCTTCAAGTGTTCTGCTATTCTTTGGTACGTCCACTTCTCCTCCATATGCAGCCGGACTGCCTCCATCTTCAATTCTTCCGTATACGACTGGAACTTCTGTCCTTTTCTCGCCATAAAAATTACACCCCCTAGATTTTCATCGGATTTTCCCAGGGGGTTTTTCCAATGTCTATTCTAAGGGGTGCACTTCATGCGCTCAGGCAGGCGTTTGGTTTTCTTTCAACCTCCATTGGCGGAGCCTGGAAGCTTTATTCATCGGAGTGAATGATATAAATCTCGTATCCGTTGGAGATTACTTCCCCGTTGTAATAAAAGTCGTTTAATTCGTAGGAGAACTGGGTGGCCACTACCCCTCGCAGGATGCGGCTCACGACCAGTGGACTCACCATGACCTGATAGGTGATCTGGATGGTGGAGCCGAATTCCACATAACCAATGTAGAGGGAACCGGACGAATCTGGATCGGGTGCAGGGACTCCGTTAATGCGAATGGATCCGGGAACGAGGGAGGTTTGCCTGTTGATCAGTTGATTCAGGGAGACCGATGCTCCTAAATTTCCCGTATTCGATAGGTGCAGGGTGTACTCTACGATTTCTTCCGGCCTCACGGTAGAAGGGGATGTACTGACTTCCAGCTGGAAAAGCGGAGAGTATACCTCTGTAGAGACAAAGTTCGATACGGAAGGCAGAAGACGGATGATCGTGCCGTCTTCGCTGCGGTAAGTCCCTTCGGTTCGAGCTCGATTGGGGATCTCCTGCCCAGGGGTTACTACATGAATGCCGGTAACGGTAACGTCAAAGGTTACGATGGAGTACGTTCGGGGGGCGATCGTTCCAATGGCTATGGTTGCCGGGAGGAAATCTCCGCTCTGCATGACGCCGTTTACGGTGATGCTGTTCCGTACAAAGAGGGTGCCTCTGGGGATCGTGGATTGCAGAAAAACTTCGGCCGCCACATCACCCAAATTGGAGACAATTGCGGTATAACGAAGGGTTTCACCAGGACTGGCCTGGCTTTTGTTAACCGAGAACGTGATCGTAATGTCCGGCTTTCCATACACAATGACGGGAAGCGTCAGCAGGTTGGAAAGGCCGCTGTCGTGAATGATCCGGCCGGAGGCTTCAAACGTATAGTCTCCTCGTACCTGGTTAGCCAGCTGACTGCTTGTGATCTTCATGGAGGCCACCAACTGGAAGCTGACTCGAATCATCTGGTTGATCCCGATTCTTCCCAGGTGCAGACCCGTTACGGGGTTTGCACCTGGAAGAGGAACGCCGTCTCGCTGTACGCTGTTCGGGACAAATTCGGTTCCATCCTGCAGAAGATCATAGATCGTAAGGTCGGCTTCCCGATTTCCCGTATTGGTAATCGTGATGAGGAAGACGATCGGGATACCGGGAAAGGCTTGAGTCGCTCCGGAGCTCTTGACTAGTGAAATGTTGGGTCCGACTACTGGAGTGGTCACCGTATTCGAATACGTAACGAACTGGCTCTCTCCTGCTTGGAAGAGAATACGGGATTGATTCAGCAGAGCTTCTTCCCGGTAGCCGTCGGGACTCATGAGACGAGTACCTGGAAGATGACAGTCGCGAAGTCACCCGCTGCGATCGAACCGACGGTAACGCCGACAGCAGGGTTCGCGTTGGGGAACGATACTCCTTCAACCGTAACACTGCCCGTGACAAAGGTGCTGCCCGCCGGAATGGGGTCGATGACCACAACGTTGTTCACGGTGGAGATGCCGTTGTTGGTGACGCGGATGGTATAGGTGATCGTGTCGCCGGATACCGCATCGACCGCTGGCGTGCTCTTGACTACGCTGACATCAGGAGACGATACCGGAATCACGACCGTATTGGACGGAGAGGAGCCTGTTGCGGTTCTTCCGTCAGGAAGCAGGAACGAGAAGTTGGCAACGGCAGAGTTCACGAGCTGCTGAGGCGTGGGCAAGGTTTCGATGACAACTTGCAGGGTAACCGTCACCGTGATCGTGCCGCCAGCTGGAACGGTGCCGACGACAATGCCAAGATCCGGATCAACTCCGGGTTGAGGAACGCCGTTGATGATGACACTGTTGGGGACAAATTCACCTCCGGCAGGAACCGGATCCGTGAGGGTGACCGTAGCTGCGGTATTGCCGGTATTGGTGACGTTCAGGAAGTAGGTCACCGTATCGCCAACCGTAGCAACCGTTACGTTGGAACCCTTAACAACGGATATGATGGCCTGATATACCGGCAGGGTGATGCTGTTCGACAGGGACGAACCGGAGAATGCGCCAGAAGTAAAGGAAACGGTAGCCTGGTTGCTGAAGGTGCCGGATGCCGGAAGCGACGTCACCGTAACGTTGAACCTGACCTCAACCATTCCATTCGGTGCAATCGTTCCAAGGGAAATCCCATTGGCGGGATTGCCGGTTGGTCGAGCAACTCCGTCAACAACGACGCTGCCCGGTACAAACGCGGTGTTGGTGGGGATCGGGTCGACCAGAATGGCATCCGTGACATTTTGGATGCCCGCGTTCGATACGGTAATCGTAAACGGAATGATGTCGCCGATGGTCGTCGCGGTAAAGGTGGTGCCCTTGAGTGCGATTACATTTGGCGAGGAGACGGACGATGTGACGACATTGGATGGGGCCGATCCGGTAAAGACGCGGCCATCCGGTAACGTATAGCTGTAGCTGGCCGTGGATTGGTTCACCAGTTGCTGGGATGGCGGCAGCGAAGTAATGACAACGGAGAAGGTTACCGTAACAGGACCATTCGGAGCGATCAAGCCAAGCGAAATACCGGCGGCCGGATCGGCACCGGGGAGACTCGCGCCATTCAGAAGAACGCTGTTGGGAACCAGAGTCGCTCCAGGCGGGATCGGATCCGTCAGGGTGATCGTTCCTCCGAAATTGCCGATATTCGTTATGGTTGACGTATAGACAAGGGTATCGCCAACCGTAGCATTGGTGCTGCTCACCGCTTTGAGGACCGTGAAAGCGGCCAGGTAAACGGGAGTGGTAATCGTCTCCGAGAAGGCGGTTGCCGAGAGGGCTCCGGATGTGAAGCTGACAAAGGCTTGGTTGCTGACGATGGCTGGATTGAGCAGCGAAGTAACCGTTACGCTGAAAGTAACCGGAACATTCCCTCCCGGAGCGATAGCGGGAAGCGGAATGCCGGCGGCGGGATTGGCTGCAGGCTGGGATGCACTGTTTACGGTAACACTTCCCGGGACAAACGTGGTTCCGGCGGGAATCGGGTCGGTCAGCAGCGGATTGCTGATCCCGGCAATGCCGTTGTTTATGACATTGATGGTATAGGTGATCGTATCTCCGACGGTTGTTGCAGTGGTCTCCGTTATTTTGGCCACGGTAACATTGGGAGCGGTAACCCCTACCACCACGGTGTTGGACGTTACCGAGCCGCTGAAGGGACGACCATCCGGAAGGGTAAACTGGAAGCTGGTCGTAGCCTGGTTCAACAGCTGCTGCGGGGTGGGAAGGAAGTCGATCAGGACAGAGAAAGTAACCCGAACGGTGGCTCCCGGCGCAACAACCCCGATGGGAATGCCGGATACAGGAGAAGCGGCCGCCTGTGGGATCCCGTTAATGATGACACTGTTGGGAACGAAGGAGGTTCCGTTGGGTATGGTGTCGGTAACCGTTGCCGTTGCACCGTAGTTTCCGGAGTTCGTGACGGCGATTGTGTACGATAACGTGTCACCTACGGTTGCATTGGCAACACCGGCTGTTTTCACCGCCGTAAGGATCGGTTGGTTAACCGGAATTTGGGCGGAATTGGATAACGCGGTTCCTGAGAACGTACCGGAGGTAAAGGTAGCCGACGCCTGATTAACGAGGAAGCCGGATGGAGGCAGGGATTGGACGAGAACGTTGAAGTCAACCTCAACCACACCATTCGGCGCAATGGTTCCAACCACAATCCCGGTGGTGGGGTTGGCAGAGGGGGCAGGGGCACCGTTAATGGTGACCGATCCTGCTACGAAGGTGGATCCCGGTGGGAGAGGGTCGGACAGGATCGTGCTGGTTACGGGTGCGATCCCGGTGTTCGTGACGACAACCTTAAAGGGGACGGTATCCCCGATGGCGGTATTGGTTGTGGTAGAGGTTTTCACGAGTGAGACATTCGGAGCAGAGACCGATGTGGTCAGAACATTGGACAAGGCAGAGCCGGTCAAGAGGCGTCCATCGGGCGGAATATAAGTATAGGCTACCGAAGCCTGATTGGATAACTGCTGAGGACTGGGCAGAGAGGCTACCAGAACACCGAAGGTTACCAGGACGGTCGCTCCGGCAGCTACGGTGCCTACCGGAATGCCTGTTGCAGGATCCGCACCGGCCACAGGCAGGCCGCCCACTACAACACTGTTGGGAATGAAGGTGGTAACACTTGGAATGATGTCGGTCAGTGTAGCCTGAGCATCCAGATTCCCCGTATTCGACACTGCTATGGAATATGTGAGGGTGCTTCCCACGGAAGCATTGGAAACACTAGCAGACTTCACCGCACTGATCACGGGTTGCGTAACAGGGAGATTGATCGTGTTCGATTGGGAAGAAGATGAGAAGGCTCCTGAAGTAAAGCTGACCGTAGATTGGTTTGTTATGTTGGGCGGAGTGGGCATGTTGACCATCACCTCGAAAGTTACGGTAGCAGAAGCACTGGAGGCTAACGTACCGATTGGAATGCCGGAGGCGGGATTGGCAAGCGGCACGGATGCGCTATTCACCAATACGCTGCCGGTAACAAAACTTGTTCCTTGGGGAATCGGATCGCTAAGAACCGCATTATTGATGGGAGAAGCCCCACTGTTTGTTACCACGATCGTGAATCTAGCGGTGTCACCGCTCACAACCAAGGGAACGTTGCTGCTTTTGGCCACAGAAACATTAGGAGTGGATACTCCGACCGCAACGGAATTGGATAGGGCATTGTCGGTAAAGAAACGACCATCTGGCAGCGTGTAGGTGAAGGGAGCATTACTCTGATTGGTGATTTGTTGAGGAACCGGCAAGGAGACCACGGTAACCGAAAAACTGACGACATTGGTTTCTCCGGCAGACACGGTATCCAACGAGATGCCGGTGGTGGGGTCGACGCCGGGATTCGGAAATCCATTCAAGACGACACTGTTTGGCACGAAGACGGCTTGAGGAGGCAGTGGATCCACCAAGACTACGTCCGCAGGGTAATTGCCCGAATTGGTGACCGTTAAGGTGTACATATAGGTGTCGCCCACGGTTACGGTTGAAGCACTGCTGCTCTTGATGATGGTGATGACAGGCAAGTAGGCTGCGGTTGTGATGACGGGAGAGGAAGAGGAGCCGGTAAAAGCCCCCGACGTAAAGCTGACATTAGCTCGATTGTTCAATAATGCAGGAATGGTTGGCGCAACGGCTGTAACACGGACGTTGAATATAATGGGGATGGAAGCCCCTGCGTTGATCGTCCCCAGGGAAATGCCCCCAATGGGATTGGCATTCGGCGAGGATGTTCCATTAATCAAGACGCTTCCCGGAACGAACGTCGTTCCGGTTGGGATCGTGTCCGAGAACACGGCATTCGTAACGGCCGCTACGCCGCTGTTGGTCACGGTCACCGTGTACGTGAGAATATCATTCAAGGTGGCAATGGTGTTGTTCACCGCTTTGGCAACCGTCACATTCGGGGCGGTAGCTGGAATATCCACCACATTCGAAGGAGCCGTAAAGCCCGAGAAGGAGCGGCCGCTTGGCAATTGATACGAATAAGCCGTCGTCGCCTGGTTTACAAGACGCGGCGGAGAGGGCAAGGTGTTCAGGATGAATTGAAAGGTGACCGGGACCGAGCTTCCCGGTGCCACGGACCCGAGAGGAATGCCGGTCAATGGGGAGGCACCCGGCAAGGAGACGGTGTTCACCGTAACACTCCCCGGGACGAAGGCAGTACCTGCCGGAAGAGTGTCCGTTAAGGTAGCTTGAGCCGCTAGATTACCGGTGTTCGATACAAACACGGTATAGGTGACCGTATCGCCAACTGTCGCTACACTGCGGTCAATGGACTTGACGGTGCTGATGATCGGTTGGTAGACCGGAAGGGTAACGGTATTGGACAACGATACGCCGTTAAAGGCCCCGGAGCTGTAAGCGACAGAAGCTCTGTTGACAAATTGGGCAGGAGAGGGCAGTGAGGAGGAAGTTACCTGGAAGGTGACCGTGGACGAGCTTCCTGCCGTTAAGGTGCCCAGTACAATACCGCTTGCTGGATTGGCGGAGGGACGCGCGGTTCCATTCACCGTCACGCTTCCCGGTACGAGGGAGGCTCCGCTCGGCAGCGCATCCGTCAAGGTCACATTCGTGACCGATGCGATCCCGTTATTAGCGACAACCGCGGTATAAGTGTAGGGTTCTCCCACCGCGACATCCGTCACGCTGGCACTTTTGACAACGGTCACATTGGGCAAGGCCACCGGGATCGTAAGCGTATTGGATACGGCCGAGCCGGAGGAGGTCCGACCGTCAGGAACGGTGAAAGTGTAAGCGGAAGAGGCTTGATTCACCAGCTGGGGCGGTGATGGCAGACTCTGAACCACCACCTGGAAGGTGACCGTGGCCGAGCCGCCTGAAGCGATCGAACCGACCGAAACGCCTGAAGCGATATTCGCTCCCGGCACCGATGCTCCATTCACCGTGACGCTCCCCTGTACAAAGGTGGAGCCCGTTGGAATGGGGTCCGTTACCGTTGTTGCAGCTGCGATATTCCCCGAGTTGGAGACACCAATGGTGTAGGTCACCGTGCTTCCTACGGTTGCATTCGTCGTATTCGCCGTTTTGGTCATTGATAGAATCGGCGAATAGACGGGGGTGGTTACTCCGTTGGACGGAATAACTGCCGGAGTTATCGGGCCGCCTGCCACGCTCTGAAAGTTGAAGGAGGCGTTGGCCGTGTTCACGAGAAGCTGCGTGCCGGGCATGGAGGTTACCCGAGCACTGTAGGCAACCGTGATGGAGGCTCCCGGCGCCAATGTCCCAACAGGGACGCCGGCTGTTATGTCGCCCGTTGGCCGGGAGACACCCGCGACCGTGACGCTGCCGGAGACGAAGGTCAGCCCGGTCGGCAGACTGTCGGTCACGATCATATCAGTCGCATTAGCTGTACCGGTATTGGTGACGGTGACCGTATAACGGATCGTGTCTCCAACCAGAGAACCGGTTACGTTGGCCGACTTCGTTACTCCGACTCTCGGCGCGTTGATGTCGATCTGCAAAGCATTGGCATTCAGGACATAAGCATCGCCGGAGGTCGTTAACCGCAGGACAGCAGAGGTCTGGTTGTTGGTTAACCGTGCGGATATGTCCACATTGGTGATGTCCCACCCCTGTCTTCCCCCGCTGATATTGGTCCCGGGCGCACCATTTGTCTGGTTTCGGGTCCCGAAGGTTCCGGTTGTATCCAGAGCTCCAGAATCATTGTTGATTTGAGAAGCGAAGAAGTTGTTAGCGAAGTTGTTTGTACCCGACAACGCCACTAAGGTAGAGGTAGTCGGGCCAAACAAAGCCTGGTCGCCTGTGCGGTTGGCATCGCCTTCCTGGGCGCTGAACAAGGCGCGACCTCCCAGCGCGCCGGATACCGGGGTCGAAAAGCCGGTAAGCGTGGTGGTGACAGCCGATGATGTGCTTTGGACAAGCACGGCTCCTGCCCGCAAGGACATGTTTCGGAAAGGAAGAGAGGCGTTTTGATAGATGACACCAAGGGTCCAACCCGCATTGTTGGCCGTAGGGTCATTGCTGATGGTCAGCGTCCCTACGACCCGGCCTGTCGTATAAGTTCCTGCACCTCCTTGCTGGATCAAGGTTGTCACATTTGCGGTGCGGACATAGCCAAGCGCTCCGCTGCCCAGATCAAACGTGTTGCTCGTAGCGGAATCCGGAGATACCTCCGATGTCCCAACAGGAGTCGTGAAGAGAACGGGGTTGTTGATTGCAGACGTCAAGTTGGTCGTGCCGTTGACGTATGTACCGCCCCAGATCAACTCGGCATATAGGATTGAACTGCCAGCAGGAAGAGTCAAAATGGCGGAGGAGCTGTTGAGCAAGTAATTATCAGTGGTTCCGAATGGGTATGTCCCGTATCGCAGAGCAGTATTGGTCGTGACAAATGCGCCAATGCTGTCGGAAGTGCCGGGAACGCCGGAGACTTCGGAACGGCTGAGGCCCAAGGTGTTCCCGATAAAGGTGATGGCTCCCGTCGCATTGACCGTTGATCGAACGATAAGTGGAATTTGTATTCACCTCCATTTCCGAGCAACTGATACAAAGAGTTCCACCCGCTCAATTTTATGAACCCTATGAATCGAACTTGTTTGTCCTGTTTTGGAGGAAAGAAAAGAATTTCACGGATTACGAGGGGTTTCGTTTACGAATGGTTAACAACTGAGGTGTTTTGTTGGGGAAGTGCCGGGGGGAAAAGGTGCGTCGGAGGACTTTGGGCCGTCGAATGCCGCCCTCATCTGACAAGAGAGGTTCTTCCTCCGAAAAGTCCAGGGGGCTTGGGATGGAACGAAGTTCATGGGCGCAGTGGGGTTCCATATGGGAATGCCGGGACAGCTGTTCAAGCTCAGAAGGGGTAACTTCTTCTTTGATAACGACAAAATGGTACAGGATCTCATCCACAACATTGACTTGAATACGATGCAGATCCTCCAGCTCTTCCGATTCGTAGGAAGCCGCACGCAAGGATTCGTTATAGAAGTATTCCATTCGAAGCAGACGGAAGTCATAGGGGAGCTCATCCAGATTCTCATAGGGAGAAAGAGCAGGGGATACAGGGCCGTGAGAGGGTTGAAAAAAGCAATTCGTGAAGTGCCGAGGGGTGTGCTCATCAAATCGGTGCCGGAGCAACGGATTGGTACTGTGTTTGAAGCTGTGCGCATAAGGAACCAGGATGCAGACGATGGCTTTGTGAATGGAGACGCGATAGATCTCCGTCAGCATGGCTTGCAAATCGTGCACATAGGGCAGAAAGCGGCAAGCCATGACCCATTCCACCGATTCGTCGGGTAGAGGAAGGCCCTCGTTCAGATCCCATACCAAATCCACATCCTGATGCGGACGGCGGTCGATTCCGTAAAAATCCGGATGCTTGTGTGTCCCGCAGCCCAAGTCTAGTTTCACGATCCATGCCCCCCGTTCCATCGGTTCCCTTGTTTGTTTCTACAGGGTATCCGCATAAAGGGGAAGGTGTGCACCCGGTTGGAATTCGTCCGCGCTCAGAGTATTCCTCTCCCGGCCCCCCGATCCAGAAGCACGACAACATTCGGGTGACATTGAAGTAGGGAGGCAGGACACTGCGTCGTGATCGGCCCCAGAAAAGCTTCTCGAATAACCTTCGCTTTATCCTCTCCCCGTGCAATCAGCAGAATCTGCTTGGATTTTAGTATGCTCCCTACGCCCATGGTAATGGCTTGGTTAGGCACCTGGTCGAGACTGCGGAAAAAACTGGCATTGGCCTCCCGCGTCCCTTCCTTCAAGGTCACGACATGGGTTCGTCCCGATAGATCGGTCCCCGGCTCGTTAAAGCCGATATGCCCATTATGGCCGATGCCAAGTATTTGCAAATCGATGGGACCGCACGTTTCAAGACTCTGCTCATAAGCCCGGCATTCCGCAGCCAAATCGGTTGCATTGCCGTTCGGCACATGAGTCCTCGCCAGATCGATATCAATCTGATGAAACAGCAGCTCGTTCATTCGACTCCGGTAGCTCTCCGGATGGTCAACCGGGAGTCCGACGTATTCGTCCAGATTGAAGGAAGAAGCCTGCTCAAAACAAACCCTCCCCTTCTGGTATAGGGCTATCAAGTGTTTGTAGATACCGATAGGGGAGCTTCCCGTAGCCAGTCCCAACACCGCTTTCGGTTTCATTAGAAGCAAGCTTGCAATCAGACCCGCCCCTGAAGCGTTCAAGTCTTCCTCATGGTCAAAGATGCGTAGGTTCATCCGGGTGAGCTCCTTTTATGGATGGTGTGAAAGCGCTATAATTTCATTTTACACGTTGCGACAAGAAAAAGCAGTAAGCGCAGAGGGCTGGAAGCCATCCCCGGGTGCAAACGGAAGAGGCGGCTGAACTCGATTTACTAGAGTTTTTCTGATAAACCGAATCGCTCTATGGTAAACTATCCCCATCCCATGCAAGAAAGGTAACCGTTCATCATGAGAAGAAAGAGTACAAAGGCAAGGCTCCTTGTTGCGGCAGGCAGTTGTCTTCTCCTGGCCATCCTGTTTATCTTTGCTGCTAACCGCTTGGATTGGTTTGGAGGCGGGACGGCTCAAATCGAGCAGCTTACGAGCACGGACTTATCCATCATTACCGTGGATGGAATCCAACTCGGCGCAGCTATCCGCGATGTAGACTTGTCCAGCTACAAGCCGAGTGATCGCTTCAGCGCAGGAAATCATAAGTTCCGATTCGATCGGCTGGTGCTGGATGTGGATGATCGCGATCGCATCAGCTACCTGTTCGGCTTTAACGATGAGGTGCGCATTCGGATCAAGGATGAATCAGCCGTCACCATCAAGGACATTACCCGCCTGTTAGGCGATCAATACGTGGATCAATCCCAGGACCGCGAGCAACGATTGCGAAAGCATGTCTACTACGACCGGGTAAACGGCAGAACCGCTGAGTTCATCTACAGCGCCGACGGGCAATTCGTCTGGCTCTATCTGAATCAGAAGTAAGTTGAATAGTGCTAGACTAGAACAAATTATGGGCTTGAGGAGACTGCTATGACCTACGATTGCCTCATTGTCGACGACGAGCGGGAGCTGGCGGAGAGCACCAGCGAATATTTCAACCTGTTTGATGTTCGGACCGCCTACGTGACAAGTGCGGACGAATGCCGGGCTTTTTTGCGAGAGCATTCCGTTTCACTCCTACTGCTGGATATCAACCTGGATACGACCTCGGGGTTCCAGCTCTGCAAGGAGCTTCGGCAGGAGACGGGGATTCCCATTCTGTTTATCAGCGCGCGCACATCGGAGGATGACGTCCTCGTTGCACTGGAGATTGGCGGGGATGATTACATCCACAAGCCGTATACGCTCCGCGTGCTGCTCGCGAAGGTGAAGGCCGTACTCAAGCGCTGGAGCAAGGAAGCGTCGGAGCCGGAGCGGGAAGAGTGGACGGCCGGGCCGGTGCGAATCGATTCCGAGCTGCAGAAAGCGACCCTGCACGGAGAGCCGCTGAAGCTGAAGGCGATGGAGTACAAGCTGCTACGTTACTTGATTCAGAACAAAAATCGCGTCATCTCGAAGGAGGAGCTCTTTGCCAATGTGTGGGGAGATGTCTTCGCTGGAGATGGGACGCTGAATGTCCATATCCGCCACCTACGGGGAAAGATCGAGCCGAATCCCAACGAGCCGACCTACATCCGAACCGTTTGGGGAGTCGGCTATGTGTTCGAGGAGAACTGACGATGTTTCGTAAACTGCTGCTTGCCCTGCTTGCCTTGACGGTAGCTGCAAGTGCCGGTCTTGTCGGCATGCTGTCCCTCATGAAAGAAGGAGCTCCCCCGGATCGGGTCGTGATCAATGAGATGGTCCGGCAGATCGAGCAGAAGTGGGGAACGGAGGACGTTCTTCGACGCATGGAAGGCACCTATGAGTACACCCTTCTTGATCAGAACGGGGACGTTCTGTACCAGACGGCGGAGGGATTGTCGGGTTCGGTGAATGAAGCGATCCGAAACCGGGAGACGCCCGTTGATATCCGCGTAGGTGGGGAGCTGGTTGGGAAGCTGATCGTACATAACGACGCAGAGGCCCATTTTCAAAGGTGGAAAACTCGTTTGGCCTTTGGAGGTGGAGCGTTCCTGCTCGGAGCCCTTTTGTTGGGGCTGGGATACCTTCTGTATTTGAATAAAATCGTATTTCGTCCGTTTGCGAAAATGCAGCGATTTGCCCGTCACATTGCCAAAGGTGACCTTGAGCTCCCACTTGAGATGGACCGGAACCACCTGTTTGGAGCTTTCACGGAGAGCTTCGACATGATGCGGGAGGAGCTTGCTGCGGCGAGAAGGAATGAGTACTTAGCGAACAAGAGCAAGAAGGAACTGGTCGCAGGGCTGAGTCATGACATCAAGACACCTGTCTCTTCCATCAAAGCCATCACCGAGCTCATGCTCGTTCGTGTGACGGACGAGAAGGTGGAGAGGCAGCTGGAGACGCTCTATTCGAAGGCCGATCAGATTGACCGGCTGGTGACCGATATGTTTCATTCCACGCTCGAGGAACTGCAGGAGCTGAAGGTTCAGGTGACGGAAGAGAACAGCCGTCTGGTGGAGGAGATCATACGCAATGCCGATTACTCCGGTGTGGTGACGGCAGAGAAGGTTCCTCCTTGTATCTTGAAGGTAGATGCCATTCGCCTTCAGCAGGTCGTGGACAATGTCGTGCACAACGCTCGCAAATATGCCGGAACGGTTGTAACGGTCCGTTTCCAAATTCGGGAGGGCTTCCTGGAGGCGGAGTTCGAGGATTACGGGCCGGGCGTAGAGGAAGAGGAGCTTCCGCTTTTATTCAATCAATATTATCGGGGGAGCCGGGCGTTGCATCAAAATGGTTCAGGACTGGGCCTCTACTTATCCCGCCATTTGATGCGGCGCATGCATGGCGAGATTGAGTGCAGCAATCGCTCGGACGGATTCACGGTGAAGCTGATTCTTCCGCTCTCGGGTACGAATTAAGAATCGATTAAGGATTGGGCAAAGACCCGCTAAGGACTTCTATTGTAAGATAAGGCTGCAATCGCACCCGCCGTTGCGGCCTTCTTTTTGCCTGATCAGCAGGAGCCGGACGATGAGGTTCTAGGAAAATGGATGGTGAAAAGATGAGCGGAACGTTACAGGACATCGAACGCCCGACTTTGTTGCAGACGAAAAAGCTGGGAAAGACGTTCTCCCACGGCGGGATTCAGCAGCATGTTTTGAAGAACCTGGACTTAACCTTGTACCAGGGCGACTTTACGGTCATTATGGGCAGCTCGGGATCGGGAAAATCGACCTTGCTCTACGCCTTGTCGGGGATGGATAAGCCGACGCTAGGGGAAGTTCACTTCCAGGATATCGAGCTTACGCGGATGAACAACGACCAGCTGGCGGTCTTCCGCCGCGGTCATTGCGGCTTCGTGTTCCAGCAAATTCATATGCTCGATACGATGAGTGTGCTGGACAATGTGCTGGCAAGCGCTTATCTGGTTCAGAAGAATCGCTCGCAAGCTGCGAAAAAGGCGATGGATATGCTTGCTAGAGTTGGGCTGGATACCGGGACCCAGCGCCGATTCCCTTCGCAGATTTCCGGAGGGGAAGCGCAGCGGGCGGCTATCGTCCGTGCCTTGATCAACAATCCGCTCGCTCTGTTTGCGGATGAACCAACAGGCGCATTGAACAGCGCGTCCAGCGAAAGCGTGCTGAACCTGCTGTCTGAAGTGAACGAGCAGGGGCAAAGCATCGTCATGGTTACCCATGATGTCAAAACCGCATTAAGGGGCAATCGAATTCTCTATCTGAGGGACGGAATCGTGATCGATGAGCTTCGATTGCCTGCATGGAACGGACAATCGAATCCCGAACGCCTGGATCGGCTGCAGGACTTCCTCACGAGACTGGGGTGGTAACGATGGGTTATCATGCGATCCGCAAAGTCGCCTGGTCCAACATTCGCAAGCGCAAAAGCGCTTCCGTCACGCTTATGGCGTTGATTCTGTTATCCATTATGCTCCTCTATATTGGACTGTCCGTCATGATCAAGCTTGGTTCGTTCCAGGAACAGAAGATGGAGGAGTTGCAGGTCCCCGATCTTGTCTCCTATTACAGTCAAAATGATGATTCTGCCACTTACCGGGGAATCGTAAAGGAGTACCCGGCCACCGCAAAGTGGGAGGCGGAATCGGCCATGCTGGTGGGAGAAACGCGCATGAAGTATGGCAATGCAGAGGTATTGGCGGGGCTTCTCCTCTTGAAGGATTCCACCCCGAGAACCTTGTCCCCGCACCTGAAAGCTCCCGGACAACCGGAAGCGGCAGGGGACGAGCTCGTCTACTTGCCGTATATGTTCGAGCTATCTGGGGGGTATAAGGTTGGAGATGCGTTCACCTTTGCCGCAAAGGGACACACCTTCTCGTTTATCGTCGGAGGATTTTACGAGGAAGCCTTGCTCGGTTCGTTTACGAACTCGGCAGTCAAGCTGTTTGTAAGCGATTCGGCTTTCGCGAAGCTGGAAGAGGGGCTTGGCGAGGAAGCCCGCTATGAGCTCTTGTCCATATCCTTGAACGATGCGAAGAATACAATGGGCAAGATCAGCCAGCAATTGGCGGAAAAGCTCACCTCCTCCAAAACGAGCGGAAGCTATGTCGTCATGGAGGCCGCGACTGCCATTGAAGGCAATCAATTTCTGATCAAATTGCTGGCTGCCATTCTGGTCGTCTTTTCCCTCCTGATCGTAGGCATTGCCCTCTTCGTCATGCGCTTCCAGATTCAGGTGCAGCTTGAGGATTCCATGGTGAACATCGGGGTTCTCAAGGCGAACGGCTACACCTCCGGCCAGATCAAAGGGGCCATTCTGCTTCAGTTCGGCCTCATCGGTCTGGCCGCCGCGCTGCCAGGGCTTGTCCTGTCAGGAATTCTGATGCCCTATGTGGGTAACATGATCTCCGCCTCCTTGGGGCTTCTGTGGCCCACTGCCTTTGATTCCCTCAGCGCGCTGCTCAGCCTGGTAACCATCCTGGGCTTGCTCCTCCTGGTTGTGGTTCAATCGAGCAGACGCATACGCAGCATCACGCCGATCACCGCCTTGCAGAGTGGGCTGCAGACGCATAATTTCAAGCGTAACCCCGTTCCTCTGGCTGCCTCTCGTCTACCGCTGCAGCTCGCTTTGGGTCTCAAAGCGCTCGTTCGACAGATCAAACAGAATGTGATGCTGTTCCTGATCGTTGCGGGCTTGATGTTTTCGAGCGTCTTTTGCCTGATCCTCAATTACAACATGACCCGGGACAATACGGGAATCATCAACCTGGTCGGGATCGAACGCAGCAGCTTGATGATCGCTCCCCAGAAGGGATTCGTAACACCGGAGATGCTGGCCGAGCTCTCGCAGGTGGATGGGGTTCAGAAGCTGACCCAGTTGGATGGAATGAGTGCGACCATCGGCGAACGGGTGGTGCTCCTTCAAGTTTCGAATGACTACAGCAAGCTGGAGACCCAGACGGTCTACAAGGGACGGCATCCGCTGTATGATAATGAAGTTTCGCTATCCGGGATTGTCGCCAAGCAGATTGGCAAATCCATCGGCGATGAAGTCACGATCGTCGTGAACGGGGTAAGCCAAAACTACCTGATCACCGGCTTCAGCCAACAGATCACCCAGCTCGGAATGGTCGCCTCCATGACGAGTGAAGGATTTCATCACCTCATGCCGGATTATGCGCCGAAGACCGTTAACGTCTACTTAAAGGAAGGAAAAGATCCGGCCGCTGTCATCCAGGAGTTGGAGCAGCGCCATCCCGGTGAATGGACCAGCCGCAATATGGAAGAATGGCTGGAGGGCATTCTCGGGACCTTTACCTCCGCCATTACGGCAATCACGTGGACCATCACAGCAGTTACCCTGTTCGTTGTCAGTCTGATTCTTTATCTGGTCATCAAGACACTGGTGGTCAGACGAAAGAAGGAGTTCGGTGTTCTGAAAGGAATGGGGTATCGTTCCCTGCAAATCATGACGCAGATTTCGCTCAGTCTTCTACCCGTTATCCTGCTTGGGGTTGTTGTTGGCGGGGTACTGGGAAGCCTGTTCTCGGATGACTTGTTCGTGCTGCTATTGGGGAGCTTGGGTATTTACAATGTGGATTATACGGTCGATGTTTCGCAAGTGCTGCTATTGGCTGTCAGCCTCGTAGCCATTTCCTACGCCGTGACCATGCTCGTCTCGAGGAGAGTTCGCAAGATCAGTGTCACCAGCCTGATTTCAGAGTAATAGGCAGTCGTCCATAGAGAAAAACAGAGCAACCCACAAAAGGACTCTTCCACCGGAGTCTCTTTTGTGGGTTGTTGGTTTTCCGGCTCTCGCAGGAGGCCTTCTTCTAGAGGGCAGGTTCGATCTCCGTCAACTCGATATCCGGGCTGATGCGCAGCGTGTTGCTGATCGTGCAGAGCAGCTCGACTCTTTTTAACAGTGCGGCTTTCTCCTCTGAGGTAAGGCTATTCGGAAGAGCTACCTCGATATGGAAATCCGAGAAGCGGCTGTTGATTCCACTTCGTTTCGATGCGGCTACGTTCACCACAATCTCTGAGAAATCAGCCTTGATTCCGTTTTGCTCCATTTGCTTTTGCAAGGTGATGGAGATACAGAGTCCGAGAGAGGCTTCCAGAAGCTCTTTTGGATTCAACCCATTTAAATTAGGCGCGGTAGTCCCGATGACCTGCAAGCCCGCCTCGTTGTAGACTTCATTCTGTCCTTCCTGGTATCGGATGGTCGTCAAGAGAATCAAACCTTTCCTTATCGATTAGATCAGATAACAAGCTAGTTTAGATCAGGAGACAAGCAGCCTTGTGACCGGATGCGATTTCACGCAGCACCGGAACTTCTTGCTTGCATCGTTCCGTTGCCAGCGGGCACCGGGTATGAAAGGCGCAGCCGGACGGGGGAGAGACCGGGGAAGGAACTTCTCCTCTCAGCACGATCCGGTCCCGGCGGCCACTGTGCGCGGCATCGGGAACAGCCGAGAACAGTGCGCGGGTGTAGGGATGCCGCTGATGCTGGAACAGCTCGTCGGTTGAGGCCTCTTCCACAATGCGGCCCAAATACATGATGCCGATTCGATCCGAGATGTAGCGGACCACGCTGATGTCATGGGTAATGAACAGCATGGTCAGCTTTCGCTCTTGCTGCAGTTGCTTCAGCATGTTGAGAATCTGGGATTGAATGGATACGTCTAGGGCGGACACCGGCTCGTCGAGCACAAGAAGCTTTGGGTCCAGAATCAGTGTCCGGGCAAGCCCCAACCGCTGCCGCTGTCCGCCTGAGAATTCATGAGGATACCGGAAATAGTGTTCCGGTTGGAGACCAACCGCCTCAAGAATGGCGAAGGCGAGCTCTTGCCTCTTCGAATGATTTGCCACCCCATGGATGAGGAGGGGCTCCTCCAGAATGGACCCGATCCTTTTGCGGGGGTTCAGGGAGGAGAAGGGGTCCTGAAAGACGAGTTGCATCTGCTTGCGCAACCAGCGAAGCTCTCGGTTCGATAGCTTGGTAATGTCCTTCCCCTCATACCACACCTCACCCGAGGTCGCTGGAGTCAGACCAAGCAAGGTTCGGCCGGTCGTGCTTTTCCCGGAGCCGGATTCCCCGACCAAGCCATACGTTTCCCCTTCCTTAAGCTCGAAGGAGACATCGGTAACGGCATGAACATACTGGCGAGGACCTAGAAGCTGCTCGAACGGACGGTGAACGGGAAATTGCTTGGTCAAGCCCTTCACCTGCAGAAGCGGGCTTTGGTGAGGAGGGACGGAGGTCGTGGACGCATGGGGCTGAACAGAAGTCATGGTCGGTCTTCCTTTCCAAACGAAGACAAGCTTTGATAGTGCCAGCACTTCACCTTGTGCTGTTCGGTTGCCTGCTCCAGAGGGGGCTCTTCCATGCGGCATTTGTCATCGGCATAAGGACAGCGGGTAGAGAACCGACAGCCCTGGGGGACATCGAACAAAGAGGGAACGGTGCCCGCTATCACGGCAAGCGGCTCCTCTCGATTGGTGTTTAATCTTGGCAAAGAGTGGATGAGGCCCTGCGTATAGGGGTGAAGAGGGGTATCAAAGAGTTTACGAACGGGTGCATCCTCAATGATTTGCCCCAGGTACATCACCTTCACGGAGGTGCAGATTTCCGACACTACCCCGAGATCGTGGGTAATGAAGATGACGCCCATTTGAAGCTGTTCATTCAGCTCCAGGATAAGGTCGAGAATCTGAGCCTGAATGGTAACATCCAGCGCAGTGGTCGGCTCATCGGCAATCAATAGCTTGGGCTGACAGGCGAGAGCCATTGCGATCATCGCGCGCTGCTGCATGCCGCCTGACAGCTCATGGGGGTAGCTGTCTACCCGCATTTCAGGAGAGGGAATGCCCGTCAAGCGCAGAAGATCGATCGTTTTTTTGCGTGCTTCCTTGCGTGACAAGCGCTGATGCAGGATCAACCCCTCTGAGATCTGATTGCCGATGGTATACACCGGGTTCAAGGAGGTCAGCGGGTCTTGAAAGATCATGGATATCTCGTTACCGCGGATCGTTCGCATCTGAGAGAGCGGAAGCTCCAACAGATTTTGACCTTGAAAACGGACGTCTCCTTCGTATTCGATGGCATCGGTGTGTTCCAGAAGCCGCATGAAGGATTGCGCCATCACGCTTTTGCCGGAGCCGGATTCTCCGACCACGCCTACGATCTCGCCGGGATGGACGGAGAAGCTGACGTCGTCAACGGCGGTAACTCTTCCACGGTCGGTATAGAAATGCGTTCGCAGATGATCGACTTGCAACAGGGGCTCTTGCTGCATAAAACTACCTCCCGTATCTTGCATGTTGGCTAGACAGACTAGCGTTCGTTCAGACGGTCTTACCGAAGAGTTTCCCCTTACGGCGCGGACGTTTTGCCTTGATGTGGGGATCTCCGAAATCGCGTAGACCATCTCCGAGCAGGTTTAGGGCAAGCACGGACACGATGATGGCGGTTCCTGGAAAGACCACCATCCACCATGCTTTGTAGATGACCAGCTTGCCTGCTTGCAGGATGTTCCCCCAGCTGGCGGCAGGGGCGGGAATGCCCACGCCGAGGAAGCTGAGTGCCGCTTCCGAGATAATCGCCTCTGCAAAGACGAAGGTCGCCTGAACAAGGAGCAGGGAGAGGATATTGGGAGCGATGTGTCTCCAGATGATCCGAGTGGCTCCTGCCCCTTGGGAACGAATCGCTTCGATGTACGTTTGTTCCCGGATCACGAGGGCCCGGGAGCGAACAACTCGAGCGATATTTGGGGTGAAGACAATCGACAATGCCGTAATGACATTGACGGCGGATGCCCCAAGCGCGGACATCAAGGCAATGGCCAGCAGGATGGCCGGAATGGCGACAAGCCCGTCACAGATGCGCATCAGAATGTGGTCGAGCGTGCGATAGTAGCTGGCGTACAGCCCGATGATGAGCCCGAAGGTGGAGGAAATGACAGCTACCGCCAAGCCGACGCTCATGGAGACTTGCGCTCCGTAGATCATGCGGGTGAAGAGATCGCGCCCGAATTCATCCGTCCCCAGGAGGTGATTCGCTCCGGGCGGCTTTAACCGCTCCACAATCTTCATTTCATTGGGAGAATAAGAGGTGAGGAGAGGGCCAAGAAGAGCGAGCGCCAGCAGGAGGATGAGCAAGCCGACTCCGATTAACAAGGCCGGTTGGCTCAGAAAGCGCCGCTTTCGAAGAGTTCGCTGCTCCCTCTGCAATTGTTTCCGCAAAGCGAGAAGGTCCTCACGCGAACGGATTGTGCTCATGGGGTGTCGTCCTTTCTATTTCCGGTCGAGCCGTACACGCGGATCAACGGCTCCATACAACAAATCAATCAGCAGATTGATTCCGATGACGATCAAGGTTACGACGAGAACGACGCCTTGGATGACAGCAAAATCCCGACGAACAATGGAATTCAGGATGAGCTGACCCAGCCCCGGGATCGTGAAGATCGATTCGACGACCACCGCTCCCGTTACGAGGGAGCCGAAGGTTTGTCCGACAATGGTCAGGATGGGGAGGAAGGCATTGCGGAAGGCATGCTTCAGCAGTACCTTTTTCTCCTTGAGCCCCTTGGCGCGAGCGGTCTTGATAAAGTTCAGATTCAATACCTCCAGCATGGAGGAACGGGTCATCCGAGTAATAAGAGCTGCCTGGATAATGCCAAGCGACAATCCCGGAAGGATCAAATAACGCAGGTGCGTCCATAAGCCAGCAGACAGCGGCTCATAGCCGGCAACCGGGAGCCATTCCAGCCTGACGCCAATCACGAGCATAAAGAACAGACCAAGCAAAAAGCTGGGAATCGCCGTGCCGACCAGCGAAAGCCCCATCAGCGTCACATCCGTAAACGTTCCTCGTTTATAGGCTGCGATCACGCCGAAAGGGATGGATAGAATCAGAGCGAACAATTGAGCTAGTATAGCGAGCGAAAGAGTAGGGCCCATATGCTCCTGAATCGCCTGCAGCACCGGCTGCTTCATGAAGATGGAATCCCCCAGGTCCCCCTGAAGCACGTTGGACAGCCAGTGAACATACTGCTCCTGTATCGGCTTGTCCAGGCCCAGCTCATGGCTGAGCTGTTGAATGTCCTGCGGAGAAGCTTCAAGTCCAAGGATTGTTGCCGCTGGATCGCCCGGCGTGATGTGGATGATGAAAAAGATCACCAGCGTCACCACAAACAACACGGGGATTAACGACAGGATTCGTTTTACCACATAAGCGAGCATGATATCCCTCATTCATCAACGTTCTTGGAAGCAAGCAGGGTGCTTCCCCGCCTTGCGGCGAGGAACACCCTGGTACGGCACTTTATTCGGGAACTTTGGCATTCCATACGATCAGGCTATCTTGAATCTGGAACCCTTCAATCGATTTCGCCGTTGCGATGACACTGTTGTAATGGCTCAAAACCGTAGCAGATCCGGTTTCGTATAAAGCCTGCTGAACAGTTTCCCACTGTTTCTTCGCTTCCTCGGGGCTAGCGGCTTCCCGGATGCCAACGACACCCTTCTTAACGGTTTCATTGTTCAGTCCCGCCCAATCCGGATTCACAGCGAGGATTTGCGGCGGAGTCAGTTGGTAGCCGGTGCTGGCAACGAACAGATCCCATTTGCTGCGGTCTCCTTTGGTTTCAAGGAAGGTAGGGAAGTCGTAGTTGTCCACCTTGACCTTAAAGCCGACCTTGGTGAGCTGCTCTTGAATGACCAGGGTGGCGGTGTACATTTCGGCATAGTCCTTCGTGGTCAGCAGCGTGATTTCCTGGCCGTTGTAGCCGGCTTCCTGGAGCAGCTGCTTGGCCTTTTCCTGGTTCGCTTGATTGTAGAAATCCTTGCCGACATCGGTTGCCCAGCGGGTTTGATTGGGGTTCATGAAGCCTGGAGCCAACGAGTAGAGCTCGGGTTTCACATAGCTGGCAATCGAAATCTCTTCGTCGTTCAATGCGGCGAGGATCGCTTGCCGATACTTGTCGTTCGTAGAGAGCAGTCCGTCGCTCGTATTCAGGAAAGCCGTGAGCGCGCCGCCTGGGTAGGTTTGCAGTTGAATGCTGCTGTTCGACGCGAGCTCGTCATAGCTCTCGCTTGGAATGCTTGCGGCCACATCGTATTTTCCGGTCTTGATTCCGGCAATTCGGGTCGATGCGTCGGAGACGAATTGGAAGGTCAGCGTCTTAGTAGGGGCAAGCTTCGCTCCCGAGTAGCCGCTCGGTTCGGCCGTTACCCCTTGATAGTCGTCAAATTTTTCGAGTGTAATGGATTGGTCCTGCTTCCATTCCTTGAACTTGTATGGCCCGGTCCCGATATAGTCCTTGATTCCGTCAGCTGTTGCCGACTCAATGGATTCCTTCGGCAGAATGGAGGGGAATTGGGCATGGGAGGAAATGAGGAGCAGCACATCGGAGGTGGCTTTCTCCACCGTCAATTTCACTGTGTACTTATCAACCTCTTCAAATTTAGCATTCGGCAGAAGCTGCTTCGCGCGGGAGTTGGTCGTGAGCCAACGATTCATGGAAGCCACGACATCCTCGGCGGTCAGTTCTTTGCCGTTATGGAACTTGACTCCCTCCCGAAGAGGGAACGTGTAGGTTAATCCGTCACTGCTCGTTTCGACCGATTTGGCGAGCTGGGGAACCGGCTCATAATTGGCATTTAGGGTATAGAGCTGTTCGAAGATATTCCCTGCAATATCGAAGGTGATCGCCGAAACGGTGATGGCCGTGTCCAGTGTGGGCGGTTGGGCAGTGACCGCGATGTTCAAGGTATCTTTATAGGTTTGACTCTGGGCGGTCTCCGTAGGTGCTGCGGAAGAGCCGGTGGGTGCTGTGGTGTTCGCGTTATTGGAGTTGGAACTGCAAGCACTTAGAACAGTAGCCAGAGCAAGCACTCCCGCAAACCATCCGAATTTTTTCCTGGTCATGATGTAACCCCCTGTTTGTCGTTTTAATTCATAGTAATCTAATACGAATTATTATGTATATTAATAGATCAAATCGATTTTTGTCAACGAGTGAATTTGTATTCTTTTATTCTAAGGAAGGAGAGGTACATTTGAGGGGATACCGGCTGCTAAATAACAGGTTCATCGCATACGAAAAAGCACCCTTGGAAAGAACCGTACTCCTCTTTTTGGGAGGGCAGGGTTCCCTTCAAGGGTGCTTCCTTGTTTCTTCTGTTTCTTAAGAAGCGTTCGAACTCGTACCCGCGAACTCCTTAAGGGAGAAGGGGCGACCATGACCGGGGTAAACGTTTTCAATGGGGTATAGCGACAATTTCTTGATGCTTTTGGCCAGCTCGGTAAAATCGTTCGCATTGGGGGCGGGGGCTGGCTTTTTGTTGTTGGCAAGAAGATCCCCTACCAGGAGAGAACCATCCGCCAGCAGCAATCCGACCGAACCGTCGGTATGGCCTGGCAGGTGCAGAATGGTTCCATCCAAGCCATAGCTCTTCAGTGACATTCCATCTTCCAGGAGGATATCCGGCTGAAACGGCTCGAAATCGTCCAGCGTTTTCTGGGTCACGAGCAGGATCTTCTTGCGCATCATCCGGAAAACGGTTCGCAGCATGAAGGACTGGTAATGATAGCTCGCCATGAACAGGTCGAGGGTTGGAGCGCTTACAAGCTCTAAATCGCCGGGATGCATGGCGATCGGCGCATCCAGGGTTCGGCTTAAGAAGGCGGCATTGCCTGCATGATCGACATCCCCATGAGTCAACAGAATAAGCCGAAGGGTCCCCTTGACACAGCCAGCGGAGGCCAGAGCCTGGAGCAGCTTCTCTCTTCGATTGTCAAAGACTTTATCAAGGACGAGGTGGCCGCCGGTATCCACCAGGATAAATCCGTTCTCTGTTCGAAGCAGGTAGCTGTTTACTCCCCCAAGGTCAAGGGGTTGAATCGTTGGAACGGTTGGGTTCATCGTTCTCTCCTCCATGGACAAGTTCATGAAACGGACGCCTCTCGCGGGCGTGACGGCACCAGCGAAGGGTCTCGCGAAGAATGGCGATGCCGTAGTAGAGCGTGGACAGCTTGTAATAATGCTTATCCTGATTCTCCGGGGTGTCGAAGATCGGTTCCAGCGCGAGCAGGCGATCCAGATATTGCAGGTTGTTCGCCTCATACTCCAACAGCTGCTGGTGAACGAGGGGAGCAGGCAGCGCATCAAAGAAATAAACCCTGGCCAAATGGCTCTGCTTGCTGTTCCCGTCATCCAGATGGATGGGCTCCTTCAGCCAATTCATGAAGGCGACTCGTCCCTGCGGCGTGATGTCGTACAGCTTCTTTTGCCTTGCTCCATGCTGTTCTTCGGTAACCGAGACCAGTCCCTCGTTGGAGAGCTTTTTCAGAGTCGGGTAGATGCTCCCATAGCTGGCCTTGTAGAAAACACCGACCCCATTCTCAATGCGTTTCTTCAGATCATAACCCGTGAGTTTCTCGTGATACAGCATTCCTAGAATAATGGAGTTCAGCATAGGGTTCCTCTCTCGAATATATCGCTGCGATATATTCACATTCTATTCTAGTTTATCCACCACGTCAATGTATGGCTGCCGAATCTTGGTTTTTTTGCAATCGGGGCGAAGGATCAGCGTTTTGGCTCTTTTTGGCTCCTGAAGCAGCTCATCGTGTATAATAACGTCGAACTCCATGCCTGTGAGATGAGGTGCAAGATGAATCGGATATTGCTTGTGGAAGACGACCCGAACTTTGTATTCGGGATTGACTATACGTTGAACAGCGAAGGGTATGACGTCACGACCGCCGGAACGCTGGAGGACGCGCGGAAGGCCATGAAGAGCGAGGAGATGGACCTGATCCTTCTGGATGTCAATCTTCCGGATGGGTCCGGGTATGAGCTGTGCCGGGAAATTCGGCTAACCTCCCAAGTACCCATCATCTTCCTGACCGCTTTGGATGAAGAGATCCATGTGGTGGCCGGGCTGGATCTGGGAGCCGATGATTACATGACCAAGCCTGTCCGTACCAAAGAACTCCTTTCTCGTATAAAGGCGGTTCTTCGACGAAAAACTAATCCGGGAAGAGGGGAATTGTGGAAATCCGGCGATCTCCAGGTTCGGGTTCATGAAGGAATCGTGTTGAAAAACAACAAGGACGTAATTTTAACCGGCATGGAATATCGCCTTCTGCTGATGCTCATCACCCACCCCAAACAGATCTGTACGAGAAGCGCAATGCTGGATCATCTCTGGGATCTCTCGGGGGAATACATCGACGACAACACGCTTTCCGTCCACATTCGCAGGCTGAGAGAGAAGGTAGAGGATGAGCCGGCGGCCCCTCAGTACATCGTGACGGTTCGCGGGGTGGGCTACAAATGGAACGCAGAAGTGCTGGGGGGATGAACATGTTTGATTTCGTCCGGAATCCTGAATGGAAGTCGGTTGCCGTCAAAGTCGTTGCCCTCCAGTTACTCTTGGCCGTATCCCTGTTCTTTTATATGAATCATCAAATGGAGACCGTCAACAAGGCCCTCGTGAACCAGCAGGCAGCTCTGATGGGTCATTTCCTCAAGGGTGATCCCTCCATGGAAAAGGAAGTGATCCGCTACATCACCCAAGGTGCCCAAGACCAGGATGTGGCGGAGGGGAAGCGAATCTTGGCCCAATACGGTTATACCGAAACCTTGGCTATCGAAGACCAGCCTGTTCTCGCCCATACGGCCTTGCCTCTTCATACTGCACTTCCGGTTCTCGTGTTTACGGTGCCCCTGTTGCTGGTCTTGCTCTGGGAATATCGAGGAGTGTTTGCTAAGGTTCGCACGATATCGGTCGCAGCGGAGCAGGTGGTCGAACATCAATTCGCAGAGCCGCTTCCCGAGGGAGAGGAAGGCGATTTCGGGTCGTTGGGAAGGAGCTTCAATGCGATGGCGGATCGCTTGTCGCACAGCCTGGAACAGCTCCAGCAGGAGAAGACGTTTCTGCGCGAGCTGTTGTCGGACATCTCCCATCAGCTCAAGACACCGCTTGCCTCGCTTATCGTGTTCCATGAGCATCTGTTGAACGACCCCAAAATGGGGGAGGAGACGAGGCGTACCTTCCTGGAAAGAAGCCGCGATCAGCTCGATCGAATGGAATGGCTGATTACGAGCTTGTTGAAGTCCGCGCGCGTGGAGGCGGGAGCGATCCTCTACCGGAAGAAGACGCTCCGTCTCCGGGATGTGATCGATCAGGTGGTGGATTCGCTTCGAGTCCCGGCTGAGCATAAGAAACTGACCCTTGCGGTCCGAGGAGGCGAGGAGTTGCTCCTGGAAGCGGATGAGGAGTGGCTTGCCGAAGCCTTCATCAATCTCGTCAAAAATGCACTGGAGCATTCTCCGACTGGCGGCACCATTGAGATTCTTCTGGAAGAAAACACGCTGTTTCTCGATGTGGCCATTCGGGATCAGGGGGAAGGCATTCCGCCCGAGGATTTGCCGCATATCTTCAAACGCTTCTACAAGGGGAGAAGCCAAGCCAAGCCCCAAAGTGTGGGGATTGGGCTGTCCTTAAGCAAGTCGATCATCGAAGGACAAGGCGGAATGATTACCGTATCCAGTCAGGTCGGTGACGGATCGGAATTCCGGGTTTCGTTCATGAAAGGTAGCCTCTGAGGAAGCTTACGAATTCGTAAGCTTCCTCTTCACTTGGTTGTAAGCTTCGGCGCTTATAATGACCGACATAGGAAAAAACGAATGGAGGCGCACACCAAGTGGATATTTTGAGAACCGTTAATCTGTGCAAAACCTATGGCAGCGAAGAAGTAAAGGTCGAAGCGTTGAAGAGCATTAACCTATCGGTGAAGCAAGGGGAGTTTGTAGCGATCGTGGGAGCGAGCGGCTCGGGCAAAAGCTCGCTGCTTCATCTCCTGGGAGGCGTAGACCGCCCGACGAGCGGTCAAGTGATCCTCGACGGCACCGACCTGTACAGCCAAAATGAGAAGCAGCTTGCTTTGTTCCGCAGACGGAAGATCGGATTCATCTTTCAGTCGTACAACCTCATTCCGGTCTTGTCCGCAGAGGAGAACATCAAGCTCCCGATGCTGCTTGATCACAAGTCTGTGGATCAAGCCTATGTCGATGAGATCATCAGTTTGTTGGGGTTGAAGGAGAGAAGGCACCACTTGCCAGCGCAGTTATCCGGCGGGCAGCAACAACGAACGGCCATTGGACGAGCGCTGATTAACAAGCCTTCGATCCTGCTGGCTGATGAGCCGACCGGCAACCTGGACAGCAAGAACAGCCAGGAAATCATCGAGCTGTTGACCTACTCCGTCAAGAAATACAATCAGACGTTGATCATGATCACGCATGACAGGGAGATCGCCCAACGAGCAGATCGAGCGGTGAGAATCGAAGACGGCCTGCTTCTGAATGGGGTGACCGGATGATGAACCGTTATACACAACTGACCGGCAAGTATATCCGGGGGCAGAAGAAGAGATCGATTCTCACGATCTTCGGAATCATCCTGTCCGTAACCCTCCTGACCTCCGTGGCCACCATCGGCATGAGCTACCGGGATAAAGTGATCCGTCAGACCGTTCAATCCTTCGGAGACTATCATGTTTCCTTCAACGGGATGGAGGGAGATGCGGTCGCGAACATCCAGCAGCAAGCGGCAGTTCAGGCCGCTGGAGTCATCAGCCGGGAAGGCTATGCGGTGATCCAGAAGACCTCTGAGAAAGAAAGGAGTGAGAATCCGTTCGCCTCGGCGTATCGATACTTGAATGTGAAAGGCTACGACGAGGAAGCGATGCGCATGCTCCAGGTTCAAGTGGAGGAAGGCAGACTGCCTCAAGCTTCGGATGAAATCATACTCTCCTCTTGGGGGTTAAGCTCCTTTGCAACAAAGCCAAAGCTGGGAGATCGAGTTTCCCTGACACTCGGAATTCGAAAAGTGGCCTCAACGGGCGAAATCCGGCCCATCAGCGGGATGGGGGATTTCGGCTGGGGAGTGGACGAAGCCTTTGAGGGGCAGACGAAGCGGGAGTTTACGGTCGTCGGATTCATGAAGCCGGCGAGCAATCAGTCGTGGTCTTCCTCCTTCATCTACCCGGCCATCACGTTTAACGACCACAAGACCATCGACAAGAACCGAACGTATTTTGTTTATGTTCAGATGAAATCATTGGATCGAATTAAGGACAAGACGGAATCCATCCTGACTTCCTTGCATTTGCAAAGCACCGAGCAAGGATCTGCTTTGGAATTGAATCGAGAAAGTACGGTCAAGTCTGTTCGAGTCGAATACAACAATGAATTGCTAAAGCTATACGGGAAGAGCACGTATGGCAGCGTCAATGCGAGTACCTCACTGGCGTTTGCAGCGATTGTGGTGATTATCCTGTTAAGCACCATCGCGGTTATTTACAATACCTTTCACATTTCTGTGCTGGAACGAATGTCCCAGTTCGGTATCCTGCGATGCATCGGGGCTACGCCTGCCCAAATACGCAAAATCGTGATGCGGGAAGCCGTTCTGCTCAGCGTGTTCGGGATCCCCATCGGGCTTCTGCTGGGGACGCTGTTTATGAAAGCACTCTTCTACAGCATCAGCTTCCTCTCGCTTGGGTTCCTGAATGACATGAGGATGGTTGTTTCACCTCTCGTCTTGCTTGGAGCAGCAGCGTTGGGATTCATCACGGTGATCTTCTCAGCAACGGGACCCGCCCGACAAGCCGCGAGCGTCACTCCACTTGAGGCCGTCAAGAGCACAGGGACGACCAAGGTCGAACCGGTTACTTCCGTGAAGAAATCGGATTGGGTGAAGTGGATTTTTGGGATCGAAGGGCAATTTGCCCGAAGGAACCTGCAGCGGAACAAGAGACGCTTCCGAATTACAGCGTTCTCCATGATCATCAGCCTCGTCTTACTGATCGTCTTCAGCGGACTGGTCGATCTCTTGCGCCAACAAGCTTCGCAGTCGGGAATCCGGTACTCCTATTCCCTTCAATATGAGGGTTCTTCCAAGCAGATCGACCCCACTGTTTTTGAGGAAATCGTCAAGCTCGATGCGGTAAAACAGGCGTACCCCTTTTCTAATGAGCAGGTAATGGCCATCATCCCGAAGGATAAAGTCAATCCAACCTACTACGAGCTTATGTCAGATATGTTCGTCGTCGAGACAGAGCAAGGCTACCGAATGAGCAACAATTTCTTGCAATCGTTCGGAGAGAACGGGCTGGATGATTTGAAGCCCAAGCTTACTTCAGGAGCCATTGACAAGGAGCAGATGAACCGTAAGAACGGAGTCATTCTCATTCAAAAGATAAGCATGATGACCGAGAGCGGGAAGAGGCTGATTCTCGATCAAACTCACTTTCAGGTCGGAGATGAAATTCAAATTCGTACAATGAACGGCAACGGGCAAGGGTACCAAACCGTAACCGTTATGGGCATCGCGGATCAAGGCCCGCTGTCGACGGGCTACAGTGAGAGTGCTGTTCTCGGGATGGTCACTACACCGGAGGTGATGGCGAAGATCAGCGGCAGCGATGCTTATTCGCGGATCTTCATTCAAGCCAAATCCGATCAACCGGATGATTCCATCTTGAATTACCTCCAGACACTCGTTCAAAAGGACGCCGGATACAATTACATGGACCGGGTATCGGAGCTGCTCCAGGCGAAGAACGATGCCATGACGGCGAGTATTTTCTTCTATGGCTTTATCGGGGTCATTATCCTGATAGCCTTCCTGAATATCATCAACACCGTGAGCACCAATCTGATTCTGCGAACCAAGGAATTCGCCGTGCTGAAAGCCATTGGGATGACGCAGCGAGACGTCAGCAAAATGATTTTGCTGGAAGGGCTCTTTTATGGACTGTTCTCCGGCATCAGCGGAATCCTCATCGGAGCGGCCTTGAGCTACGGCATCCAATTCCTCTATCAGAATACCCTGGATACCGCCTGGGGGATTCCATGGACGAGCATGGGCTTGGCCTTGTTTGGAGCGCTGTTCACCACCTTCCTCGCTACGATGCTTCCCATGCGGCGATTAAATCGGGTTCCGATCGTTCAAGCCCTTCGAGCCGAGGAGTAAGCAGCGGGATCAGGGAAACGTTGAAGGGAGATTTCAATTGGCAGATAAACAAGGAATTGGAGCCGATGAAATCGAATAATCACGGAGACGGTTGATTCCCCTTTGAGACGGAGTGATGCTGGACATGGAATGCTTAGGATGCAGGATCGCGAACGGGATAGTCATTCCAAGATACGAGGGTGATGGAATGGTCTGGGGTGAACCCTTGCACCCAGATGGTGCTGAAAAGCGACTAACCCAAACCAAGGAGAAGATAAAAAAGGCATTTACATGAGGAAGAGGTTGTCCCAAAAAACGAAACGAAAGAGCTAAGCGAACCGTACTTCGCTTAGCTCTTTCGTTTTTGACTTTCGATGCCGCCAAAATAGGCATCGGCTCGATCATCCGCCTCACCGATAGCACATTAGCCTTCATCTTTTTGGCTATTGGCGGGCCTGATTCCTGAGCTGCATCTTCATGCTGACTCAGATCATTAGATTCCTTTGTGCTTTTTGTAATTGAATTTTAGCGTGGGCAAGGTAAAATTAGGATTTGATGGAAAGTGATTAGGTGTTGCTAAAAAAGGGCAGACACAGTCAAGTGCCTGCCCTTCGTTTATCGTATGCTGTCTACAAGAGGTGTGTTGCATGCACGCATGGGAAGCGATCCAAAAGACCTTAAACCATATCGAAGACCATATTGGCGAGGAGACTCAAATCGAAGAACTGGCGGAAATCGCCCTATTATCACCGTTTTACTATCAACGGCTGTTCACTCGGTTGGTCAAAAAGCCGGTGCGGGAGTATATCAAGCTGCGCCGCTTAGCCAGAGCCTGCTGCGTGCTGCGCAATAAAGAAAATCGGATCCTCGACATCGCGGTGGAACACGGTTTTTGCAGCCATGAGACCTTCACCCGATCGTTCAAGGCCACCTACGGCATTACCCCGGCGCAGTACCGGGAAACCCCCGTCGGTTTGGATCATTTTGACAAACCCGATTTGTTGCTGAACTATGTCATGATCGACGAAGGTGTGCCACTGGTCAGCGACGGGCTGGTGCTGGAAATGAACCGAAAGACCCTTGAGCAACCGATTAGCTTTCTGGGGAAGAAGGGCTGCTACCCCTTTATGCATGGCAAGATGCTCGGCGAGAGGCCCGGCGTTTCCCCATCCGTTGAAATTTGGAACGGGTTTATCCAGGCTCTGCATGAGATCCCGCATATCTCCGGCGGGCGCAAGATTGGCGTATGTTATAAAGGTGATGCGCCGGTAGGGAATACCACGTATTTTGCTGGAGTAGAGGTAGAATCAAGCAGTGAGAGTCCCCGTTTCGCAAGCTGGCAGCTTCCCGCGAGAGAATACGTTGTCTGCGGATTTGAGGCAGAGGATGTGGAGCAGTTGGCGCCAGCCGCATTGGGCAAAGCCATGAAATACACCCGATTGTGGCTGAAGAAGCACGGTCTGATCGCGGACGGCTTTTTCCCGGAGCTGTATTACCCAAGCTCACCCGACACCGCCTATATGGAATTGTGGATCCCGTTCAAAGAACGAGATTAATAAACGAAGAGACTGCGACGAAATCGGAGGAATGATCATGAGTAAGTATAACGATGCCATGAAGATCATGGACGAACGTTTCGGTAATGGGAAAGACAATGGGCTTTGCTTAGCAACTATCGGGTACGATCCGAATGCGGACGGCAAGCCTCGCCCCTCTGTCCGCAACGTGGATGGGTACTATGAGGACAGCGCGTTCTATGTGGTTACCTACACAGAGTCCAAGAAAATGCAGCAGATTAACACAAATCCCGATGTTGCCATCGCCGTCAACTTCGAATGGTTATCGGCGAATGGGATCGGTGAGAATCTGGGGTGGGTGCGCGATGAAAAAAACGCGGAGATGATGAAGAAAGTGCGTGCCGCCTTTTTCAAGTGGTACGACAACGGCGATGTTAACGAGGAAGACCCGAAGACATGCCTTCTGCGTATCCGCCTTACCGATGGGGTAATCACCGATCATGAGAGAACGTACGGCGAGTTCCGGTATTACGTTGATTTTATGAACAAAACGGTGCAGTAGAAAAAGGAGAATGTCCCTTGCGGCTTAAAAGCATGCTCACGACGATGCAAAAGGACGGCATACCCGAGGATATTAGAGCCCCCTTTGAACAAATTGCACAACGGCGCGGAGGCGAAGCAGAGATGGAGTTCGTGGACAAGATGGACGAGCTTCTGACGGAGGAACAGCGCCTTTCGATCTGGGAGCGCAATGGCGGGTGCCGGCTCGGGCGGCGCAATCAGGAAGCCTTGGCCTTTCGAACGGAACACGCTGACAAGACGATCGAGGAGAAGGTGGAACAGCTCAAAAGTACCCGGTTTATGAGTAACATTACTCGGAACGAAGATGGAACGTTTACCGCCGGGAATGGCTGCCACCTCTGCGTTCTCAAACATCGGAAGCCGCCTTACACCGCGTCGTCTACGGTATTCGGATGTTCCGCAGGAGGGGCCCTGCACAATTACAAAATTGCGCTGGGCGCCAAGCTGAAACTGAAAGTAATCGACTCGTTCCTGCTTGATCCGGATGCCACCGAACCGTACTCGTTTACATTTGAAATCGTGGAGTAAGTTTAAGGAAGTTGGTTTACATAGGTACGTTGCATCTAAAACAGGACTGCCCCATTCCGAGCAGTCCTGCATCTTTTTAAGGATCAGAACGTTTCCTATATGGGTGTTTTACATAAAGGGCTCCATGGTTGAATGATTATCCTTAAAATGAAGCTAATTGGGAAGAGAATTAAATAGGCGACTGCCGAAAGTATCGGGAGGCATCAAAGTCTGGTTGGACTTTGAAGGTCTCTTTTTTGTAACCAATAAATTGCATGTATGATAAAATGTGAGGGGAAAGCCTATGGAAATAATTGTGACGAAACGGGATAACGGAATTTTAGGGATTCGTTTCAGCAGTTACGATGCAAGGGGCATTGAACTAGAGTGTGAATCAAGCAATAAGCACGATAAAATTCTACTTGGAACATGTGCTTCGGGAGAAGGAGACGGCACCTTAGGAAGACGAGACGTTGCACAAAAAGTTTTCGAACAGGCTCTAGCCAACTCCGGTGTCCCAAAAAAGGTAAGCATACGCGCTCTTCGTCACTCATTTGCTACGCATTTGCTGGAGGGGGGATTGATATTCGTTACACTCAAGAACTTTTGGGACACAAGAGCGGCCATACCACGGAGCTCTATACACACGTCAGCGTTAAAGACGTCAGCCACATCAAGAGTCCGCTAGATCAGATCGATAGATAACGGGCGAGGGTTGGATTTGATGCAAACTCCACATCACATGCTGTATAAACGAAATACGCCAATAAGACGATAGGTGAAATTCCAGAATGGTCAAAAAAAGCCCGCCATAGCGGGCCAGAAGTTAAGCGGATACATCTTTTGAAGTTTCGATTATTCTTACACTTAATCCTGAATTAGGACCTGAAGGAATTTGCAGTATAGTATCAAAATTATTTGTTTCCCTAAGACTTTTTAATGTTGCTCGAGGATCAATGACCAATCCAATTTTCATTTCTGATTCAAAGCGAGGTCTATCAACTTCTTTTGCCCGATATACCTGAATGCTCTTATTATTTTCTTGTATAACACGTCTACATAGAGCTCTTATGTAATACCTATTAAATTCGCCATCCGCGAGAGTTTCAGCTGCAGTAATGGGTACTTTTGCTTGCGTATAACCTCCATTAGGTTTTTTTCTTTGTTCGTATGCATTTAAAAGGCCGTAATTAATTTCATTTTTCAATTTAATTTCGTCGCCATCGGTAAATGCTTTTTTTAGAACTTCCACATAACGAACTTTCCCATTATCGTTTAATCTCGGACTTAGATAGACATTGTTGCTTGAAATATCAAGTGCTAATTCCTCAAGCATAAATTGACGAGTGATTGTGTCAAGATTTTCATAATTAAATGACATAGACGTAACCTCCTATTTAATTCGACTACATTATATTGCCAATTAATTGTATTATATAACAAAACTAATGTTGGTAAATAAGGATCTTTTCCGGTATTTCATAGATGTGTGGAACTTCACATAACACTATATTCCCGCTTCGGTTGGCTGACGCCAACCTTGGTCTGCCCGAGGATTTTCAGAGGAGTTAATCAGGCAGACAACCCTGCGTGGCTAAGTGGCGAAGCCACCCGGCAGCAAACTGCCTTAAGCCTCTAGGGCTCGGGAATACAAAAACGTTATGTGACATTCGAAGCAATGAAAGGAGGAGATTTGTGTCATATCCTAATATTGGTAAATTCGTTATGGGGAATATTAAGAAATATCTTAATGAATACAACAACCAAATGAAAAAGCATGAGTCGAAATCATTGATTAATGTAGACTTTAGAGAGATAGCTAATTCCATCCATCATTTACATCGTCTTAGTAATGTCAACAAGTCAATTATATTTAAGAAATATAATGATAACCTTACTTTGTCATACCTTGGTATTGTTAATTTGTCCTATTTATCTTTAGCTTCATATCAAGAGAATTATAAAAATCCAATCAACATAAATTGGTTAGATGGAAAACACTGCGGTTTAGATCCGAATTTTTTTCTTCAGACTCTTGTTGCAAATATTAATAATGCTATGGCTGTAATAAGATTAATAGAGTCTGGACTGGATACTCAAGCTAGAGCAATGATCAGAATACTTGCTGAAAGTGTATTCTCTACGTTAATTGTTTTTACTGATACGGACATATTTGTAAAGTATGCTTCAGCCAGAGATACAGATGAAGCAGAAATGGTTTGGTATAAATATTTACGAGGCCCTAAACTACAACAAATACTTACTCAAATTGAGAAAAAAGTGGGTTTACCTGAAGATATTATTAGTGAACTATCGAAGATGAGATTGTATGTATACAAACATTATTCTGCCTATGTTCACAATTCAAGTAGTACCAGTGTTATTGGATCGCATGCTTTTTCTTTTACTGATGATATATTACATCTTGGCCTTGGAGGCAAAGCTTCATTAGCATCTGAATCAACGATTTATTATTTAAACTGGTTGATATATTATTTTTCTTTAATCATCAAAGGTATTTTTACACATTTCCATTTGTATAAACCACCTAGTGATAGTGAGATTTGGCGTTTAGCAGTTCCAATTAGGGAATGTTTTATTCAAGTCTATTTGCAAGTTACGTATAAAGAAGATTTGGGAGGAGATTAACTAAGAATGTTACATAACACCGTATTCTCGCTACGATCGCTTTCGTTCTCTTGGTCTGCCCGAGTTTTTTCGGAGAAGTTGATCAGGCAGACAATCCTACGAGGCTAAGTGGTGGGGCCACCCGGCCTGACCGCCTTAAGCCTCTCGGTTCGGGAATACAAGAATGTTATCAGAAATTATCCAGGTTAATTTATGGGGAGATTTCTATGAGGCTGAAAATGAATTTACTTGAGAACGCGTATGATTTTTTGAATTCTTCACTTCTTTATTATAGTCATGCTTTGAAGGGGACTTCAGGGCATGGAAAATTGCTTTTATAAATATCGTACAGTCAATTGAATTAATGACTAAAGAGAAGCTTAGACGTTCGAATAAATTCCTGATTTATGAAAGTATAGATAATCCTAAGAATACTATCTCATTTTCATTAGCATTGGATAGAATGATTAATATTCTTGAACTCCCACTTGATAGGAACGATGTACAAACCATTAAGAAAGCCATAGCATTACGAAACTAAATGATGCACTTTGAAGTAGATTTACCGATTCAAGAACTTAAAGCAAAGTATTCAGTTTTATTTGAGTTTGCAACTTCATTTCACTACAGATTCCTGGATGGTGAGTTACATAATTTTATAGATGAAGGATTATGGGAAGAAGAAGCTGATTTGATGGCTTTTTTAAACAGGAGTTTTTTATTTATAACTCGGAAGAAGTACATCGCATGTTTCCTAAAGATTTTATTGAATCAAAATACATTGAAGAATATCTAATAAGAGGGGTGACATACCCTCGAATTAGGTATGGTGAAGAGAAGTATGAGGTAGGATCACGACATACGAGGGAAACATGTGCAGAATGCATGGTTAAATTAGGAGAATTTCATGTACCTGGATGTGACTGGGAACAGTGTCCTAAATGTTTGGGTCAGGCAATTGGATGTGGTTGCAATTTTGAGGAAGAGGATAGTGAAGGATAATTTAAAAAGAGCGGATTACTTCTGATAACACCGTATTCCCGCTGCGGTCACTTTCGCTCCCTTGGTCTGCTCGAGGATTTTTGGTGAGGTGAATCAGGCAGACAACCCTGCAAGGCTAAGGGGCAGAACACCCCTGTCCTGATGGACCTTAAACCTCTCGTCTCGGGTTCGGCAAAACAACAACGTTATAAGAAATCCCGAAAAATACTATTTATAAGAATAGAAGGTGTATTGTATATGACCTATTTCTTTAGCCATTCTGAGAGAGACAAGGAATTAACAGAAGAGATTATAGATTTACTTCAATTAGGTATGAATATACCTAGCCAAGACATATTTTGTTCTTCTCTTGGAAACATACCCATTGGAGACGAATTTCCAAATGCAATCAAAATGAAAATTCAATCTTCTAAAGTCTTTTTTTGTCTTATCACTCCCAATTTTCTAACAAGTAAATTTTGCCTTTGTGAATTAGGTGCCGCATGGATTACTGAAAAGTTAATTATCCCAATTATAGCTACTCCATCTACTTTCTCTGATATTAATGCTTTGCCAATTAGAAGTAACCAATGTATAACATCTGATTCTTACGATGGATTTTTACAGTTATTTGATAAATTAATGAATGAAGGTTTGATTAAAAACGTAAATTTAAATAGATTTATTAATAAACTGAATAGTTATATGAATAACAATAGTGCCTCTATTACAAATGACATTTTAAATTATATAGATATCGAGATTGGTTGTTTAGGTAAAAGTAAAGTTTGTATAGGAGAAACTCGTGAGGAACTTATAGCTAAAATTGGTGATCCGGATTATGTAGATACAATTGGAGAATCTACTTTCTATGTTTATGGTAATATCACTTACTATTTCGAATTTGATATAAATGAGAATTCAAAAGTTTTAACTATAGGAATTGGTGGAAATGAACTAACAAAGCATGAAGTAATAAATATACTAGGGGAACCTACTGAAGATACTTGGTCAGATTTAGATTCAGAATGGTATATTACTTACAATATTGGTGAGCGTTCCCTTTACATTGGCTTCATAACTGATGAAAGTAGGATTGGAGAATTAGATAAAGAGTCAGACAGTTATTATGCACAATATTTATTAGCAACAAAAAACTCAAAAAAAGTATCGCATATTATTCTAAGTTAGAATGAAAACATCTATTATGAAATTTCATAGAAGTCGGTAAATCCTATAACACCGTATTTACGCTGCGGGGCTTACGCTCCTTGATTCGCCCTAAGTGGGAAGTGCCTAAAAGTGGAATCAGGCGAATAACCTCCGCGAGGCTAAGTCTCCGACCTGGCAGCTACGCTGCCTTAAGCCTCTCGGGCTCGTGAACACAAGAACGTTAAGCGAAACTGCCCAAGAACTGAAGGAGAAAAAACATGTCGCGGCGGACTTTAAGCCTCACGGGTTCGGGAATACAAAAACGTTAGTTGCAATTTCTCAACGAAAGCGAGAGAAGAAAATGGAGCAAGGTACAATGACTTTCCCAGAAAATGAATATTCTTCGATTGTTAACCGATTGAATCAGGGAAAGACTTGTTATACAACAAGAGTATATAAAGAATTGGGTATATACAGAGAAGGTGTGAAATATAACACTCCGTGGAATCAAACTATTGTTGTGATTCAAATACAGCAATTCAATAAAATTGCAGACCACCCTTTTTACAAGGAACTAACTCCGGCTCAACGTGAAGAAATCTATCAGTATTCTGAGAAAGCTGACAAATCTTATGAACTAATTGCCTTTAAACTTATTGAAAAATAATGAAATTGTATTTGAGACTAACATAAGTATGCTTAAATACAAATGAGAAACCACCACAGTGCGGGCGTCATAGGGATGCCTAGATGAAAATCATTTTATTATTGCTGAAGTTACTATTGGGTATTATGTAGTTTCGTAAAATGCTTTGTATCGTCTCGGGTAAATCGGAAATCCGCAATTCGCTAGATGGTTTACAAATAAGCCTATATTCACCTTTAGGATCTTGTTCATCCGAAATATCAAAGCAATACAAACCTTTTTGAGCTGTTTTTTTACATTCTTGTAGATATTCTTTTCTGGGGAGACTGGGTGTTTCTTCACTAAATGTAACTTCTTCTTCAAGGTTAGGATTGAGATTCTCAAAATGCTCACACACGGCATTGAGTCTCTCTCTAGATTCCCTTATACATTCAGGAACTCTCTTACTTCCGCCTGATGTAAATTGAGCGATTCTACCATTTTCATCAATACCATACCATTCTATATCTTCAACCTCTAAATCGATTTCTGTTATGTTCATCGTTGCCTCCTTACAGCCTATTTAAAGGCGACTACTGCGCCCATTTTTCAAACAATACAATTTTAACAGCACCATCCATATATTCATTTGTTAGTTGATAACCGTGCTTTTTGTAAAAATTGTGATTTCGTTCTTTATCAGCCAGTGCTTCTAATGACCAGTGTTTTGCTAGCGGGAACTGATTTTCCATAAACGTCATGGCCATCTGTCCAATCCCTTTATTCTCGTATTCAGGAACAACGCATAAGCAATTTAGGTAAAAATCATCTTCGCTATTCTTCGTTATACTGATATATCCAATCATATCTCCGTATGCCTGTATTTTATAGACGATTCTTTCTTGAACTGTTCTTGTTATGCCTTCCACGGTGTTGTTATAACCGCGACTTTCTCCATAGTTAAGATAGTCTTCATAAAAACTTTTATTTTTCACTTCAATAATGTCTTTTACATCATCAAGTGATGCTCTTTCAAATGTAATATTCAATATTCCCACGCCCCCGACCCTCTGTATAGCTAAGTGCTTATTTTGCTATTAAATTGCAATCCACCAACACACTCCAAATTTATCAAGAACAGTCGCACAACATTTGCTCCACGGAACTTCTTGAATGGGATGAATAATAACACCGCCGTCACTCAAAATCGTAAAGGCATTATGGACCGCTTCTTCGCTTCCCATCTCAAAAACATTAAACGTCATGGTTTCCCATTTCATTTTGTGAACCATGGTTATGTCACAAGGGTTTGCAGCTTCGCTCAATGCTAAAAAACCTTCACCATTCACGGATAATTCACAGTGCGCATAAGCAGTTTCGGTTTCATTTTTCACTTCAAATGTAATTTCTGCGCCAAAAGCTTTGCAATAAAATTCTGCCGCCTCGAAGCTACTTTTCACATAAACCTGAGCATAATTTTTCATAGTTCCCTCCTGCACAAAATAGTAACGATAAGTATTAAGTTTATAGTCAATAGCATACATATTTTACCTCAAAACCACAATCCTGCTTCGGGCCAACATGGCCCGAAGTTCCTATTTACCGCATACCAGTTGAAGATATCCAACTCGCTATTTAACCGCCTTATAGAAGGGTGGGGTTCACTTAGTAAAAAAATCTTGTCGAAATGGTGGGTTATGGTAATGTTAGAGAGAAATTACACACTTTCATACGAGAAAGAGGGATTACCATGAGCATGGATCACAAAGCATTTCTGTTCGACACCGCCTCGTTTCATCAGGAATTGGCTCCCGTCCTTCGGGAAGCCGCACTTGCAGATGAAGTCGATTTGCTTGGAGCGTTCATCGAAACTCATCGCGCTGTTATCCTTTCGCCTTACAGCGGGGAGGAGCTGGAGGACGATTGGCAGGATGAAATTCGTACCAAGGGAGTCCAGGAGTATGCGGACTTTGCTTTGGCTAAGTATTATTCGTCCGACGAGGAGCGAGGGCTTTCTTATCTTTGGCAGCCTCTGGCCGAGGTTCTTGAAGCTTGCGATTCTTTATCGAACGGGGAAACGTATGTGGTAGGCATTCCTTTTACAAGCGGTTCGTTCACGCTCGATCCTGGAAGAATGGGAATGGGATTCCTTGATGCAGAAGAGATCCCCACCCGGTTGAAGGAGCTGGCTTCGGCAAGAGAATCGATCTCACTGGATGAGTTGGACCTGTCGGAGGAGCTGCTAGACGAGCTGTCCGAAGATGAGCTGCTGGATGCGTTCGATGAGCTGATCGACCTGTACCGCTCGGCACTCGAAGCGAACCGAGGGCTGCTCATGACCTTTTGAGCATCGCTTGCGGATTCGACAAATAAGGGAATTCCCTAATCACCCCTCAACGGCATATCCCTTTCGCTTGTGTTACAATAGCGGGAGCAATTGAGGTTGTGATGGAGGGGCACAGGATGGACGAAACCGGAATTCAAGTCGAGCTGAACGAGCTGCGGCTTACTCTGGGATATGATCTGCTCGCGCTGGCACTTGTCGAGCCGGCCGAGCATCACTATGTGATTAAATGGAAGTTCCTTTCGGGTAATCTTGGGGAACGCATTCGGAAAGTGGTTCTGCAATCGGGCAGAGGAGTCCCCGGCATTGTCTTTAAGACGGGAAAGCCCTTTCTGATATCATCGGTTCCCGACTTGATCCTGGCGGAGGACTTGTTTCAATATCCGATCATCAAGCTGGAGGAGCTGACCAGTCTGGTCGCCGTCCCGGTGTGGCATGAAGGCCGGGTGGAAGGAATTCTGCTTGGGGCTTATCGGGACGAGCGCCGGGTGGACGAGCGGTCACTTGCGGAGCTGCAGGAACGGGTTCGCTTCGGTCTCATGGACTTGAACGGGAAGGAAATGATGCCGAATTGACGAACCACGGAAGAGGACCCATCGACGGATGGGCCGATCGACTGTTTCAATCGACAAAGGATGCGATCTTCCTTTTTGACGAGTCCGGCATCCCCTTGGCAAGCAACTCTTCCGCGGAAGAGTTGCTTGCAGCGGGTGTTGGCAATCAGATCGAACGAAGCTTTCTCGATGCTCGTCAGCAGAATGCAGCGGTTCATCAATTGTTGCTGACCCTTCCAGAGCAGGGCACGTTTCCGTATGCCGCTGCTATCCAGCGAATCGACGCGGACGAAGAAGTCTTTGCCTATAGCTTGAGGAACATATCCACCTTATATCAAAATCAGGAGAAGCTGTATCAGAACCGGATGATGAAGCATGTCATCGAGGCGCAGGAGAAGGAACGGAGACGCTTGTCTCGGGAGCTGCACGACAGTGTGGCACAGGAGCTGATGAGCGCGGTCGTCGACGTGCGGGTGTTGAAGCATCTGACGAAGGAGGAAGCGCTTCTGAAGAAGATGAATCAAACCGAGGCGCTGATGACCCGCCTTCTCGATGACATCCGCAATCTGTCGGTGGAGCTGCGCCCCGCGACGCTCGATGATTTTGGACTCGAAGCCGCCTTTAAGTCGCATTTCAAGCGCATGGAGCAGCGCTACGGGCTCCTCATCGATTTTCGGCCAAGCTTGCCTCGCAAGCGGTACAGCAGCGAGATAGAAACGGTTGTGTACCGGGTTTGTCAGGAAGCGGTGCTGAATGCCCTGAAGTATGCCGAGGTAGACAGCGTAACCGTTACCTTGACCGAACGGGATGAAGTCCTGGAGCTGGTAGTCGAGGACCACGGGACGGGATTTCACCCCAATGCTGCTCCAATCGGTACCGGGCTTGGCCTCTACGGAATGAGAGAGCGGGCGGAGCTGGTGAACGGAGTCTTTCACCTTCAATCCAGGCCGAACGAAGGGACAAGCATCACCTTACGCGTACCGGCTGCGGACCGGAATTAGGAAGGAGGGACTGAAATGAAGCTGGTCGTGGCCGATGATCATGCCGTGGTTCGAAGCGGATTTTCCATGATCCTGAACTTCCAGCCGGATATGGAGGTGGTCGGGACAGCTGCGGACGGCCAAGAAGCCTATGAGGCGGTAGCTCGACACCAGCCGGACGTTCTGATCATGGACCTCAGCATGCCGCCTGGCGAGGGTGGACTGGAAGCGACGAAGAAGATAAAAGCGGATTTTCCCGATACCAAAATCTTGATTCTCACCATGTATGACGATGAGGAGTACCTGTTTCATGTCTTGAAGAACGGGGCTTCGGGCTACGTGCTCAAGAGTACACCGGAGGAGGAACTCTTGTTCGCCATTCGCACCGTTCATGCCGGGGATACCTATATTCATCCGAAGATGGCGAAATCTCTCGTCCGCGAATGGATGAAGGGAGACCCCGAAGAACCGGAGCAGGACCCCTTGGAGCTGCTGTCCAAGCGCGAGCTCGAAGTGCTGCCGCTCATCGCCAAGGGATATGGCAACAAGGAAATCGCCGAGCAGCTGTTCATTTCGGTGAAGACCGTCGAAGCCCACAAGGCGAAGATCATGGAGAAGCTGAACATCAAGAGCCGCTCGGAGCTCGTGACTTATGTCATGAAGCGAAAGCTGTTCGACGCATAAGGGAAATCCCTAATTTCGAATGGGCAAGGCTGTCGTATCCAGACCCAAAATCGCATAGAAGCAGGAATCCCAGGACGGTGCTCACCGTCCTTTTTGGCATGTGCAGCCGAAAATGTAGAGAATCCCCTAATAGGCGGTCTATCCGGATTGTGATACCTTGGAGATACAAACAAAGTGAAATCCATCACAAGTCGGAGAGGTGCACCATGACGAAGGAAAAGCTGCTTCTGATCGGAAACGGGATGGCCGGCGTGAGAACGATCGAGGAAATCTTGGATCGAGATGCCGAGCGGTACGAATTGACTATCATCGGAGAAGAAAGCTACCCCAACTACAATCGCATCATGCTGTCGAATGTATTGCAGAACAAGATGACGGTCGAAGAGATTATCACCAATCCGATGCAATGGTATGAAGAGAACCAGATCGAGCTGATTCATCACGACCCTGCGGTGGATCTTCAACCGGAAGCGAAGAAAGTGATCACCCAAAGCGGCAGGGAAGTCCATTATGACAAGTGCATCATCGCGACCGGGTCCCGGTCTTTTATTCTTCCAGTAGAAGGCTCCAAGCTGGAAGGCGTCATCGGGTTCCGTACCATTGACGATACGCTCGATATGCTCAACCGCGCCAAAACCTACAAGAAAGCAGCAGTCATCGGCGGCGGCTTGCTCGGTCTGGAGGCAGCCAAAGGGCTTGTGGACCAGGGCATGGACGTGACGGTCATTCACCTGGAAAAATGGCTGATGGAAACGCAATTGAATGAGAAGGCCGGAGAGCTGCTACGAGCTGATCTGGAGAAGCAAGGACTCCAGTTCCTTATGGAGAAGAGAACGGTTCGCATTCTGGGGGAAACCCGTGTAACGGGGCTGGAGTTCAGCGACGGTTCGCAGATCGAGGCGGACATGGTCGTCATGGCAGTCGGCATTCGTCCCGAGACCGCACTGGCACGCCAGGCAGGACTTGCAGTCAATCGGGGCATCGTCGTGAACGATTGGATGGAGACTTCAGCCCCAGGCGTGTATGCTGTTGGCGAATGTGCGGAGCATGCCGGCAAGGTGTACGGGCTGGTCGCTCCTCTGTTTGAGCAAGGCAAGGTACTGGCCGATTTCTTAACGGAACGTGAAACAGCTCCCTATGCGGGAAGCACCACGTATACCTCGCTTAAGGTATCGGGCTGTGACTTGTTCTCGGCCGGCATCATCCGGGAAAGCGAAGGCATCCGCAGCATCGAGGCCTACGACGGATTGGCGAACAGCTACAAGAAGCTCTTTGTTCAAGACAACAACGTAATCGGCATTGTGCTGTATGGGGACACATCGGAAGAAAATCGTTATTTCAAAATGCTCAAGCAAAAGCAGGACATCTCGGCATTAACCTCGGTTTCCTTGCTGTCGTCCGGCGGCTGCGGCGGGGCGGCCGGTGCAGCGGACAACGACGTCACCCAATGGGCGGATGACGAGACCGTCTGCGGCTGCAACGGCGTCACGAAGGGCACGATCCTGACGGCCGTCCGCGAGAAAGGGCTCACCTCCGTCGCCGAAGTCACCAAGGTGACCAAAGCCGGCGGCTCCTGCGGGAAATGCAAGGGCATGATCGGCGATCTGCTCGCTTATGTGCTTGGGGACAAGGCGAGCACGGCGCCGACCGGCATCTGCGGCTGCACCGACCTGTCGCGGGATCAAATCGTCGTGCAGATTCATGAAAAAGGCCTCACCACCTCCCAGGAGGTTTACCGGGAGCTGGGCTTCCGCAACCCGGAAGGCTGCCCGAAATGCCGCCCGGCGATCAATTTCTACCTGAACGTCGCTTTCCCCAAGGAGCATGCGGATGAAGTGGCTTCCCGCTTTGTCAACGAACGGCTGCATGCCAACATTCAGAACGACGGCACTTTCTCGGTCATTCCTCGCATGCGCGGTGGTCAAACCACGCCAGAGCAGCTCATGAAGATCGCTAAGGTGGCGGAGAAATACGACGTTCCCCTCGTGAAGGTGACGGGCAGCCAGCGGATCGGCCTCTACGGCGTGAAGAAGGAAGACCTGCCGAAGATGTGGGAAGAGTTGGACATGACCTCGGCGCAAGCCTACGCCAAGGCGGTTCGCTCGGTGAAGACCTGTGTAGGCGCCGCCTTCTGCCGCTTCGGCACACAGGACTCGATGAGCTTGGGCATCAAGCTCGAGGAGCGCTTCGAATTCATCGATACGCCGCATAAGTTCAAGATGGGGGTCTCGGCCTGCCCGAGAAGCTGTGCGGAATCCGCGGTGAAGGACTTTGGCGTGATCGGCGTCGAGAACGGCTTCCAAATTTACATTGGAGGCAACGGCGGAACCGAGGTGCGGGAGGCTCAACTGTTGACGACCGTTGCGACGGAGCAGGAGGTCATCGACATCTGCGGAGCCATGCTGCAATATTATCGCGAAACGGGTGTTTATGCTGAGCGCACCGCCCCTTGGCTCATTCGAATGGGCTTCCAGCATGTGAAGGATCTCTTGCTTGACGTCAGCAAGCGTGCGGAGCTGCTGCAGCGGCTGGATGAAGCCGTTGAAGGCAAGCGCGTCAATCCGTGGAAGAAAGCCGTGGACAGCAAGCAGCTTCAACGAGAGCTCTATACGGTGGGAAGGGGATAACGGGCATGGTGAAGAGAAGGGTTTACGTAGCCAAGGTGGAGGAGCTTCCTCCGAGAATTGGGTTTGCGATGACAGTCGATGATAAGAAGATCGCCGTGTTTCGCCTAAGCGACGGCCGGATCAAGGCCCTGGAGAATGTGAGCCCCTACCGACAAGGACCGCTGGCGGAGGGTACCGTCTCTGGTGAATATGTCTACTGCCCCTTGTACGACTGGAAAATCTCGCTTCTGACCGGCAAGGTTCAGGAGCCGGATGAAGGGCAGGTTCCCACGTTCGAGGTTGAAATCGAGCAAGACGATGTTTATGTGTGGGCATAAGCCATGGGAAAAGTCTACTTGGTTGGAGCCGGCTCAGGCGATCCTGAGCTGATGACGCTGAAGGGCAAGCGGTTCCTTGAACGCGCCGATGTCGTCCTGTACGACCGGCTCGTTCATCCGCTCTTGCTGCACCTTACACCGCCTCAGGCAGAATTCATCTATTGCGGGAAGCTGCCGAAGTCTCATACGCTCAGGCAAGCCGAGATCAACCGGCTGCTGGTGCGATATGCCCAAGAGGGGAAGCAGGTCGTGCGGCTCAAAGGCGGCGACCCAGCGATCTTTGGGCGAGTGGCGGAGGAAATCCACGAGCTGGAGCAGCACGGAATCGACTATGAGGTCGTACCGGGAATCACCGCTGCATCCGCTGCAAGCACCTATGCCGGATTTTCGTTAACCCAACGGGGAGAGAGCGGCAGGGTAACACTCGCCACGGCCCATCGGCAAAGAGATGAGCTGTTAGAGGACTTCGCTCCGCTTGTTCAAGGGGGAACCCTCTGCTTCTATATGGGGGTAGAGAACCTGCGGGTAATCGGTGCGAAGTTGCAGGAGCAGGGTGTCCCGTGCGACATGCCCGTCGCTATACTTGAGTGGGCTACCTGGGGCAGACAACGAGTCCGGACCGGGACGATCGCCACGATAGCGGATCAGCTGGAACAAGACCCTTTCGAGCATCCCGCGATGATTGTCGTCGGTGAGGTCATTCGTCAGCGGAAGTCCTCCAGCTGGTTCGAGGGGCTGCCCTCCTTCGGGGTGAGGCGGCTGCTGGTATCCCGGAAGCCGCTTACCTGGGAGGAGTTGACCCGCCACACCTCTGAAGGGGCCGATGTCTGGAACCTGCAGGTTGGCGAAGAGCGGGATCGACGCTTTGATGAGATATCGGTCCGTTATATGAAGGAGCATTCGTTCCCTTCGGTGATCTTCACCGAGGAGGGGCTCGAAGAAGCTTATCGGGCCTGGATGGAGGAGCACCAAATGGATGGCGTTCCTTCGCCAAGTCCAAGGGAACCGCGCATGGTGTGATCGAAAGGAGGCTGACAAGCGTTGAAGATTGAACTGAACGCATACACGGAACAAAAGCTGCGTGAGGAGCGGGGAGAAGCGCCTGGCTGCTTCAAGCTCTTTTATGACACGCAGGACTGCGGCTGCAATGGAGTCTTGGTCATCCAGATTGTGAGCGAGCCGCTTCCCACCGATATTCAGGCTTCGGAAGCTCAACTCCCGTTTGTGGTGGATCGTCAGCAGCGTCCCCTGTTTGATGAGACGATGAGGATCGAGGCCGATCCAACCTATCCCTCCTTCAAGGTGACCAGTGATGCCTCCTTGTTCAGCACCAATGTTCGCGTTCAGGACTTGCGCGGATAACGATGCTGCAGATTAAGCGAATCTATGAACCGCCGTTCACTCAAGATGGGGTGCGGGTCTTGGTGGATCGCCTTTGGCCGCGCGGAATCCTCAAGAAAGACGCATGCTTGTCGGACTGGTTGAAGGATATTGCGCCGTCTCCCGGGCTGCGGCAATGGTTTGGTCATCAGCCTGAGCGCTTTGATGCTTTTGCAGAGCGATATCGGGAAGAGCTGACGGCTGAACGGCAACAAGCTGCCTTGGACAAGTTGGGCCGCATGATGAAGGAAGGGCCTGTCACCTTGCTGTATGCCGCTCGCGATCCGGTTCATAACCATGCGATCGTCTTGCAGCGGGTTCTACAGGACAGAAGGGGGAGCAAGCCGGAATGAAAGAGAAATTTACTTATGACGATATGAAGCTCATTACCCGAGATAAGCTGGGAAATCAAGTCCCGCTGGAGCTGTTCCGGATGATTCGTCTCATTGGCATGCACCAGGCGCTGCCGATGGAGGGCAAGGGGACCACGGTCACCATCGGCCGCAAGATCGGCGAGTCGCTTCCGGTGACCTCGATCGAAGACATCCTAGGATTCTTCGAATCCTTCCAGATCGGAATCCCCAGCATCGTCTCCCAGGATGAGAACAAGCTGCGGATTGCGGTGGAGGACTGCTTTTGCAAAGGGCTGCCGGTCATGGAGGAAAAGATGGTATGCGACCTGGAAGGCGCCATCCTGGAGGGAGCCATCAACAAGGTGTCGAACCGGAAGGTGACCGTCCGCGAAGTCAAATGCAACGTCCATGGCGATGAGCGCTGTGAATACGAGGCGCGGTTCTTGTCCTAGAGATGATGCTCAGTGATATCGTCAATAGAAGAATGTGAAAAGGCTCAAGTGCGGCTGTTCATGCCGCCTTGAGCCTTTTCTTATGGATTAATAAGAGCCTTTAATAAAGTCCGCGACATCATCGATCTCGGGAAAGAGGGTCGCCTTGGTGATGGAGAAGGTGGCAAGCTGCTTCAAAAGCTTCTTTTTGTCCGTTATGATGCAAATTTGCGCCTTGGAGGACTTGTCCTTGTACCTCTTCTCGTTGAGGAGAGCGTCCGAATCAGGCGACAAGCCGCAGATGATAAACGCTCCGTCCTGCTTCACGATCCGATGGTTGTTCTTGGGAGACAGGACCACGTAGCAGTGGATCAGATGCTCTCGAACGACCTCGTCCCGGAAGGCGGGCTTCTCGGATTTTACTTCATGGAGCAGCCGCTGGATACGAGCATTGAACGCTTGCTGACTGACTCCGTCTTCGGTGGCATGAGCCAAAAACTGCTGCTGGTCTTCGTAGGAGAAGAGGGGCAGACTGGCCAGAATCGAGACGGTATCGCTCTGGGGGTACTTGATTTGGGTTCGCTCGACATCAAAGAGAACCAACTCTCCATACTGCTCTGTTTCTTGCTCACACGCAAAATAGAGAGCAACCAGCGGATTTCGGCTGATGTCCAATAACCGGGTGGGCAGCCCGTAATGCTGCATGTGCACGAGCCGCTCCAGGTGGCTTTTGTCCCGCTCAAATTCATGCGGGCACTGAATCATCAATTCGTTGTACATCTCCCGTTCATGCTGTTCCCACTGACGGCGCCGTTTGATCGAAGGGGCCAGCCGGTAGTTGACGAGGGCATGTCCGCGGTAAAAGATCGAATGGCCCGGCTCTTCGATGTCCTTAATGGCTCGATTAAATTGATCGATGGAGGAGACGAAATGCAGGTCGACTCTGGCGCTGTCAAAAAGAACCCCTTGGGAGACCTTCAATGCTCCATTCAACTGATAGTGTTCATCCAACTTCTGAACCAACTCGGCAGAGGCCTGGTTTCGTTCACTTACACTGGAGAAGGCTCGAAATACCCAGTTGATCAGCGCTTGCGCCTCGACCATGGTTAGGGCATGGGGCTGCGCGGTTTCCAGATGGTGTTGAGCAAAAGCAGACCATTCGTCTTCTATGGTCTTCAGGCGAGGATAGGACGCCTTGTAGAGCTCGGCGATAGGAGAGCGTATCTGCCGAAGTGCCGCTGTGAGCTCTTCCTTCTTCGGCCGGGCGTGAAGGTACATCCCGATATCGCAATATCCGTCTGCGCGAAGCTTGTCTCCCATCACCAGCTGGTACGCCTTTTGCACGATGGGATTCCGGTACATGGAATCAAAGAAAAAGAAAAAGTAGAAGATCATCCACCCCTTTCATGGTAGTCTTGATCGTTCCCCCGCTCCTATCGACTGGGAGTAACGACGGTGCCTTTTTCAGGCATAGGTCCTGCATCAATCCCTTCAAAGTAGAGAGGAAGCCCCTCCGCAAAGATGGGATAGATCGTCTGGGTCGGGTCTTGCCGTTGATGATGAATATGCAGATGAGGCTCGGAGGTCGACCCGCTGTTGCCGACCCGGCCCAGGACGTCGCCCGGGTTCACTTGGTCGCCCACGTTGACGGTTACGCTGCCTTTTTTCAAATGATTCAAGAGGAGGTAGGTTCCGGTTTTCTCGATACGGATGTAGACGTGATTGCCTTCCGATGATTGAAAGTCTTCGGTGTTGGGGGCAATGTCGTCCTCATCATCGTAAGCGGCCACCACAGTGCCTGATACAGGTGCGAGGACCTCCCGATTCCATATGCCGTAGGATTCCAGCTTGGGGTCACCGGTGTTATAGGGTTCCATGACCAGATCATAGGCCCAGCGCTCCGATGCCCAAGTAACGTGGGGCAAATTGACGGTGGGTGTATCTCCGCCCCAACCGACCGTGGTCCTCTCCTTAAGCGGCCACTTGACGGTGACGGCAGGCGAGAGGCTATCTGGCTTTGCAGGATAGGCGTAGGGAATGACATTCAAGGTTAAGAGAAGGGGGAATTCCATGAGTGCGCTAAGCAAGAGCGATAGAAGGGAACGCTGAATGCTGTGTTTTCTGCGAAGCTTGATGATGAGGACAATCAGGAAAAATAGAAGCAATACGACGCCAACGAACGGCAGTACCAGCTTTAGCAGTCCCCACGAGACAGCTCCGAACAACCCCTGGAACCAAAACACCGAAGCCCAAAGGACAATCAGCAAGCCAGCGATCAGGACATTCCATATTCCAATTTTTTTATGTAGGGTTTTCATCCAACTCTCCAATCTGAGCACATGTTGTCATCTCTATTAGCCTTCGTCAATCTTAAATCTCGTCTCTTCCTGCTACTCTCCAACGGCAGGTCATGACGAGGGTGTTGTCGATTCGTTCGGCGGTAAGCGTGCCGTTCATTTTGTTCATCAGGCTTTTGGCGATCGAAAGACCGAGGCCCGATCCTTCAGCGGATCGGGTTCGGTCTGCGGTGTAGAATCGATCAAACAGGAGAGAAACGTCCTGATCGGTGAGATGGTTCGCATCGTTAAGGATCGTCAGAACAGCGGCTTCCTGCTGTTGTTCGAGTCTTATGACCACTCGACTCACGGCATGCTTAATGGTATTGACGAGCAGGTTCTCAACGACCCTGCGCACCGCGGATTCGTCGGCCCAGATCGGAAGCGGCTCCTTCGTCAAATGGATAGACGGCGTAAGCTTGCGCTCATTGAAGGAGTCATAGAAGCCAAAGACAATGTCAGAGAAGAGAGCGGTCATCTCGATCCGTTCCGATTTGAGCGGGTAGTCCAGCGATTCGATCATCGACAGCTCGTAGAAATCGTGAATTAAAGCTTGCAGTCGCTTAGCACGGTTCTTGACGATTCCCTGATATTCAAGCCTTTCCTCCGATGTGAGGGTCTCCGACTCGAGCAGCTGGATGTACCCGGAGATGGAGGTGAGCGGGGTGCGAATGTCGTGCGAGATGTTGGCGATTGCTTGCCGGAGCTCATTCTCGCTTCTCCGCTCCCGGGCCTCTGCTTCCACGATCCGATCACTTTGGCGGTTGATCTGTTCGGCGAGCGCTTCGAGCTTTCGATCCATGAGGGAGAGGGTCATGGGTTTGCGGGTCTTCTGTTCGTTATAAAGTCGCAGCTGCTTGGTCAGACGCACCAGCTCCCGCCGAAGAAGGATGTGGCGAAGGAGCAGGACAGCGGCTGTCAGAGCGAGTAGAAGGGTGAGGTATAGCATGTCCGTCCTGCTCCTTTCCTCAGCATTATTTGATTTCTTTGCGGCGGAAGGCGAGAATGCCGAGCAAACCGCATCCGATGAACGTCAGAAGGGGGACCAGCAGGAGCGCGGGCCAATCACCGCTCTCGATGCTCGGCTTGCCGATATCTGCCACCAATTTGAAGATGGAATGATCGTAAAGGGTTTGCACGAATTCCACTTTGGAGCCGATTCCCGCCAGCGCCATGTCGATCATGATGAAGAAGATCACCAGAAAGCTGATCGTCTTGCCGCTGTCTGTCAGGATGACGGTGAACAATGCGCCAATGGCTGCATAACCCGCCGTGTAGAGGAGTGTAAGTCCGAACGCCCGCGGGAGGAAGAGGGAGGACACCCCTTCTGGCAGAGTCCCGAAGCCGGACAGCAGGGACACTTCGATAGTGCTGACGATGGGAAAGACGAGAGCAAGCGCCATCGCTCCGACAGCGAAGACGAGCAGCTTGGCCAGAAACAACCGGCCCCGGGTATGGCCCGACGAGGCGATGGTCTTCATCACGCCGGTGGAGTATTCATTGCAGATGAAGAAGCCGGCCAGAACCGCCACCCCGAATTTCAGGACATAGGCATTGCTGGAAAGGAAAGTCGTCAAAAACTCGAATCCCGTGAATTGGGGAGTTCCGTTGCTTTGCCGATCAAAGTAATACATCAGGGGGTAGAGCAGGGAGATCGCCGCCAGCGTGAACAAGAGCACCCAGAAGGAACGGTTTTTGCGCAGCTTAAAGAATTCAACTTGGATCAGATTAAGCATGGACAGCCCCTCCGATCCGCTTGGTGAAGTAGCTCTCCAGGTCTTCGCCGGTGGGTATGAACTTCTCGATGGTCAATCCCGCAGAGAAGAGAGCGGAAGAGACCACTCCGGGCTGCTCCGTCTGGCTGTACAGCTTCAAGGAACCATCTGGCATCACTTCGAAGTCGGACGTTGCAAATTCGCGGCGAATGACAGCGGCGGCCTTTTCCGGATTGTCTACCTTGATGAGCAGGTACTGCTGACACTTCTCGTCCAGTTCCTTGGCGGTCAACTGCTCCAGCAGCTGGCCTTGGTGAATGATGCCATAGTGGGTCGCCATCAGGTGCAGCTCGCTCAGAATGTGGCTGGAGATCAAGATCGTAATCCCCAGCTCCCGATTTAATCGCTTGAGCAATTCCCGCATCTCCACAACACCCATTGGGTCAAGCCCGTTGGTTGGCTCGTCCAATATCAAAAATTCCGGATTGCCCAGCAAGGCGATCGCCAAGCCGAGGCGCTGCTTCATGCCGAGCGAGAAGTTCTTCGCCTTTTTATTCCCCACTCCTTGAAGCCCGACCTGCTCCAGCATTCGTGGAACGCACTCCTTGCCCGGGATGCCCCGGAGAATCCGATTGGCCTCCAGATTCTCGCTCGCCGACATGTGCGGGAACAAGGCGGGGCTTTCGATGATGGAACCGATTCGCTTCCGGGCTTCGATCAAGGCCTGTTCCTCGCTGGACCCGAACAACTCGATCGATCCCTTTGTGGGGAAGGCAAGTCCGGTTATCATCCGGATGAGTGTGGATTTCCCCGCTCCGTTCTGACCGATAAAGCCATAGATGGCTCCTTTGCGAATGGACATGCTGACCTTGTCCAAGGCGGTGTGGGCTTTAAAGGTTTTGGTGACTTGATTCGTTCGTAATACATACTCGTTCATCTTCGTCTTGGCCTCCTTCCGTTGATAGACCAAGTGTAGAAAGCAAACCATAAGAGGAGCTTAAGGCATTTCTTAAAAATCTCTTAAGGAGCTGCAAGGAAATGAGTATCCGCTTTTGGTGACAAAAGCTCCACGGTTTTGGGAGTTTTGTCAGCAATTTAGCGGTACTTATTTCGTTGCAGTCTCTAAGCCCTATGGCTTGAGCCGATAGCCCATTCCCCAGACGGTTTCGATCCATTCGTGATCCGGAGCGGCTTTGGCTAGCTTGCCTCTCAGGTTGCTCATATGAACATTGATCGTGTTATCGTCTCCGTAATAGGGCTCGTTCCAAGCGCTTTCGTATAAATTGGCTTTGGAAAACACTTTCTTTGGCGCGGACAGGAGAAGCGCAAGCAGCTCAAACTCTCTTGCCGTTAAGGGCAGCTCGTTTCCCTCTGCCGTGACGGTTTTGGTGTCCAGGTTAAGCACGAGCCCGTTATGCTCCCGAATCGCAGGAGGGGCCGGCTGGGCTAATCGCGCGAATAGCCGCAGATGAGCATCGATCCGGGCGGATAATTCCTCAATATCAAACGGTTTCGTGATGTAGTCCACGGCTCCCCCGCGGAGGGCAAGGATCTTGCTTGCCGGCTCCCCCTTGGCGGAAATAATCATGACCGGGGTATCGCCTCGCTCGCTGATCCGTTCGAGGAGCTCCTCTCCGGTCATGCCCGGTAGCATCAGATCGAGCAGCACCATGCTCCACTGTCGCTGCTCCAAATAGAGGAGGGCTTCCGTCCCAGAGAAGGCGGGTTGCGGCAAATATCCGCTCTTTCTCATCATGCTGCACAGCAGCTTGCTAATGTCACTGTCATCCTCTGCGACCAGTATGTGAATCGGTTGAGTCATAGAAGCTCCTTTCGCTTCTGGAGGTTCGAATTCGAGGACCTCGCTGCTTATGAGATCGTTTTCCAGCAGACCCAGCATAGCACAAATTGGTTGTTTGCGGCGACGCGCGGATGGATTTTAGGGGGCTTTTCGAATGGTGTTGCAAATATATAGACGTCTATGTATAATGAAGCCATGCCAAACTACAACGCTTTGTCCATGTTCAGTAAAATTCGAACAGAAGCCTACAAGCTCATCTCGACGGAGCTTGCCAAGAACGGAGTCGCTGATATCGTTCCGGCGCACGGGGATATTCTGGTCTTCCTGTATCAACAGCAGAGGCTATCCGTGAAGGAGCTGGCAGAGCTGCTTCATCGTACGCAGCCGACGGTAACGGTACTCGTCAACAAGCTGGAGAAACTTGGGTATGTGGTTCGATCAAAGAGCAGGGAAGACAGCCGAATCACACTCGTTTCGCTGACTCCGAAGGGAGAAGCTCTTGAGCCCATATTTCAGGCTATTTCGGGCAAGCTAAGAGAGAGGATCTATGGCGAGCTGAGCTTACAGCAGGCGGAGGAGTTGGAGGTTTTGCTGCAGAGGATTTATGAACGGTTTTAAGCTTTTTTTGCCCAAAAGCATAGATATCTATTAATTACAAAAAAATGGAGGTTTTGATCAATGAACCATCTCGTCGTGTACGCTCATCCGAACAACGAAAGCTTCAACCATGCCATTCTGGAAACCACGGTAGCCGCTCTGAAGAAAAAGGGCCATGATGTCGTCGTTCGCGACTTGTATGCCTTGGGCTTCGAACCGGTTTTAACCCATCAGGATCTGGCGACCTTCCATGCCGGGCAAACCCCTGAGGATATTGCTGCCGAGCAAAAGTATGTAACCGAAGCGGATGTGATCACCTTCATCTACCCGATCTGGTGGACCGGACTCCCGGCCATCCTGAAAGGCTACATCGACCGTGTCTTCTCCTACGGTTACGCCTATGCTTATTCGGAGACGGGGATCGCCAAGCTGCTTTCCGGCAAGAAGGGGCTCATCATTAACACTCACGGGACACAGAAGGAGATCTACGATCAGATCGGCATGACCGACGCTCTCAAGAAGACCTCCGACAAGGGAATCTTCGAGTTCGTCGGCATCGAGCCGGTGGATCACCTTCTCTTCGGTGGAGTACCTTCCGTTGGGGAAGATGGGCTTAAGGAAGTACTGACCAAGGTCGACGAAACGGTAAGCAAGTTGTTCTAAATCATAGAATCGGAATAAAATTGGTATGAGGATATGCTTAAAGGAGGGATGAAATGATCCCTCCTTTTACATTTGCATTTTGGGGATGGAAAAAACGGTTGTGATCTCGATGCCGAATCGATAAGATATAGGCAATAAAATAATCGAACCTGCCTCACGAAGCATCCGCTCTTTTGGGTCCAAGCAGCTGCGTCCCCAACACCCCTGCGATGATCAGGGCAGATCCGACGAGGTGATACCAGCTCAGCTTTTCTCCGAGAATCAGAGCGCCGGCCGCAATGGAGACAACCGTCCCCAGGTTGGAAAAGACACTCACCGTCGTCGCGCTGAGCTTGGACAAGGCGTAATTGGCGCTGAGCGACGTCACAAGCGAGGAGAGCAGACCGAGGTAGAGCACCGACAGCAGGAAAGGACCGTCTCCGAGCGGAGCGACGAACGCTCCCCATGTTCCGGAAACGCTATGGCGAATCAAGGACATGGAGGTGAACGCCAGGAAGCCGACTCCGAGCAGCAGGTAGGTGATTTCCCACAAGCTGTAGGTTCTAAGGAGGGAACGGGCGAGCACGCTGTACCCCGCAAAGGCGAGGCACGAGACGAACAGGAGAGCCATTCCGCCCAGACTGGAGCTGGCGATTCCGCCTCCCTTCATCAGGAAGATGAAGACGATGCCTGCTCCCGACAAGAGCGTGGAGCCTTTTTGCAAAAGGGTGGTGCGTTCCTTCAGGAAGATTGCGGCTAACCCCATTGTAAGAATGGGAACGAAGGCGTTGAGAATCCCTGCCTCGGACGAGGTGGTTCGGAGCAAGCCGAAGGCCTGGAAGCCAAAGAAAGCGAGCGGGTAGAACAAGGCAAGCAGGAGAGCGGGGAATACCGGCTTGTTGCGGTAATCGAGCTTGATTTTCCCCATAAGAACAGGAATGGATAACAAAAGGAACGAGACCGCGAATCGATACGTCAGGGTATCAAACGGGGACGCCTGCTTCAAGGCGATTTTGGTAAACAAAAAGGAAAATCCAATAATGAGCGCGTTCAGCAAGGCGCTGGTATACGCGAGCTTCGTTTCCTTCTTCATGGGGAACCCTCCTCTGGCTGTCATGGATCGTATTTGATCGTAAACGAATGACACGAGGAGAACAATCGAAACATCCATCAACTGTACCGGTACAGATAAGCTTCGAGCAGGGAAAGGAAAGGACCATGCGTAGATACGAAGTGATTTTGAGTGATCTGGAGCGGCGGCTAAAGGAAGGGGCTTATCAGGTAACCAAAAAGCTTCCGTCGGTAAGAGAAGCTGCCCTGACGTATGAATGCAGTGTATCAACAATCTTACGTGCCTACGCCGAGCTGGAGAGACGGCACCTTATCTACTCGGTCCCCCAAAGCGGCCATTATGCGGTAAGCGTACCTGATTCGGAACAGAGGGATTCCGAGAAGGAGAAGGTGGATTTCTCATCAGCCTCTCCCGATCCCGAGGTGTTTCCTTACCTGGATTTTCAGCATTGCCTTAACAAAGCCATCGATACATACAAGCATCAGCTCTTCACCTACGGCGCTACCCAAGGCTTGGACAAGCTGAGGTACACGCTCGTCTCCCATCTAGCGAACGATCAGGTGTTTGCTAAGCCGAGTCAGCTTGTGGTCACCTCGGGCATTCACCCCGTCCTGGAAGTGCTCAGTCGAATGCCTTTTCCGAATGGGCGAGAAGCGATATTGGTCGAAAGCCCCACCTATGACCTCTTCTTGCGAGTCTTGGAGACCGAGGGGCTTCCTGTCTTGACCATTCGACGAACGGTAGACGGCATCGATCTGGATGAATTGGAGCAGCACTTTAAAAGCGGAGTCGTCAAATTCTTTTATACGATGTCGCGCTTCCACAATCCACTTGGCACCAGCTTCCACCGGGATACCTGTCGAGCCATCGCCGCTCTGGCAAGCCGCTACGATGTTTATGTAGTGGAGGACGATTACGTAGCGGATCTGGGAGAGGCGGGCGGCTTCCAGCCGATCCACTCCTATGACTCCACGGGGCATGTTGTTTATGTGAAGAGCTTCTCTAAAATCGTGTTTCCCGGACTTCGACTGGGGGCAGCCGTATTGCCAGAGAAGCTTCGGGACACGTTCCTGCAGCGCAAGTCAGCGGATGCCTCTCTGTTGTCGCAGGCGGCCTTGGAAATCTACATCAAGAACGGCATGTATGAACGTCACAAGCGCACGATGATGAGTCAGTATGCGAGTCGAATGACGCTGCTGGTTGAAGCTCTGCGGGAGGAAATGCGCGGGGAAGGGGGTTCCTGGAATGTCCCGGATATGCAAGCAGGCATCTATCTGCCTCTCCTGCTTCCGCAAACCGTCAACCTGGAACGCCTCATGAAGAAGCTTACCCTGCGCAATGTCCTCGTCACCTCGGGCAAAGCCTTTTACCACCAAGAGGCCCGCGAGAGAGACAAGCTGATCCGGCTGAGTATCGCGCGGGCACGGCCGGATCAAATCCGGGGCGGAGTTGGCGTGCTTCTGGAAGAAGTGAAGCGAGAGCTTCGCTGGCCCGTATAAAGGAAGAAGTAGGAAAGAGAAGAAGGAGGAATGACCGTGTCACACGCTTGGGAGCAGGTGGACCTGACCCTGTACGAAGAGCATATGAATCTGGCTTCGGTGCAACAGCTTCAAACGCTTCACGCGATCATGAAAGACCAGCTTGGCCGATATCCGGTCCACTCCGGTGCCATCTGGGGCGTAGCGGGAGGGAATGGACTTGACCATGCCGCGCAATCGCCGCTTGCTGTCGTGTACGGGATTGACATCAACCGCGAGTATTTGCAGGCTTGCCGAGAACGTTATTCCGCATTAGGTGATCGATTGGTGCTGCTGCAACGGAACCTGGCAGAGCCCGATTGTGAGCTGCCTCACGCTGAGCTTGTGATCGCAAACCTTGTGATCGAATACTTAGGGCTTGATGCCTTTTGCAGGCTGATATCCCGTTTGCGGCCAGATTACCTCTCTTCCGTGGTTCAAGAGAATGAGGAGACGGAGTTTGTTTCGCTCTCACCGTATCAAGATGCCTTTGAAGGAATCTCTGCCTTGCATGAAGAGATTAAGCCGGACTGCTTGATTCTTGAATTAGAGCGCATCGGATATCGATGTTTGTACAGAGAAGAATTTCCGCTTCCAAATGGCAAGCGCTTCATCCGCTGTGACTTCACCGTGTCCAAGGAGAAAAATGAGGTGTACCGATGACCAAAGGGAAGGATGACATATCCGAGTTCCGGTTGGAGCTAAAACCGATGGAAGAAGGAGATTTGCCGGAGCTTTCGACCATTCTGAAGGATGCCTTCAATGCCGACTCCCAGCTCTACCTTGGTAAGGACGATGGCCCCCGCGGCTACGACGATGGGCAATTGCTGCGTCGGCTGCAAACGGATCCCGGTCATACGGCTTTCAGCCTATGGCTGAACGGAGAAGATGGAGGGTGCGTCGGGGGGATTGTCTTGAAGGTGAACGAGGAGACACAGGTTCACCAGTTGGAACTGCTGTTTGTTAACCCAAACCTCCATGGACGCGGGTTGGGGGCTATCGCTTGGAAGCGGGTGGAGGAGCATTACCCGAATGCCCGGAGATGGTGCACCGAAACTCCGATCTACTCTCGCCGCAACCTTCACTTCTACATCAACAAGCTGGGCTTTCATGCCGTCCGGCTTCAAGACCCCTTTCACGATGAGAACGGGAGTGTCCTTCTGGAAAAGGTAGTTCCGAAGAGAACTCAGATTGGAACGGGGAATACGGCGACGATTTACCTGGAACAGGGAAGCGTGGTCAAGCTGTTTCATGCGGAGGCCGCAGAAGGAGAAGCCGAGCAAGAGGCGAAGAAGCAGCGAATCGCCTATCGTTTGGAAATTCCCGTACCAGAGGTCATGGATCTGATCACGATCGATGAACGGCAAGCCATTCGGATGGAGCATGTTGCCGGCCCCACGCTAGGCGAGCAGATGCTGCAGGAGTCTTCTACTGCACGAGACGTTTTGACATTAGCCGTTGACATGCAAAACCGTGTACACGAGGCGGATGCGCCGGAGCTTCCTTTATTGACGGAGCGGCTTACCCAAAAGATCGGCTGGGCGAATGGCCTTTCTCCTTCCCAGAAGGAGGAGCTCCTTCGCCGTATGCCGGTTGGAGGCGCGCAAAAGCTGCTTCACGGAGATTTCCACGTGTTCAACGTTGTCCAGACTGAGCAAGGCCTGGTTGTGCTGGATTGGGTGGATGCTACAGCAGGTGAGCCCGCTGCTGATCTGTGCCGATCGTACCTTCTGTATCATGAGCTCTCCCAAGAAGCGGCAGAGCTTTACCTGGAGCTTGCTTGCGACAATCAGGAAGATAGGCGCGCAGGTATCCTGCAGTGGCTTCCCTTCGTGGCAGCGGGGCGCTTGTCAGAGAATCCCTCGCCTGAACAACGGGAGCACTTGATCTCGATTGTGGCGAAGGCGCTGGCGATCCAATAGCCCCCCGAACATCGAGATCAGGCAGCCCGATACCAAAAGACTCCTGCCGGTTCGTCACGGCAGGAGTCTTCTTCATTTAGAGGGAAGCAGAGTCGATGGAATCCTTCGGTTCATCCGGCTCCTCTAGACCTGGCACCGGCTCAATCGGTTGATTGACATTGACAAGGTCGAGCAGGAACATGAAGATCGGGATTCCGATAATCAGCCCCCAGATCCCCATGTAGTGCTGGGAGATGATGAGCACAATGAACGTGTAGAACATCGGAAGCTTGGTCTTGTGAGCGTACAACCGCGGATTGAGGAAGTACGTCTCCAACGCGTGAATGACCAGGACCATCGCGACAGACCACAGAACGGTGATAAAGCCGCCAATTTGGTAGCCGATAATCCCGATGGGAAGAAACGAGATGATGACCCCCGCGACAGGAATCAGGCTGAGCAGGAAGATGAGCACGCCGAGCGCAATCAGATACGGATAGCCGAGCAAGATGAGCCCAATCATCGTGAAGACCGTATTGAATACAGCGATCAGGAGCTGAACCTCGATGACCTTCCCGAAGGAAGAGACGAACAGCCTGCCGTAGTGATCAAATTCCCGGAAAAGCCAGCCGATCTTGCTCGTGCGGAATTTCTCGGTGAAGGTGGAAATGCTGTGCTGCTGGAGCAGATAGAAGAAGCTGAGGATGATGACCATCAGGATGATCTCCAGCCACTTACCGAGCAGCTTGATGTAGCCCATCGCATCCTTGAGGTAATCCTCGTACTTGATCTTCTGGAGCGCCTGATTGACGAACTGCAGATCCGGGTTGTTTTCCACCGTCTCCAAGTAGCGGCTGATGTTGTTGATGAGGTCGCTCACCTGATTGACAATCCGCGGCACATAGTTGAAGATGGCGGAGAGCAGACCGGCCACCAGGAGCACATAGAGCACGACCGTGACCATGGTGCCGGAGATTCGAAAATACTGGTTCAGCTTGCGGGTGATAATCTGCTGAAGCCTTCCCATCACATAGCTGACGACGAAGAGTAGGAGCAGCAGGTTGAGCAGATCCCGAACCGCGTAGAGGAGCAGGCACGCGAGCAGGACGAACACAATTCGCTTGACAACCGAGTGGCTAAAAAACTTCTGGATGGCTTCCAAGGGGTTCCCTCATTTTTATTCAATTCGTTCCTTTCATTGTAACTTTTTTATCAAAGGCGTTCAAATGAATTGTCATGCTTCATAAAGGGGAGATCCGCTTTGTTCCGCAAAACATTCACACTTGTTGTTCTTATCGCGCTTATCCTGACGCTTACCAGCTGCGGAGCCACAGGAAATGCTCATCTGACCATCAAACGCAACGGCAGCGTAGAGCTGGCCACCGATATTCGGGTGGATCAACGCTTGGTCGAATTGGCAGGAAAACAAGCGGAGGAAGAGATGAGAAGCCGACTGAAGAAGTCGGGAATTGAGCTTGAAACCATTGAAGAAGGGGATGCCACCCGATACCGGTTCGCCAAAACCTTCCGTACCATGGAATCCATGCAGGAATCGTTTCCGGATGGAGGCCTTCTCCGTACAGAATCGCGTATTCAAGACCGCTTTTTATTCACTCGTTATGAATACCGTATACAGCCAGAGCTGGATCAGGAGCTGACTACCTTCATGAATACGGCGGGTGCCGGCCTGCTAACCCAGTCGCTCGCCAAGCTGGCGCTGAAGGGAGCTTCTCTCGATTTTCAGCTAACACTCCCGTTCAATTTGATCGAAAGTCACAACGCCGACAGGCAAGACGGGCGAACGCTCACGTGGAATGTTAAGCTGATCGACTCGAAGCCGCTGCATATCGTCATCCTTGTTCCAAACCTTCGTAATGATTTGATCGTCTTGGTCATCCTCTTCGCGGGTATTGGAGCGGGTGGGTACTCGTGGAGAAGGGCTCGAAAACGCAGAAATCGGGAAGTTTGATGGAAATCGACTGCCAAAGTTGGAAGAATGACAGGTTTCTTGTCTTTTTCTCATGTATCCAAAAGGAAATATATGACATCTTTCTCTATAATAGAAGAGAAAGTCCGATTCGTTAGGGAAGCGGGGAGGATGATCAGGCAAAAAAGCATCGGAGTTTTGAGGGTAAGCCGTATATCATTTCATTCGGCGGAGCAGAAGGCGGGGTTGAAGAGAAACCAAAACGATCGATGGGGAGGTTGGAAGGATGATCAAGGTCGTATTGGCAGAGAATCGAAAGATCATGCGGGAGGGAATCCGATTGATCTTGGAAAAGGACGAAGATCTTTCCGTGGTCGGTGCAGCCGCTAGCCTTGAAAATGCGCTCCTCTTGTGTGAGCGGGAAAAGCCGGACATCCTGTTAATGAACGCGGAATTGACCGAAGAGCTGCAGCAAGATCCAGAAAGTGCGAGAATGCCGCATCCAGCAACCAAAACCATCCTGCTGTCGAATGACCATGATGATGAGAAGGTTACATGGGGAATCCGCAGAGGGGTAACGGGAAGTGTATGCTGGGAGATCGATCCGGTGGAGCTTGTCATGACTGTCAAGATCGTGGCGATGGGACTCAGCGTCATTCAAGAGCACACGTTGCAAAATATTGTTCGAAGTCTCAACGATCATTCGGAATCTTCGATTTGCTCGGGTAAGGCGGGGATCCCCATCCCCCTGACCAAGCGGGAGACGGAGGTCATTCGGGAGATCAAGCAAGGCAAGGACAACCGCGAAATTGCACGCAGCCTCTATCTTTCGGAAGGAACCGTGAAAAACACCATCTCCTCCATTTTGAAAAAACTCAATCTTCGTACACGCGTTCAGCTTGCAATCTTTGCCGTCGAGCATGATATCGGTGCATGAGGGAACTCCCTTGCTGAGAAAAAAGAAGAAGGACATCCAGCCAGAAGGTTTGGCCGGATGTCCTTCTTTTTGCATGCAGGAAAGCCGAAACGGGTCATGACTTGGTGACGGTCGGCATCTGTGGAAAACATGCAAAATGCGGTATTTTTATACCAGCAACAGGAAATTAAACCAGATGGAGTCAGATGTTGTCGAACGATTGTCGAATGATGAATGAAAGGAGGGAAGCGAATGATGGATGCCAGAGATCAAATCTGCGATATCGTCGCAATGGTCTTTCGCGTTGAGCCGCAGCAAGTAAAAGCGCGTGCCGACGACGAACCGCTTGGTGCACTCGGCCTCGACTCGATCAACTGCATGGATATTGTGGTCAATCTGGAAGAGGAGTTTGGCATTGTCTTTGAGGATGAAGAACTTCTTCTGGATAATCTGAACACCGTAGGCAAGCTGCGGTCTGTCGTCGAAACGAAGCTTGCCCTTCTAGCGACGGGAGGCGCCTAAGGGAATGACAGCCATTCAAGTGGAAAATCTCGTGAAGGAGTACCGGCTTACGGTGCGGTCGAAAGGAATAGCCAGCTCGCTGAAAAGCTTGCTCATGCCGGAATATCGCCATGTTCGAGCCGTCGACGGCGTAAGCTTCTCTATTGAAAAGGGAGATACGGTCGGTTTTATCGGCCCCAATGGTGCAGGAAAATCAACAACGGTCAAGATGCTGACCGGCGTGCTGACGCCAACCTCCGGCCGCATTGACGTATGCGGGATGAATCCGGAGAAGGAGCGCAAGCGCATCGCCGCTCGCATAGGGGTCGTCTTCGGGCAGAAAACCCAGCTGTGGTGGGACTTGCCCGTCTATGATACCTACGATCTACTTCGTCACATTTACAAGATTCCAAAGCCGGTCTACACCCGCAACCTGGAGATGTTCAGCGAACTCCTGGGGCTTCCGGAATTCTTCAAGACCCCCGTGCGGCAGTTGAGTCTCGGGCAAAAGATGCGTGCGGATATCGCGGCGGCCCTGCTTCACGACCCGGAGGTGATCTTCTTCGATGAGCCGACCATCGGGCTCGATGTAGTGGCGAAGGAGAAGATCCGTGAGTTCCTGCGCACCGTGAACCAGGAGAAGGGCACCACGATGCTGTTCACAACGCATGACATGGATGACATTGAACAGACATGCAAGCGGCTGATCATCATCGATCACGGCAACAAAATCTATGACGGCACGATGAATGAGATCAAGGATACGTTTGGCAAGGACCGTACGCTTTCCGTTGAATTTAGCGAGCCGCCCGGAGCCTTCGTCTATCCCGGTGTGGAGACGATTGACCAGCAGGGCAACAAGCTGCTGTTGAAATTTCGCAAGGACGACATTCTAGTCTCGCAGCTGGTCAGCCGCCTGGCAGAGAGCAATACCATCGTCGACCTGACGGTTCAAGAGCCAGACATCGAGGCGCTCATTCGGGAAATTTACGTTGGGGGGATTCAGATTGAGCCGAGCTTATCTGGAGTTGGCTAAGAAATCCTTTCAGAACAACCTCGTCTATCGGGCGGAATACTTGGCTGGTGTTCTCAATGCGGTCGTCATGATCTTCGTCAACATCTCGATCTGGCGGGCGATCTACGAGGAGGAGGGAGCGCTGGAAGGGGTTCAGTTCAAGATGATGGCTACCTATGTGGTGCTGTCGTTCCTGCTCCAGACGCTCTACGTGATGGATGAGTATTTCGTGGAGGTCAAGGTCCGCAGCGGCCTCATCTCCTCGGACCTGCTCAAGCCGATCAGCTTCCGACTGTTCGTCTTCTCCAACACGATCGGGACGATGATCTTCCGGCTCCTGCTCCAACTGAGTCCAGCACTGCTGCTCTCCATCGTCTTGTTTCAGATGCTGCCGCCCTTTTCCGTCACCATGACGCTTTACTTTGCCATCAGCGCCTTGCTCGGGTTTCTCGTGCTGTACAACTTGAACTTTCTCGTCTGGATCAGCTCGTTCTGGTTCTACTGGACGTTCAGTCTGGTCACGATCAAGGATGCCGCCGTACTCATTTTCTCGGGGGCGCTCGTGCCGGTATGGTTCATGCCGGACTGGCTCGCTGATTTCGTTGAGGCGACCCCGTTCGCTTCAATCTATTCCACACCCATTCGAATCTACCTTGGGATGATCCCCGAGAATGAGATTGTGACAGGTCTTCTCGTACAGGTGTTGTGGGTGGTCATCCTGGGTCTTGCCGGCGCTGTGCTCTGGCACCGGGCATCTCGCAAGCTGTGCGTACAGGGAGGTTGAACCATTGATCAAGCATACGCTCTGGGAGAAGACGGCACTCTTCTTTCGCTATTCGCATCTCAATATGAAGCTGGTGTTGGAATACAAGCTGAACCGAAGCTTGATCACGCTCGCCATCTTCTGCCGGGAGATGATCAGCGTCGTTGTGATGGTGCTGATTCTGCTTCGGTTTTTGCACATTCGCGGCTGGGACCTGCACGAGCTCTTGTTCCTCTACAGCTTCCTGTTTCTTAGCTACAGTCTGTTCGTCTTTTTGTTCGCGGGAATCCGGGACTTTGATGGAATGGTCCATTCCGGGGAATTCGACCGGCTTCTGACACGGCCCATCGGGCTCATGTTCCAGATCATCTCGGCCCGCATCGATTTTCCGGCAACCCTTGGGCATGGCATTGTGGGCGTGGTGCTTTTCCTGAACACCGCTTTTTCGGTCGGGATCGATTGGACCTGGCAGAACGCCTTGTACTACATCCTGGTGATTTTGGGAGGAACCATGATCCAGGCCTCGATCTTTCTCTTGTCGGCCTGCTTCAGCTTCTGGACGATCAAGACGGAGAACATGCGCAACCTGCTGTTTTTTAACTCCCGGCGGATCGCAGGCTACCCGATCACCTTTTACCCGATGTTGATTCAGAAGCTGCTCATTTTTGTCGTGCCGTTTTCGTTCGTGAATTATTTTCCGTCTCAATTCTTTCTTCGCAAGGATGACTTCGCTCCCTTCTGGGAGGGGTATCTGTACCTCACGCCGGTCGTTGGGATCGTGCTGTTCTTCCTTGTGTACCTGATCTGGCGAAAGGGTGTTCGGAGCTACACGAGCACCGGGAATTCGATGTTTGGCTAAGAATCATGCGGAAGGCAGGTTGATCATGGACGCAAAGAATGGGAAAACCGGAAAGACGACCAAGCGCTCGTACACGCCGATCATGGTGTTGACCCTGCTCCTGCTCGGTATCCTCGGATTTCTGACCTATCGCTTCGCTCCGCTGGAGGATTGGAAGCTGAAGGCCGGACTGTATGACGACAAGCTGGCGATTCTGAACACCGCGGACATCCACGGAAATCTGGTATACAACGAAGTGAACGGCGGGTACTACACACTTGATGAGGTCAATGTGGAGATGGGCATGCCGCTCATGAAAGGCCTCGCTGACAAACTGGCCGCGAAGAACAAAAACTCCCTGTTTCTAGACAGCGGCGATATGTTCCACGGAACCAACGAAGCAAATATTGAAGAGGCCAAAGGGGTCGTCGAGGCAGCCAACCTCATGGGCTATGATGCCATGGTGGCAGGCAATCACGATTTCGACTTCGGCTTCAAGCGGCTCATGGAGATTCAAAAACAGCTCAATTATCCGATCTTGTCCGGGAATTCCTATTCCAACGGCGAGCTCGCATTCCCCGATTATATCATCAAGCAAAAAGGAGACCTCAAGGTCGGGATCTTCGGGCTGACCGTTCCGGAATCGCTCTCGAACATGAATGTGTTTGGGGAAACGGGCGTAACGTTCAGCGACCCGGAGAAGGAAGCACGCCGCATAGTGGATGAGCTGAAAAAAGAAGGCGTAAATGTGATCGTCTTCGTCTCTCATCTTGGCGATGACCTCGATAAGGAATTGGTGAAGAAGGTGTCGGGCATCGATGTGGTGCTCTGCGGCCATCACCACTGGCTCTATAAGGAACCGATCAAGATCGGCGACACCTATCTGGTAGAAGCCGGCTCCTACAGCACTCATGTCGGGCTGGCCGAGCTCTATTTCAAGAATGGCAAGCTTAAGCACCTGGAATGGTCGGTACACCAAACAAAGGACCGCTCCATTCAGAACGAAGCGGTTGCCAAGGTGGCGGAGGTCTATCACGCACTCGCTCTAGAAAAAGGCAAAGCGGTCGTAGGCACATCCAAGGTCGATTTGGACGGCATGCGGACGCATGTGCGGACCGAGGAAACCAATCTCGCCAATCTGGTAACGGATGCGATGCGGGAGATCGGCAAAGCTGATATCGCCTTGCTAAACGGCGGGGGGATTCGGGAGAGTATCGGCAAGGGGAACATTACCCTCTACGATGTCGGGAAGCCGCTGCCTTTCGTGAATTCGCTCATGACCGTCGAAGTGAAAGGCGAGATGGTATATGAAGCGATCGAACGGGGCCTGCGGGAATGGCCGTACGGCGCAAGCAACGGCGGATTCCTGCAAGTATCCGGCATCGCCTATACATTCGACGGCTCGAAGCCGGCGGGCAAGCGGCTGATCAGCATCACGATGAACGGGCAGCCACTGGAGAAGGAGAAGGTGTACAAGGTGGCCACCAACGACTATCTCGTCGAAGGCGGCGACAACTTCACCGAATTCAAGGATGCGAACAAGCTGGGCAAGGGAGCGCTCCTGCGCGATGTGCTGGCTGCCTATTTGAAGGAAAAGGGTGAGGTTGCTCCTGAGAAGGAAGGGCGCATCACCGTGGTTAATCAACGCTACAAATAACTCGGGACAGATCCCGCTTAGGAGGAAGCAAACCATGAGCTTGACCAAAGAGCAAGTCCAAGAGCAAGTTTGCGAGATGATTGCCCGATTCGCCCCTATCGCCGAGAACGGCATTCGATTGGATGCCAATCTTCGGGAACACTACGGCGTTGATTCTCTTATTCTCGTAGAACTGCTGGTCGAAGCAGAGGAGCACTTCGGTATCGCCTTCGACAGCAGCTCGCTGACGGATGAATACTTCGCAACAGCGGATGCGATTGCGAGCTATGTTTCGAGCAGGCTGGAGGCGGCCTAATGGAGATCGTTCGATCCGCGGTTCCAAAACGCAGCATCGTAGAGGGAGTTCCGCGTTATTACGAGCCGTATGTGAACGATTGCTTCTATAACGCTTATGGGGCATTGCTTGGCTTTAAGGGAGTTGACCCGGCCCTCGCGCTCGCGGACTACCTGTCCTTCCTCTACGATCCGATGACCGAGCAGATCGGGGTGAATTACATGCTCCGCAGCTCCGACACGTTCTACTATACCGAAGAGGAACTGAACACCTCACTTCCATACGCTCATCTGCAAGCGACGAAAGAGTTCTCCGGCGAAGAGGAAGCCTTGGACCCCGATGCTCCCCGCTACGAGGTTCGGCTCTACACCCATCCCAGTGCTGAGGTTGCGGAGCAGAGGCTCAAGGAACGACTCGCGGAAGGCGAGCCGATGATCGTGGTGGTGAATCTGTATGAGATTCCCTATCATGGCGCCTATCAAAAGCAGCACGGCATTCACGCCGTTGTGGTAACGGGTTATGACGAGGAGCAGGGGGTCTATCACTTGTTCGACAAGTACGAAATGTCGAACAGCAACTTTGACGGCACGCTCCCTCGGGATGTAGTGGAAGCCGGGCGCAGCACATCCAGCGTGACGGAGAATCCGGTCAGCGGGACGACGGTTCGGCAGATGGAGCATCTGTGGATGGAGGTTCAAGTCCCCTCTCATTTTCAATTAAAAGAAGGGTCTGCCAAGCAACTGCTCTCGGAAAGCCGCCGGAGAATGGAAGGGAGAGACCTTCTTCTCGGGTACCCTTGCGGCTTTCCCGCCATGGATGACTTTCTTGAAGCTCTCCAGGCGAAGAGATCGCGGCCCTTCGACGACACCGAGAAGCGGAGGTTTCGCTTCTATTACAATCGGTCACTGAAAACGATCGTTCGCCAGCGCAGACGGTTTCTCGTCTTCCTTCAAAGGGCCGGCGCAGCATTTGGTTGGACGATTCCGGCGGAAGCCAAGGAATGGCTCGAAGAAGCGGCTCTGCGGTGGGACATCGCTGCGAATGTTGCCTTGAAGCTCGGGCTGACAGGAAAGCTTGCGTTGCTCGACGATTTCATCGAGCAGCTCCGCCTGGCTCGCGCAGCCGAGGAGCAATTGGTCTCCTGGCTGCCCGCGCGGGAGTAGAGGGGAAGCGTTTCGAAGGAGGAGATTCGAATGAGCAGCGCCCGCTCGCCTTGGGAGTTGTTTCAACAGAGCTGCGACCGGTATGCTTCGTCGCCCATGCTGATCTACAACGACCAAACCCAATCTTATGAAGAGATTCATCGCAAGGTGCAGGCTTTTGCCGAGTTGATCCGGCCGTGGTCTTTTCGCATGGGGGGAGTCTACCTTCCGAACAGCCCGGCGTTTCTGATTGCCATGCTCGGTTTGAAGAGCGAAGGCAAGGTGTTTGTCTCCTTGTCCTATCAATTTAAAGGCGATGCATTGTTTGAGCTGATGGATTACGCGGATGTCGAGCTTCTTGTCACGGATACGAAGGGCTGGGAAACGATCCAGCCGCGGGCGGAAGAGGGAAACCTCCGTGTGGTGCTGGAGCTGCTGCCCGATGAAAGCTTTCGGGTGCACGAGCTGCCAAACAAAGCTCGTCTGCTGCCGGATATCGGGGAGGATGTCTTCGGGATTTGCTTCACCTCGGGCTCGACCGCTCGGCCGAAAGGCATCATCCTGTCCAATTCGGCTGTAGCAGGCAATGCGGTGGCCATCGCCGATTATTTGGACTACGGCGTACAAGAGCGCATCATTATTCCGCGATCACTCGCGCAGTCGAGTCCCATCGCCGGGGATGCGCTCACAGCAATCAGCCGCGGCGGGGCCATCATCCTGATGAACAATGTCTTTCATCCCGCCATCTTTCTCAAGGCGGTCCAGGAGTATCAGGCGGAGCAATTCTTCATCGTCCGTACGATGTTGCAACAGATCCTGGACTATCCCAATCGTCATGCTTATGACGTGAGCTCGGTCAAGCGAATCCTGATGGGCGGGATGATCAATCCCATCCGAATCTTCCAGGACGCGGCGAGTGCTTTCCCAAACGCCCGGATGTACAACGCCTATGGTGCATCGGAAGCGGTGGCCCGCGTCACCTTTGCTCCTCATGAGGAAGCGACCCAGATGCCCTGGGTGATCGGGAAGCCGCTTACAGGCTGTTCCATTCGCATTCTTCGCGAGGACGGCACCGAAGCGGGGCCGGGGGAGACGGGGGAAATCTACATCCAGAGCGAGTACTTGATGGACGGCTACTACAAGCAGGAGCAGGCGACGAGGGAAGCCTTGACCCCTCAAGGCTTCCGGGTCAAGGATGTCGGGTACCAGGATCACGAGGGACGTTACTTCGTGCTCGGTCGAAGCGATGACTTGATCAATCAAGGCGGAAGCAAGGTTTACCCAACGGATATCGAGGAAGTTCTCATGCGTCACGCCGCTGTCTGCGAGGCATTGGTGCTCGGAGTGGAGGACGCTAAGCTCGGCCAGCGCATCGTTGCATTCGTCAGCTTGAAGGACGGCGCTCCGTCCGATCGATCCGACCTGAATCGCTGGTGCAGTCTTCAATTGGAGGACCGCAAGGTGCCGAAGGAAATCCACATCGTCGACGCCATTCCGCGGAACACCATCGGCAAGATCAACCGCAAGGAAGTTCGTGCACTGTTCCAGGATCGGCTTGAGGTTGCAGCCAGCACGAACAAGACCGTTCACCCACTACAAGGAGGAGATTCCCATGAATCGAAATGAATTGCCTTTGGAGCGTCAATTGGTTCTCATGGCATCGGTTGAGGTAGATGAGCAGGACAAGGAGCGCCTGGCGGAGATTGTTTCTTCACCGCTCGATTGGTCTGAGGTGGTGTATCAGATGATCACGCACCGCACCCTCAACATGCTGACCTATAACCTGAAGAAATTTGCTCTGTTCGAGCAATTGGAGGGAGAACTGAAGCGGGTTCTAAACCTGCAATGGGCGGCTTATCGGGAGCGCAACGGATTCTACGCATCGAAGTTGACCGAAATCCTGCATGCCTTTGCTGAACAGGATCTCGTATTGACGGTTCTGAAAGGCAATCTCCTCGTCAATACCGTCTACCCCTCGCTGGAGACGCGCACCTTTAATGACCTTGACTTCCTGATGCAGCTGGATGATGTGAACAAGGTTACCGGCGTGCTCGAAAGCCTGGGCTACGTCCAAGGGGAATATGATGCAAAAGACCATGTGATCAACGTATCGACGCGGAAAGCGCGCATGGTCCATCAAATGACGACCCACGAAATCCAAGAATTCATTCAATTGTCCGACAATCCGTTTGCGTCTGCCGTTGAAGTAGACGTCAACCACGATATCCTCTGGAGAGGCAATTGCCCTTATAAGGTTCCGACCCGCGAATTGATCGCGAGAGCCGTTCCCATCGACCTCTACGGAGCGAAGGGCTATCGGCTCGACCATGCCGACAACCTCATCCAGCTGTGCTGCCATCTCTACAAGGAAGCGGTGCTCATGGTTTGGATCACCAGCCTGAAGGACCTGAAGCTGTACAAGTTTGCCGACCTGTACATGTACATTCGGAAGTTCTCTTCGGAGATTGACTGGTCGGTCTTCATGGAACGCGTGCGGCATTATCAGTTGGAAAAGGTCGTCTATTACAACTTCCACTACATCGGCCTCCTGTTTCCGGAGATCGTGCCGGAGGACGTCAAGGCTGCCTTCCAGCAGGAGGACCTCGCGTACCTGGATCAATATGCAATCGAGAACGAAGTACCGTTCGTGTGGGAATACGACTTCTTCACCCGACTGTTCGACGTCAATCGGATTCTCAGTGTCGCTGACAATGCAGCGGATAACTTCCGCCGCTATCAAACGGTCAAGTCCAGCGGTTGAGCCGGCTTTCGAGCGGCGCATGGACCCGGTGCCAAAGGAGGGATGATGGGATTGGGACAAGCGAGGACACCGCGATCATCCGGCTGCTTGATCGTTTTTGAGGGCGTGAGCGGCTCCGGAAAAACCGAAGGGATCAATCGGCTCAAGCGGGAGCTTGACGCTCGCGGAGTAACGGTATCCGTTGCCGAGTGGAATGCAAACCGGTTCCTTCGCCGCCTTGTTCGGCTGCTCGACCGTTGCCATCTGATGAATCCAATCATTTACAGCACCTTGCAATGGATCGGATTCCGCCTTAGCTATGAGACAGTCATCAAACCGAGGCTTAAGCGCGGAGAGATCGTGATTGCGGATCGGTACATCTATTCGGGTCAGGCCCGGGACACCGTCAATGGTGCGCCTTCCTGGATCGGGCGGCCGTGGCATATGCACACGGCCCGGCCCGACACCGTCTTCTTCTGCGATACACTGCCAGCCGTCTGCTATCATCGGATCGTTCACCGGGGAAAAGCTTTGTACCACCCAAGCCGCCGTTACCGCGAGCAGACCGACGCGCGCAAGGAGCTCGCCTATCTGGAAAGCATGCGCGATTGTTACCTCAAGCTGTTCGCCGAGGCCGAGAAGGATGAGAAGCAGCGCATCGTTTTACTTACCGACTCGGCAGCGGTGGAGGTGCTTGGTGAAGTTTGGGAAGCGGTGGTGCGCAGGACGGGTCGAGGTGCGGCCTATGAAATGGCCCCAACCGCTGATCGTTCCACCCCTACTAACCCAACTGAGCGGTCTTGACAGAAGCCATAACCGAATGAAGGAGGAGCTTGGATGGCCTTGCCCGACTATTTGGAAAACCTGCTCGCCACCGCTCACATCCCGGTAACCTTCGGCCCGCGGGAGCCGGTGTCGCTGTCTCGCTGGCTGGTTCGATCGATCTCCAAGCCGAGCGGCCGTCTGTGGGATGAGGTTCCCTACCTGGACGAATCCGCCCGAATCCTGCTCGCATCCGAAGCGAGCCTGTTAACGGGGATTGACAAGGAGTATCAATGGAGCTACTACAACTCGGATATCATCGGCTCCCACCAGGACCCGAGCGAGCCGACCAAACGGTTTACCCGGCAGCCCGATCATTATCTCTATGCTCTAACAAGCGTCTACGCCTTGGAAGAGGCGGACATGCTTCTCTATGCACTCGCCTTCCTGCCTTCTCCGCTTCGCATCTGGGTAAACGGGGAACTGGTCTTGACCTCGCACAACGAGATGGTCATCAAGGACAGCCTGCTCCGTCTTCACTTGAAGGAAGGGTTGAACACCTTCCTGGTTGAGCAGCCGCTGGATTTGCTGTATCCCTTGACTGCACAGGAGTTCATTATCCGGCTGCAGCCGCTGGCCCGACTGGAGCGGGAGAAGGAAGAACTGCGCTATCTGGATTGGGATCTCTATGAAGCCATGAAGCACAAGCTGCTGCTCTGCCCGAGCCATTGGCAGGGAGAGCCGGGAGAAGAGCTGGGGATCATGGTTTTGCCCCGGTATGCGGGGGCAGGGCTTCTTGGCGAGTCGGTGGAGCTTCGGTTGGAGACCCGAGAGGGAACTCCGATCCTAACGACTGCCGGCACTCTCGGCAAGCGGTGTACCCTCCGCATCCCGTCATCCTCACGAGGGGCAGCTGTCTTGAAGGCCAAGGGAGCTGGCTTTGAGGAGACATCGACGCTTGTCTTCATCGGTCCCTATGACGAGGAGCGGGATCGCCTGCTCGCAGCCCTTCCCTCTGCAACGGGATTGTCGGAGGATGCGCAGGAATCCTTCCGTCGACTGATGGAGCTTCCGCTGGCCTTCGCCGGCTTAAACCAATTCATGCCGAACGACTGCCGCCAGATGCTGCTCGACAAGCTCGCGGAGATGAAGGAGAACCTGGATGCGCTGGGCGCCGGTCATCCGATTCCTCTCGCCAAGAAAATGGTACGGTACCGCAAACGAAAGACAGGAGACGCTTCCATCGCTTACAAGGTGTTTTTACCCGATGGCTATGACTCGGCTAGGCGGTACCCGGCGGTATTCTTTTTTCATGATGCGATGGCGCGCAATTACCCGGTTGATCTGCCCTGGCTCAAGGATCTTCCACAACCGGATGCCATACTCGTCGAAGTGGTGGGCATCGGTCGGATGAATTACACCGACGACATTCGAATGGTCCAACTCATCGATGAAATCACGCACGAATGGAGATTGGACCGGGACCGGTTGTATGTCATCGGCTTCTGCACAGGCACGCACAAAGCGTTTAAAACCGCCTTCGCCGTCCCGGATCTGTTTGCGGGAATCGCTACGGTGTCCGGTGAGATTGCCCTCAATATTTATCACCCGGAATATGCCTGGCTGGACAACCTGGGAGAGCTTCCGGTGATTGGAATCTGCGGCTACGAGAACTGGTTTTTCAACAACAGTCGAATGATCGAACTGTGGAAGCGGCTTCCAGGAGCGGAGCGGAACGTGTACAGCGGGTTCTTCCACAATGAGCTGAATCTGCTGAACAACTCGCGGTCGCTGTTCCGGCGGCTTCTCGAATGCCGTGCGGAGCGCTACCCCCGGTGGATTGCGTTCACTCCCACGGAGCCCTGCTTCGTCAAATCCCATTGGCTGCAAATCCTGCGCTTGCGGAAGCCTGGGGACCTGACTCGGGTCCAAGCCGATCTTCTGTGTACCGATAAGCTGGAGCTGGAGACTGAGAACGTCGATCGCCTGCGGCTGGTTCTTCCGAAGAAGGAGCTTGGCCTTGAGGAGAAGGTGACCTTGTTCGTGAACGGCAGCCCTTGCCAAGTAGCCCTCGGCGATTATACGTGCATCGAGCTGGACACTTCAGAGCTTGAAGCAAGAGTGATCTCGAGCGTCGGCTGGTCCGCCGAAGCGTTCCACGAGTGGTTGAACGCGGTGATCGTGGATGAGCAGCAGTTGGGCATGAAGAAGGTCTATCTGTCGGCTTGCACGGTGGTTCGTCCGGTCGTGCGAAGCGCGATGTTCACCAAGCTGCACTACCTGCTGCAGAACCCGATCAAGGACCGCTACATCTATTACCGCTATGACAGCTGCCGGGAACAGGAGATGCAGCTCGCGGGACCGGAGGAGCGGAATTGGGTGCTGCTGGTCGATGCCCGAACCCCCAGTGAGGGGCAAGCAAAGCTTCTAGCTGACGTCGGGGTGACGGCGGATGAGGACGGGATATCCTGGCAGGAAGAGCGTGTCTCGGGAGACTATTTTGGAATGCTGACGGTCTCGAATCCTTATTCGCCTTACGCAGGGCAACTTCTCCTCGCCATCACCAACACCGATGAGCTGGAGGAGGAGTGGATCGGTCTCCTGAACCGCTTTGATACACATCCTTTGTTCTACCAGGATGGGTTTATCTACTATCGCGGAGGCTGCCGCGTCTTTCACAACGGTTCGGCGGCTTCTGTCACGGAGGAGGTTGTACGGTGATCGAACACGAAACGATTCCAATGGCTTGTTCCGATGAAAGGCTTCCTTATTACGCTGAGCGATACGGCACCCCGCTCTACGTCTATGACGGAGAGAAAGTGGAGCAGCAGTACCAACGGCTCAAGGAGACGCTGCCAAGCCCCTTTGAAGTGTTTTACTCCGCCAAGTGCAATCCCTTGCTCGGCATTTGTCAGCTTCTTCGCGGGCTGGGAAGCTCGATCGAGGTTGCATCGGGAGGAGAGCTTCACACGGCCGTCGAAGCCGGTTTTCAACCTCAGCAGATCATCTGGACGAGCCCCGGTAAAACAGAGGAAGAGCTTCTGTACGCCATCGAAAAAGGAATCTACAGCATCAACGTAGAGTCGGTCACCGAGGCCCGTACCTTAAGTCGGCTCGCCGTCCAGCAAGGCGTTACGGTGCAGATGTCCGTTCGAATCAATCCGGATTTCCACCCGGCTGGTGCGGGCTTGAAGATGACTGGGGTTCCCACCCCGTTCGGAATCGACCAAGCCTCCGCTGTCGACGCACTGAAGACGATTGCTTCTCTGCCTGGGCTTGCCTTGATCGGCCTTCATGTCTTCACCGGCTCGCAGGTGCTCGACGCGACTATTCTGGCTGAGACGATGGAGCAGATCTTCCAGCTCGCTTTATCCCTCTCGGAGGAAGCAGGCCTCCCGCTGGCTTTTCTTGATTTGGGCGGCGGGTTTGGCGTTCCTTATTTTCCCGGCGAGCCGTCGCTCGACACCGCCCTGTTGCGGGAAGAGCTTGCCGCCGTATGGGCGCGGCATGCAAGCCGGCTCGAAGGAGTGCGCATCGGCGTGGAAAGCGGGCGGTTCCTGCTGGCGGAATCCGGCGCCTATGTCGCACGCGTAATTGATGTAAAGGCATGCAAGGGCACCACCTTCGCCGTCTGTGACGGAGGCTCGCATCAGCATGCGGCGAGCGCCTTCCTCGGGCGGTATGTCCGCAATAACTTCCCAATGCGAGTCATTCCGGCTGCCTCGGATCGGCTTACCGATCGACCGGAGCCGGCGGATGTGACGATGGTCGGTCCGCTGTGCACCCCGACGGACGTCATCGGTCAGAAGGTACTTCTTACTCCACCGGAGCCGGGGGACTTGCTGGTGGTGGAACGTTCCGGTGCGTACGGATTAACCCACAGCCCCGTGATGTTCCTCAGCCATCCGCTTCCAGCCGAAGTGCTGAGCTACCAAGGCGAAGATCATCTCCTGCGGGAAAGGGGGAAGGCGGACGATTTTCTGCGCGGCCAGCATGCGCTGGACTTGTCGGAACGGGTCCGCGCCATCCATGCCTAATTCATTTCATCTGATCCGCTGGTTAACAGACGAACGCGAGAAGGGCACGATCATCTGGCTGTTCAACATTGGAGCGGAGAAATTTTGGAACCCGGTGCAGGCCGGGATTGTGGATGTAAACGAAGATCGCATCGTCAGCCGGATGGAGGAGATGAACCTGCTCCTCTGCCGCGAACAGGATGTGATCATTCTCCGAGAGAGACCGGATGATGCCTTCCTGGAGCAGCTTCGCGCGTGGGGGTTCTCCATTCCGCGCATTTGGACTCCGGCTCCCGGCGAGGAACGGGCCAGCATCTCCGAGCTTGTGCTTCGCGACCCGGAGCTGCTTGGTCGGCTGACTCAGCTCGGAGTGGAAGAGCCGGATGCGGTGCTAGTGCCGTATGCCGTCACCCGACTGGAGGAGGCGATTGCCAAGCGCTGTGAGCTGCGGCTTGTCGCGGCCCCCTCCGAGGTGAACGCATCGGTGAACGACAAGATCGGCAACCGTGAAATCGCGGAAGCGCTCGAGCTGCCCGTGTGCCGCGGCCGAATCTGCGACAGCATAGACGCCATTCGCGAAGCCTATGAGGAGTTGACAACCGGAGAAGGAGCCTTCGAAAGGGTCATCATCAAGGAGCCCTACGGCGCTTCCGGCAAAGGGCTCTACATCGTCGACGCGCCGGACAAGCTGAACACGCTCCTGCTCCGCCTCGGACGGTATGCGAAGCAGCATCCCGATGCGCGTTGGCTTGTCGAGGGCTGGTACCACAAGATCGGAGATGTGAACTATCAGCTCTATGTATCTCCGGAAGGAGAGGCGGAAGTCTTTTCGATCAAGGAGCAGATGCTGAGGGACACCGTCTACATCGGCTCACGCTTCCCGGTGAAATGGGCCAATGGAGAGGATGAAGCCTATCACTCCTTCGGGGAGAAGATCGGCAAGCATCTGCACGCCATCGGGTATACCGGAGTGGCCGGCATCGACTCGATCATAGCCGAAGGCGGGGAGATCATTCCGGTCATCGAGATCAACGGAAGATTCACGCTCTCCACCTATCTATCCTTCGTTTCCCGGGTAATCGGCAGCCCGTTGACCTACCTCAGCCGTTATTTCAAGCTAACCACGGACTATCCGTTGCCTTATGCCGAAGTAAACGAGCTGCTGCAGCGGGAGGGACTTCTCTACCGCGAGGATACAGGAGAAGGAGTGCTCGTCTATACGTCCGGGACGCTTCCTGTGCGAATGGACGAATCCACAGGCAAGTTCAACGGTCGGCTGTTTGCCCTGATCGCAGCGGCCAGTGAGACCCGTGCGGATGAACTGAGCAGCCGTCTGGAAGCTTTTATCGAAGCGGTACAACGCGAGAGAAGAGGGGACGAAGTTGGAAGCCATCCAGGCCGTTGACCTTATCCCGCGCTATAACGAAGACTTTTTCAATTGCTACATGGGACATCTGGTCAGCTACCTCAAGCTGCTCGACATCCCGGTCGAGCTGACCTTCTACAAGTGCCTGGAGCCGATGCAGCGAATCTATCACAGCTTCGTCATCCATGGACGGGATCGCTGGCACTTTCCTTCTCCCTTTTTCGATTTGAATCTGTTGGGCCTTCGCGCCTTTACCGAACAGCACGCCAGTCTGGAGCAGGCGAAGCCTTCCATTCTCAAGCGGTTGAGGGAGAAGAAAGCCGTCTTCTTCTCGGGGGACGGGTACTATGTGCCGCATCGGATCGAGACGTACCAGCAGCGTTATCAGCCCCATAACTTTCTGTTGACGGGCTATCGGGAGACGGAGGGGGGAGCGGAATGGTTCGTTCAGGATCATGCAAGGCCTGATTATGCGGGCTGGTATGAGGAATCGATTGTACGAGATTGCTACAATCGAGCCGACTATCCGTTTGCCCATTACATTGCCTATTACGAGCTGGATCGCGATACGCTGGTCAAGCTTAGCCAGGAAGAACTGGTGCGGCAAGTTGAGACGTATCTCGACATGTATGTGGACGATTTCTCGCTCTATGACCAGATGGCTGAGCAAGGAATCGAGGCGGCAAAGGGGCTCAAAGATCGGGAAGGACATTCTGCAGACCGTGGGGTACCTTCAGAAGAGGGGGCGGCAACGGCTTCTGTCCCGCTGAGTGCGATGGAAACGATGATCGTCCTCGAACGCTGCTTGTTTTTCCTGGCTTCTTCGCGGGAGCTGTTTGAACGGTTTTTGGTAGAGGCCAAGCTGGAAGAAGACGTAGCCCCCTTATTGGATCAGATCAAAAAGACAGCATTCGGCGCTCGAGCTCAACTGATGCGGGGGAGAACGGGGCGGTTGAATGAGGAGCGCTGGACCTCTCTTCTGAAGGAATTGAAAGGGCATGAGGAGGAGCTTCTCGCACGCTTACGGCTGAAGTATCTGCGAATGGGGAATCTTGCAAATTGAAAGGGAAACAAAGGCATTTCTTAGGATCGGGCTTCCCGGCAGGCAAAGCTGTCGGTAGACCGATCCTTTTTTTAGACGATTGACCATACCCCTTCCCTCTTCGAACCATAGAATACCTTGGTTCCATTGATTGCGAGGAGGAAGAAGGCATGATAAGAAAGCCCAAGCAAGTTCGCAAGACAAAGGGAAAGCAAACCCATGTGCATGAATTCACAGGGAGCACGAAATTGGCAGAGCAGGGAGCGGAGCGGCATAATCACCGTTTTGCCGGCGTTACCGGGCAAGTGATTCCGTGCGGTAAGAGTCATGTTCATGAGATCGATCTGAGTCGCACCGATTTCTTTGATCATTTCCATAAGCTCAAAAAGATCCGGACGGGGCGCGCCATTCCGGTAGGAAACGGGAAACATGTTCATTTTGTAAAAGGAAATACGACGCTCGTGGATGGTCACGTGCATCCCTTTACCTTCGCTACCCTCATTCAAAAGCCGCTCGTATAGGGCTCTAGCTCGCTTAGGACGCCTTGGCAACAAGGCGTTTTTCTTTTGTTGTCGAAAAATGATTGCCAGGCTAACGATCGTTAGCTATAGTAAAGACTAACAGGATTTAAAGACGTTGAATTGGAATGGGGGCCACTGATGAGCAAGCAAGAGACAGGCCAGCCAACAGAAGAGCGCACGCCAACACGGGAGCGGATCATGGAAGCAGCTCTCGCCCTCTTTTCCAGGAATGGATATGAGGGCGTCTCGGTTCGGGAGATCGCTCGTTCGGTGGGGATCAAGGAAAGCTCACTCTACAAGCATTATCAAAGCAAGCAGCATCTCTTCGATACGATTCTCGTAGAGATGAACGAACGGTACCGGTCCATGGAAGGAATGCTGGGTTTGGATTTGGGGGGAGCCGATTCTTCAAGTGGGGACAAGGCCTCCACCTTCTACGCCAAGCTTTCCGAGGAAAACTTGATCCAGGCCAGTGAGGGATTGTTTCGCTATTTCCTGCAGGATGAATATGCAGCCAAATTCCGCCGCATGGTCACGCTGGAGCAATACCGGAACAACGAAGCAGGAGAAGCGTTTCGCGGCATTTTCCTGAATGGACCGCTTGTCTATCAAAGTGCCTTGTTCCGCCGATTGATGGAGATGGGCATCCTTCGGGATGCCGACCCGGAGCTGGTCGCGCTTCACTTTTATTCGCCGCTCTACCTCCTGCTCTGTCTCTATGACAACCAGCCGGAGCGGGTGGAGGAAGCGCTGAGACGAGTTCGAGCGCATGTGCGACAGTTCAATCGAATGTACTCACTGGAGGGGGAAGACAGATGAAGATTGTGGTTTTGCACGGGCAAATGCACCGGGGAAGCACGTATCATCTCGTTCATCAGGTACTGGATCATCTGACCGGCGAGGGGAAGGAGAAGACGGTTCAGGAATTCTTCATGCCGCGCGACGCGCCTGCTCCTTGCGTAGGCTGTTACCGCTGCTTCCTGAACGGGGAGGAAACCTGCCCGCATGAAGCGAAAGTCCAGCCCCTCGTTCACGCCATCCGCGAAGCCGATCTCATTGTGCTGGACTCTCCTTGTTACGTAGGCGGGATGACAGGGCAGCTCAAAACCGTGCTTGACCATCTGGCCTACCTTTGGATGTCGCATCGCCCGGAGCAAGCCATGTTCAACAAGGTCGGGTTGGTGGTTTCGACGACAGCCGGAGTGGGGGCCGGGAAGGTGACAAAAGCGCTGGCCTCCAATTTGTTCTTCTGGGGTGTTCCGCGCATTTACAAGCTGCCGCTCGTCGTCGCCGCCATGAATTGGGCGATGGTGAAGCCCGCCATGAAGGAGAAGATGGCGCGCAAGGCGAAACGAGTGGCCAAACGGATCGACAAGCAGCTCGGCCGAGCCAAGCCAGGCTTCAAGACGCGCATGATGTTTCGCATCATGAGGCTGAATCAGAAGAGCAACGAGTGGAACCCGCTCGACAAGGCCCATTGGGAGGACAAAGGCTGGCTTGGGCGCATTCGCCCGTGGTGAGGGTGATTACATACGTAATAGGCGACTATCTCTTGCAGGTCAGGAGCTGTCCAAGTCTAAAGCGAAAGTGATTGATATCGCCCTGAAATATCAAGATGAAAAGCAGCTTGAAGCGGTTTGATCCTCTTTCCATTCAAATCACGATTGAAGGAGGCTTTGCTATGTCCAGAAAGCTGATATCAAATGTACCGTTAATCACCCAACAAGCGGATGGCTATGCTCATCTAACATCATTTATTGGAGCCTTGTATGGAGCGTTGCAAGGGATCGGAGAGAAGTACCAAAATGCAGAGTTGTTGTCGTACAGCGGATTGGCGAATCGATTGTGCTGGACGGAGGGAAAATGGATATTTGGGAACGAGGATATTGAGAACTGCAACACGTATCCCTTTGAAATCCAGGATCGATTAGTAAGCGTGATCGGTTGGAAAGCAAAACGGATCGTGATGGCCGGGAGCAACATCAACAGAAGTCAGCAGCGCAGATCAGACAGGATTTCGTAGAATCGATTAACAGAGGGATCCCCGTGATTGCCCAGGGCATTACAGATGACGGCTGTAAGCATGATTACGATGTTTTTTTCGGGTATGAAGACGATTTCTCGAAGTGTTCTCTGCATCCATCCGATAACGCTCCGAATGATGAAAATGGAGCCAATAGTTTGGAGCATCGGTTTATTATCTATTGCGACGCCCTTACTCAAATCAATCTACGAGGTCAAATTCTGCCTTACTATAAACAACTTGTTAACCTATATCCGGAATGGGCACAGGAGCTGAATACAGCGATAGCTGCATGGTCGGAATGCGCCAACTATGGCGGTTATTTATGGAGTCAGGGATTTTCGTTCGATGATGAGGGCTTTGAGAAATTCCGCAGTCCCCATATGAGAAAGATTCTTGCGGATGAAGGACGCAGAGCCATGAAATGGGATATCGAAGCCATTGAGCAAATGGAGCGAATCCTGCAAAAGGAAAACAGGTAACTGCAACTTCTAAGGGATAAAAAATAGGATGGACCCAAAACATGCCGTTATCGGATAGCACGATGTTCGGTTTGGAATTTTAGGAACAAAAACATACCAGGAGAGTGACATCAGCCATACAACCCTATAAACTCCTTTCTGAGCTCCTATCCCGAATAGAAGGAAACATTTCTGGTATGAGCGAAACGGAATATCTGAACGATCTTCCGATTTCCACGATTCATTTGCGCCGACTTTTCAAGTTCGCTTTTGGTGTACCGCTACAAAGCTATATCCGCTCTCGAAAGCTAGCCGTCAGCTTAGAGGATTTGATGAAAACGGAGAAACGGGTCCTCGACATTGCAATGGAATGCGGTTATGAACATGAGCAAACCTACATACGTGCGTTTAAACGCGAATATGGGCTTACGCCTGGTGAATGTAGAGATTCCGGCAGAAATATTCACGTAACACCTCCTCTTCATCTGTTTCCAAAGAATAATGTTTGCGGGAATATGGTATACGGGCCGGAGATGATTATGATTCCATCCTTTCAATTAATCGGGCGAAGGTATCAAATTGAGATTGCTGAAGCGCCGATAAAAGCACCCGAAGCTGCCAAACAGTTTTGGTGGGATTATCGACATCATGTTCCTAATCCAGTGGAATCCAATATTTTTTACGGTCTAACGAGGAAACCTGATCCATTGCTTAGTTGGACTCACTATCTTCCGTCTATGCGTGTAAGGAATCTGGCTGATATTCCTGAAGGATTTACAGGTGACACAGTCCCTGCTTCTATGTGTGTTGGTTTTCGCTATATTGGGAACCATCATTACGAGGAAATTAGTGAATTGCGCGCAGAGGCACTGTATACTGCCATCGATAGGCTTGTCAAGGAGCACAACGGGAGATACGAACTTCTGGATAGTGAATTCTTCTTCGAGAAAATTGACACGGATGCCTATGATGGACAATATTGTGAAATGGAATGGTTTGCGCCCATCAGAGTGAACAACGTTTAACATGATCAAAAAAGTCCATTGAGCATGCCGACTAATGAGGTATGCTCTTTTTGTATCCATAAATAGAGGGTTGTACGAAAAGGAGAGATCGTTATAAATTACAACGAAGTTGTTTCAATTGGAGATACCTATTTACTTACAGTACTATCAGAGTTGTTCGGATTAGAAGGCTATGTTATCCGGCAGATTCCGCCACATGAGGGCGGGAGGAACGTCGTATACACCTGTGAAAAAGAAGGCGCCAACGCAAAGATACTAAGAATCGCTTTTTTGCCTGACAGAAGCCGGGAAGATTTTTTGGGAGAAGTTGAGTATATCCGATATTTATTCGAGCATGGTGGAGCTGTCGCGGATGTAGTCAGCTCCAAGAAGGGAAACCTGCTGGAAGAAATCACTCACAATCACCACACTTTTTTTGTCTGCCTATTTGAAAAGGCCAAGGGCAAAATGCTTGTGGAAAATCATTATCGGTACCGGGATGGAGCTCCGATTACTGAATATTACTATAATTGCGGTAAAGTGCTGGGGAAACTGCACCAACTATCAAAAGGGTATACGCCTGTTCATCGCCGTTACAGTTTCTTCGATAAATTTAATGCTGAATATATCGATAAGCTGATTCCCGACTCTTTATCCCGGACTAAGGAGAAAATGGTACAGATCCTCCATACCTTAAAAGGGCTGGACATGAATCAGGAGACTTTCGGTATGATTCATTTTGATTATAACGATGGGAATTATTCGATAGATTTTACTACCGGGCAAATAACCGTATATGATTTCGATAATTCATGTTTCGGTTGGTATATGTATGACCTGGCAAGTCTCTGGACTCACGGAGTGGGCTGGATTCAATTCGAACCAGACGCCGGTAAACGCAGAAAGTTTATGAATGATTATTTTCATACCGTCCTCGAGGGATATAGATCGGAGACCAAACTCGAAGATTCAATGTTAGACAGGCTGCCCTTCTTTATTCAGGTAGGCATTATGGAAAGTATTGTGGATGCTTTCGAGGTAATGCAGAACAACGGTGAGGAACCGGGGTGTGACGAGGAATTGTCGTATCTCATCAAATGTCTGGAGGATGATATCCCGTATAAGGGGTTTTTCCATAACATTTACTCTTGTGAAGAACCCTTTGAGTATCAGGAACGAAATAATTAGTCTTTTTTGCATCATCCTTACATGAACAAACGGCGAACGATCGTTGAATAAAACGAGATCAGAGAAGGGTCATCCGACAAAGGATGGCCCTAAAAACTTTTGGATCGGTTGACGAAGGGGCCATCCGCTTCGTTAAGTTGATGTGAGAATCAGATCTTTGTATAAGAAAGGAAATTTGCGAAATATGCAGAATTTTATCTGTATTGTAGAAATATGTACTTTTCAAATGAAAGGGGGTTTCTATGGAAGGCAATTTATTAGAGGTAAGAGGAAAACGATTGTATGTTGAGATTCACGGCAATGAAAACGCTTCATCACTTTTATACCTGCGCGGTGGACCGGGAGAAAATTGCTGTGAATTTATGTTTCATCAGACACAAAAGACGTTTGGAACGGGTTTTTGAAGGTTTATGATGAGAGTGGTCATTTGCCTCATTATGAAGAACCGGATCGATTTGCGACGGATGTTATTCAATTTGTCCTAGAGCAAAACCACCGTTCCAGTTGATGATAAGCGTTGGTCGGCAAGGTGGAGTATAGTACGAACAAGTTCTCACGTTATTACATGGTGAAGTGGCTTACTAATTAAATGAAGGTTTAGGGAGTGGTAATCAGGATGGAAGAGCAACACTTAAACGTGGAGCGGCGAGTCCTTATCGTGTCGGAAACCTTTCGGTTGATCGAGCGTTCATTTGCACATTGGGATGATGCCAAAGTAAAACCAGATGATTTGGACCAAGTGGTAGAGGAATTTTATAAGAAAGCAGTAGAAGCAGAGACCCGCTTTGATTTTGCAAAGGTAATGTGGGAGTTGTATGGGCTCTTGCGGAACGCCCATTCTGGATATTCCGATACGTTACTACCAGAGTGTGGAAACGAAATCCTTAGCTTTTCGTTATTGAAGCTTAAAGAGGAATGGGTTGTGAATCGAGATGCCGCGAATGTTCTTAAACCAGGTGATTTGGTGCTCTCCATTGAGGGGAAATCTCCATCCGAATGGTCCAAGGAACTTGAAATCTACACCGGATTAGCGAATAGTACCTCTCAACATAGTCGAATGGAATTTTTTCTCCCCTATTTCATTCAAAGCAAATCCATCGAAGTCGAGTTCGAAGATCAAACCCATTCCCGCAAAATAGTCATGCTGCCACGATTAGCACGCAATGATGAGCGGTTTCACGTTATGAACCAACCATCGGAAACCGAAGGGAAATGGATCCAGAAGGACAAAGTAGCCTACATACGAATCCCTAGCTTCGGGGAACCCCACTATGAAAATCGTGCAGTAGAGTTCGTTCAAGAATACGGTCATGCTCAGGCAATCATTGTGGATGTACGCGGCAACAGCGGAGGGTCAACGCCAAGCGAGCTGACCAGGAAGCTTATGGATCGGCCTTACCGGTGGTGGATCGAACAGTCACGCCACCCGGAGTGGCTCGGGAAACGCCATGGAAGCAGGGATCTCCATTTTCCGGAAAACTACAGCTATGCCGAGTGGCGTCCGAACTGGCAGAACCTGCGGATGAAAAAGAACGCTATAACGGACAGGTCATTCTTCTAGCAGACAGATCGTCTGGTTCTGCTGCTGAAGATTTTATTATGCCGTTTAAGGACAATGCTCGGGCAACGGTTATCGGGGAGAGAACCTGGGGATCAACCGGCCAACCCGTCTGGAAGCGAATTGACGAAGAGGTCTATATCGGCGTCGGTTCTATTCGTGCTCTCTTTCCAAACGGGGAACCTTTCGAAGGCATTGGGATCACACCGGATATCCCGGTTGAACGGTGCCGAGAAGATCTCTACACCAACAGGGATGTCGTTCTGGAAAAAGCACTTGAGAACGGAAGCATCTAGCGTGGGAAGCTGGCAGAATAGTCATTCCATAAAAAACTTACTGAATTCTATTTCGTTCAGAGTGGATGGTTGGTTTATGAGAGCTTTTATCTGACGATGAGCTAATGGTAAGGCATATGAAACAAGGGGATAGTATGGTAGTGGCCCCCTTAAGTGTGGTGGTTGTTCCAGATAATACATTCATTGCGTCCAGAGATGGCCAAATTACTGCTTTTTCCACACTAAAGGTTAATATCGAAGAAATAAAAAAACTTGTTCGTCGAAGGGAGTAGGCATCCTCTGTCCAACATTTCTGACGTCACTATGGAAGTCCTTAGGGAGTTCTTTGATATGCGAGAAGAAGAGGGTTTAGACCTTTTTATTGAGTCAGTCGGCGTGTGTTCTAAAGACCTGCCTAAGATTGCTGAAATTTTTCGGATGGGTGAATTTGAGGGGAATTGGGGAGAGGTTTTGGAGGAGTTGGTAGACTCCTTCGAGATCGACTTAGAGGAGGAAGATTACGCTGCCTTGGATGAAGCGATGAAGGGATGGCCTCTTCCTGCGGAGGGTTTTGATAACGATTTGTGACATATATCGGTGTTCGGTCCAATATAAAGATTTATTCCCTCTGCCTGAATCCATAACTGTAGTAACATGGTGGTGGAGAGACGATCAATCTAATCAAAGAGTTAAGAGGAGAATGAGTCCCTTGAAATGGATAAGGAAACCTTGGATAAAATTACGAGAAACCCTCGATCAAGAGGATTATCAGCGGATTCATGAGCTTCAGGAGCTTTGCCTTCATGCCGATCAAACGGCCCTGAAACTCGAGCTTGAGTACAAGCTTGGAGTCGCTCAAACAGAAGCAAAGAACTCCGGCATTCAACAAATGAATGAATTCATGTATTTCGATGACCAGCAACTAATCGGATACATGGGGATATCCAGTTTCGGAGGGATCGGATCGCAAATTGAAGTGAATGGCATGGTACATCCAGAATATAGGCGACAAGGCGTGTATCGTCATTTGTTTACGTTGGTCAAGGAGGAGTGGAACCGACGTGACGCAAAAAGCATGCTCCTTCTAAGCGATAGAAAGTCGGTTGCCGGGCAATGGGTTACTCAAGGAACTGGAGCGAGACTCGATCATTCCGAATACGAAATGGTTTTGGATCGAGAGCAATTTGAACTCCTTCCAAGTAGGAAACGTGAAATTACATTTAGAAAAGCAAACAATGGGGATGCTCAAGAGATTTCGAGACAAAATGAGATTTATTTCGGCGACGAACCGGAATTGATCCTGCCCGAGGACGAAGAAGCAAGGGGCATCATGATTTATTTAGCAGAAAAGGATCAACAGATCCTAGGGAAGGTCCATCTTCAGCTGTTATCTCAAGTGGGCGGTATTTACGGCCTGGGCATATTGCCGGAATACCGGGGATATGGATTTGGACGTGGGGTGCTGATCATGGCCGTCGAAAAACTAATCGAAGCGAATGCAAGCAGCATTATGCTGCAAGTGGCGACGGAAAATGCGAATGCTCTGCATTTGTATAAATCTTGCGGGTTCATCGAGACATCAACCATGGATTATTATGAGTTGAAAAAGGAAGCAGATAACGGATGAATACCGTCTTGTAGCAGGTTATGCGAATTGGATGATCGGGTAGAAAAGAAGCTGCCGAGAACGTCTCGGCAGCTTTCCTATTGTTCCGTTCCATTGACTACTTCTTGATAACAGATGATAATGTACGTACATATACAAGTTGGAACTTCTGAAATGTAAGCAAAATAGTATAAATATGTAGAAGTAATTGTGCAAATCCCATGATTATCGGGAAAAGAAAGCGCCATCATACAACGACTTAGAGAAGGTCACGACTTATGTAGGTATAACGAGTAGATCGAATTGACAAATGTACGTACAAAAAATATACTAAGGCTGTCAGTAAGGGAAAGCGTCTTCTTTTGATCGAAATCTCCGATTGTTCCGTTGAATGGCCGGTTTGATCGGAAGCAGCGATATTCGAATTGAGCGTTAGGGTAAACCTGCGAATAGAGAGGAGACATACGGGACCATGAATCAGGTAGACTTGAGTGCGATGATCACCAAGGGCGAGACTTCCCTTGGCATCGAATTTGGTTCCACGCGGATCAAAGCGGTGCTGATTGATCGTCGGTTCCAGACGATCGCATCGGGAAGCTATGAGTGGGAAAATCAGTTGAAGGACGGCTATTGGACGTACAACCAGGAGGATATCATCGTTGGCCTCCAAACTGCCTATCGTGAAATGAAGCAGGAAGTGGAGCGGAATTATGGAGTCACCCTGCGGACTGTGGGTTCGATCGGATTTTCCGCTATGATGCACGGGTACATGGCCTTCGACAGCGCGGGGGATCTGCTGGTACCGTTTCGGACTTGGCGCAACGCGACAACCGGAGTGGCAGCAAGGGAACTAACGGACTTGTTCCGGTTCAATATTCCCGAGCGCTGGAGCATTGCTCACTTGTATCAAGCCGTATTAAATCAAGAGGAGCATGTTCCGCGCCTTGATTTTGTAACAACGCTAGCTGGATACATCCACTGGCTCCTTACCGGCACGAGAGCGATCGGCATCGGCGATGCTTCCGGCGTCTTCCCGATTGATGAAGCAACTCACAATTACCATCCCGCGATGGTTAAGCAATTCGATGAGCATATCGCAGCCAAAGGCTATCCGTGGAAGCTTGAGGATCTTCTTCCCAACGTGCACCTCTCCGGCGAGCAAGTGGGGCATTTAACGGAAGAGGGAGCCGCTATTCTGGACCCTGCCGGGGATCTGCAGCCCGGTATTCCATTCTGCCCTCCAGAAGGTGACGCCGGTACGGGCATGGTTGCGACGAACAGTGTGAGGAAACGGACAGGAAACGTATCAGTCGGCACTTCCGTTTTTGCGATGATCGTATTGGAAAAGGAATTGTCCAAGGTTTACCCGGAGATCGACATGGTTACGACGCCGAATGGCAGCCCGGTCGGAATGGTGCATGCGAATAACTGCTCAAGCGATCTTAACGCTTGGATGGGGTTGTTCCGTGAATTCTCCGAAGCGATGGGATTCCAGGTGGATTCCGGGAAATTGTTTGGCGTGCTGTTGAACAAAGCCCTTGAAGCGGATCCGGACGGCGGCGGCTTGCTCAGCTACGGCTATCTCTCCGGTGAAAACATTACGGGACTTGACCATGGCCGGCCGTTATTCGTTCGCTCGCCGGAAAGCAATTTTACGTTAGCGAATTTCATGCGTACGCACTTATTTACGGCCTTCGGAGCATTGAGGCTCGGGATGGGTATTTTGACGGAGAACGAAGAAGTGGCTATTGACCGCATATTGGCACACGGCGGACTCTTCAAAACGCCTGTCGTCGGACAAAAGGTTTTGGCTGCTGCTCTGAATGTGCCGATCTCGGTCATGTCCACGGCCGGGGAAGGCGGGGCATGGGGCATGGCGCTTCTAGCCTCTTACCTGATCAACCAGGATCAAGGAGAGAGCCTGGAGGACTTCCTCGAACAGAAGGTCTTCCGGGATGTGAAAGGGCAGGAGATGGCTCCAGACGCAGCGGATGTACAAGGGTTTGAAGAATTTATCGAACGGTACCGAGCAGGGTTGGCCATTGAACAGGCCGCTGTAGACCATCTGGTTGAGAACGGGAGGGGCTAACGTTGTTAGAACAGCTGAAAGAAGAGGTTTACCAAGCGAATCTGGACTTGCCGAAGCACGGACTCGTCAAATTCACTTGGGGCAATGCGAGCGCTGTCGATCGGGAAAGCGGCCTGTTCGTGATCAAACCGAGCGGGGTCAGCTATGAAAAGATGAAACCGAGCGACATGGTCGTGGTGGATCTCGACGGGAATGTCGTCGAGGGAGAACTGAGGCCGTCCTCCGATACCGCGACTCATGCTGTATTGTATAAGCACTATCCGCAGATTGGCGGCATCGTGCATACCCACTCGACCTGGGCAACCATCTGGGCGCAAGCGGGATTGGATGTGCCGGTCATGGGCACGACGCATGCTGATACCTTCTATGGCGCCGTACCATGCGCCCGTTTCCTGAATCAAGAGGAGATCGACAGGGGCTACGAAGCGGAAACAGGGCATGTCATCATTGAAACGTTCGAGCAGCGGGGATTGGATGTCATGGCGATTCCGGCCGTTCTGCTCCAGGGGCATGCACCTTTCACATGGGGGAAGGACGTGCAATCGGCGGTTGTAAGCAGCGTCGTCCTGGAGGAAGTATGCAAAATGAATTTGTTTGCACGGGAATTGAATCATTTTGCTAAAGAACTGCCGCAAAGCATTCTGGATAAGCACTACCTTCGCAAACACGGAAAAGATGCCTACTACGGGCAGAAGTAAGGGTTCTGTCCAAGAGGAAAGACAAATCAAGAAAAGAGGATGATGAGGATGTCAGCAACAGCAGCAAAACAGTTTTGGTTTGTCGTAGGTTCTCAGCATTTGTACGGAGAAGAAGCTCTGGCGGAAGTGAAAGCTCATGCGCAGACGATGACTGATGCTTTGAATAACAGCGGGGTGCTTCCTTATCCGCTTGTCCTGCAGGACCTGGCTGTCAGTGCGGATAAAATTACAAGCGTCATGAAAGAGATCAACTATCGCGATGAAGTGGCGGGGGTTATCACGTGGATGCATACATTCTCACCTGCCAAAATGTGGATTCGCGGGACGAAATTGCTGCAGAAGCCTCTGCTTCACTTGGCAACCCAGTTCAATGAAAGCATTCCTTGGGCAACGATCGACATGGACTTCATGAACCTGAACCAGGCTGCCCACGGAGATCGCGAATACGGCTTCATTAACGCCCGTCTGAAGAAGCAAAATAAAATCGTCGTAGGCTACTGGGAACGTCCGGACGTTCAGCAGCAACTTGCCGATTGGATGGACGTCGCGGTTGCTTATAACGAAAGCTTCACCATCAAGGTTGCCCGCTTCGGCGACAACATGCGCAACGTAGGCGTAACGGAAGGGGATAAGGTCGAAGCCCAAATTCAATTCGGATGGACCGTGGACTACTTTGGCATCGGCGACCTTGTGCAGTATGTGAATGCTGTTACCGAACAGGAAATTCATGATCTGTTGGCCCAGTATGCGGAGCTCTATGAGTTCGATTACGGTACGTACAGCAAAGAAGCCTGGGAAGCCAGCGTGAAAGTTCAAGCCAGCTACGAAATTGCCATCAAGCGGTTCCTGGACGAGAGAGGGTATAATGCGTTCACGACGAACTTCGAGGATTTGCATGGGATGAAACAGCTTCCCGGTCTTGCCGTCCAACGTCTGATGGAGCAGGGCTACGGCTTTGCCGGCGAGGGCGACTGGAAGACGGCAGCACTCGATCGCTTGCTGAAAGTGATGAGCCGCCATCAAAACACGGGCTTTATGGAGGATTACACCTACGAGATGGCAGCCGGTCAGGAAGCCATCCTGCAATCCCATATGCTCGAGGTGGACCCGTCCTTGGCAAGCAGCAAGCCGAAAGTCGTTGTTTCCCCGCTTGGTATCGGCGATCGTGAAGACCCGGCGCGTCTGGTGTTTGACGGGAAGGCTGGAGAGGGCGTCGTCGTATCGATGGCTGACTTCGGCACTCATTATAAGTTGCTGATCAACGAGGTTTCCGCATTCGAGCCGACGGTTCCTGCTCCCAAGCTTCCCGTGGCTCGTGTCCTGTGGACCGTGAAGCCGAATTTCCAGGATGGGGTCAAAGCCTGGATCGAGAATGGCGGGGGGCATCATACCGTCGTTTCCCTGAACCTGACGACCGACCAAATCGTGACATTCGCCAAGCTGGTTAACTTGGAGTACGTGGTGATTAAGTAATCGATATGCGAATCCCCCTCTAGCAGTTGCCTACTAGAGGGGGATTTTTTGCGTTTCCACCTTGAAAGACCCCATATGACGTCTAATTTCCATACTCTTTCCAATACTTCTCTAAGCGGTCCTTAAGTGCAGCGTCCAGATCTTTCCCTTCCTCTGCATCCAAATTGGCGCCCCCGATGGCCATCGCCAATTCCTGACTAAGTCCACGCACTCCTCCTGACATGCCCAACTCAGGCAGCCAATCCATTTGGGAGTACCACCGCTCCGCATAATCTTTGGTTCCGCCAGCGTTCCTCACGATATACAAGCGATGCAGGATGTTCGTGTCGTCTCGATAGCTATAGTAAAAGTATCCCTTCTTTTTAAGCGCCTCCGAAATATTGATTTTTTCTCCGTTTACGCTTACGATGAGGCGCCCCCAGGATTTCTGAACGAGCCAAGGCCCATTGTGGGGGCTGATCGTAACCTTCATATTCCTGCCTTCAATTTCATAGTGCGAGGTATCGCCGTTTGCAAAAGTGACCGTCTGTCCTTTTCCATTAAAATAGCGGTCGTATAACTTTTCGATATCGCCGGATACTGCAGCATATGCGGTTGCCGAGATGAGGAGTATGAGCAAGCTGGCAGATAGCGAGATCAGTATTTTGCGATAGGAGGCTCGTCTATGTATCTCTTGGCTTGGTTCATGGGCGACCAGGCGCTGCCGTTCGATGGCTGTCCACATGTTTTCTTTCTGATTCTCGGTTGGAGAAATGGCCTCGAAAAGTTGATTGATATGATTATTTTTCATAGTGGCCTCCTAAGCTTACCTTCATGAGCGTTCGTCCCTTCGCCAGCTGGGTTTGAATCGTGCTTTCTTTACGGATGAGTATGTTCGCGATTTCTCTGACGGAATACTCTTCGAAATAATAAAGGTAGAGTACGATTTTGTATTTATCAGGCAACGCCAGTAGCTGATCAAGGACCTCTCCCGAGCCATCGTTGTCATCTCTCCAAACCGCCTCCGGCAAACGTGTCAGCTCGACTTTCCGCGTTCTCCACCAGCTTTTCAGGAAATCCTTGCAATAGTTTCGGGTCGTTACGATAAGCCATGCCTTCTCATGCTCGGGGTCAGCAAAAGACGTGTTGGACTTCAAAAGTTTCAGAAAAATCGATTGAACCGCATCCTCCGAATCGGTTGAATTTTTGAGATACATGAAGCAAATCCGATAAATCATTTCAACGTTCCGTTTATAAATGTCATCCATGCTTTCACCTCGTATATGTATAACACGATCAGGGACCAAGAAATATCCTTCTATCATACACAAAATGAGGCGTTGGCGATCCGTTCAGGAGTAAGCATCCCTAGTCTACCCCTTTATTTTTTTCGGACTACCGTGATATAATTAGTTTCAACATGATAGTCCAACTATCAGGTACTCCAAATCTTTAGAAACCGAGGACACTCTTTATGGATTTAAGAGACAAAAGGAAGAATGAGGTAGACCATCAAAAAGAGCTGCGCAAAGAAGAGGTGATTCAGGCTGCGATTACCGTATTCAAAGAAAATGGGATCGAAAATACGAAGATGACGGACATTGCCAAGAGCGCTGAGGTTGGAGTTGCCTCGATCTATCGTTATTTCAAGACAAAGCCGGAGCTTGTGATTGAAGTAGCCATAAGAGCCTGGGAAATCACCATTACTGCCTATCTTAAGGATTTTGATCAAACCGAATACATAGCTCGGAACGGGATCCAAAGGGTTGAAGCCTTATTATCTGTTTTCTTGACTCTTTACAAAGAGCATAAGGAGTTTTTGCGATTTATTGAAGAGTTTGATAACTACATGATCAAGGAGAAAATTTCCCCGGATCGATTAGCCGTCTATGAGAAGACCATCTTGAATCTGATGCCGTTCATGATGGATGCGCTGGAGAAAGGTAAAAAGGATGGAAGCATTAAACCATCGGTTCACAGTGAAGAGTTTTATATGACGCTAACCCATGCGCTGATCAGCTTGTGCCAAAAGCTCATTTCACGAAACTTCATCCTTACGAGCGATCAAGAAATCGATGGGGAGTCGCAAGTGAAACTGATGATCGACATGGCCATTCACTACATAAGCAACGGGACTCCGTGACGATTGATTGGTGAACTACAATAGAAGAGGTGCAGCAATGAATAAAAAAGCATTACCCTATTTGATCGGACTTCCCAACTTAGGCGTGGGACTGCTATGGGCCATGAATATGACACTCATACCTATGCTGGTGGCCACTTTTCATGTTAGCAATATGAAGGCGGGATTTCTTATTACAATGGGCTCCTTCACCGGGATTTTTGTCCAGTACATAGCCGGAGTCCTGAGTGATCGATCCAAGTTTAAAATGGGTAGACGGAAACCGTTCATCCTGATGGGGACGCTGCTTACGACGATCTCCATGTGCTTTTTACCTTTTGCCCCTAGCTACTGGTCCTTGTTTGTCCTTGCATTTTTCTTCTACTTTAGTCTGAATTTCTATCAAGGCCCTTATTATTCATTGATTCCAGAGACGGTAAATGATAATCAACTCGGACTCGCGAACGGTTTCTCAAAGGTTGTTAGTGTTCTGGGCGGAGCTTTTATCTTTGTTATGGGACCTAAGCTTTGGGACAACCCAAGCTCGTTCAATCAGAATCATAGTCTCCCTTTCTTTGTAAGCGCTTTACTGGGGATACTAACCGTTGTCGTCACCTTGATCTTCATTAAGGAGAAACCGGCAAGTACCGACTACAAACGCACCAAGTTTGCCTTTGACTTCTATAAATATCCGTCCGCCATGAAATTGTTTGCAGCCATCTTTTTCATTTATCTTGGATACGGAAGCATTACTCCTTACTTTGTGAAATATTGCATCAATCAATTAAACGTAAGTGCAGATACCGCGAGCTTTTCACTGCTATTGCTTACGATAACAGGGGCGATCTTCGCGTACCCCTTAGGCGTCCTTTCCGATAAAATAAAGCGGAAAACAGTCATGCTGCTGGGTGCGATTCTTTTCGTTATTGCCATTTTCTCAGGAATCTTTATTAGCGGGACCGTTGGCTTATATGTGGTGATGTCGGTGATCGGTATCGGATTTATTGCGATTCAGGTGACCTCCTACGCCATGCTTGCTGAAGTGGTTCCACGGGATCGATTGGGAGAATTTATGGGGATTTTCAACTTTTTTGTTTCATCCTCGCAATTTATTGCAGGCCTTCTTATGGGGGTATTGCTGGATTCCGTAGGGTATAAGATCTTTTTCCCGTTAGCCGGGTTCTGGATTGCGATTGCCGTATGCATTCTATGGACAAGTGAAATAGAGAAACAACCGGCAGAGGATCGGATGTAGAGGAGATAGGAGTGGAGTTTCCATATGGAACATATCGAGTGGAAGAAGGAATTTTTCTTCTCAGGAAATGAGACAGGCTGCCTGCTGATTCACGGATTCACCTCCACACCTGCCGAGGTCAGAGAGCTTGGAGAGAATCTTAACAAAGCGGGGTATACAGTGCTTGGAGTTCGACTAGCGGGGCACGGAACGGTACTTGAGGAGATGGAGAAGGCTGCCTATACAGATTGGATAAAGTCAGTTGAAGATGGGTATGCAAGGTTACGGGAACGCTGTTCCACCATCCATGTGATTGGTCATTCTATGGGGGGCGTATTGGCTCTATATATCGCTGAAAATGCGAAGGTGAACAAAGTTGTTGCTCTCGCGCCAGCCCTGGTCACGAAAGATCCGGCGGCCAAGTATGCCGGTATCGCCAAGTATTTTATGAGATACAGTGAATGGGCAGAAGGAGAACGACCCGAAGAAGAATCAAAATACTTATTGGGGTATAGGAAGATCCCGGTTAGCAGCGTACATGAAATGAACAAACTCCAACGAATCACAAGAAAATCATTACACAAGATAACGCAGCCTGTATTGATCCTACATGCCTTGAACGATAACGCGATTCATGAACGAGGCATTGATCTGATCGAAAAGGGTGTTTCCTCAAATGAGGTGAAGAAGCTGCATCTACAAAATTGCGGACACAATGTAACCGTGGAGAAAGAGAAGGATACGGTGTTTCAAGCGGTCCTTGATTTTTTAGAGTCTTGATGCGAGGGCAGGGGAGGCTGACTTGAAGAACGGTACATCATGACAGGCATTGCCGACACCATGCCATTCATTCCCTGAGGACGCTTCGGTATAATGACATACGTACGGACTAAAGCGAGAACAGGAGTGTTCAACCCGTGAAGATTCGCGTTCAGGAAAATGAGTTGCTGTTTCATCTGCAAGGAGAGACCGTCAGCTATATCATGCAGGTGGTAGACGGCGAGCTGGTTCATCAATATTGGGGCAAGAAGCTGCGGGACACCGGCAACCTCTCCATGCTGCCGCACACGCCGAAATCGGACAATCTGGATATGCTTCATCAAGAGTATCCGCAATATGGAAACGGCGACTTCCGCAACCCGGCTTATCAGATCAAGCTGGAGGACGGCTCGCGTATCACTCATTTGAAATATGACAGCTATCGCATCCTTTCCTGCAAGCCGGTTTTGAAAGGGCTTCCGGCCGTTTATTCGGAAAAGGAGGACGACACCCTCACGCTGGAGATCACCCTGAAGGACGCGTATTCCGGCCTTGCGGTGGTTATGAGCTACAGCGTGTTCGCCGGCTCGGACGCCGTTGCACGCTCGTCGCGTCTCGTGAACGAAGGCGGTAAGCGCCTGCACCTGCTTCGCGCGCTCAGCGCCAGCGTCGACCTCGACGTGTCTGACTATGAGGCGCTGTACCTGGCTGGAGCCTGGTCCCGCGAAGCGCATCTTCAGCGCCGCCCGCTTGGACCGGGCAGCACGAAGCTGGAGAGCCGCCGCGGCATGAGCGGCCATCAGCTGAACCCGTTCCTCGCTCTCGTGAGCCCGGATGCCGGGGAAGAGCAAGGAGAGGTGTACGGCTTCAGCCTCGTGTACAGCGGCAACTTCCTGGCAGAAGCCGAAGTCGACTTCATGCAGAAGGTGCGCGTGCAGATCGGTATGAACCCGTTCGACTTCGATTGGGTTCTCGAAGCAGGCGATTCATTCCAGACGCCGGAGGCGGTGCTGGTCTATTCCGCTGAAGGACTGGGCGGCATGTCCCGCACCTATCACAAGCTGTACCGGACCCGGCTGTGCCGCGGGGAATACCGCGATCAGGTTCGGCCGATTCTGGTGAACAACTGGGAAGCCACGTACTTCAACTTCACCGCGGACAAGATCGAAGAGATCGCCAAGGTTGGATCGGAGCTCGGCATCGAGCTGTTCGTGCTGGACGACGGCTGGTTCGGCAAGCGCAACGACGACACAACCTCGCTGGGCGACTGGTTCGTGAATGAAGAGAAGCTGCCGCTTGGTCTTGGGAATCTTGCGGAGCGCATCAACAAGCAAGGCCTGAAATTCGGCCTCTGGGTTGAGCCGGAGATGATCTCTCCGGAGAGCGAGCTGTACCGCGCTCATCCCGACTGGTGCCTGCACGTGGAGGGACGCCGCCGCACCGAGGCGCGCACCCAGCTGGTTCTCGACCTGTCGCGCAAGGAGATCGAAGATTACCTCTTCGACACGCTGAGCGGCATCTTCGGATCGATTCCGCTCAGCTACGTGAAGTGGGACATGAACCGCAGCCTTACCGAGATCGGCTCGGCCGATGCGCCGGCTGAACGTCAAGGCGAGATCGCCCACCGCTACATGCTGGGGGTCTACAGCCTGATGGAGCGCATCACAACTGCGTTCCCGCACATCCTGTTCGAAAGCTGCTCCAGCGGCGGCGGCCGATTCGATCCGGGTATGCTCTACTACATGCCGCAAGCATGGGCGAGCGATGACACCGACAGCGTGGAACGGTTGAAGATTCAATACGGCACCAGCCTCATCTATCCCGTCAGCTCCATCGGCGCTCACGTATCGGCCGTGCCGAACCACCAGGTCGGCCGGTTCACGCCGCTCTCGATGCGCGGAGATGTAGCCATGTCCGGTAACTTCGGCTACGAGCTGGACCTCACTCGCTTTACGGAGGAGGAGCGCATCGAAGTCAAGCGTCAGATCGCATTGTACAAGGACATTCGCAGCATTATTCAACAAGGTGAGCTCTACCGCCTCAAGAGCCCGTTCGAGCACAAGGAAACCGCGTGGATGTTTGTCTCGGAAGACAAGACGGAAGCAATCGCGTTCTACTTCAAGGTGCTCGCGGAGCCGTTCGGCCCGCAAATCAACCTGCGCTTCCGCGGCCTCGATCCGGAGAAGAACTACGAGGTGGAAGGCTTTGGGACGTATGGCGGAGACCGGCTCATGCAGGTCGGCCTGTCCTTCGATCCGCTGAAGGGCGATTACGCCAGCACGATTTTCCGCCTGACCGCGGTGTAAACGATAGCATGGGTTTGAGAACGAAAGGCGAGTTCACCCGCAAGCGGTGCTCGCCTTTTCTCAATCTCCTTTGTGTGCAGCAGCTCGAAGAGTTTTTCAATTCGCCCTTGACTCTGACACTAATGTCAGGGTTTATTCTGTAGACAGCCATATGAAGGGAGTTGCGTTCGGTGAGGATAGGGGAATTGTCGCGGCAGACCGGAGCGAGCGTTCGCTCTCTGCGCCACTATGAGGAAAAGGGCTTGCTGACCGCAAGCCGGCTGGAGAGCGGCTACCGGGATTATAACGCGCTGGCGGTCGACCAGGTGAAGACCATCCGGTTCTATTTGTCACTCGGGTTTACGACCGAACAGATCGCGAGCTTTCTCACCTGTGTGATGATGAACAAGGAAGCCTTTTGTCAGCAAATCCTGCCGATCTATGAGCAGAAGCTGAAGGAGCTCGACGAGCAGATCGTGCTGCTGTCGGGCATTCGGGCCAACCTGACCGAACGCATCACTTCGATATGGGCAGAAGCAGAACCGAAAGGGAGTCGAGAAGAATGAGTGTACCTACCGTAGAGAAGGATGGCTTTGAGAAGGTGATCGGCACAGGAAAGCCTGCGCTGATTGAGTTCGGCGCAGCCTGGTGCTCGCCTTGCCGAATGTTGAATCCGGTGCTGGAGGAGCTTCAGGAGGAGTTCGGTTCGGAGGTGTCGGTTGCCAAGGTGAATGTCGATGCATCGCCGGAGCTGGCCTCTGCATTTGGCGTCATGAGCATGCCCACGGTGCTTCTCTTCCATCGCGGCGAGGCGGTCGAGAAGCTGATCGGTCTTCGACCAAAGAAGGCTTATCAAGAGCTGGTTGCCACCGCTGTGTTAGGATAACTCACTCAGAATATGGATATTTTGAAACAAATGCTCAATGGAACCCGTTGGTGTAAGAAAGATCATAAGCGCTTCGAACGAAATCGCCTATAATTCTCAAAAACCGGTCATGAATTCTGACGTGGAGGCGGATGAGAATGAATATGCGAATGAAGGCGCTCAAGCATCACGTGTTCTTTTGCTCGAGTGAGCATTGCAACAACCAAGAAACCGAGCCCGTGATGGAGAGCTTCAAGGAGCAGTTGGCGGAGCACGGCATCCTGAAGGAAGTCAAGATCAACAAATGCAGCTGTCTCGGGCTGTGCGGCAACGGGGCCTTCATGCTGGTCTATCCCGAAGGCATCTGGTATTATGACTTGACTCCAGAGGATATCCCGCAGATCGTCGAGGAGCATTTTGTCGGCGGCGAGGTTGTGGAAGAGAAGATGATGATGCGGCTGGGCCGCTGACGGCTTTTCAATGTGATCCCCTATCATGCAAGAAGAAGACTGATCCCCCTTGTAGAGTAGAATCCTCTGCATAGAGATCAGTCTTTTCAATTTCGGAGTGATGATACTAACGTTCCTTCGCTTGTTATGCCACTATAGGATTTCGAAGCTCAGGTTAACGCTAAGTAAAATGGAATTGAATAACCTTCGTTAGGAATGCCCGTAGATTCTTGATACACTTTTCTTAGTAAGAGACTGCGACGAAATAAGTACCGCTAAATGGCTGACAAAACTCCCAGAACCGTGGAGCTTTGTCAGCCAAAGCGGATCCTAATTTCCTCGCAGCTCCTTAGTACTTGCTAATGAAAAGAATCGGAGGGTGCAACCGTGAACATCGGTAATAAAATTCAGGAATTACGTAAGACGAATGGGATTACACAAGAAAAGCTCGCTGCCGAAATGGGGGTTTCGATAGCTGCTATCTCAAAATGGGAAAATGCTAATTCCATGCCGGATATTCTTATGCTGTGCTCATTAGCGGACTAATTTCATGTGACTACCGATGAATTACTAGGACGAAAAGATACGAAATTGTCATTCATTGTTGCCGATGATGTAGACTTCATCTGTGATTCGATTGAGTCGATCCTAAAAAAAGGCAAACATGAATGCCTGGCTAAAGTGAACAATGGTCTTCAACTGTTAGCTGAGATCGAGAAAGCAGCACCCGATGTCATTTTCTTGGATATCAATATGCCTGAGATGGATGGATTAACGGCGCTCGAGAAAATCCAAAAACAAGGTCTCAACGTTAAGGTCATTATGGTTTCTGCAGATTCTTCAACAGAAACAAAAGAGAAAGCCATTGAGCTTGGTGCAATCGGATATATTACGAAGCCGTTTTTGCCAGAGCATATTGAAACGGTAATCAAAACGATGGAGTGACCATGGGAAACTGCGTTCTCATGCTCGGAAGCAAGTTTCGCTATACCCAATGATCACTTGTTCGCACTCATTCTTAGGGGTATTCTGTAAGCGCTAACGAATAAAGGCTGAACAGATAAAAAACACGAAAGATGAGGATACCCCGTGGCCGCTATAGGGAATGATCTGCAAACTTTGGATTGGGTTAACCAGCACTGGGATCTGCCGGCGATCCAATCGGTTGAAAGCATTCGTACTCCGCATGGAGGAGTTCTTCGGTTTACCTTCTCGGATGAGACTATACGTTTTCTAAAAAGGATGGAGGACGAGGAACGCATCCATACAACCGTCCGCATTACGGAAATGCTTGCGCTGCACGGAGTTCTTGTCGCCGAGATTGTGCAAGCGAGAGATGGACAATGGGGCGTGAAGCATGAGGAGGCTCATTACCTTTAGGCTAGCGTAACCAAAAGCCCTGATTCGTTGGAAAATCGGACGAATCAGGGCTTTTTCACGTAGCGGTTAGTGCTGTCATTGACAAGAACACCTGTTCTTATCTATACTGAAGAGAACAGGAGGGAATCGCATGGACGTCATTGACAAGCTGACGATATTGACGGATTCGGCCAAATACGATGTAGCCTGCACCTCAAGCGGAGTGAACCGGTCGAATACGCCGGGAACCCTTGGCAACGCCGTTTCGATGGGTATCTGCCACAGCTTCTCGGCCGATGGACGCTGCATTTCGCTGCTGAAGGTGCTCATGACGAATGTCTGCATCTACGACTGCGCCTATTGCGTCAATCGCAAATCGAACGACACCCGCCGCGCCGCCTTCACGCCTCGCGAGCTGGCGGATCTGACCATTCAATTTTATCGGCGCAATTACATAGAAGGATTGTTCTTAAGCTCAGGGATCATGCGCAATCCGGATTATACGACAGAGAAGCTGATCGAGACCCTCGACCTGCTGCGTACGGAATATCGGTTTGGCGGCTATATTCACGTGAAGGCGATCCCTGGGGCGGCCCCGGAGCTGCTGACGCGGCTCGGGCACCTGGCGGACCGCATGAGCGTCAACATCGAGCTGCCTTCGCAGGACAGCCTCAAGCAGTTGGCACCGGACAAGAGCAAGGAATCCATTCTCCTGCCGATGGGGCACTTGAAGGAGCGGATCGCAGAGAACAAGACGGACATCGTCCAGTATAAGCATGCGCCTAAGTTCGCTCCTGGGGGACAAAGTACGCAGATGATTGTCGGCGCTACTCCGGATACGGATTACCGCATTCTGAACCTGAGCGAGGGGCTCTATCGCAAGTTCAAGCTGAAACGGGTGTTCTATTCCGCATACACCCCCGTTTTAGAGCATTCCTTGCTTCCGGCTCTCGACGTGAAGCCGCCGCTTCTTCGCGAGCACCGGCTGTACCAGGCTGATTGGCTGCTGCGGTTTTATGGGTTTGAGGCGAAGGAGCTGCTCGACGAGAAGAATCCGAACTTCAATCCCCTCATCGACCCCAAATGCAATTGGGCCATTCATCATATGGAGCAATTTCCCTTAGAGGTGAACCGTGCTCCCTATGAGATGCTCCTTCGGGTTCCTGGCATCGGGGTCAAGAGCGCTCAGCGCATCCTGAAGGCAAGGAGAGCCGGTATGCTTGATTTCATTGCCCTGAAGAAGCTGGGCGTCGTCTTGAAGCGCGCCCAATACTTTATTCTGTGCAACGGACGCACGCTGGAAGGGCTCCGCATTACACCGGATTCGGCCCTTCGCGCTCTTGTGTCCGACAGTATGAAGAAGAAGCTGCCGATGGCTCCCGCAGTGGAGCAGTTGTCCTTCTTCGATGAACTGGACCCAGGAAGCTCCCTTCATCAGACCGTCAGTCGGGAGGACGTGGTGCAATGCTTGACCGGACAGATGTAGTGTTTCTCTATGACGGTACTTACGAGGGCTTGCTCACCTGTGTCTTTGAAAGCTATGCGCGCAAGATCCTACCGCTTGATATTTTGTCGGAGAGCTCCGAAGAGGGGCTTCTCTTCGATACGGTCTATATCGAGACAGAGGGGGAGAAAGCCCGGCGAGTGGAGACCGGCATCCGTACGAAGCTGGGAGAAGAAGCGCTGGGTGTGGTGCGCGACGGATGCTTAACCTGTCACCCGCACAAGGAGCTGCTCCTGCTCCGCTACATTCGCCTCGGCTTTCAGAAGGGGCGCTCTGCGTTTAACCGACTTGCGGAGGAGCCGATGCATTCGCTCAACAAGGCCGTGCAGAATCTGCGCCGCGAAGCACACCTCTACACAGGCTTTGTTCGCTTTGCCTCCCACGGGCAAGTGCTGATCGCCGAGATCGAGCCGGAGAACCAGGTGCTTCCGGTGATTGCGGATCATTTCAGCGACCGCTTCAGCGGAGAAGCCTTTCTCATCCACGACCGCACGCATCGCCGGGCGCTTGTGCACCGCCCGAACGAGTATGTTATCATGGACGTGGACGAGCTGACCCTGCCGTCGGAGAGCCCCGATGAGGGAAGCTACCGGGCCATGTGGCAGCGATTCTACGAGACCATTGCCATCCAAGCGCGAGTGAACCCGCGCGGCAGAATGAACCATATGCCGAAGCGATTCTGGAAGCTTCTGCCCGAGATGGAGTCGGCTCGGATCGCGGAAGCCGCAGAGCGGTACACCGTTTCCCTGGAGGATAAGGGGCGCTCGCCGAAGGAAGAGGAGCAAAGAGGTCAACAGGAGGAGAACAACCGATGATCATTATCCACGCAGACATTTTTGTCCTGCCCGACAAGAAAGCAGACTTCCTGGAGGCAGCCAAGCCGCTGATCGCAGCGTCGCAGGCCGAAGAGGGCAATCTTCGGTATACCCTGACGGAGCAGACGGACCAAGAGGATGCCTTTACCATGGTGGAGGTATGGAAGGACCAGCAAGCCGTTGAAGCGCATAACGGCTCGGAGCATTTCCAGACCTTCATGCGTCAGGCTCCGGCTTTCGCATCGAAGCCCTCTCAAATCCATGTATTCGCGGGTACGGAAGTGAAGGGGTAACCCCTCCGTTTCAAAACTGCTTTATGCGGTTAATCATTTACCTGGCTAGAAAGCCGGTACTTGCTGTGAATCGCATCACGTTTTTTTTCAAACGGAATTGCCAATTGGGGCCGCTCTCCGGGGCGGCTTTTCTCTGTGCGGAATGTCGATAGCAGCGGGAAAGGAAGCGTTTTTCATCCGCAGCCTTCTCGATTTTGAGATTGGTTTTCCTGGTTTTCAGTGGTAAGCTGTCAAGCCCTTTTGGACAAAAAATGTGATTGACATCACTAGATATTGACGCTACATTAGGTAGTACCGACTACATATGGTGTTTCGAACAATTGTTCGAGGTGTATAGAACACTAGCAAGAGGAACGGGCTCTCTGACTCAAAGCTGAGTTCGGAAGAGCCGTTTCCTCTCTTGCAGTGGCAAGTCTCAGGAAAGGGGAGTTCCATCGTGGTTGTGGTCTATGATTCCAAGACGGGCAATGTGAAGAGGTTTGTGCAGAAGCTGAAGCTTCCCGCCGTCCAAATTCACGACTCCTTGAAGCTCGACGAGCCATTCGTGCTCGTCACGTATACAACCGGCTTCGGCCAGGTGCCGGAGCGGGTAGCCGCTTTCCTGCGGGACAACCATGAGCTGCTGCTCGGGGTCTCTGCAAGCGGCAACCGGAACTGGGGCGACAAATTTGCCCGCAGTGCCGATTTGATCGCGGAGCAATACGCGGTGCCGGTGATCAGCAAGTTTGAGCTGTCGGGCACGTGGGGAGACGCGGAACGATTTAATCAGGAGGTGAGCCGGGTTGCGGCATATTGAGCTGAACAACATGTTGATGAAGCTGGACCCGAACGGGTTTTATCAGCTGGACAAGGACCGCGAGGCGGTTCGAGTGTTTACGGAGGAAGTCAGTAAGAAGAGCCTGACCTTCCGCGATACGGCGGAGAAGGTTCGCTATATGATCGACAACGATTACTATGAGAAGAATCTCTTGGATCACTATACGATGGAGGAAGTAGAGTTCGTCTATGCAACGGCACATGGCTACCACTTCGAATTCCCTTCGTATATGGCGGCATCCAAGTTCTATACAGACTACGCGGTGAAGACGAACGACCGCTCGCTATACCTGGAGCATTACCCGGACCGGGTAGCGATCGTCGCCCTGCACCTTGCACGCGGCAACGTAAACACCGCGCTCACGCTGACGCGCTCGATGATGGAACAGCGCCTGCAGCCGGCGACCCCGACCTTCCTGAATGCCGGGAAGAGCCGTCGCGGCGAGATGGTCTCCTGCTTCCTGCTGGAGATGGATGACACCCTGAACTCCATCAACTACGTCCTGAATACGTGCATGCAGCTTTCGAAGATCGGGGGCGGCGTGGCCGTCAACCTGTCGAAGCTTCGCGGCCGCGGCGAACCGATCAAGGGCGTCGAAGGAGCCGCTAAGGGCATCATGCCCGTTCTGAAGCTGATGGAGGATGCGTTCTCCTATGCCGACCAGATGGGCCAGCGCAAAGGCTCCGGAGCAGCCTACTACAACATTTTCGGCTGGGACCTCATGGAGTTCCTGGACAGCAAGAAGATCAACGCCGACGAGCGGACACGCCTCAAGACATTGTCGATCGGCCTCATCGTGCCGAACCGCTTCTACAAGCTGGCGCAGGACAACGAGCCGCTGCACATCTTTGCCCCGTACAGCATCTACAAAGCCTATGGCGTACATATGGACGACCTGGACATGGATGAAATGTACGATACGCTGCTTGCCGACAACCGCGTGAAGAAGAAGGTTGTCATGAGTGCGCGCGACATGCTGACGAAGATTGCAACCGTGCAGCTCGAATCCGGCTATCCCTACATCATGAACCGCTCCAACGCCAACAAAGGCCATGCGCTCGGACCGATCGGCCAAATCAAGATGTCGAACCTGTGCACGGAGATCTTCCAGCTCCAGGAGACGACCGAGATCGCCGATTACGGCCAAGCCGATACGATCCGCCGCGATATCAGCTGCAACCTGGCCTCGCTCAACATTGTCAACGTGATGGAAAAGCGCAAGCTGCGCGAATCCGTCCACGAAGGCATGATCGGGCTTACGGCAGTCAGCGACATGACCACCATTCAGAACGCTCCCGGCGTCGTCAAGGCGAACCGCGAGATGCACTCGGTTGGCCTCGGCGTCATGAACCTGCATGGGTATTTTGCCAAGAACAAGATTGCCTACGAGAGCAACGAAGCGAAGGAATTCGCCCGCGCGTTCTTCATGGCGATGAACTTCTTCTCGCTCGAGAAGAGCTCGGAGATCGCAGCCGAGCAAGGAGAGAGCTTCTGTGACTTCGAGAAAACGGATTACGCAAGCGGCGTTTACTTTGACCGCTACCTGACCACCGATTTCCGTCCGACGAGCGACCGTGTGAAGGCGCTATTCGAAGGAATGGAGCTGCCGGGACCGGCCGATTGGGCCGAGCTGAAGGGGAAGGTCATGAAGAATGGCTTGTACCACGCGTACCGGATGGCCATCGCGCCTACGGCCAGCATCTCCTACATCCAAAACGCGACGTCGAGCGTCATGCCTGTCGTGGAACGGATCGAAACCCGCACGTATGCGAACTCGACGACCTACTACCCGATGCCTTATCTGCAGCCGGACAACCTGTTCTTCTACAAATCGGCTTATCAGATGGACCAATTCAAGGTGCTCGACCTGATCGCCGAGATTCAAGCTCATGTCGATCAAGGCATCTCGACCGTCCTGCACGTCAACAGCAACGTGACGACTCGCCAACTAGCGCGATACTACTTGTACGCCGCTCACAAAGGGCTGAAGTCTCTCTACTACACGCGGACCAACAAGCTGTCCGTTGAGGAATGCCTCGTCTGCTCCGTTTAATGATACCCGAGTCTTCGGAGAGGGCGGTGCCCCCGTCATCTTCGAAGCAGCAAGGAAGGGAAGGAAGACCATGAGTGCGATCAAAGCCGTGAACTGGAACCGGCCTGACGATGATTTTTCGAAAATGTTCTGGGACCAGAATATCATGCAGTTCTGGACCGATGATGAAATTCCGCTGTCGGACGACAAAATGGTCTGGGTGACCCTGAACCCGGAACAACGCGATGCCTATATGAAGGTGCTCGGCGGGCTCACGCTTCTCGACACGATTCAAGGCGGAGTGGGCATGCCGCAGATCATGGAGCAGGTGGAGGGCCTTCAGCGCAAGGCGGTCCTCGCGTTCATGGGCATGATGGAGCAAATCCATGCCAAGTCGTACAGCAGCATCTTCACAACGCTGGCTTCCACGGAGGAGATCGATGCGGTCTTCCAGTGGGTCGAGGAGAATCCTTATCTGCAAAAGAAGGCCGAGACGATCCGTCAGTACTACACGGATATCCAAACGCCGAAGCAGCTTTTCCTCGCCATGTGCGCATCGGTCCTTCTGGAGAGCTACCTGTTCTATAGCGGCTTCTTCTATCCGCTTTATCTCGCCGGACAAGGGAAGATGACTTGCAGCGGCGAAATCATCGACTTGATCCTACGCGATGAGAGCATTCACGGGGTCTATGTGGGTGTTCTCGCCCAAGAGATCTATGCCTCCCTGAGCGAGGAGGAGCAAAAGGACGTCTATGAGACACTCATCGGCCTGCTGCGCTACCTTCACGCTAACGAGGAGCAGTACACCGAACAGATTTATACCGAGATCGGCCTCGTGGACGAGGTGAAGATCTTCCTTCGCTATAACGCCAACAAGGCGATGATGAACCTGGGCTTCGATCCGCTCTTTCCGGAGGAAGAAGTGAACCCGATCGTCTTCAACGGCATCAGCACGCATACGAAGCAGCATGACTTTTTCTCCAAAAAAGGCAACGGCTATGTCCGTGCACTCAATGTCGAGCCGCTGACCGACGAGGACTTTATCTTCTAACTTCTCCGTAGAGGCTGACAAAAAACACCTTTAAGGGAATGGGACCCTATCGCAAGATTGGGAGACCCACCTTGAAGGTGTTTTTGCGTTGTTATTTCTTAAGCCTGGAGTTGCTTGCGCTTGCCCAGCATCAGGGCAGCGGACAGGAAGGCCGCAGCGAAGCCGATCTGAATCAGCATGTCATAGAATACCGGGGACAAGCTGGTCCAGTTGAAGCTGGTCAAGGTGCTGATGCGGGTATTGCCCTGCACGAACCAGTAGGTCGGCGTGAAGCTGGCAATGCGAAGTACCGTATCCCCAAGGAATTGTTGGGGCACGAACACACCACTGATGAAGGACGGGCCAAGGCCCACCACGTTGGCAATGGCACTCAAAGCATTGCGACTCGTAACCAGATTGCCGATCAGGAAGCTTAAGCAGGACATGCAGAAGGTAAAGACAATGGAATTTACCAGCAAATACGGCATGTTGCCCGTTAAGATCTCTTGGGGGCTTAACGCAAAGCAAGCTGCCGCAATAACCGCCCACGCGGCTATGGTATAGACCAGGTTAGCCAGAAATAGCTGCATGGTGAAGCTGCCGGCCGGAATGGGCGAGCAGAAATTCCGTCTTCTCAAATCCTTGTTGTGGAAAACCATCATAATCGCAGAGATGCCCAGGATCAGCACAGAGGTCAAGCTATAAGCCGTGTAGTTGAAATAGTTGGCGGCAAAGCTCTGGCTGAAATCCTTCTTGTTCTGAAATTGGGCCATGTTCACCGTGGTATTGGCGGCCATGTCCTGCTTCAGTTGCTCAGCCAGGGCTTCTTGGGTAATCCCGAGATTGCCTGCAAGGTGGAGGTTCGCCAGCTTCCAGTATTGCTGCACCCTCAGATCCACATAAGCATTATCCGTGGTGCCAGGAACAGTTGTTTTCTCCAGCCGAGTACCGCGATTTTCCAGAAAATCCTTGGTAAAGCCGGAAGGAATCCGCACAACGTAAGTCACATCCCGGAAAAACAGGGCGTCCTGCAGCTTTTCCTTGTCATCCGGAAGCTCCACCAGGGTGGCTTGTTCTTCCAGAACCTGCCGGAATCCCTCCACCAGAGGCGTGCTTTCTTCCGCCATAAACGCAATTTTCGCTTTGGAGGCAGAGAAGCCGGAGGCTTGCTCAGCCGTGCCAGACAGAGAGATGAGAGCGGCAATCAAAAGAAAGATGCCGATATACAAGGATATCGAAACCAGATTTTTCTTGATGATTTTCAGACATAGCTTAAAGACTGGCATACTTCCGCCTCCTGATTATCAGATAGGTTCCCAGACAGAAGACTGCAGCGAAAGCGCCCATCAGCCCCATGTTCAGCAGATAGCGGTCAAGCGTGTCGTAGTAGTAGAGGGAATAAAGGGCATCGGTCAGCAGGTTGACCGGATTCAGGTAAGACAGAATGGGCATGTACTTCATCACCTGGTACTTCATGTTCATGGCCATCATGCCCGCAAGGAAGGAGCCGATCATGATGCTGGTTAACAAAATGGCCGTTTTGGTGTTCTCGTTTTTCTTGAAAGCGGCGCTGATCAGAGAGCCGAAGGACAAGCCCAGAACGCAGCCCAGGAAAGCCGTAGCCAGCACATAGCCGGTTTTGGAGCCAAAGTCCACCTTCAGAATCTGGGTGACATAAGCAAGCAAAATCAGTATCTCGGCAAAATGGATGATGAGCGCACCCGTCATGCCTGCCAAGAATGCCTTGAACTTGTGGACGGGAGACATGTTCACCCTCATGGCGCAGTTGGACAAATCCGCTTGAATATCCGTCACTTCTTTCAGGCCCAGGAAGCTGCCATAGAAGCAAGCCATGGCGATCAGGGTGTAAAAGTAGTTCACGGACAGACTCAGAGGAGCGCTGCCAATCGGGACTTCCTTCATCAGATCAAGCTCATCGCTCAGCTTGGAGAGGATGCCATTTTGCAGAGCCTGGGGGTTGGTCTGAATGATTTCCTCTACGGCAGAGGAGGTCTGCAGGTATTGGTCTGCGAAGCTTTTCATGATGCTCTGGTTTATCCCCGAGCTCTTAACCGTAAGACTGACCTGATTGCCATCCGCCGTATAGTAGCCCACAATATCTCCGGCCTCCAGAAGCTGGTTCGCTTCCTCTGCTGTTACCGTGCGGGTCAGGTTGAAGATTCGGGAATCCCCCTCGGATACGGTATCCATCAATTGCCGGAAGAAGGAGTTATTCTTGTACGCATCATTCTCAATCACCGCGGCGGCAATCGGTTTAAACGACTCCGTCTTATCCAGATTGGAGAAGGCCATCTGGAAGAAGGTCCCCAGAATGAGCGGGAAGAACAGCGTCCAGAACATGAGCTGGCGGTCACGGAGCAGGCATTTCATTCGGGTAAGCATAATATGGCCGAACATAGTATCACTCCTTGTCAGGCTGCTTGGGCAGGGTTTAATCTCTCAATTGCTTTCCTGTAATCTCCAGGAACACATCATTTAAGGTAGGCAGCTCCGAATAAATCCGACCGAAGCTGATATTCCGGGTTTTCAGAAAATCGAGCACCTGCTCCAAATTGTTGCGACCTTTCCCCGATTTGATGCTCAGAAGCTTATCATGCCATTCCACTGACTCGATCCCCGGCAGCTTTCTCAGCTCTGCGAGATGTTCAGGCTGAGCGGCCGCGAAGGTTTCCACTGTAATTTTCTCACCCAGCGCGATCATTCCCTTCAGCTCCTCCTTGGAGCCGGTTGCGACCACCTTGCCTTTGTCCATGATGACGATTCGGGAACAGATTTGCTCCACCTCCTCCATGTAATGAGAGGTGTAGACAATCGTAGCCCCTTGCTCGTTGAGCTTCACGATCCCTTCCAGGATTTTGTTCCGGCTTTGGGGATCGACAGCCACGGTCGGCTCATCCAGGATAATCAGCTTGGGCTTATGGGCGATGCCGCAGGCAATGTTTAGCCGCCGGAGCAGCCCGCCGCTCAGCTTTTTGGGATAAAACTTCGTGAAATCCTCCAGCCCGACGAATTCGATTGCCTCGCGCACCAATCGCTTGCGTTCCGCCTTGTCGCGAATATACAGGCCGCAGAAGTAATCGATGTTTTCATAAACGGTCAGTTCATCGAAGACGGCAACATTTTGCATGATGATCCCGATATCCCGTTTCAGATCATAGGATTCCGGCTTCATGGGTTTACCGAACACTTCGATTTCTCCTTTGTCATACTTGAGCAGGGAGAGGATGCAGTTGATGATGGTGGTTTTCCCGGAGCCATTCGGCCCCAGCAGTCCGAAAATTTCTCCCTTGTGGACTTCCAGGGAAAGATGGTCCAGCGCCAGCAGTTCGTCATATCGCTTTACAAGGTTCTTCACCTTAATCACCATAGTAGTGGCCTCCAAACGTTATCATTGGCACTTCTCGTCTTCCTCTATCGTAGTGCAGCCGTCTCGATCCAGATAGAGTCAGATGTTAGAAATCGCTCATGACATTTGTCATGCTTTGCATTCGGCTCCTCCGAATTCATGGTAGAATGGTGAAGCTTGCTCATTACGATTCCTAGGATGACCCTCCCATGAATTTGACCGATAAATGCGTATTGTTTGGAGCTTGTCTTGCGGCTTACCTGCTGGAACCCCGTTTCGGCATGGATGTTGCGCCGATCCTCATCGCGTTCAGCATCAGCTGCCTCTTCAGCTACTACGAGCAGGGCAGGATGCCCCTCGTTCTTGGCAGCCTTTTTATGGGATGTTCTCTGGTTCTCCCAGGCCTCTTGTTCTTTATCCCTCTCATCTGCTACGACCTGTTTTACAGGGCTACCCAAAAGCTAGTCTTAGCTGCTCTGATTCCTATTCTGTGGCATATGGATATGTTTGATGTCACGATGGTATTTCCCTGTGTGTTGCTGGCGGCAGCATGGCTGTTGAGGAAGCGGACGACGACGCAGGCTGCTCTGCAGCGGAACTACAATCTCCTAAGAGACACCTCACGGGAGATGGCGCTGACGCTAAAAAGGCAGAACCAGGAGCTGTTGGAAGGCCAGGATGAGCGAATCAGCCTGGCTACCCTGAATGAGAGGAGCCGCATTGCCCGCGAGATTCATGACAATGTCGGGCATTTGCTCTCCAGTTCCTTGCTGCAGATGGGGGCGCTGCTCGCGGTCACCAAGGAACCGGACAAGCGGCAGCCTTTGCTGGATCTGAGAAACACCTTGTCAACAGCCATGGACAGCATCCGCCAAAGCGTGCACAACCTGTATGACGAGTCCGTGGATCTGTATGCTCAGCTTCAGGAGCTGACGGAACGGTTTACGTTCTGTGAGCTTCACTTCGATTACGATATCCAGAGCAACCTCGGCAAGCGGCAAAAATATGCCATCATCTCCATCGTGAAGGAAGCCCTGTCCAATATCGTGCGGCATTCCGATGCTACCTTCGTCAAGGTGGTGCTGCGAGAACATCCCGCTCTATACCAGCTGATCGTGACGGATAACGGAAGCGTCAAGGATCTGAACCTGGAGAGCGGCATCGGATTAAAGAATATGGAGACGCGTGTAGCGGCGCTGGAGGGGCACATGCATCTTTCCGTCAAGGAAGGGTTTGCGGTCTTTATCTCCATACCCAAAGGAGTGGACGAGGAATGAGAGTGGTGGTTGTGGACGACGACCGGCTGGTCACCGCCTCTTTGAAAACCATATTGGAAGCGGATGGAGGCCTACAGGTAGCTGGGGTGGGAAGCAGCGGTCTGGAGGCCATCGCCTTGTACCGGAGCTTGAAACCCGACATCCTGCTGATGGACATCCGCATGGAGGGGCTGACGGGCATCGACGCGGCGGAGATTTTGCTTCAAGAGGACCCGCAGGGCAAGGTGCTGTTTCTGACGACCTTCTCGGATGATGAGTATATTGTCAAGGCGCTGCGGATCGGGGCCAAGGGGTATATCCTGAAGCAGGACTTCGAAAGCATCGTGCCGGCGCTCCGCAGTGTCTACGGAGGCCAGCGGGTATTCGGAGACCGGGTGGCTACCCGGCTGCCGGATCTGTTAGGAGCGGGCTCCAAGGGCCAGGACTATGTCCGGCTGGGGCTGAACGAGCGAGAATGGGCCATCATCGTTCAAGTAGCCAACGGCTTGTCCAACAAAGAAATCGCCCGCGAGCTGTTCTTGAGCGAGGGCACTGTCCGCAATTACATCAGCGCCATTCTGGATAAGCTGGAGCTAAGGGACCGGACTCAATTGGCGATTTTCTATTTCAGGAGTTTCTAGGAGTCGCTTGGTGACAATGAATAACAGCCCTGCTGTGGAATCTATTCCGCAGTAGGGCTGTTTGTTATCCCTCCGAGCAATTGACAAGCTTGGTAGACTCCCGTATGCTTTGAAATAGTTAATAGCTTAACTATATCAAAGGGGAGCGTTGCCTTAATGGAAGAACTGCAAGAGTACGTTCTGCACTTGCCATTGGCGAATGAAGTGTTTTTCGCCCTGGTGGAGACCACGGCCAAGCTGGTGGAAGTCTCGGAGCAGGTCTGGCAATCCCATGGGCTGAACGGTGCCCGCATCCGGGTAATGGTTGAAATCATGAAGGCCGGAGGGACGCTGCTTCCGTCTGAGCTGGCTCAACGAATCGGCGTAACCAAGGCGAACATCAGCCTGTTGCTCATCCCATTGGAGAGGGACGGGTTCATTCACCGGGCTGTTCATCCACAAGACGGGAGAATGACGCTCATTTCCATCACCGAGGAAGGGAAAAGTCTGCTCATGCGGCATCTTCCAGAAAACCGACAGCGGGTCAGCGAGCGGATGCAAGCACTGGAGGCGCATGAGCTGAAACAGCTGTTGGTCTTGGTAAGCAAATTGAGGGAGTCTGCTCCCCGATTACCTGAGAAGGAGTGAGAGAATGACGATTGCCATTACAGGAGCCAGTGGACAGTTGGGCAGCCTTATCGTGGACCATCTTCTTCGAAGAATGCGGCCCGATGCGTTCATCGCTTGTGTGCGCTGTCCCGATTCAGCCGAACGTTACGGTAAGATGGGAGTTCCGGTCCGGTTATGCGATTATGACGTCCCCGAATCGTTGGAACACGGCTTCGAGGGGGTGTCGAAGCTGCTGTTGATCTCGAGCCCGCACTCCGACGATGCGGTTCGCTTGCGTCAGCATCAACAGGTCATCGAGGCCGCACGCAAGGCCAAGGTGAAGCATCTGCTTTACACCAGCTTCGCTTTTCTAGAGAACGGCTCAGGCTCGCCGGTCGAGCTGCATCGGGCAACCGAACAAGCCATTCGGGAATCAACCCTGTCCTATACGTTCCTGCGAAATGCTCTCTATATCGACTTTGTGGGTGCACTAGATCTTTCCGGCGCCCTCATGAGTGGACAACTCCGCGTTCCTCCCGGAAACTGGAGGTTTCACTCGGTCACGCGCTCGGATCTAGCAGAGGCTACCGCGATCCTATTGTCCGAAGAAGGACATGTCGGCAAAACCTACGAGCTCACAGCACCTCAAGCTTGGACCTTTGAGAACCTGGCCGCGGCCTTGTCCGTTCAAACGGGGAGGGAGGTAGTCGTTCAGGAGGATGCAGCCGTTCAGGGGTGGATCTATTCCTTCCTAAGGAGGATCGACACAGCCTCCGTTTCCCGTGACCTGGAACAGCTGCTCAACCATGCGATCCAACCGCTCGAGAAGAGCCTGACGCCTTTTATCAGGGCGTAGACGGGCGAGTGGGTCTAATGCTTCAAGGGATAACGATCTGGTTGATCACACCATTCAGCAAAATGTCCGTAACGGAGGCTTGCATTTCTTCCCCTTTGTCCTGTAGATACATCCAACTGTGATAAATCGCCTGAAAGGCACAGGATACAGTCTGAATATCGCAGGAAAAGCGTATGCCGTGATTAGCCAGAGACACCGCAGCATCCACATTCTGTTCCTGAAAAGCGGCCAACGGTTCCGTAGAAACTTTGCGAGAAATCCACTCTACGGTTGCCGAAAATGTTTAATACAATCCCGTTGAGGGAGCCGTGCTCCTTCATCCATTGACAAAAAACCAGCCTTGCCACGGAACGCACTCCGCAGCAGGGCTGGTTTTCATGATGGGATGGTTAGGTGGACAAGGTATGCTCTTGGCAAAGTTCGATTGCCAATGTTCCTTACGGACGCGTGATGCTTGGCTCGAGCGCTTCTTTGCGTTCGCGCTGCTCGTGCCACATGGCTTCGATCTCGTCTAGCGATTTGCCCTTCGTTTCCGGCACGACGCCGGCTGTGAACAGCAGGGTAAAGAGCGAGGCTCCGGCAAACAGCCAGAACGTTGTCGCCGGCCCCACGGATGCCAGCAGGGAGGGGAAGGACTGCGAGACGACGAAGTTGGCGGCCCAGAGGGCCATCGTGCAGACGGCGGTCGCGAGACCGCGAATGCGGCTCGGGAAGATCTCCGACAGAATGACCCAGACGACAGCACCGAGCGAAATGGCGAAGGCTGCGACATAGACGAGAATGGCGATCAGGACAAGCGGACCGGCGGTTTGCCCGGTATGGAAGGCATAGCCGATTACCGAGAGGCTGAGCGTCATGAACGCGGAGCCAAACAGAATCAGACGCTTGCGGCCCGCCTTATCGACTAGCCACAGAGACAGAACGGTGAAGACGAGGTTGGTGAGGCCGACGAAGATGGTTTGGGTCAACGAGCCGCTCGTTCCCGCACCGGTTTGCCGGAAGATCTCAGGCGCATAGTACATGATCGCGTTGATCCCGGTCACCTGCTGCAGGACGGCCATCATCACGCCGATCAGCAGGATGAACCGATGCTTGGAAGCGAACAGCTCCTTGAAGGTGGCATGGCCGAGCCCTTCTTCTTCCTTGAAGGAGGCCTTGATGTCGAGCACTTCCTGACGAGCCAATTCCTCGCCGTTAATCTTCACGAGGATGGGCAGTGCCTTCTCCGGCTTGCCGTGCTTGATGAGCCAGCGCGGGCTTTCCGGCACGATGAACAGGAGGCCGAGGAAGAGTACGCCGGGAACGATGCCGCAGCCGAGCAGGATGCGCCAGCCGGTCGTCTGATTCCATAGGTCATCTCCCCATCCGGTAATGCTGAATGCAAGCAGCGAACCGAGGAAAATGCCGGTCACCACTGCCAATTGGTGCATGGCCACGAGACGGCCGCGGTATTGGGCAGGGGAGATCTCGGCGTTGTACAGCGGGCACAGAGCGGACATGAGCCCGAGGCCCAGTCCCTCGACCATGCGGAACGGGATCAAGAAGGATAACGTTGGCGCAAGGGCCGAGAGGCCGATGCCAAGCGCGAAGAGAAGTCCTGCACCGATCAACACTTTCTTGCGGCCAAAGCGGTCGCCCAGCGAGCCGGCGAAGGCAGCGCCAACCGTGCATCCGACGATCAGGCAGGAGACGGTCCAGCCGAGCAGGCTGTTGCCCAGTGCAAAGCGTTCCTTCAGAAAGCCGTTCGCTCCCGACATGGCGGAGGTGTCGAATCCGGCGAGAAAGCCGCCAAGTGCAGCCACCGCTGCAATCAGCAGGACGAAGGTCATGTTCGGTCCGGAGGATGCTTGTTGGTTTTGGTGGTTCATGGTTGAAACCCCTTTCCGGTTGTACCGCCTGCAATGGAACAGGCGAGGTTGACTGATGACTTGAGTATAGCAAGCAGTTCGCTCTCACCGGCGTACGGAAACCAGCACGATCTTGTCAGATCCTCGCATTCCTATATTGCCGCAGAGAGGGGACTCGCCATTCCAGGAGGGCTAGCATCCTTTTGCTGTCGCAAACGCAAAAAAATCCAGACCGCGGGATCTGGATCAGGCGTTGGCAAAACGTGAACGCGACTTACCGTTCCCGCTCCCGATAGTCACTCGGGGAGACGCCGGTCACTTTTCGAAAAACCCGACTAAAGTAATTCGGGTCCTTGTAGCCGACGCGGAAACAAATTTCCTTCAAGCTCAGCTCTCCTGCCTCGATGTAGGCCTTAGCCTTCGCGATGCGGACCCCGGTGAGGTAGTCAATGAAGGTTTCGCCGGTGTGCTGCTTGAAGATTTTGCTGAAATAGAAGGCGTTGAGGTGCACCTGCTCGGCCACTTGATCCAGGGACAGGTCTTCGGGGTAATGGGAATCGATATACTGCTTGGCTCTGTCGGCTACGCTCGTCGCTTCCTGCTCCCGTTCCTGCCGAATTTGCTGAAGGGCATTGGCAACATAGAGCGGACTGGCGGCTGATGCATCCAGCTTATCCCGATTCTGTAGGAAGGCAGCACTCGCTTCCGAGGTCAATTCCCCGAACAAGCAGAGGGGCTGTTCCTCATGCGCGAAGGTGGAGGCGAAGACCGCCTCAAAATACGATTGATGCAAGCCGGCAGATCCCGCTTGGAGGGTACCCATGCCCACGTAAATGTGTAGCTGAAAAAGCTGATCGGCCTGATGAATCAGCCGATCGGCAAAGCGATTCACGTCCTTCATCCATTCATCCGCCGAAGGACCGGGCGGCTTGCGCAGGAAGAAGGCCATGTGGCGATGGAGGAGAGAGCTCGTTACCGAGCTGCCGAAGGTTTGAGCGAGCCCGTGGAAGGAGCGAAACAGCTTGCGATCCGGTTGAGTGATCCCATCGGCTGGGAAGGCCGCGACTACCGCCACGCCGCGGTCCAAGGAGAAGCCGAGCCAATCGGCAAACTGTCGGCCTTCCTCTCCCGGCTCCGGGCCTGTCATGAACAACAACGCCAGCTCATTTTCGATGAGCGGCATGACCTGCGACATCCGGTCGCGCAGCGTGAGCTTGTTCGCCCGCTGGTGCTTCTCGCGGTCGAGTTCCTCCCGAAGTCGGTGCAGGAGCGAGACAATCTGCTCCTGGCTCGCCGGCTTCACCAGGTATTCCTTCACGCCGAGTGACACTGCTTCCTGGGCATACGAGAAATAATCGTAAGCTGTTACGAGGACGAGCTTGGTCTCCGGCGCGCGGGCTTTGATCTCCCGCAGGGCCGCCAGTCCTGGAATACCTGGCATGTTGACATCCATAAAGACGATATGCGGCCGCAAGTCCTCCGCAAGCTCAATGGCGGCTCGTCCATTCTCGGCGTGGGCCACTTCGAAGGTATCGGAAAAGGAACGGTGGATGATCCACTCCAAGCCTTCCCGTTCCAAAGCTTCATCATCCACGAGGAGAATCCGGTACATGAGCATCTTCCTTTCCGTCAGGGGGGATTCGCAGGGTAATGGTGGTTCCTTGGCCAGGCGCGCTTGCAATGTCGACAAGATCCTCTCGACCGTATACGAGTCGAAGCCTCTTAAAGACATTGCGCGTTCCAAGCCCGGTAGAGGAGTCGGAAGGAAGCGGCATGTCCGCCTCTGAGTCGAGTAGAGCAAGCCGGGTTTCTTCTTTCATTCCGACGCCGTTATCGCTCACGGCCAATCGGACAGAGCCGTCCGACTCTCGGCACGCTTCGATTCGAATGACCGCGCCGCTCTCCATGGAAGCAATGCCATGAGCGAAGGCGTTCTCGACCAGCGGCTGCAGGAGCAGGGAGGGGATCGTTGCTTCCATCGCGGCATCCTCCAGCTCCAGCTCATACCGGATTCGGTCGCGAAAGCGAGCGTTCTGGATGGTCAAGTAGTCTTGAACGTGCTGCACCTCATCCCGCACGGTCACGAATCGATCAAGCGTTTGAAGATTATAGCGGAGCAGATGGGACAGCGAGACGATCAGGCCGCTCGTTTTCTCCGCGTTTTCCAGCAGGGCCAGCTTGGAGAGGACATTCAAGGTATTAAACAGAAAGTGAGGGTGGAATTGGCTTTGCAGCGCTTGAAGCTCCAGTGTCTTGACGTGCTGCTCCTTCTCATGAAGCAGTTTGTCCCGTTCGATTGAGCTTTGCAGCTCCGTGAGCATGTGACGGATGGAATCATATAGGCTCCCCAGTTCGTCGTTTGTCCGGCGGTCGGGCAACTGAACGGTCAAGTCTCCGTCCGAAACACGTTCGGCCGCGCGCATGAGTTCTGTTACGGGCTCTGTTACGCTTCGTGAAATCGTTATCGCTAGAGCGATGGTAAGCAGCGTTCCGAAAGCGAAAGCGGCGATCCCGTATGCAAACAATCGCTGATTTTCATTCCGCGCCTGCTCATACACAGGCTGGAAAAAGGCGAGCTCGGTATCCGTCAGCCGACTAGCTTCCGAACGGATGAAATCGGCTATGCGTTCCACTTCGAGATAACGGCTGAGCGCTGCGTCGCTCTCTCCGCTTCTGGCGAGTGCCAGGGAGTCCGTTATCGCCTTCGTCAGGGTTTCTGTCAAGTGAAGGTAGCCCGTCCGAATGGGAGAGGCAGCCGGGATCGTTCCCTCCTCGCGAAGCTGATCCCTTTTCAGCAGCAGCACTCGGTTGGCCTCGTTTACCGCCAGGACGGCTTCCTCCTGTCTGGGACTAAGAAGTGCGGAGTAGAGAGCCTTCAAGCTTTGATCCGCCGCTGTTGTGGTTTCCTGATAGAGAAGCACGCGCTGCAGGGTCAGGTTGTAGCTGTCTTGAATGCGGCTTGTGCTCTGAAACAGGAAGAAGGCCACGGAGTTCATCAGAAGGACGAGAAGAGGGAGAATGATCAGCAGGCGAGTCCGAATGGTCATGGCGCGAGTGCTCCTTTTCCAGCAGATAGGTCCTCTTTGGTGAGTACCTCAACGGGAGTGAAGGAAGTGCCTTTCACCGAATCTCCCTGCAATAGACGAGAAACCTGCTCGATGGCGACTCGTCCGATTTCATCCGGCTGTTGGACCAAGGTGAGCTGAAGCTTCCCTGCCGCAATGGCTGCTTGTGTCTCTGGTAGATCGTCAAACGCATAGAGCCGGAGATCGGTCCGGCCGAGCTGTTCCGCTGCATCCATGGCCCCCAAGGCATCCAGGGAGCTCAGTCCCACGATGTCCGTTACGTCGGGGTGCTCGGTGAGCAGAAGGCGGGTTTCGTTGCCTGCCTTGAGTCGGGAGATATCGGAGGTTAACACTTCAAGGATGCGCATCCCCGGATGGGTCGCTACTACGCTCCGCAACCCTTCCAATCGCTGTTTCTGGCTATCGCTCGCTCGGGTGCCGATGATGACGCCGATCACAGCTCGGTCGCCGGAACGTTCCGCTACCCATCGGCCCATCTGCTGTCCGGCCTTGGCATTGTCCGTACCGATGTAGGCGGCACGATCTCCGTTTGGCTCGTCCGCATCCAGCGTCAAGACGGGAATGCCAGCTTCTTTTGCCTGCTTCAGAAGAGAAACCGAACGAGCCATGCCCGTGCCTTGTACAAGAATGGCATCCGCCTTGGAGGCGATGGCCCGTTCCAGCAGGGTGAGCTGCTCGTCCGGATTGATGCGCAGCGGACCGACGTAATCCACCTGAAGGCCTTGCTCGGAGCCAGCCGCTATCGCGCTGTCGCCAATGCTTCGCCAATAGGGATTATCCAGCTCCTGTGCTACCAACACCACGCGGTGGAGCTGTTCCGTCTGCCCGGCTGTTTCCGGCCGCAATGGCTTCATCAATGCCTGAATACGCAGCGAGCTTAGGGCGAATTGCACGATGGCAACGGCAAACAAAACAAACAAAGGTATGGCGAGCCAAACCCCTCGGTGTTTTCTCATGAAAGCCTCCCGGTATCCAAGATGATGGCCTCATTATAACGAATGAACGGGTCGGGAGCCAATGGAACCCATCCGCCGAACGGTTGCCGAACAGCAAACGAAGGACCCGGAGAGCGGGGAATGTTATTGCGTTTTGCGGGAGGGGTTACTATAATGGACGGAAAGATCATCCATAGGAGCGGTGAACAGACTGATGAACCCGATTAAGGTGGCTGCGGCCAAGCTTGGATTGCAGGAAGACGATTTGGAGCTCTACGGCAAATACAAGGCAAAGATCGCCCCTGAGGTTTGGGAGCGGGTGAAGGACAACCCGAGCGGCAAGCTAATTCTGGTAACGGCTATGAATCCGACACCGGCAGGGGAAGGCAAAACGCTGACCACCATCGGCCTCACGCAGGCTTTGAACCATATCGGAGTGAAGGCAGCGGCTGCACTCCGTGAGCCGTCCCTCGGTCCTTGCATGGGCATGAAGGGCGGGGCAACCGGAAGCGGTATGGCGCAGATTGTTCCCGCGGAGGACATCAATCTTCATTTTACTGGGGACATGCATGCCATTACCGCAGCGAATAACCTGCTTGCCGCTATGATCGACAATCATATTCATTATGGCAATGGCCTCGGGATCAACCCGAATAAGATCGTTTGGAAGCGTGCCGTTGATATGAATGACCGCGCACTGCGGAATATTGTGATCGGTCTTGGGGAAGGCAACGGCCAGACACGCGAGGACGGCTTCGTCATCACGGTTGCATCTGAAATCATGGCGATTCTGTGCCTCAGCCTGGACCTTGCGGATCTGGAGAAGCGTCTCGGTCAGATGATCGTTGCGTACACTTATGACGGCCGACCGGTAACCGCGTCCGAGTTGAAGGCAGACGGTGCGATGGCTCTCCTGTTGAAGGATGCGATCAAGCCAAACCTCGTGCAGACCCTCGACGGATGTCCGGCGTTTGTGCATGGTGGGCCTTTTGCAAACATCGCGCACGGTTGCAGCTCGGTGGCCGCGACAAGACTTGCCTTGAAGACAGCGGACTATGTCGTGACCGAAGCAGGCTTCGGAGCCGACCTGGGCGCGGAGAAGTTCTTTGATATCAAGTGCCGCTCCGGCAACTTCACTCCGTCGGCTGCCGTCATTGTGGCAACCGTCAAGGCGCTCAAGTACAACGGAGGAGTTGCCAAAGACGCTCTGCAGGAGGAGAACCTGGATGCGCTCCGCAAAGGCTTCCGCAACCTGGAGAAGCACATTGAGAACGTTCGCAAGTTCGGCGTTCCCGTCCTCGTGGCGGTGAACCAATTCCAAAGCGACACCGAGGCGGAGTTGGCTGAGCTGCGCAAGCTTTGCGTCGAAGCCGGAGTAGAAGCTGAGCTGTCGCAGGTATGGGCGAAGGGCGGAGCAGGCGGAGAAGCCCTCGCCCGCAAGCTGGTGAAGCTGGCGGAAGCCGGCACCAGCCGCTTCCAATATCTTTATGAGCGAGAGCTTCCGGCGAAGGAAAAGATCGGCCGTATCGTTCGGGAAATATACGGAGGAGCGGACGCCGTCTTCGCACCGGCTGCTGAGCGGGCGCTCAAGAAATTTGCAGAGATCGGCTTCGGCGATCTGCCCGTCTGCATGGCGAAGACCCAATACTCCCTGTCGGATAATCCGAAGCTGCTTGGCCGTCCCGAAGGCTTCAAGGTCACCATCCGCGAGGTTCGGCTATCGGCAGGAGCAGGCTTCATCGTCGCCTTGACCGGAGATATCATGACGATGCCCGGGCTTCCGAGAGTTCCTACCTCAGAGAAGCTCGGTGAAGAGTTCAGCGAACGCATCCGCCTGGGTGCTGGAGCCCTGGAACCGGTCGCAACGGTGTAAATGGCTCATACCCTAGCGTGATCGTTTGACCTAGGGGACTGATTTTCATTTGTGCCCCCATTGATTCAAAACAAAGACGTGTTTGGATAGATCGGATAGGACGATCACCCCAAACACGTCTATTTTTTGCGCAGAACGATGTCCATGCTAACTCTTTGATGAAATGAATCGCTCTAGATGCTCTAGCCTATTCGTCATCTGACTCCAAATCCATATCCCGTTCCGTTTGATCACTAATTTCCCTCAGGGTATGTAACCGATTATCCAGATGCTCCAATGTCCATAGTTCGTCATTCGAATAGATGGAAAGCTGTGCACCCTCCGCCATTAAATCAGCGATAAGGCCTCGAAACACTGATTTTCTATCCATTCCTTGAATATCTTCTAGAACATCAAAATAATGCAAATCAAAGCCTACAACATATAGATTATTTTCTATACTGCTCTTTATTTGACCCACGGAAAGAGTGGGATCAAACTTTCTGATCAGTGAGATGTATTTTGCTATTTTCACGTCTTTTTCAACCTTCACTTGTACCAAGTTCATGAATTATCTCCTCGCAAGTTCACAATTCCTCAAGCTTCTCACGAACAGAGGCCAGCTTCGATTCCATGGTCGATGCCTTGTCTCTACGTTCATCAATGCGGATCGAGGTATTCACCCGGAGAGCGCCGCTTGCAAAAGGGACCTCGTGCATCCGCCGGACGACGGCGAACAGATCCTCCAGACTTCCTTCCAGAATGGTGCTCATCGGGGTGAGCTGGAATTTGATCGGCTCGGGAGCACTCTCCAACAGCCGATGAACATCTGCTACGTAGTGACTGACACTAGGGGATTCGGTACCAACGGGGACAATCGTAACTTCCATTAAGGGCATAACTCCGCGCTTCCTTTCGGTTGGACATGTTCTTTTTCCCAATTATACCTCGATTCGGATCAGGTGCCAAAGCAAATGACTGGAGTCGATGTTCAGGACATCTGAATCGAATTCTGTCGCCAAATCCGAACGATCATGGTTGACAACGCTCCATCGTTCGTTTATAGTGACTAGGGAAGAGAGAGATGAACACGAAACTCCCATTCCCAGCCTACTCTGCGGTACTGAACACGAACAAGTGTCAGCCGCGAGCTGGGTTTTTTGTTGTCTTCCATTGACCCTACTATGCGCTACAGAAGAATGAGAGGATGATCGAAGTGAACACTTATGATCTGATCGTGGTTGGCGCCGGTCCTGCCGGAATCTTTGCTTGTTACGAAATGACCTTGAAGGCTCCGGGGGCCAAGGTGCTCCTCATCGACAAAGGCCATGATATCCATAGACGCAATTGCCCGATTTTGCAGGAAAAGATTCAGCTTTGTCCGCCGCCTGCCGGCCGCAAGGAATTTGCCGGATGCCTGCCGGCCTGCTCGATTACGAGCGGCTTCGGGGGAGCGGGGGCTTACAGTGACGGCAAATTTAACATCACAACCGAGTTCGGCGGCTGGATGACGGATTACCTCGCTCCGTCGAAGGTGAAGGAGCTGATCCGTTATGTCGACGAGATCAACCTGGCCCATGGCGCAACGCCAGCGCTCACCGATCCCGGCACAGAAGCGGTACGGAACATTGAGCAGCGCGGGTATGCAGCGGGACTTAAGCTCCTGCGTGCTGAGGTTCGCCACCTGGGGACCGAGGAAAACCTGTTGATCCTTAAATCCATCTTTGCCTATCTGCAGGAAAAGGTGGAGATGCGCTTCAAAACAGAGGTTGAGGACATCGAGACCGTGAAGGAAGACGGCGTGCATCGGATAACGGGTGTGAAGCTGAAGAACGGAGAGAGCCTCGCGGCAAAAGCCGTCATGATCGCACCGGGCCGCGACGGAAGCGCCTGGCTGACGCAGATCCTCAAGAAACGCCGCCTGCACATGTACAACAATCAGGTGGACGTTGGCGTTCGCGTCGAGACGTCGGACGTGGTGATGCGCGAGATTAACGAGCATCTCTACGAAGGGAAGTTCATCTTCAACACGTCGGTGGGGACCCGCGTTCGAACCTTCTGCAGCAACCCGTCCGGTCATGTCGTCGTCGAGAATCACTCGGGTATCATGGCGGCGAACGGGCACTCCTTCAAGGACCCGGCGCTTGGCTCGGCTAACACGAACTTTGCTCTGCTCGTCTCGCATACGTTCACCGAGCCGTTCGACAAGCCCAATGAATACGCACGGGAAATCTGCAAGCGGGCGAATGATCTTTCGAACGGCGGAGTCATCGTTCAGAAGTACGGAGACATCCTCAAAAGCCGGCGTTCGACCGCCGATCGGATCAAGGAGGGTTTCCTGGAGCCTACGCTTCCCGAAGCCGTTCCAGGCGACCTCGGTCTCGTCCTACCTTATAATACGATGAAGAGCTTGATCGAAATGATGCAGGCGTTGGAAAAGGTAACGCCGGGGATCGCATCCGAACACACCTTATTCTATGGCGTGGAAGCGAAGTTCTATTCGGCGCGTCCAAAGCTGAAGGACACCTTCGAATCGGAAATTGGCGGTCTTTATTGCGGGGGAGACGGCGCAGGCATCACGCGCGGCCTCGCTCAAGCGGGAGCAGCAGGCGTATGGATCGCCCGCAATGTACTCGCGGTAGCAGGGAATGGCACTTCGGAAGCTGCTGTTGAAGCGGCAAGCCTGTAAGATCGAGGGAAGAAAAAGAACGCAAGAACACCGCTGCAACAGGGTGTCCTTGCGTTTTTTTTGATTCATGGGCAACTTAACGGTACGTAACGGATTGCTTGCCCATCTGCTCCCACGACTGAATGAAGAGCTTCCGGTCGATCTTCTTGTTCTTCGTGCCGTCAAGCGGATCGTTGACGTATAGGGAGGTTTCATCATACCCGGTGAGAACGACAGCATGTTCCCTCCAGGTAACCTTCACCGGTCCTTCTTTGGTCTTCCAGCTGACCCAGCTTGAACTGGGGAGAGGACCGAAGGAGCCGTTCGTCCAGAGCAAGACCGGTTTCCCGGCTGCTACTTGATCCAGAACGACTTCAAACGGCTTCCCCGTGAGGTCCAGGGATTGTCCCGGTGCAATTTTATCAATGACAGCTGCAATCGGCTCATGGTATACGCCAAAGCCTTTGGCTTTTCCGGTAATGTCGCCAACAAAGCCTTTGTGGGGATTCCCCCAGGAGACGATATTTCCCGCTCCGTCCCAAACCAGCTTGGCCGGGTCCGTATCCAGGAGGGTCGTCATCTCCATCTTGTCCGTCTTCAAGCCGGCATACAGCATGATCATGGTCAGGCTCGTGATTTCACAGCCGTTGAACAGCTCGGGAAGCTGCGAAACGATGGGAACATCGATTTGCGCCTTCTTCGGGAGCTTGGCCAGGTCAACGGTATCGTATGCTCCGTTTTGCGGAGAGGCTGAAGGGGAAACAAACGTCCCGGAGCTCGGGCCAAGGGCTGGCTCATCATCCTTCCGGATCGTGGGGGCAGCGGAAGCGGGAACAACCTGGCGCTTCCCCGGACTCCAATAGCTTTGAATTACAAATGCGGACAAGACCGTAAAAACCAAAAACAAGACGAAAGCTAGGGCCGCTTTGGAAGGCATCAATCGTTCCTCCTAAAAACGGTCGTGACGATATTTATAAATTTTTAACATTCGCTAGCGACCGGTGTATAATTTTGCTACAATTTTGTTTATGTGTTCGAACGATAGTTTACTATATCACATTTTCGAGCACATTTCTTTAAATCTACTAGTCAAAGGAGGGGGAGTGTCGTGTCTGAACTCACACGGCTCATACGCAAAAGCCCCTTTTTCATCGTAACGCTGCTCATTTTACTCAAGGCTCAACTGTTCCGCATCACGGTATTCTCCAATTTTTCACCGCTAGGCCTTCTGATTGACCTGATGAGCATTCTCTTGATTGCCAGTCTGATCGAGCTCATTCCATTCCGGCGAACCCGCCGCGTTCTATACGGACTCTACTGGCTGCTTGCCACGCTAGCCCTGCTCGGCGCAACGGTCTATTTCCGATACTTCGGCTCGGTCGCGACGTACACCACCTTGTTTGAGGTGGGCCAGCTTCCGGCTGTGAAAAACTCGGTGAAATCGCTCATTACGCCTGTCGAAGGACTTTACTTTGTGGATCTTGTGGTCATGGCTGCGGTCTGGCTATTCCGTCGGGGTCGAACGAGACGAAACACGTGGTCGTACAGCTTTGAACCGCAACGCGGTCCTTTTCGGCTTCCTTATCTGGCGGCCATATCCCTTCTCGTTGTTTCACTCCTGACCTCGGTATTCGTCCTGCGGGCATCGGCCGGGACGGCCAACGAATTGAAGCGGGCTGAACAGGTGGGCTTTGCCAATTACCAGGCGTCCATCCTCTGGAAGGATGTTGCGGAGAACGAAAAGCCGGCCATTGCCATGAAGGATATTCCAGCGGCCATGAAGGCAGCGGAACGCTCGACTGCCATTACCCGTCCGGGCACCTTTTCGACAATGTCGGGGGCAACTCCTGCTTATTTTGGCAGTGAAAAAGGAAAGAATCTGATCGTCGTCCAGTTGGAGGCAACTCAAAACTTCGTAATCGGGCTGAAGGTGGACGGACAAGAGATTACGCCTGTCATGAACAGCCTGGCGGGGGAGAGCTTCTACTTCCCGCAAGTGTTCCAGCAGATCGGTCAGGGCAACACATCGGATGCCGAATTTACATCCAACACGTCCATCTACCCGACAGCCGCCATTGCCATGTCCAAAGGGTATTCGGACCGGGATTTGCCGTCTCTGCCCAAGCTGTTAAAAGCTCAAGGCTATACGACGATGACCCTCCATCCGAACGAAGTCACCTTCTGGGACCGCGACAAGCTGTACCCAGCCCTCGGGTTTGACACGTACTACGACAAGCCCGCTTTCACGAACGATCATTTCAACAACTTCGGAGCATCCGACGAAGAGCTGTACCGAGTCGGCCTGGAGAAAATCCAGGAGGCTGCCGATCAGAATAAACCGTTCTACGCTCAATTTGTTTCCCTATCCAGCCACCATCCTTTTGAAATCCCGGAGGACAAGCAAGAGCTGAAGCTGCCGGAATCCCTCGAGGGCACGCAGCTCGGCCATTACCTTCAAGCCATCCATTATACGGATAAAGCACTGGGGACGCTCATTCAAGGATTGAAGGACAAGGGGCTTTGGGACAAGACCGTGCTCGTCCTGTACGGGGACCACTTCGGTCTCCAGCCGAAGGATAACGACCCCGAAGAGGTATCTGCCAAGCTGGGTATCAACTACCATTCGCAGATCAGCCGGTTCAACATTCCGCTTATCGTCCATGCCCCGGGCCAAGAGGGTAAACAGGTGGAACGTACAGGCGGCCAAGTTGATATCCTGCCGACCGTTGCCAATCTGCTGGGGCTCTCCTGGGTAGAGGATCAGTTCATTCCCTTTGGACGTGATCTACTCAACACAGACCGAAATGTAATCGGCATGCGTTACTATCTTCCGACCGGATCGTTCTACAACGATGACATTTTGTTTGTTCCAGGCACCGGCTTTGACGATGGGACTGCTTATTCGCTCAAGACGCATGAGAAGGTCGAAGACTTCAGTCAGTATAAGAGCGATTATGAGTACATCCTCGAATGGATGAAACTGTCCGACGAATATGTCAAGCAGTTGCCCAAACGCAAGTAACGGGTACCATCTCATGAATTTGAGCAAGAGCCTTCTTCTCCTCGAAACGCAAACCCGAAGCCCGGCTTCGGATGCGGATAATATCCGCGGGCCTCGAGGGAAGGGGGCTTTTTTCATCGGAAAGATGAAAACGTTACGATAGAACTGGGGCCGAGTGATTCCGTCTTCCAGATGTAACCTTTCCTCCCGTGAATCTTGACAAACTTGAAAACAGCAATCGGAAACAATTGTCGAGTCCCCTTGTGCGAAGTATGATGGAAGGAAATGAAAAGAGGAGAGAAGACGAACCATGAGGCTGCATTATCTGCAACATATCGCGCTGGAGAACCCAGGACACATCCTGGGGTGGGCTAAGAAGAAGGGGCACAATGTAACCCAGACCCGCTTTTTTGCCGGGGAGCCTCTTCCGCAGGTGGAGGATCTCGATTGGCTGATTGTCATGGGCGGTTCGATGAACATTTACGAAGAGGATCAATTTCCGTGGCTGGCGGCCGAAAAGGCATTTTTGCGTTCCGCCATCGAAGAGCACAAGCTGGTGTTGGGGATCTGCCTGGGTGCCCAGCTCCTGACCGACGTGATCGGCGGGAAGGTAACGGCGAATGACCAGCCCGAAATTGGCTGGTGGCCCGTTACTTGGTCGGAGGAGGCGAGGACAAGCCCGTTATTCGCTCATTTTCCCGAGAGCTCAACCGTTTTTCACTGGCATTACGACACGTTCAGCACCCTTCCGCCCGAAGCGAAGGTGCTCGCATCCAGCCCCGTCTGCCGCAACCAAGCCTTCCAGTACCGAGATCATGTCATTGGCCTGCAATTCCATCTTGAGAATACCGAAGAGCTGCTGGAAGGATACGTTCAGCATTTTGCCGGGGAATTGAATGGACGAGGTTACGTGCAGACACCAGAGCAAATTCTGGCGCAGCGGGATTATGTTGCTGAGAATAATCGATGGATGGAAGGACTGCTCGACAAGCTGGAGGAAAGCTGGAGCAAGAAATCCATTTGATCCGGGAGGGGCTCCGTGCAAAAGGCGACCTTGATCATCGGGGTTCTCAATCTTTCTTTTTCCCGAAATGAAGCATGGACAAGATTCCGATCGGGATAAAATAAACACACCAAAACATTAAAATATAGACCCCGAGGTCACTCGTGCTTGCGTTATCCGGCTGAAAAGCACTTGTCATCGGAGTGATCAGACAGCTCACAGCAAAGAAACCATGTACGAGCAGCAGCCCTTTCAGCCATCGATCTGTTCCAGTAAGGGCGTTAATCGTTAACCCCATAAAGAATGTTGAGAAGGACATCAAGGCGTAGCCGAGCATATCCCAATGAAACATAAGGCCGAATTGTTGGAAGTCCAACAGGGAAAGGGCTTCCGGAGAGAGCGGACTGTTTTGAACGGTCGACAGCTGGGTGAAATAAACGATCAAATTGCACAGGGCATACATCGAACCAAAGGCTAAAGCGCAAAGTCCAGCAACACGGGTATTCTCTTTACCATAATGAGCAAACGCGCTCGCCATCAGGATGAAGGTAAGGGCAATGACCAAGCTTGTCAGGTAACTCCAGAATGGAGATTCAACCAGCATGGACAGTGCAAAAGTGAAAACGGCGAACGCATTCAAACCCGACCCGATGCTCCCAATCTTATGGTTCATGGAAAAGCTCCTCTCTAGGGATTCGAAGGAATCAACGTCGAAACCAGTCTGGATAGAAACGCTCTGCGATCCTCCGGTTTGGTGAAATCATAGCCCAATCGTTCACGACAAGCATCGCTGCCGAGGAATGCGACCTGCATGACGGAGACGAGAAGAAAGGATAGCCACTGCTTCTCACTATCCGGCAACGTTTCGCGAATGGCATAGCTCAATCCCTGCTGGGTTTTCACGCTGTTGCTTTGGATGGAATACTCCTGCATGTCCCCGAGGATCGAAATCCGGGAAATCGCACGATTCTCAGTCAAGAAGTCAAACACCTGAGCGGCCCAATCCGTCAAACGCTCCTGGTCGCTTTCATACTGCGTCTGCTTGGGTTTAAAGCGGGAGACCACTTGCTCGATCACCCGTTGAACGCATTCCTGAATCAACAGCTCTTTGCTGCGAAAATGATAATTGATCAATCCGACTCCGACTCCGGCCTTTTCCGCTATCGCACGTGTGGTTACCGCATCCGGATGGCCGGAACTAGCCTCCAAGAGTTCCATGGTCGCAGAGATGAGCTTTTCCTTGACTTCGATTGACTTCTGCAAAGTTTCACCTCCTATAGTCTTCTAAAGAATTGAACAACGTTCAAAACAATGTTCAGTTTGATTATAGATTGCCAGAAGGTCACTTGTCCACTATAATGAGGAACGGACGACAATTGAACAAACCCCTCATCACAGACTGATGGGGTAGAGGTCGCGATTTTTAGGAGTAGACCGGTGGAGGCGCTGAACCGCCTGTGAAACCGGAGGAAAGGAAAAATCGCCGAAGTGCAGACAGCGCTCAGGCTGGCTGTGCTGGGGCCGTTTCCGACAAGGAACGGAACTGTCACATGGGGCTCCATCCAAGCTCTCCATGTGTTGTGCTATCTTCATGGAAGGTCTATTGATGCGGATGTGGGATGAATATGCCTAACCGCGGAACGAGAACCTCGCTTCCTGCGGTTTTTCTGTGTTTACCGCTTAATGCCCTTCCGGTTGCTGGCGCGGTCGTACCAAGACCCACCAACAAAAGGAGTGTTATTGCAAGTGAGCAAGTCAACTCAAACGCAACACCCATCTTCGCAGCATCCCCAGCCCGCACATGCAGGCTCAGCCGATGAGAACCGCCTCCGGCGGGGACTCAAATCCCGGCACATGACGATGATCTCCCTGGGGGGCGCCATCGGGACCGGCCTCTTCCTTGCCAGCGGAGGCGCCATTCACTCGGCCGGACCGGGAGGAGCTCTGCTCGCCTATGGGATTATCGGCATCATGGTCTATTTCCTCGTGACCAGCCTCGGAGAGATGGCCACCTACATGCCCGTCTCCGGCGCCTTCAGCACCTATGCCGATCGATTTGTCGATCCGGCCTTCGGTTTTGCCATCGGCTGGAACTATTGGTACAACTGGGCGATCACAATCGCTGCCGAACTATCCGCTGCTACGCTTATTATGAAGTTTTGGCTTCCGAACAGCTCCTCCTACGTCTGGAGCGGCCTGTTCCTCGTGCTCATGGTTGGATTGAATATGCTCTCCGTCAAAGGCTACGGAGAATCCGAATATTGGTTCGCTACGATCAAGATCGTCACGGTCATCGTCTTCATTATCGTCGGCATTCTGATGATCTTCGGCATTCTTGGAGGAGAAGCTGTGGGCTTCACCAACTTTACCATTGGAGACGCCCCCTTCCACGGCGGCTTCCTTGCGGCCCTTGGCGTGTTTATGGCAGCCGGCTTCTCGTTCCAGGGGACCGAACTGGTCGGGATCGCAGCCGGAGAGAGCGAGGACCCTCGCAAGAGCATTCCTCGCGCCGTGCGCTCGATCTTCTGGCGCATCCTGCTGTTCTACCTCTTGGCCATCTTCATCATCGCCATGCTCATTCCGTATACCAACGAAAACCTCGCCAGCGATGCGGTGCAGATGAGTCCGTTCACGATCCTGTTCGAGAAAGCCGGGCTTGCTTTCGCCGCATCGGTCATGAATGCCATCATCCTGACCTCCGTATTATCCGCCGGCAACTCGGGCATGTACGCCTCCACGCGCATGCTCTGGGTGTTGGCCAAGGAGAAGAAGGCGCCCAAGTTCCTGACCAAGCTTAACAAACGAGGCATCCCGATCTACGCCCTGTTGATCACGGCAGCCTTCGGCCTGCTCGCGTTCCTCGCATCCTTCTTTGGCGACGGCGTGGTCTATCTCTGGCTTTTGAACGCCTCCGGCATGACGGGCTTCATTGCCTGGCTCGGCATCGCCGTCAGTCATTATCGCTTCCGTAAAGCTTATGTAGCCCAAGGAAAGTCTTTGGACGATCTGCCGTACAAAGCCAGATGGTACCCGTTCGGGCCGCTGTTCGCTTTTGCGCTGTGCCTGGTGGTCATCGTCGGACAGAGCTTGTCCGCCATCTCCTCAGACGGGGTGGACTGGCAGCTGTTGATTGCTTCGTATATTGGACTTCCGATCTTCCTTGCTTTCTGGCTCGGGTATAAGTTCACGAAGAAGACAAAAATCGTCAAGCTGGAAGACTGCCGATTTGACTACGAAGAATAGAGGCTTTGCATGTTTTCAAGCTTTTATGCGGGGCAGATAGATTTCCCATGGAAGATTACGGAGGCGTGAAACCCCTTACGCCGCCTTGCTTTCATCGAGTTTTCAACATTTCCTGCTTTCGGTTGGCAGGGATTCCCGGTTCCAAACGCCCAGAATCCCTGTTAGTCTGATGCCAGACACCGAAAGGAGAGAGGAACATTGAACAACTCGAAAAAATTTGCTGCCTTGTTTCTTGCGACCAGCCTCGCCTTCGGCGCCGGCTCTATGATGACGGCTCCAGTGGCAGAGGCGGCTACGGCCACTTCTAGCACAACCGCTAGTAAAGCAATTTCCATTGCAAAGTCCTATCAAGGGAAGGTGCAATATCAATATTCGGTCCGCAATGAGAGCAAGCTGATCTTTGACTGCTCGTCCTTCACGCAGTTCGTCTTTAAGAAGGTCGGTATCAAGATTCCGTGGGGAGCTAACGCTCAAACGAAATCGGGTACGAAGATCACCAAAATTTCGAACCTGAAACCGGGTGACCTCGTTCACTTCAGCGTCAGCACGCCTGGCAAGATCGGCCATGTCGGCATCTACATCGGCAACGGCAAGTTCATCCACAACCTGAGCCCGAAATACGATGTTGTCATCAGCGACCTGTCCACCGGCAGCTGGAACAAGAAGTTCATCCAAGGAACTCGGATCATTAAGTAAAAGAAGATCATTCCGTTCAAGCGCTTCGCCTTTCCGCATTTGCGGAATAGGCGAAGCGCTTGTTTTCGTTTCATTCGCCTTCGGGTCAGTGCCACATTTCACCCTTCGCGCGTAAACTAGCAAAAACAGCGAAGGGGCAATGAATGGGGATGAAACATGTTGTGGTCACCGGCGGAGCCGGCTTTATCGGCTCTCACCTGACCCGAGCTCTTGTCGAGCAAGGACTCCAGGTTTCGGTTATGGATGACCTATCCAGCGGAAAGGCTTCCTCTGTTCCGCCAGAGGCGGATTTGATCCAGCTTGATGTTGCATCGGCGGCGGCAAGAGATAAGATCGCCGAGCTGGCTCCCGATGTCGTGTATCATCTGGCCGCGCAGGCGGATGTTCAGCGCTCGATCCAAAATCCGCTTGCGGATTGCTCGGTTAACGTCTTGGGAACCCTGCAGGTACTGGAGGGACTGAGGAAAGCCGGAGCAGGCAAGCTGGTCTTTGCTTCCACTTCGGCAGTCTATGGCATGCTGCAGAAGGATCTCATTGGGGAAGACGATTCCCTCGAATCCGTCTCCTTCTATGGGCTGTCCAAACGTACGGCGGAGGAATACATTCGACTTCACCATGCTCTGTACGGCACACGGTATACCATCCTTCGATACGGGAATGTCTATGGTCCGGGACAAACTCCGAAGGGAGAAGGGGGAGTCGTCGCCATTTTCCTGGAGAAACTGGCCAAAGGTGAGCCGCTCACGATTTTTGGCGATGGGGAACAAACGCGTGACTTCATCTATGTGAAGGATATCGTCTCGGCGAATCTTGCTGCCGGTGAACGAGGAGATGGCGAAACGATCAACGCCAGCACAGGCAAAACAACGCGGATTCGCGTCCTCGCCGAGAAGCTGCTGGAAGAAACAAAGACGGCCTTGCCCATTCAGTATGCCCCTGGCAAGGCCGGCGATATCCGCCACAGCTGTTTAGCCAATTCCAAGCTCACGCAGATCCTGTTGCATCAACCGAAGTTCTCCGTGGAACAGGGGCTGCGGGAAACGCTGCAAACGGCTGGTTTCTTGTTAAGGCCCTAATCGGATTTAATAGTAATCCCCTGAAACAATTGTTTCCAGTACGGGTTTGTTTCGTAATTCCATATGTCATGAGAAGGCATCTGCACACAGCAAATCCCCGGATCCGGCCAGTCGCAATCGATCAAGGAAGTACACGCGGACTCGCGAATGAGCAAGATGGAGAAGTCACCTGCGACCATTCCGCTCAAGATCTCCTTAAGGCGCAGGGCTTCCTCGTAAGTTCCCTCCAGGCGAGTAAACAAAAGACGGGAGCCGGTTGCCGCCTTATAAAAGAACCGATGAATTCGGCGCTGCAGCTTGGCTTGGAAATCGTTATATGACAACAGGTTTCCGCCTGGGTTCAACCGCATCGGCAAATCATGAACCGAGATGATCCGGTAAAGCTCGTCCTCAACCATGTAGTTTTTCCCTGAACCATCAGGCCCACGAATTTTTAAGTTCCGCAGCAGCATGAAATCGGCAAACCGTTTTTCAAGCAATCGATTGACATCTGACAGCTTATCGCTCCGCATCCAATCGATTACACCGGAGAAGGTTCGAAGACCGTTGTTCTCCAACTGAATGGAAACCAGGCAGTTCCATCCAAGGCTGAACACAGCATCGTATTCTCCTTGTAGCTCAGCCATTCGCACGAGAATTACTCCTTTCTTCCATGAAATGCAGAATCGAAGAGTTCATTGCAGGAGGGAAACTATGTCCATTTATCATTTTAAGGCAGACCGAGCCGGCAAAGTGAAGCCGGGAGGGATCCAATCCATTCGGGTTGAAGTGATGAATCAGGGTGAGAAAAGCTTTGAGTTACTTCTGGAGGGCTTCATCTACGGGAAAAAAGTAACACAAGTCTTATGGCGGATTCCGGCTGGCTTCCCCACAAGCTCGATCCGGTTAAAAGAAATGCCGACACGCGGTCGACCCTTCCGGCTTCAGATCACGACCAACCGAACGACAGGGGATCAATTGCGCATCTTCGTTTATGCGAAGCGGAGAGGGAAGATTATCCGCTCCTATACCAATCAGCATTTTGCTATGGAGCCCGAAGCGAGGGAATACCTGTAATGATCAAATTTCATACTGCAAAAGAAGCCGTCCCAGGCTCTCACAGCCTTCCCCTCTTAGCGGGAGACTTGCTGATTCTGTTGACCTCGGTTGAGGTTCCCGCTCATTCTCATGAGGACCACTTAACCTTGGAGGCATCCGTTAAGTGGGGGAGGCCTTCCGGCCGAGACATCGGTCAGCTCGATTTGTTCCTGTGTCGGGATGAGCATCCTCCTGTCTTGCTGGCTGAACTGGATGCCAACTGTTTCGTTGTGACGGAAACCCCGTTGGAGTATGAAGGGCCTTGCCACACGGAGGGCAGCGTCTTCTACAGCCTTCGGGCGCGTTCCTATGATGAGCGGGCACTCATTCTAGGGCCCGTGCGGTTGTCTGCTACTGTAGAAGGGTAAAGGGGAGGAGAAGGAAGCGGCTTCCTTCTCCTCTTGTTCTCCAATAGAAGGTTAAGGCTTCAGCAGCTCGGCTGCAGTCCGCGGGTCCGGCAGAATGTAATCCTCCGGTAAAGCCTCATTAATTCGATTCCAAACGTCGTAGTCAATTACTGCGCCTGGACTCGATGCTTGAACCTGAAACAGACGATTATACAAATCCCCGATTATTTTACGCATGGGACATCCTCCAAACCGCTTTATTCCAGGCCGCCTCGTATTGCTGAACCATCCGATCCGTCATCGTGGCAAGGGACCAGTGCTCCTTGGCCCACTCCGCAGCGTGCTGTCCGAGCCGCTGCCGCGATTCGTCATTCGCCAGCAGGAAGTGGAGATGGTCGCTTAAGGTCGCGACGTCCCCAACGGGAGACACCAGCCCGTTCACATTATGAAGAACAGCCTCGGGCAAGCCGCCGGCGTTAGAGACAACGCACGGAAGACCAGCCAATTGGGCCTCCATAACCGAAAACGGCTGGTTGTCCTGTAGGCTCGGGTGGGCGAAGATGTCTGCTTGGGTCAACAAAGCCGGCACATCTTTCCGTTGCCCGAGGAAGAGGACATCCTGGGTGAGTCCAAGCGCCTTCGCCTGTTCTTGAAGAGGCTTGCGAAGATCTCCATCCCCCACAATCCAGCAAACCCAATCGCTTCGAACCCTTTTCAAGCGTGCCAAAGCATCGATCAAGAAGTTAATCCCCTTAATGGATACGAGGCGGGCAGGACAGATGATCACTTTCTTCCCCGGCGGGCGAGTCCGTTCCGTTCCCAAGGCTTGAATTTGGTAGAACGTATCCGTATCCAGGCCGTAGGGAAACGAAACAACCTGTTCAGCAGGAACCTGAAAATCCTGGATCAGCAAGTTGCGCATCCATTCGGTAGAGGTGATGGTGATATCGCTGCTTACTGCGCCATAATGCTCAAGCGTCCGGTAGTATCTTGAAATCTTAGCGCGAACAGATCCCTCCAGGTTGTCTTTCTCCACTGCATACAGGACTTCCCGGGCAAGTGAACCATGAATGCTGGCTACGAGTCCGGTGTGTTTCCCCTTCACCCGGCTCATGGCCAAGGTTGAAATGACATCCTGGGAATGGATAACGTCGTACGAGTCGAGGCCGAAATAAGCGGCGGATAGTTCCATGCAGTAGCGGTCCAATTCAACAGTGTGCAGCCAGGAGTTGGAGTTGATCCCCGGATAAGATCGGTTGTTCAACTTGACTTTGAGGAACGGCAGAATGTGATCCTTCAACAATCCGCGGTTCTGATTTACCATGTGATACTTGGGGATGTCGGGCCCATTGCCGAAAATATCAACCGTGTGCCCACGGTACTCCAGTTGCTGCTTCAACTGCAGCATATAGGGCCAAACTCCCCCAAGATGGGGGAGCGGCCAGTAACAAGCAAGCAATACTTTCAGGGTGGCCACCTCGTTCCTATTGCGCCGGTTATCGCAGGCGTTACCATACTATATGGATAACCGGTACAGGCGGCACGACGAATGCCACGATGAATGCAACGATGGGATTAGAGGCTGATCGACATCCCGCTCAGATGAACCGGTCCCGACACAGAGGCGGAGCCAATCCCTTCGAGCTCGACCGTCAAAAAGTACGATTGAGACCCGGCAGAACCTGCTACATTCGTGTGATGGATGGAAGTCGTGATCGGAGCGGACAGAAGCGGAATCAAGCTGCCGGTACCGAGCGAGGTGCTATCGGTGGTTTCAAAGATGACCGGGTTATTCGGTGCCGAACCGCCTTGGCGAATGCGAACGGTCAAGGTGGGGAGAACCGGTGTGAGCAACAGAAGCTCAGGGAGCCAACCGACCGTAGCCGAGAAGAACAAGCGATCCGTTGCGCTCGTGGCGGTCAAATTGATCGTTGTAAGGCTGGCCTCCGTTCCGCTGGTCAGGGGAAACGGGAGGGAGAAGGTGTTTGCAGCCGCTTCTCTAAACTGATAATCGACGATCGTAGGCATTTCGACCATCATCCTTTCATTTGTTGAGGTAGTTGCGTTTCTAGTAGATTCAAGTTTGCAGCCTTTTGCGAGGGTGAATGTAAGGCAAGGCACAAGAAAACCGTCCATTTTGAAGGAAAATGGACGGTTTTGGGATCCGCTATTCTTTGGTTTCGAACAGAATTAGGATAGGTTGGTTTCGATGGTTCGATAGGACTCTGGGTCGGCTTCTTGGATGAAGCGATTTGCCGGCCCCGGTGAATAGAGCATGAGGGAATGCATCGCGCGGGTACATGCTGTGTAGAACAACTTGCGCTCGCTTTCGGAGGCATAGGCTCCTTCCGACGCATCGTACACGAGAACGGCATCGAACTCGACCCCTTTTGCCAAATAGGAGGGAATCACGAGGATCCCCTTGGAGAACGATTGGCTATCCTTCGTAATCAATCGAGTGGAGGGAAGTTCAGCTAGCTCTTCATAGGCAGTGCGGCTTTCTTCCGCTGTCCGGCACAGGATGGCAACGGTCTCGTAGCCTTCTTCCTGAAGGCGGTGAATGTCATCCATAATTCGTTGCTTCCGTGCTTCGGTATCCTTTACGTAAACGAGCTGGGGCTTTTCGCCATCCCGATTGAACGGAACGATGCTGCTGCCGTCTCCCAGCAAGCTCCGGGTGAACTCCACGATCGGGCGGGTCGATCGATAACTTTGAATGAGCTGAATTGTTTCGGTCTGATCCGCCCCGTACAGCTTGGTCAGCGGTGTTTCTCCGGCTAAGGTGGTGGAGTGCGTAAAGATCGCCTGGTTAAAGTCGCCCAACACCGTCATGCGCGCACGGGGAAAGAGCCTCTTGATGAACTCAAACTGGAACGCGGAATAGTCCTGCGCTTCATCCAGCACCACATGGCGAATCTGAGTGTTCGTCTGGAAGCCCTTCACCAGCTCGGTTAAGTAGAGGAAGGGAGTGGCGTCTTCATGCAGCAGCTTCTTCTCCTCCAGCCGTTTGAGCGTCATCCCGCTGATTTCAGGCCAAGCCAATGGCACTTGATCCGTCGGTGCTAGCTCGTGAATCAAGTGAGAATCGGTGAAGAGGTTCCGGTACAGCGCATGCAGATCGACAAAGGACAGCTTCTCAACGAATCGGCGAAGCGGAGCGAAATGCTCCTTCACGATCAAGCGGCGAAGAAGATCTTCTTCCCGAATGGAATCGTGGAAGGAGGGGTCTTCCTTGCTCCGTTTTCGGTTCTTGATGTAAGCCTCCTGGTACCGATCCCGATCCTGATAGTCCAGCTCATCGGTGACCCAATCCTGGGAGCGCTCGGCCACTTCCAGTTCCTTGAGCCTTTCCAGCGCCCACGCGCGGGTGAGGTCCATTCGATTGGCAACCTTGATCGACGGGTCTAACCGATAGAAGGCTTCGGAGAACTCGGAAGCGGTCAGGTAAACCCTCCCTTTCTTCTCCAGCGAGCGGAAGGGAAGCCCCGCAGCGCCCACCTTCGCAACATAACGTCGGATGGCTTCCAGGAACGGCTCCGATGCCTTAAACCGAATTCCCGCAATACGGGCTTCGTAGTCGGCATCCTCGCGACCGGTCAGTACATACTCCATCTGGTCGTAGGAATCCTCGACCTCATAACGGGGCCGGAGCGAATGATCGAGGTATTCCTGGAAGGTCGTCTGAAGCATATTTTCCTCGCCCAATTCGGGAAGAACGGAAGCCACATAACTGTTGAACATGGGGTTCGGGGAAAAGAGAATGATTTGATCCGCCTTCAAATGATTCCGATGGCGGTAGAGCAGGTAAGCCACTCGCTGCAAAGCAGCAGAAGTTTTCCCGCTGCCGGCTGCTCCTTGTACGATCAGCATCGAGTGAGTCAGGTCGCGGATGATGCGATTTTGTTCCCTTTGGATGGTGGCCACGATGCTCTTCATCTGGGAATCCGCCGACCGGCTGAGGGCTTGCTGAAGCAGCTCGTCTCCGATCGTGTCACCGGTGTCAAACATCATCTCCAGCTTGCCGCTCCGGATCACAAATTGCCGTTTGAGATCCATCGTGCCGGTAATGGTGGTCACCGGCGTTTGGTAGGCGGCCGGACCGGGGGAGTGATCGTAGTACAGGCTCGCGATGGGGGTTCTCCAATCGTACACATAGAAAACACCCGCTTCTTCATCCTGGAAGGAAGCCAAGCCGATATAGAAGGGCTCGGAAACCGATTCGCCCATCTCTGTAAAATCAATGCGGCCAAAGTAAGGCGAAGGGAGGAGGCGACGAAACTTTTGCAGGCGATCGGCAACGCTCTTATGGCCGATTTCCCGTTCCGTCAACACCTCAGCTTGCTGCCGCATAGCCGCAAGGGTCTCAATCACGTCGTCTTCTGTTCCCAGATCGATCGACACGCCGTCCCAGAAGGTTTTGCGGATGTCGACCACTTGCTCGCGCAAGTGCCCTGCCATGGGCTCCAGGCGTTCGATTTCTTCACGCAGCAGTTCTCCCACTTGATGAAGCCGCTCGGTTTCTTGGTCCCAATCCTGTTTATCCGCTGTTTCCTGTATGGATTCCGACACACGCGTCACCCTCTCGTTTATTATGGTATTGACATTGCAGCGTTCTCTGTGTAAAATAGAAGTAAGGATACGGGATACATGTATCTTTTTCGTGTTTCTAGGCAATGGCTGAATCAGTTTAGCATGTTTGGATCTCCATTTCAACCTTTCCATAGAAAAAGCCTTCGCAACAGGACTTTCGTCCCGTGCGAAGGCTTCTTTTGTACATACATTCTGGTTTAAAACACTTTTGTCGTCCAGGATTCGCAATTCCAGACATCCGTTGCAATCTCCCGGTAGAACTCGGGTTCGTGGCTGATGAGGAGAATGCTGCCCTTGTACGCCTGGAGCGCACGCTTCAGCTCTTCCTTCGCATCGACGTCCAAGTGATTCGTTGGTTCGTCCAAGACGAGCAGGTTGGTTTCGCGGTTAATCAGCTTGCAAAGGCGCACCTTGGCTTTTTCACCGCCGCTCAGCACTTCGATCTTGCTCTCGATGTGCTTCGTCGTCAGGCCGCACTTGGCGAGAGCTGCGCGAACCTCGAACTGGTTAAGGGAAGGGAACTCATTCCACACTTCTTCAATACAAGTGTTGGAGTTGGCCGTCTTGACTTCCTGCTCGAAGTATCCGATGTGCTGATAATCTCCGCGTTCCACCGAGCCGGAGAGGGCGGGAATCTCGCCCAGAATGCTGCGCAAAAGCGTCGTCTTCCCGATGCCGTTGGCCCCCGTTAAGGCGACCTTCTGTCCACGTTCCATGAGAAGCGTCAAAGGGCGGGAGAGAGGCTCGCCATAGCCGATAACCAAATCCTTCGTCTCGAAGATCGTTCGGCCTGAAGCCCGCGCTTCCTTGAACTGGAACACCGGCTTCGGCTTTTCCTTCGCCAGCTCGATGATATCCATGCTGTCGAGCTTCTTCTGGCGAGACATTGCCATGTTACGCGTGGACACGCGCGCCTTGTTGCGCGCTACAAAGTCCTTCAGCTCGGAAATTTCCTGCTGCTGGCGCTTAAAGGCCGATTCCAGTTGCTGCTTCTTCGCTTCATGCTGCTGCAGGAAGTTGTCGTAGTCGCCGACGTAGCGGTTTAGCTCCTGATTTTCCATATGGTAAATCAGGTTGATGACGCTGTTCAAGAAGGGAATGTCATGGGAGATGAGGATGAAGGCATTCTCGTATTCCTGCAAATAGCGCTTGAGCCACTCGATGTGCTGCTCATCCAGGTAGTTGGTGGGCTCGTCCAGAAGAAGGATGTCCGGCTTCTCCAGCAGGAGCTTGGCGAGCAGGATCTTCGTCCGCTGGCCGCCGCTCAGATCGTGAACGTCCCGGTCGAGTCCGATATCGTTCAAGCCCAGTCCGCGTGCGACTTCCTCAACCTTGGCGTCGATGACATAGAAATCTTGGCTCGTCAACGAGTCCTGAATGGTACCGACTTCCTCCAGCATCTGCTCCATCTCTTCTGGAGTTGCCGTTGCCATATCGGTGTAATACTGATTCATCTTGGCTTCCATCTCAAAGAGATAGGAAAAAGCAAGCCGGAGCGCATCTCGGATGGATTGGCCCTTCTGAAGCACGGCATGCTGATCCAGGTAACCGACCCGCACATTACGGGACCATTCTACCTTCCCGGCATCGGGTTCCAGCTTGCCGGTGATGATGTTCATGAACGTAGACTTGCCTTCGCCGTTCGCGCCGACGAGTCCGATGTGCTCGCCCTTCAGAAGACGGAAGGACACATCGTTGAAGATCGCCCGATCGCCGAAGCCGTGGCTGATGTTTTTGACCGTCAAAATACTCATGGTTTTCGATTCAAGCTCCCTGTCTATAGAGTCCTTCTGATTATAAGCGGAGACCCGGGGGAAACTCAATGCCAAAGCCGCAGGAAACCCATGAGATGTTCGCCGGACAGCGCCGGGAGACTATCCGTAAACGAAAAGTTCCCCTATTTTTCCTCCCGCACTTGAAGTACTCTTAACCTTAGAGAGATCGAACAACCATTCGGAAAAGGAAGTGTTCACCGCTTGACGGAACAAACAAAGCTTCAGAATGAGCCCGGCGGACAGTTGGCTGTTCTGCAAGTCCCAACAGCTGACCAAATCAGGAGTATCCATAAATTGGCTAATGACTGCAATCAACATGACGGCATTGCCTTAAAGCTTCATAAAACCATGATCGAAAACCGGACGGCAGGTGAAGAACGCGACTTCCTATGGCAGAATGCGGAGGGCGAACTGGTTGGCTATGTCGGGCTGAATAGCTTCCAACCGGATTCCGCGGAGATCGTCGCGATGGTACATCCGAATGATCGCAGGCAGGGAATCTTTACCCGATTAATGAAGGAAGCCGGTCGGTCCTGCGAAGTCCTCGGTATCAAGAAGCTTCTCTTGATCTGTCCGGGAGGTTCCGAGTCCGGCAAAGCCTTCACAGCGGGGCACGAACTGGAGCATAGCTTCTCCGAGTATGTAATGAAGTGGTCCAGCGAAGCTCAAACGCAGACAGACCCGAGCGCTTCCCGCATTCAACTGCGTCTGGGAGAACAGGCTGATTTGGAGCTGGCCATTCGCATGGACATGAAAGGGTTCGACATGACCCGGGAAGACACGGAGCCGTTTGCTAAGCTGGTGCTGGAGTGTTACCCCAAGGACCGCATCTATTTTGTATACCGGGAGCAGGAGCCGATCGGAAAAATCTGCATCCAGCGCACCGACGAGCGAGCCTTCTTCTTTGGCTTCGCCATCCTGCCGGATCACCGAGGACAGGGGTACGGCCGTGAAGTGCTGCGCGAATCCATCCGACTTGTCCGGGATGAGGGCTGCACGGAGATCGGCCTGGAAGTTGAAATCCGTAATGAACGGGCACTCGGGCTCTATGAGTCCTGCGGGTTCCACCAAGTTGATGTTCAAGACTATTACGTCTATCTCACATAACCAAGAGGAAAAGGAGACTGAATGACCATGCACACGAAAGCAACCATAGCCGAGCCGATTCGCATCATCGAATACAGCAGGCCGTATGCAAAAGCTGTTGCAGACATGTGGAACCGCAGCACGGAAAGCTGGGGCGGCGGCAATTCCACGAAAACGGAAGAGGACGTACTCCGCGACATGGAGAATTCCACCAACCTTCACGTATTTTTGGCGGTGGATGGAGACGAAGTCGTCGGCTTTTGCAGCTTCTCGCATTACAAACCGGATGAAGGGGCACTGTATGTCCCCCTCCTGAATGTCCGCCCGGACTATCATGGCCACAAGGTGGGGCGGAACCTGATCCTGAACGCCGTTCGCAAGACCGTCGAACTGGGCTGGCCGCGCCTTGACCTGTTTACTTGGGCCGGGAACACGAAAGCCGTTCCAATGTATAAGAAATGCGGGTTCTTCTGGGAGAAGAAGGACGATTCCGTTCACCTGCTGAACTTCATTCCTACTGTACTGCAGACCGAAGCGCTTGCTTCTTATTTCCAAATACTCGACTGGTACGAAGACGGCACTCGTGAGCTTGTCATCGAGCCGGATGGACGCCGGGAGCGCAACTTCGATTTCTTCGAATACACCTGGCAAAAGAACGACCTGTCGCTTCGTGCGGAGTTTGAGAAGACCGGCCGCGGCTTGACCGGACTCAGCACTCCGGACTACGAAATCAAGACGCTCATCGATGATCACGATCTTGTCTTCGGGGCGGCGTATCCGATTCGCTATGAGATCGTGAACCGGAGCAGCGCACCGCTGTCAATTGAGATCAAAGGGCGAGACGACAAAAACATTCGGTTTGCTTCGGAGTTCCAGACGACGATTGCTCCTGGGGCGACGGAAGTGCTGGAGGGCAAGTTCCAGCTTGATCCGATCGAGGAAGAGCAAAACGATTGGAAGACACACCCGACTGTCATGAGCGAATGGAAAATCAATGGACTTCGCGCGGAGTTTCGCATCGGGATCGCACCCAAGTTCCCGGCCAAGGTCTCCATGGTTCTGCCGAGTCTCGAGCTTGTGCCCGGGGTGTCCGGACGGCTCTACCTGAACGTGGAAAACAACTTTGCCACCGAAGCGGAGTTCGCATTTGAACTGCCTGCGGACGATGCGCTAGAATGGGAGAACCCGAACGTCCGACTCTCGGTCGCTGGGAAGAGCAAGGCTTCCGTCGGGGTTGCCTTCCGGCTGAAGAATCCCACGCTGTATAGCTATGTCGTTGCTATTCATGCCAAGCCCTCCGATGGTGAAGCGTTCACCTTCACTCGTCATCTTCATGTGCTGCTCAAAGGCACCACAGGGCAATACGGCGGCGATAGCGGGGTGCATTGGACTGCCGTCAATGGATCGGTTGCCCTTCACTTGACGAAACAGAACAACAATCTATGGCTGGACCATCCGCACAGCCAAAACGATATCTCGTGGATGGCGCCTACACTGGGCAAGCCGTTCTCTGCTGAATTCTCCAAGAAGAAGGCGGAGGAAGTGAAGATCCTGCCCCGTACCGATGGCACCGTCATGGAGATTCTCTATGAATCCGAGGACTTCCCCGGGTACCAGATCAAATCGGTTGCCCGTCTGATGGCGAACGGATTGACCGAGCACTACTATGAGGTGTGCAACACCAATGAGGAAGCGTCTGAGGAAGACCTCATTCTGCTTACCAACCTCGGGTTCTTCGGGAATCATCTGATTCTTCCTTACAATGGACGCTTTGTGGATTTCGAAGACGGCTATGCCGGGCAATCCGATATGTGGGACACGTCGCATCTTACGGAAAACTGGATGTTCTGCAAGAATGACTTTGTATCCTACGGGTTCACCTGGGACGCGTCGCAAACCTTGCTCCGGACGGAATGGTATTTCGGTATCGAGACTCGCTTCGGCAAGATTGAACCGAAGACGAGCGTCCGCACCCCATCCACGTTCGCCGCACTCGGAACCTTCACCAGTTGGTGGGACTTCCGTTCCTTCGCCGTCAAGCGCCGCGATCCGGTCATCCCGCTCCTCGAAAACCATTTGGAGTTGATCGTCAATGGAGGAAATCCCTTTGTGAAGGGAGACCTTCAGGCGGAACTGCGGGACCACAAGAAGGTGGAGCTGATCGGCACCTGCTCCCTGGAGCTGGAAGAGGTCGGCAACGAAAGAAGGCAGCTGACTTCCGTTTCCTGGACCAAGGATGAAACCCTTCATTCCGGCAGCTTGACCGTTTCCTCCGATTCGTGGAAAGATGCAGCAGGGGAGTACCAAAAGCTGCACACTACCTATCGTGGAGTGGATTGGGTGCAGGAGCGTCGAGCTGTTGTTTTCCCGACCACGGAGGAAGCCGTATCCACGGCGACTCTTGAGAGCGACATCGGGGAAACCTTTACTCTATCGAACGGCGTTCTCTCCATTGCCGCCACACCGGCTTTCGGAAATGTGATTCACTCCTTGAAGGAGCGGGGTGAAGAATGGCTGGACACCTCCTTCCCGAAGCCAGCTCCCAAATCGTGGTGGAATCCATGGCTGGGCGGTCTTGGACTGGAGATCGGAGGGATGAATGCCTTCAGCTTGCAGGAAGAGCCGAGAAGCGCAGCTTTTGCAAAGCTTTCGGACTCATTCGGTAACATCTGGACCGGCTTGCGCCTGACCACGCGAATCGAGAAGCAGGAAGCGAACCGCGGCATCACGGTCAATCAGTATCACCTCATGCTCCCCGGAGCTCCTGTTCTCTGCACGGTGATGTCGGTGACCAACGAAACCGGTCTGTACCATGCCGGATTCGGCTTCAACATGAGAAACTTCTTCTTGCCGTCTCCCGTATTCGATGAAGCGTGGGTGGAACTGCCCGGTCATAATCGATTTGAAATCGGTCAGGTCGAGAGTGAGCTGGGACTGGAAGGGCTTGCCCGCTTCGGTGCCAAACATCGGGAGAGCATGCTCCATGTGGTCCATGCCCATCCTCATCAGCACGGATGGGTCTATATGAACAACAAGCTCATCAACCAAGGATTGATCCATCGCCTGGAGCTGGCGGACGGGGAAACCCGCTGGACGAAGCCAAGCTTTGTCATCACGGGCAAGAAGAAGCTCGATGCAGCTGACGCTCAGGCGCTTCTCAACCTCAATTTCAAATTGATCTAGACGTGTTTATACACACGCTCAAAGGAGGAATCGGGTTGCCGATCATTGATATCCACATTCACCTGTCGGACATCGACAGCTTTCATCGAACCGCTGTCGATTTGTCCAAGGTGGACTACACCGCAGCAGGATTGAAAGCCGAATTTGATAAGAGCGGGGTCGTCCTCGGCATCGGAATGGGCGTGACCGAGCAGACGAAGGGAGCTTTTCCGGACTCTGCCTCTCCCAATCCGATGGGACTGGATCTGGAGGAGACAGTTCCTCCGTTCCTCATGGAATGCGTGGGCATCAACCCGAACCGTCTCGTGAGCGAGCATGCCCAGAAGGAACTGGACTTGATTGAACAGCGCCTTCAGGCTCCCGATGTAGCGGGCATCAAGCTGTATGCAGGCTATTATCATCATTTCGTCTATGACAAGATCTATGGGCCGATCTATGAGCTGGCCGCCCGCTACAAGGTGCCGGTTGTCATTCATACCGGGGACACCTACTCCATGAACGGGCTGTTGAAATACTCCCATCCGCTTACAGTGGATGAGCTCGCTCTGCAGCAGCGCGGAGTAAACTTCATGCTCTGCCACTTGGGCGATCCCTGGGTGATGGACGCGGCCGAGGTGGTGGCGAAGAACCCGAATGTTTTCGCGGATCTGTCCGGTCTTGTGGTCGGCGATGCCGCCAAGTTCGACCGATTCTGGAACGAACCGCTCTTCATGGATCACTTCCGCCGGGCTCTTGTCTATGCGGATAATTACGAGAAGATGCTGTTTGGCACGGATTGGCCGCTTGCACCGATTGACCTCTATGCCGAATTCGTCAGGCGCCTTGTGCCTGAGCGTTTCCACGAGGATGTCTTCTACCAGAACGCCTTCCGCGTGTTCCCGCGCATCGAGCAGCGAATCGAAGCCTTGAACAAGGAAGCGTGAACCTCAAAAAAACCGGCGACCACGGAGTAACTCCTCCGTACGGTTGCCGGTTTTTCGTTGTGATGCGAGAAGCTATTCGTTGTGGCGTGACAAGCTATAACCGGTAGAGCTGAGGACGCCGGTCTTGCAGGGAAGGAATACGCGCTCGGGCTGCATCGATCTCGTCAAAGTCCAGAACGGCGCTCACGATTTCTTCGTCCTCGCCGCCCTCGGCCAGCACCTGGCCCCAGGGGTCGATGATCATCGAGTGTCCGGCGAATCGATGGTTCGGATCGCTTCCGACCCGGTTGCAGGCCACTACGAAGACTTGATTTTCAATCGCCCTTGCCATCAGGAGCGTACGCCAGTGGGAGAGGCGGCTTTCCGGCCACTCCGCCGCCACGAAGACAACACGGGCGTGTGCCAGCGCCTGCATGCGAATCCACTCCGGGAACCGAATGTCATAACAGATGACCCCCGCGACCAGAACATCATGCAGGCGAACGACACCTAGCTGATCGCCAGCTCGCAGATGAAGGGGCTCTTGCATCGGGCCAAAGAGATGCAGCTTGTCGTACTCCCCGAGCAGCCTTCCTTCTTCATCAAGGAACGGCATCGTGTTTCGAATTCCCTCTTTCGTTCGCCGGGCATAAGAACCTCCGACTATGCCGGTTCCCAGCGATTCTGCAAGCGAGGAGAGGAAGAGCAGCGTACGTTTGCCCTCCGCATCTGCGAGAGCGGGAAGCGCGCTCAAGGCATAGCCGGTCGTCCATAGCTCAGGAAGCACCAAGACCGAAGGCAGATCCTCCTCGGCCTTCCCATGCGGGGAGGACGGCTTGCCGGATGGAACGGATCCAGAGGCACGAAGGAGCGCTTCAGCTTTGACGTAATTGGGTTCAAGCTCTCCGAAAGCGACATCCATCTGAATGCAGGAGACTTTCCATTTCATCGGTGTGTCCCTCCTCTAGGCTGGCGTATGTCAATCGCTCTTGCGCTCCCTAGATGCAAGATGCGGTAAGACAAGCTATACTACTATGAGATTAAAGTGGAGGTACTCATGATACGAGCTGCTAAACCGGAGGATGCTTCGCAAGTAAGCCCTCTGCTGATTGACGCGATCGAGGATATCGCTTTTCTGTTGACCGGGACGAAGGATCCCTTTGAAGCCAAGAACGCCTTGGAGCATTGGATCGCAGCGCCTGCGAACCGATTGAGCTATGAGAATATTCGCGTGGCCGAAGCAGACGGCCAGATCGTAGGAATGGCCTTAATGTATGCAGGCGCACGAATTCCAGAATTGGACCGCCCGCTGCTTGCCGCACTGGAAGCAAGACTGCCGGATCCCCCGAAGGCATTTCCCGAAGAGGCGTGCGAGGACGAATTCTATCTCGATTCGGTAGCCGTCTCCGCCCTCTGCAGAGGCCAAGGGATTGGAAGTCAGCTCATTCAGGATTTCGAGCGACATGCGGAAGAGCGGGGTCACCATAAAGTCTCATTGATTGTTGACATCGAGAAGCCGAAGGCAGAAGCCCTTTATCGTTCTCTAGGGTACGCCGCCGACGGGGAACGCCTGCTGGCTGGGCATCGATACCATCATATGGTGAAGGCATTGCCGTCCGTTTCGATATAACTAATCGAGCGGAACAATCCGATCCTTAGCGGACAACTGAGGCACCAGATTAAGCTTGCGGACGGTAAGGGTAATGAGTACCGCTGCGCCAACCTTGATCAGGTCCCCCGGTAAAAAAGGCAAGCATGCAAGGGTGAACGCCTTGGCTAACGAGATGTCGGCCACATGCGCATACCACGGAATTCCGCCTGCATAGACGAGCGCGCTGCTCACGATCAAGGCGAGGCTAAGCTGAACAGTGGCCAGGAGTCCCGTTCCTTTGATTCGGGAGGCGAACCACCCAGCGGCATACGCGGCAAAAGGGAACAGCCAGAGGAAACCGCCGGTATATCCCACGAGAACGGAAAAGCCCCCTGCCCCGCGCAAGAGCGGGAAACCGAGTGCCGTCAGGGCGATGACAACGGCTATGGACAGGAAAGCGTACCCTCCGCCGATCATGGTACCGGCGAGCAAAAGCGCCAGCGTCTGCAAGGTAATGGGCACGGGGGTGAGGCCGACGGGGATCGTGACGGTGCTCAAAACAACGAAGATTGCGGCAAAAAGAGCCACGTAGGCAATGGGCCTCAGTGGAAGCCGATTGGGCTGCATGTTGGTCTCTCATCCTTCCTGGGTTAGATTCGACGTGATTATAGCACAAGGATGTCTGCTTTGTCTTAGCATGCTGCGAGAAGGGAGTGGAGAGAGATGGAAACGAACCCTCATGAACTGATAAGGGCAAGTGTGGCCTATCGGGAAGGAACCGGCCTGCGGATCGCTTTGAACGAGCTGAGTGTCTCTCTCAACCCGGGAGAGTTCCTCGCGCTCGTTGGCCAGAACGGCAGCGGGAAGAGCACGCTGCTTCAGGTGCTCGCTCGCATGCTCCCCTTGTCGCGTGGAGAGCTGCGCGTTGGCTGGCTGGAAGGCAGCCGAGTCGGCATCGTGCTGCAGAACCCGGAGGTCCAACTGCTCGGCGAGACACTGGTCGAGGACCTTACCTTCTCGCTGGAGCAAGCGGGTTGCCCGAGAGAAAGCCACGCAGAGCGCATCCGCTCCATAACGGAGCGAGTCGGTCTGCGAGGGCTGGAAAAGAAGCCTCTCCGCAGCCTGTCGAGCGGCCAGCAGCAGCTCGCTGCGGTGGCAGGCTCCCTGGCGCTTGATGCGAAGCTGCTGCTGTTCGACGAAGTGACGTCTCATCTCGATTCGACGGAAGCGGAACGTATCTTCGCCTTGGCTCAATCCTTAAGCCGCGAGGGGCACGCCATTGTATGGAGTACACAAGTGGCGGAGGAAGCGGCTAGGGCGGATCGGCTGCTTGCTCTCGCCTCCGGGGTTAAGCTCTATGAGGGAACCCCGGAAGGCTTCTATTACGGATGGGATGGAGCATCGGCTCCAGTGGAACAAGCGGGGGTATCGATGCCCTATGCGGTGCAGCTGGCTCGCGCCCTCATGAACCAAGGGGTTCGGCTGTCCGCCTCACCGCTAACGGTGGAGGAACTGGCTGCATGTCTGACCGACCAAGGGATGGAGCAGCTGCAAGAGGAGGGCAATGCTTGAATGGATTTGATCCTTGACCGGCTTACTGTACATAGAGAACAGCCTATCCTTGACCTGTCTGAACGGGAACTCCGGCTATCTGCCGGGACGATCACTCTGGTGCTGGGGGCCTGCGGTGCCGGGAAGTCTACGCTGCTGCAAGCAGTCGCGGGATTGATCCCCCTTTCGAGCGGCTATGTTCGATTGGAGCCGGAGCACCCGGAGAACGTCCGGCTTGCCTCTGGCTACTTGGGTGCACAGCCCGAACAACAGCTGTTTGCGGATTCCGTTCGGGAAGAGCTGTATTACGGACTCAGTAACCGGAGGGGCAGGAGAAGGAAGCAGCAAGCTGCAGCAAGCACAGACGTCTCGATCAAGCAAGCACTGAGGCGCGCGGGACTGCCGGAAGACGAAGCGTTTCTGAAGCGTTCGCCTTTTTCGCTCAGCGGTGGACAGAAGCGGCGCCTCACGCTGGCCGCTTCCCTTCTCCTGGAGCCGGACTGGCTTCTCTTGGATGAACCCTCATCGGGACTCGACGAGGAAGGGAAAGAGAGTCTCCAGGAGGTTCTGCTCCAATCGCGCTCAACTCAAAAAGGCGGCGTACTCCTTGCCAGCCATGACGCCGGGTTCTTCCTGCCGCTGGTAGATCGGGTTATCGTTCTGAACAGCGGGAAGGTAGCATTCGATGGTCATCCGCAAGCGCTATGGAACGACCCAAGCCCAATCCTTGCGGCCGGTCTCCAGCTGCCTCCAGCGCTCATGCTCTCTACGCAGCTAAAAGAGAGGAAGATCGCAGAACCGCTTATTGGAGAACCTCTCAAGGAAACGGCGAAACGAATGGCAGCGTCACTTCGAGTCCAAAGCGAGAAGCGAAATCCACCATGCACACTTACACCTACGGCGTGGCAACCCGATCCCATTCCCGATTTTCTCGATGAGAAAAATCCGAGTGAGGGGATGATCCACCGCCAGGAGCCGGATGTGCCTCGCCGCCTTACCAAACGCTTCGATCCGCGTGCGGTTTGGCTCTTCTCCCTCCTGCTAGGTGTAGGGGTATGGATGCAGAACGATTGGCCGGGGTTGCTCGCAGGGCTAGCGGTGACCTGCGGGGTACTCTTCTTCTTTCAGGTCCAACTTCGCCCCTTGCTCCGTCTCAGCCGATACTATGCCGGGTTGGTTGTCATAACCGCATTCTTCGCGGGCTTATCCTGGAAGGGCGGTGGGCTGCCTTTGGTTCCAGGGGGGCTGGGCTTTTCTTATACGGACGCCCTTTCCTCATTACGCAGCATGTTTCGGCTGTTTCTCGTGCTGTGGCTCGGCTTGCTGTTTCCTCTGACGCACAGCTCCCTTGAGCTGAAACAAGTACTTACCGAAACGCTGCGGCCCTTGAGAAGGCTGCGGTTTCCAGTGGAAGCCTTTTCCCTCGTGATCATGCTGTTGTTTCGCTATTTGGTGATTCTAAGCGAGGAGTGGAGGAAGTTTGCTCGAATTGCCAAGATCCGCCGTCTTGGCAGGGAGGGGAAGGACAAGCGCCTCAGCCCTCGTGATTTACGGCCGCTCTTGCTTCCGTTCTTCCTGTCCATTCTTCAAATGGGGGAGAAAACGGCGTTTGCCCTAGAGGCGAGAGGGTATACAGGTCAAGATATTCCAGCATCCAAACCGCTCTATCGATTAACTCCGAGGGATGGGTGGCTTTTGCTTGGCGGATTTTTACTGACATCCTTGTTCTTCATTTATCGGTAAGTAGAACGATAGAAGAAGACAAAACATAACATAATATTTATTATGTAAACATGAATATGAAAAGCTACAAGGTTTGTTCTACTAATCCGGATTTCCTCAAGGGGAAGTCCGGATTTTTTTGCTTACATAGGTAAGGATCAGCCCTAATCGGTTCCTTGCTAGCATGATGAAGGCTCGGAATGAAGCCCAGAATGCTGTCCGGATTGACGAACGATGAAATTGGGGCTAAAATGAGTTTATGATTTAGTAATTTAGTAAATTAGTAAAAGACAAAAATGAAAAGAGGAAAGAAGATGAAGATCCCCACCACCTTAAAACATAAGCCTGTTGTCGTGTCGGAGAATTATGAGCAGGTTGACGGCCGACTCGCTGGGAACACCGATGCGAAAGGCTTATCGTTGGGCCTTGCTCAATGGAATGATAGAGGCAAGGTCGATATTTCCGCCAAAGTTTGGAGATACACAGGAGAGAAGTGGTCCAGGCAGTCCGAGGAGCTTCCTCTGCATCGCGTTCTTGATTTATCGATTCTGATTTGTCGGTCTCTGGCGCACTTTCGTGAAGCGTACCGGTACGAGGATCTCTATGATCCGCAAAACCCCGTTATTGACCGGGTCGGCTTGCAAGGAGATGCGATGACCGTTTCGATCTGTACCGAGAACGAGAAAATCAAGCAAGACATCAAGCTGTTCCAACAAGCTTTGAGTGAAGACGACGAGATGATCAGCGAGCGCTTGAGCACGCTGGCGAAGCTACTAAAGGAAATGGGCTATTAACCGGCTGTCTGGGATGTAAGGCAGCTGCACGAGAGAGGAGGCATGGGTATGGAACAGAAGAACCGCAAGGTGCTGCTTGAAGAATTTAAACAGATCAAGACTTATATGGGCGTCACTCAAATTCGAAACAAAGAGAACGGAAAGCTCTTTCTGGACAGCCACTCTAACTTGAAAAACAAATGGATTACCCTGAAGATGCAACTGGACATGGGGAGATTCGCCAATCGGGAGCTGCAAAAGGAATGGCAGCAATACGGCGCAGATGCCTTCGAATATGAGGTTTTGGAACAAAAAGAAGCAGACGAGGTGACCGACATTCGTTGGGAGCTAAAGCAACTCCTGAAGCCGTGGTTGGAGAAAGTGCAGCCTTATGGGGAAAAGGGCTACAACAAGCCTCCAAAAGCATAAGGCAATGACCGCCTGCAAACGAATGCAGAGTAGACAATAAAATGGAGTCCGAAACGGCATGGGAAAAACCCTGCGCCGTTTTTTGGCACGCAAGGGTAGGGAAGGACAGTGTGCGTGTTCTTCTGGCCTCGGGTGAATGGGTCGAATCGGCCGTATGGTTTTGCGGGAGTAGCGCTTCAATACCAGACGGCGTGACCCGACAGTGAATCGTTCCAATATGGTATATATTGGTTAGACGAGTGTCAAGGGAACCCCCTATAATTCGATAAGACAGGATAAATCCTTGTCCGAATCAGTTTCGATAAAGGGAGCGGTCACATTATGAAACGGGTATTATTCCTTAGTCTTCTCATTTGCCTTCTTGTCTCAACTCCTCCTCTTCCACAAGCGAACGCAGCAGGGGAGAAGGCGATCAAGATCGTCATCAACGGGGCAACGCAAACCTTCGACACTCCCGCTCGAATGGTGAACGGCTCCGTGCTTGTGCCCATGCGCGGCATATTCGAAAAGCTGCAGGCCTCTGTAAAGTGGGATCATGCAAGTCAGCAAGTGACCGCAACCAAGGATTTCACCACCATCCAACTAGCCATTGGGTCCAAGACCGCTACCGTGAACAAGAAGAAGGTGCCGCTCTCGATTTCGCCGCAGCTCATCAACGGGAGTACGATGGTGCCTCTGCGTTTCATCTCGGAGGCTCTAGATGCGGATGTGAAGTGGAGCACCTCGGCCAATACCGTCACCATTACCTACAAAAGCAAATGGGAGCAGCTCCCTAAACCCAATGTTTCAGCGATCACGTCTGTGAGCTGGTCCCCAACTGGCTTGTTGACGATAGGAACGAATGAGGGGATCAAGCAGTACGCATCTGGAAAGTGGGAACCCTTTGGGGGAGTCAGTTCCCCTGTCTCGAATCAGCCCATCAAAAACCTGAAATGGTCCACGGACGGAAAGCTTGTCGTTTCCGTAGGGGGCGAGAACAAGCATTACGAGTTGTGGCTGTTCGAGAACGGAGCCTGGAGCCAAATTCCGCTTCCTCAAGCAACGGGTTTATATGGGGGAGAGCCGATTGATGTCACAGTAGCTACCGAAGTTCTGTGGGAGCTTAGTTGGTCCCCCGACGGGATTCTGACGGTTTCCTTTGGTCAATGGGCCTATGGAGTCCATTTCGGAGGATTGTGGCAATATCGCGATCATCAGTGGGCTCAGCTTCCCCATTCAGAACAAGCAGGAACCATAAGCGACGCGATCTTTCATGCCGAAAGCTGGTATTTGATCAATTCGGATCATGTAGCGTGGAGGTATCGGAATGGACAAGCTCAAGCTTTGAAGGGAGGTGGAGTAAGGTTGGATCACCTCTTTGTGCAAGGGGACAACGTTTATGGCGTCGGAGAATCCAAAGGGGTCTATAAACTGGTGGGAGAGTCCTGGGTGCAGGCTACGGGAACCGCTTATGACGATCTAAAGACTACGCAGGTTCTAGGACCCCGGGCATCAGCCGAGGGAACAGCCGTTGCCTTAAGCGGTAGCAGGATGAATTCCCTTTGGTTGTCAGCTTCGGGTACATGGAGCAAGCTGTCGGAGCAGGCCGAACCATTCGTTACCGGGCCGCAAAATGCTCCAATACCGGATAGCTGGAAAAAGAAGCTCGAGGAAGGCGGAAAATCGGAGACCTCCACCACAACCTGCTATAAAGGAAAGTGCGAGACGACAAAAGGGACCAAATCGTACTCCCTTTTCACCGAGTTTTCGGAGGGAGCTTTTATCCATCAGGTCCATCTCTCTTCTTCCGGGGAATCCCTTTTCTTAGCTACCTATAAGAATCTTGAGCTTACCTATAAGAATCCCATGACAAATAAGAACGAAATGATCGATTATGTGGAAACTCCCTTGCAATTCTGGATCTACAGGAGCGGAAGGGAGAACGAGTAATGATAGCAGCCCCAAGTTCTTCTCATGCAAAAAAGAGCAGGTTATCTTATTGATAACCTGCTCTTTTCCTCATATTGGGCCCTGCGCTTTACTTTCATGACATCAGGCAGAGGCCTATCTTTTGGATGTTCGAATCAATAATTCATGGGGCTAACAAGTTATTTCAGAGGGGATATTCTCAATAATTAATGGCATGAACCATTCTTTCTATTAATGCCATTAAACAATGGAATCCCCCTTACTCCAACGCCTTATTTAAACACTTTGAGTCGCTCTTCAATGGGTTGGAACGCTTTGTCGCCGGGCTCTGCTGTCGGTGTGCCGAAAGGCAGCTGGGCAATGAGCTTCCAGCTAGCCGGCAGATTCCACGTTTGCTTTACTTCCTCATCGATCAAAGGGTTGTAATGCTGAAGCGAAGCGCCGATGCCTTCCTCGGCCAATGCAGTCCAAACCACCAGCTGAAGCATGCCGGACGATTGATTCGACCAGATCGGGAAGTTGTCTTTGTAGAGCGCGAATTGGGCTTGCAGGTTTTCCACGACGGCTTGATCCTCGAAGAAGAGCACCGTTCCATAGCCGCTTTGGAAGGAGCCGATTTTTTCCTCTGTCGAGGAGAAGCTTTCGGCGGGTACGATTTTACGCAGCGTTTCCTTGGTAATGGTCCACAGCTTGTCATGCTGCTCCCCGAAGAGAACGACAACTCGAGCAGACTGGGAGTTGAACGAGGAGGGGGTATGCTTAACCGCCTCGGCAACGAGCTCTTCAATGTACGCCTCGGTCACCGGGATGTTCTTGCTGATTCCGTAGATGGATCTTCTTTTCTTAAGACCTTGCAGAATATTTGCCGCCATAACGTAATCAACCTCCATTTTGTAAGTAACTACACGTTTATCATAGACCAAATGCTGGAACGGAGCAAGCGAAGCGACCTTGTAAAAAAGGGATAGCCTTCCATTCCTTGAATCGCATTTTGAAACCTCACCTGATCTGTTTTCACCTCTCGGTGTGGATCGGGGCACCCAAGCGATGCTGAGCTTTGTAACTTATCAACCCGAAGACCGTGTGCTTGATCTCGGATGCGGCTATGGCGTTGTCGGCATCCTGGCAGCAGACCAGCTTGGAACTGCGCAAGTGGTGATGGCCGATGTCAACCCGCTTGCGGTGGAACTGGCACTCGCGAATGCCGATCGCAACGGCCTGCCGGGAATTCGTGCTTACGTGAGTGACGGATTCGCAAGCATTCCGGAGAGCGGAATTAGCAAGGTATTGTCTAACCCGCCTTACCATACGGACTTTCGAGTAGCAAAGGGCTTTATCGAAAAGGGCTTCAACCGCCTTCAAATCGGTGGAAGAATGTACCTGGTTACAAAGCGGAAGGACTGGTACAAAAACAAGCTGATTGCCATTTTCGGCGGTGTTCGCATTCACGAGCAGGACGGCTATTACGTCTTTGAGGCCGAGAAACGATCCGGCTCTTATGCTAGCTCCTCCAAGCCCAAAGAGGCGGGGAAACGGAAGAAATAGACCCTCTCTCCAAAACGGGTAAGGCGCCTTATCCTCTTTCTATCGAGGCTGAGACGTCTTTTTCGCATGAGAAGGCGTAGTCCGGCTGTGGGTCAAAGGTTGAATCCTTCTGCTCCGCTTGGTAATCTGGGAAAAGAAACGACAAGTTCCGCAAACTGGACAAGGAGTTGAACCTCATGATCAGCAATCGAATTCTGTACACCGGTGCCTCTACTCCCGAACTGGAGCAAGCTCTCCGAGATTCCGGCAAAGAGCTGCGCTTGAAGAAAGCCGCGGAGATCACCCGAGAGGACATGGAGTGGGCCGATACCTACGTCGGCACCCGGCTTCCCCTGGATGCTGGCTTCGGGAACGTGAAGTGGGTCCATGCGTTGAGTGCGGGGGTAGACTTTTTTCTTAACAATCGCACGTGGCCGGAGGAGGTTTTGCTCACCCGAACGATCTGCTCCTTCGGACGCATGATCAGCGAATATTGCTTAAGCTATCTTCTGCGCCATACTCAAAAGCACGAGATCTTCCAGGGTCTGAATGCCCAATCCAAATGGGGAGGGAGGGGAGAGCTCCCGACGACGATTCGCGGCTTGCGGGTCGTCCTATTCGGGACCGGAGTCATTGGAACCGAGATCGCCCAGATGCTCACGGATCTCGGAATGTCGGTAAGCGGCGTTTCCCGTTCCGGGGAGCGCAAAGCCCCTTTCCTGGAGGTCGCCACGCCCGACTCCTGCTCGGCACTGCTGGAACAGGCGGATTGGGTCATCAGCACGCTGCCCTACACCGAAGAGACGGAGCGGATGTTTAACCGGACCTTATTCAGCAAGCTTCAGCAAGCGGGTTTCATCAATGTAGGACGGGGCAAAACCGTGGACGAGCAGGAGCTGCTGCACGCATTGGACGAGAACCACCTTCATACGGCCGTGCTGGATGTAACCTTCGTGGAGCCCCTGCCTTCGAGCTCCCCTCTCTGGACGCATCCCGGCGTCTGGATCACGCCTCATATCTCTGCGGTGACGCCCTCCGGTGAAGGGGCGGACTGCTTCCTGGATACGCTGAACAAGCGGGAGCAGGGAGAGCCATTGGCAAACCAAGTGGGCCTGAACCGCGGCTACTAATTGGCGGGGACGAAATGGGCGAGTTTCCCTTTATGTCAAGAGGAGAATGAGAAAAACGTTTGTCGAAATGAGACGAACGATCCTATATAATGGGATTGCGATGCTATATATCCATCTCGAAATCAGAGATGATCGAAGACGGGGGAAACCGAATGGAAGAGGGAAGCAAGAAGAAGATTCGATGGACGCTAGGCACTCAAATGTTTGTGAATACCTTTGTGTTGGTAATCTTATCTGTCGCCATCCTGGGGTACTTAGCGGTCCAGAGAGAAGACAGTCGAATCCGAAAAGACGCAGAGAGCTCGATGAAAGACCTCATCGCCATGGAACGGGTTACCTATGATCTGAAATTTCCTGGAGATTGGGAAGTGAAGGACGGCCATCTCTACAAGGGCGGCGTCGACCTGAATGACAATGAGGAGCTGCTCGATTTCATCAAAGACTCAACTGGCTACTCGGCTACCCTCTTTCTGAATGATACCCGAATCGCGACGACCCTCCAGGATGAACAAGGGAAGAGAATCACGGGCACCAAGGCAAATGCAGATATCATCGATCTTGTTCTAAAGCAGGGAGGCTCCTTTTACGGAATCGTGGATGTAACCGGCACGAAGATTTTTTCAGCCTATGAGCCCATCAAAACGAAGGATGGTAACATCGTTGGAATGATGTACCTGGGCGATCAAGAGCTCTATGAGCTGATTCAGAGCGCCTATCGCAGCTCCTGGATCACCATCCTCGCCGTATCGGCTGCCATTACGGTGCTGGTGGCCGTCATCACCCTTCTGTTTACAACCCGCATCCGAAGAAAGCTGAAGAGAATTGAAACGAAGTTGTCCGCTATCACCCGCGGGGATCTATCCACTCCGGTCATTGAGGCAGGGCATCGCGATGAAATCGACAGCCTGACTCACAACGTGAACCAGATGAACGAGGATTTGGAGAAGATCGTCATCAACATCAGCGAAGTCTCTCACCATGTCGCCGCCTCTTCTCACGAGCTGTCGGCCATTGCGGAGGAGACGAGCGCCTCCACCGAGCATGTGGGCTCGCTCACGGAGAACCTTGCGGACAGCGCGGAGCAGCAAATGCAGCTTGTCGAGCGAACGGCACAAACCTTAGCCACGATTGCGGATGAGATGAAGCGGATGTCTGCACTCTCGCAGGAAGCCATTCGCGAGATGACCGACGCAGCCGACGAAGCTCGTCTAGGAGCGGATGAAGGCGAGCAGGTACTGGCTCAAATGCAGGAGGTCATGCGTTCCACAGACCAGACCTACACGTCCATTCATCAGTTGGCGGAGCGCTCCGGCGAAATCGGCGGCATCGCCCAGACGATGTCGAACCTGTCCAAGCAGACCAACCTGCTGGCGCTTAACGCCGCGATTGAGGCGTCCCGAGCCGGAGAGAGCGGGCGAGGCTTCGCGGTGGTAGCAACGGAAATCCGCAAGCTGGCCGAGCAATCGACTCAGGCGGCCCATCAGGTAGCAGAGCTCGTTCAAGTGATCCTGAGTGACACGCAACAAGCGAAGGATTGGATTACCAAGGACCGGGAGGCTGTCATTGCCGGTACAGAGAAGTCGGAACGAATCAACGAAGCGCTCGGAACGATCCTGACGAAGGCGAATGAGGTCACGTCCAAGCTGAACGGAGTGGATACCTCGGTAGCGGCTGTCGTAAATGGAACCGATCACCTCGGTACGATGATGAGTGACGTGCGGACATCCTCCAACCAGGCGGCGGAATCGACGGAGCAGGTATCGGCTACCTGCGAAGAGCAGCTCGCCGCCATGCAAGAGATCTCCAGCTCCTCCATGGCTCTTGCCTCGCTGGCAGAGCAGCTTCAGTCGACCTTGAGCCGCTTTAAACTCAATTCCTGATTACCCGCGTATGAGCTTCTTTTCCAAACCCCTGCATCCCCATTGTTCTCCAGTGGGGGCAGGGGTTTGTTGGTTTCGCTTCTCTTCTAGGGAAATCGAAATTTATGTCGAATAGTGACGAATCATGCTATATAATGGATGAAAAGAAGCTCGCAGCCCCCAGATGGGCTGTGCAAAAGGCGGGAGAGACATCATGAGTGAGAGAACACAGCGGAAGCAGGTTTGGACAATCGGAAAACAGGTGTTTTTCCTGGCCTTTCTCCTTATCCTCTTATCGGTAACCACGGTCGGCTTCCTGGCGGTCGATCGGGAAACGAACCGCATCGTCGAAGATGCGAAGGAGACAATGCGATCCCTCCTTTCTATGGAGAAGGTCGCCTACGACTTGAAGTACCCCGGTGATTGGGAGGTCAAGGACGGCCATCTCTACAAGGGCGGCGTCGATCTGAACGAGAACATGGAGCTGCTGACCTTTATCAAGAATTCCACCGGTCATGAAATTACGTTGTTTATGGGCGACACCCGAATTGCCACCACGATTCAGGATGCATCAGGAAAATCGGTCATCGGGACGAAAGCGGACGAGAAGATTAGCAAGCAAGTTCTCGCAGGAACCCCCTTTTACGGAAGAGTGACCGTATCGGGTACGGAAATCTATTCGGCATACGAGCCTATTCAGACGAGGGACGGCAAGATTGTCGGTATGCTGAACATGGGGGATGCCGAGCTAGTTGCCTTGGTGGATAGCACCTACAAGCAGTCGCTTCGCACCTTCCTGATCGTCGCCCTTGCAGTTGAAGGGGTGGCTGCTATGATTACATACCTCTTCTCAACCCGCATCCGCAAAAAGCTGATGAGAATTGAAAGCAAGCTGTCCGCCGTCACCAACGGGGACTTGTCGACCCCTTCGCTTCCCGCAGGAAGCCGAGATGAACTAGACAGCCTCACCCATCATGCCAATCAGATGAATGAAGACCTGCTCGCCATCGTGACGAGCATTCATGAGGTATCCCATCAGGTGGCTGCCTCTTCTGAGGAGCTGTCCGCGATTGCCGAAGAGACGAGCGCGTCGACCGAGCATGTCGGCTCGCTGACCGAAAGCTTGGCCGACCGCGCCGAACAGCAGCTCCAGCTGGTGGACCGAACCAGCCAGACCCTGGATTCCATCAAGACCGAGATGAAGCTCATGTCCGAGCTGTCGCAGGAAGTCATCCAGGAGATGAAGCAAGCAGCTAGCGAAGCAAAACTCAGCTCAGCCGAAGGGCAGGAGGTACTGGCTCAGATGCAGGAGGTCATGCGTTCCACGGACCAGACCTACACCTCCATTCATCAGCTGGCGGAGCGCTCCGGCGAAATCGGCGGCATTGCCCAGACGATGTCGAACCTGTCCAAGCAGACCAACCTGCTGGCGCTTAACGCCGCGATTGAGGCATCCCGAGCTGGAGAGAGCGGACGCGGGTTTGCCGTGGTAGCAACAGAAATCCGCAAGCTGGCCGAGCAATCGAACCAGGCCGCTCATCAAGTGGCCGAGCTCGTTCAGGTGATCTTGAGCGACACCCAACAGGCGAAGGAATGGATCACCGCGGACCGGGAAGCCGTCATTGCCGGCACGGAAAAGACGGTGCGGATCAATGAGGCGCTTGGAACCATCCTGGCGAAGGCGACCGAAGTCGACCGCAAGCTGAACCGCGTGGATACGTCAGTCGTCACCGTAGTAGACGGAACCGGAAACCTGACCTCCTTGATGGACGAGGTGAAATACGCATCCGATCAAGCGGTTGAATCCACCCACCAGGTTTCGGCTTCGTGCGAGCAGCAGCTTGCGGCGATGGAGGAGATCTCCAGCTCCTCGATGGCGCTCGCTTCTCTGGCCGAACAGCTGCAAACGACCTTGAACCGCTTCAAGCTCTCCGAATAACTTTGCAGGAAGAAGAGGATGCTGTCTGCTTAGACGGCGTCCTTTTTTCCAATAACGTAAGGTGCTTGCTGATTTAAGGCAAGGGTGGTATGATGAATATATACCGTAGGGGGGTATAGTAGTCCCCCATAAAAAGGAGTCGTGATCGAGATGGCACAAGTCGTGCTACAGGTAGAAGGAATGTCGTGCAATCACTGTGTACAAGCCGTGGAAAAGGCGCTTGGTAAGCTGGAAGGCGTCGGTACCGTTAAGGTGGAGCTCACGGACAAGAAGGTGTCGGTGGATTACGAGGAAGGTCGCGTCTCTGTGGACGCTCTCAAATCGGCCATTGAAGATCAAGGCTACGATGTGGTAGGGTAAGGCAGAGGCGGCGATTTGCCGTAAGAAAGTTGTCACAAAGAAAGGAATCGTTGACCCATGGAACCAAACGACGTGACCGGCTGCGAAGCCTGCTCCCAGGAAGAAGAGGCGGAGGGTGTCCGCAAGAGCCACCACAGCGACAAGCTGAAGGCGAGCCTTATGTCGCGTTTGAATCGAATCGAAGGACAAGTGCGCGGCGTGAAGGGCATGATCGAGAAGGATACGTATTGCGATGATGTGCTCAATCAGATCAGCGCTATTCAATCCGCCCTCTCCAGTGTAGGCAAGCTGCTCCTTGAAGGCCATATGAAATCATGCGTCACCGAACGGCTCCAGGAAGGAGACCGCGAGGTGATTGACGAGCTTCTGGTCACCATGCAGAAGCTGATGAAGTGAAGCGGTTCCCGCAGCAAATTGCGGGAGTCCGCTTTTTTTCATGGCATCGAAACGAAACCGAGCCTCTTACGTACTAGTACATGATCCGCACTCATCTCCATTTTCTACTCGTTTGAGTTGCGATAACGATCCGGAAAGGACTTCCTCCATGCCTCTGTTCGGTAAACTCGGAGAAACCATTGCCCATACGCTTCGGCAGCACCGCTTGAAGGCTTACACCAAGACGGTCAGCCAGATTCGCAGCCTCTCTCATCAGAATGCTTCCGACCGCGACCTGCTCGAGCTATCCCGCGAGCTGCGGAAACGGGCTCAAGCAGGGGAAGCGCTGGAGGAGCTCGTCATTCCTGCCTTCGCCCTCGTGGCCGAGGCAGCCAAACGGCGGCTTGGTCTCTCGCCCTTCGACACCCAGCTGCTCGCCGGCGTCGCACTCGTAGACGGCAAGCTGGTGGAGATGCAGACTGGCGAGGGCAAAACATTGGCCGCCGTCTTTGCCGCTTATGTCCAAGCCCTGAGCGGCAAAGGCGTGCACGTGCTCACCTTCAACGATTACCTGGCCGAGCGGGATGCCCGCTGGATGGGTCCGGTCTATACCGCGCTCGGTCTCACGGTCGCAAGCATTCATGAGAGCATGAGCGCTGGAGAGCGAAGAGAGGCCTACACGTCGGATATTACGTATGTGACCGCCAAGGAGGCGGGCTTCGACTATTTGCGGGACGGCCTCGTGCGAAAGGTCGAAGACCTGGTCCAGCGGCCGCTGCACTTCGTGCTCGTGGATGAAGCGGACTCCATCCTGATCGACGAAGCGAGGTTGCCGCTCGTGGTCGCCGGGGAGAAGCCGGCGGAAGCCGGCGCCTATGCTCGCATGGCCGAGCTGGCGGAGGCTCTTACCCCGGAAACCGACTACGAAACGGACGAGTTTAAACGCAACGTCTTCTTGACCGAGCAAGGAGCGGAGAAGGCCGAACAGCTGCTCGGTATCCCGAATCTCTATGCTCAAGAGCACCTTGCCGAATTGACCGGCTTGAACTGTGCCCTTCACGCCAAGGTGCTGCTCGTTCGCGATGTCGATTACATCATCCGCGACGGGGCGGCTCAGCAGGTAGATGCGGCAACCGGACGGCTTGCCGAGAATCGCAGGTGGCCGGATGGTCTGCAAGCTGCGGTGGAGGCCAAGGAAGGCCTGACCCCGCAAGCACGCGGTCAAGTGCTGGCCACCATTCCCCTGCAGCACTACATGAGCCTCTACCCGGGAATGGCAGGCATGACCGGCACAGCCGTCACATCGGCGGATGAATTCAAGGAGAACTACTCCCTCGATGTGATCGTCATTCCGCCTAACCGAACGAATGTTCGGAATGACCTCCCGCCGGTCATCTACACCGACAGAGAAAGCAAACAGGCGGGCATCGTTCAAGAGGTGCTCGCGCTTCATCGGACCGGCCGTCCGGTGCTGATGGGCACCGCCAGCGTGGAGGAGTCCGAGCAGTTGGCCGCTCTCCTGACCGCTGCGGGAGCCGTGTGTCGGGTATTGAACGCGCGGAACGACAAAGAGGAGGCCGCCATCATCGCCAAGGCGGGGGAGCGTGACGCGATCACCGTCTCCACCAACATGGCGGGCCGAGGCGTTGACATCCTGCTGGGCGGCGGGAAGGAAGAGGAAGGCCGACAGGTGAAGGAGCTCGGCGGCTTGTATGTCATCGGCACACACCTGCACGACAGCCTCCGCATTGACAACCAGCTCCGCGGGCGTGCGGGACGTCAGGGCGATCCCGGAACGACCCGATTCTTCGTCTCGCTGGAAGATGATCTGCTCGTGCGATTCGGGCTTCTGAACGAGCTCCCGGCAGACCTGAAAGGCATCAAACAAAAAGAGCCGGTCAACACACCGGCGCTGGAGAAGAAGCTTGCCCATATCCAGCGGGTGGCGAACGGCCAACAGTTTGAAGCGCGCAAAAACTTGAACTCCTATTCAGATACTCTGGAAGAACAACGGAGAATCAACCGCAAGGAACGGGAAGATATCCTGATGGATCGAGTGGTCTCTTCTCCGTTGTCCGTGATTGAACCGGCTGCTCATGAGCGGCTGCAAGCGACACTCGGAGCGGACAAACTGGCCCTCCTCGAGAAGCTCGCAGCGCTGCACTTTCTGGATCAGGCGTGGACCGATCATCTCGACTACATGAATTACTTGAAGGAGAGCGTTCACCTCACCAGCATCAGCAACCGCAACCCGCTGGACGAGTTCAACGTGAACCTGATTCGCTCGTTCTCGGAGCTGCCAGCCAAGATGGAGGAAAAGGTCGTTCACTACCTCAAGTGGCTGTATCCGCCGGCAAGCTTCGATCCCGAGAAGGATGGACCGCAGCAGCCGAAGACGACCTGGACCTATGCGGTAAGCGACTTGTTCCTCGTTACGCGCCGGTCGATCTTCGATTGAGGCTATAAGATAGGCGATAGCAGGCGGCTGACCGATTCCTTGACACGGACTCGGTACGGCCGCTTGCTGTATTGATCCAAGGTTAAGAGCCGCGACAGCTCGATATCCTCCTGGAAGCTGCGGATAAGCTTCTTGGCCAGCTCTTCGTCATACACAAACGCATTGACCTCAAAGTTCAATCGGAAGCTGCGGACATCGATATTCGCGGTCCCCACGGAAGCGACCTCTTCGTCCACCACGATGGTCTTGGCATGAATGAACCCATTCTCATACAGGTACACTCGAACGCCGGCCTTCAGCATCTCCCCGATATAGCTCAAGGTCGCCCAATGAACGAAGGGATGATCGGGCTTGTTCGGAACCATCAAGGTCACGTTCAGCCCGGACAGCGCCGCGATGCGCAAGGCGTCCATCATGCTGGTATCGGGAATGAAATACGGCGTCTGAATGTAAATGGAGCGCTTGGCGGACGAGATCATCTTGATGTACCCATCCTTGATGACCTCCCATACCGAATCGGGGCCGCTCGTGACGATCTGCACCCCGGCAGTCCCTTTCTCCCAATAAGTACCCGTAAGCTCAGGGAAGAAATGGAACGTCTGATGGGGAGCCGCCTGGTTCCAATCGAGCATGAAGCGGCTGTGCATGAAGAAGACGGAGGGACCTTGTATCCGCAGATGGGTATCCCGCCAATAGCCGAACTTCGGGTCAAGCCCGAGGTACTCTTCTCCAACATTGAAACCCCCGACATAGCCTATCTTTCCGTCAATGATCACCAGCTTGCGGTGGTTGCGATAGTTCAGCCGCATGTTAATTAACCGAAGCTTGGAGGGGAAGAACGCTTGGGCTTGGCCGCCCGCTTCGCGGTATGCCTGGAAGAAAGCCTTGTTCAGCCGACGGGAACCGAGGTCATCATACAGCACGCGAACGCTGACGCCTTGGCGGGCCTTTTCCGTGAGTAGCTCGATTAGCTTTTGCCCCAACCAATCTCTTCGGAATATGTAGTACTGAACATGAACGTAATCTGTGGCCCGGTTGATGTCCTGAAACAATTGCTCGAACTTTTCATGGCCGTCCGTGAGCAGATCGACCTTGTTCGTCTCCGACAAAATGGCGTGATTGTTGTTGAGCAGCATATAGATCAGATCGCGGTTGTGGAAGGAGGACGGATTCTGGAACTTGTAATCCCCGGTTCGAATATCGTCCAGCTGGGCAACCACAGCGGCTTCCAGCTTGTGCTTCTGGCGGCTGTCCCAATGAAAGAGAGGGACGCGGCGGAAATTTTGAGCAAACAGCGCGTAGAGAACAAAGCCGAGAATCGGGATAAAGTAGAGCACCAGCAGCCACGCCCAGGTGGAACCAGCGTCTTTGCGCTCCTGGAAGACAACGACGATGGCCAAGAGCATGTTGAGCACGAGGAGGAAGCCGAAAAACAGGGCGGTTAGATTCATAAGGGGCAGACGACTCCTTTTTCCTAACAATTGGCGTAGTTTGGTCTATTATACCTTCTGCGGAGCGGGAAGAGAAAGGCAAGCTCATTATAGTTTACATAATATATATTATGTACATACCTGAACATCCGAAAGTATCTCTTAAGTCAAAATAGGACTGGACGCTTTAAGCGTTAGTTGTGGACAATGAATCCATGGCTTTCATATGGCTTTCCTAACTCACGGTGAAAGAGGAGGAACTCCCTCATGACGTTAATGGATTCAACCCTTGTACCAAATGCCGATGCACTCGCTCTGTTTCTTGCAACCCTGAATCGGCAGAGTGCCCATCATATCGGCTATTGCGGAGAAGACGCGCAGGAAATTCTTGCTGTGCTGGAGGAAGATTTTATGTCGGGCGGGAGCCTTGCTGAGCGGTTTACGGTTTTGTTGGATGCGGAGGGCTGTATGCGGGGGGCGCTTGGATTCGATGTAGACGAGGAGAACCGATCTGCCGAAGTGTGGGGACCTTTCCTTAACACGGAAGAAGATTGGGAGCGGCAAGCAGGGCTTCTCTGGGAACAGGGAATCGCCAAGCTGGCCGGTCAGGTTGATCATTACTACGGGTTCGTCAACGAGGAGAACGTGCGTTCGTTAGCATTCTTCACCAAAATAGGTGCGGTTCGCAGAGGAACGCATCATGTTCTGCGCATTTTCAAGGAGCAGGAGTTTACGGGGACCTCCAATGTCCAAGAATGGAGTGTTGGGGATCGAGAGAGCTTTTCTCACCTTCACGAACAAATGTTCCCTGGTACGTATCTCTCAGCGAAAGACATTCTCGAGCGGTTGGATGAGCATCATCAACTGTTTGTGCTCAAAGACGAGAATCGATTGATCGGCTACGTGTATGGAGAGGGGAATCCGACGTTTCAAGAGGGGAGCATTGAATACTTGGCCGTGGATCCGACCTATCGGCAGAAGGGGCATGGACGAGCTCTTCTGGAGCGAGCGCTCCGGTTTCTGTTGCATGAAATCCAGCTCGATGAACTTACCTTGTGTGTAGAGGCTAGCAACGATTCGGCTATCAGCCTCTATCTGCAGGCAGGGTTTCAGCCGGTTCATAAGCTGGTGCTGTTCGAATTGCATACTACGGCGGGATAAGGAAGAGAGATGATCCTGGTTCGGACAGGGATCATCTCTCTTGAGTTTTCCTTCACTTAGGTATCAATTTCAGCTGCCGTGAAGGTGCCTTCATTGATCGTGATGGTAATGTTGCCTGTTCCCGGAATGGTTCCTGTGGCACGCAGCGTGTACGTGTGAGGACCAGCCGTCGCTCCCATATCGCAGCAGGTTAAGGCCGTGGTAATCGGGCTGTTGGCGGATGCTGGCGTATCGCTAGCGGTGCACAAGACAGTGGTTCCATCCCGAAGGATCGAGAAGGCGATGGTCGGGCTGGCTGCGGTCGGCGTCCAAGTGGCATAAGCCGTTAACCAAACGATATTTCCGACTTCGTCAATCGTAATCGGCAACGCTGACAGATCCGCAACCGGATCTTCATTTGTTAAGACGGTTCCTCCAAATTCATCACAAGCGAATTCAAGAAAAATACCGGCTCCGGCTGGCCCAGTAGGCCCTGTTGGTCCTGCAGGTCCGGCGGGTCCTGCGGGCCCTTGCGGCCCGGGAGGGCCGGGAGGCCCTGGAATTCTTCCCATTCCCACACACTCTCCTTTATCAACTGAGAATCGTACATATGACCCCAAGGTGTTTGCACCTTGCCATATGAATATTCACCCTGATTTTCAAGTGTGTTGGCGGCTCCTGATTATCCATGAAAGCCTATCAGGCTGATCCCCCTGGCAGAATAAGAGAACGGGCATATCCTGCACCATAGGACCTTGCATAGGGGAAGGGGGATCGCTGTGAAGGATATCAAGACGATCGGAATCCTGGTCAACCGACGTTGGGAACGGCTTCCCGTTCTGAAGCTCTACCGGCGCTATCAAGCGAACCGGGGAATACGGCTCGTCTGCTTCGCAGCCTGCGATATTGATTGGGGGCGGAAGCGGGTGCGAGGTCTCCATTATCAGATGAACAAGTGGCAGATCGGCTTTTTTCCTTTTCCAACGGTGATCTACAATCGATACTACACCTCAAGTACGGAGGTTATGGATCGGCTGGGGCAGGTGATCGGGTCAACCAAATGCTTTAACCAAGCTAATCAATTCGATAAGCTTCAGGCTTATCAGCATACGAATCCCATGCTCCATGCTCATCTCCCCGAGACCCTCGCGTACCAGGCTGAAGCGTTGGAGCCGATGCTGGTCCTTCACAAACGAATCTATCTGAAGCCCGCTCGCGGTTCTCAGGGTAGAGGAGTTTATCGGATCGAGGCAATGGAATCGGGAGACTATCACTTGTCCAATCATTACGTGCTGCCGTTCATCATCACCCGATCCATCGGCGAGCTTCAGAGTGAGGTAGCTCGTGTGACTGGGGCGCTGCCCTACCTCATCCAAAAAGGGATCGATACCCAGCAACTTAACAATCGCACGTTTGACATTCGGGTGCTTGTCCAGAAAAACAGCAGCGGGCAGTGGTCCTATTCCAATGCGATCAGCCGGATCGCGTACGAGGGCTGCTTTAATACAAGCATCTGCGAGAGGGTAGAGACAACCGAGCAAGTATTGAATCAGCTGTATTCTCCTGATGTCGTCTTTTTGAAAATGAGCCTGATTTCCTGGTTGGGCGTCCGCACGGCCGAGCTTACGGAATCCGAGCTGGGCGTCCACCTGGGAGAGATCAGCGTCGACATGACGCTGGATCAGGAGGGGAACGTCTGGATTATCGAAGTGAACGGCATGCCGCAAAAAAGCCTCTATTCAGATCAGGCATCCCGCCAAATGGTGTACTCGCGGCCGTTGGAGTACGGGGCCTATTTGTGCAACTCCTGACGAAAGAAGCATTCGAATTGATGTAGACTATGTGGATTCTCCATTCTAGGTGACTGTCCGATACGAATTCTTATCGGCACATCTCCGTATACCAACGGAATGAGAACATAATACGAACAGAATCCTTCGACTCTTGTGCCGCGTGACTCCTTTGCCACGTTGGCACTTTTTTTGATTTCAAGTTCATTTGCGCGGAGCTCGCTTGCGGGTTCACAATTTTGCCAATCGCCCGGCTGAGAAGAAGAAGGGTTTATTTGTCGAGAACTAGAATATAGTGACAATTCCAAATGATGAGAATGGAGTTCGTGAGCAAGGGAGACCACTTTTCCAATAAGGAGTGTTCGTTACCATGGTTTATGAATTTGACGCTGAGATTAAGATGCTGGAAGGGAAGATGAGATGGAAAGTTGTGTACTTCCCATATTCAGCAAAGGAAGTCTTCCATACGAACGGGAGAGTACCGGTTCAAATTGTGGTTGACGGGCACGAGTTTGACCATACGCTGCTGCCGTCTAAGAATGGACATTATTTAGTTTATAATGAATTTATTCGAAGAGCCGTGCCGAAAGAGCTTGGTGACCAACTCCATGTCGTTCTGAGAAAATCAGAGGAACAACGTACGGTGGAGTTGCCTGATTCTATCGCCCAGATTCTTGAAGAGCACGAAATTCTGAATGTGTTTCAAAGCCAGCCCGATTACATAAAACGAGAGCAGATCAATCACATTGAGCTTGCCAAGAAGGATGAAACCAAGAACAATCGAATTCTAGCTTTGATTCGTAAACTAAAGGATCACTAGATCCAGGTGCAGAGGAGGACCTTGTTGTGCAGTACCCCAACTACTTTGAACAGTTAAGAATGGCCATTCCGCTGGTAATGGAAGAGCACAACTTACCGGGGTTCGCTATCGCTTTTGTAAGGGACGAGGAAGTCATTTTTTCAGATGCATATGGTTATTGTGATTTGACGAAAGGATCACCGATCACGTCAAACACGCCGTTCAGTGTCCAATCGATTTCAAAAACGTATACAGCATTTGGGTTTATGCTAGCCGTTCAAGACGGGAAAGCAGCATTGGATGATGCCTTAAAGAAGTATGTTCCAGCCTTCGCCGTAAAGAGTAGAGATGGGCAAGATTACTCATCAGAGATTACATTTCGTCATTTGCTGAAGCACCGATCCGGTCTGGCGCATGAGGCACCGGTTGGCAACAACTTCGCTCCTGGCGCATTTGAGGAGCATATCAGCAGCATCAATGACACTTATCTGCGCTTTAAGCCGGATGATCAATACTCTTATTCAAATCTTGGCATTGACCTTGTCGCTTATGCATTGGAAAAGATGTATCACATGCCATTTGACGAATATATGAAGGAAAAAGTATTTGATCCCCTGGAGATGTCCAATAGCACATTTAACCAACGCGAGTTTCTTGTACATATGGATAGTGCGTTCGGCCACGACAAAACAACATTGCCGAAATACCCCATATCGATGCTGGGAGCAGGAGGGATGTATTCCTGCGTTAACGATATGGCTCATTTTGTTACATGCTTCCTTAATCAAGGTGTTTATAAGGGCAGGAAAATTATGAACAACGAGATCCTTCGGTCCATGTACAACGAGTATCCGATATCCGATTCATGGACCTATCATCTTGGAATGGAGATCGGCTTATGGAAGAAAAGGCCGCTGCTTAACCATAATGGCGGTGGTTTCGGCTTTTATGCAACACAAGATATTTTGCCCGAGAACGGCTTTGGCGCGGTAGCCTTGACCAACTCGGTGAACCATCCAAATATTCAGCTTAGCTTTATTCGGAATACGTGGACTGACATTTTTGACATGCAAGAGTTAGGGCTTGATGATTGCAAGCCGCTTAATGAGTCAGAAATCCAATATATCGGAATGTACGAAGCAACCTACAATGGCGGCACTTGGAAGCTGGCTGTTTATCCTCGAAACGGGAAATTATATTGCAATAATCAAGAGTTAATCAGCCATGAACCTGGAGTGTATTTTACTCAGGCGAATGATTGCATCCAGTTTGGGAATGACAGGATGACTTACAATTATATTCCATTTCAAAAGCAGAAGAATTGAGTGCGGATTCGGTAGGTACCGAGCAATATGAGCAATGCATTAATGGTTATTCGTAACGTTGCTTTAGTACATGTTCGCAAAACCCGTATTTTATACATATGTCTGTAAGGCTGCCGATGACGGCAGCCAGTACCTTTGTTTATCATACACTATAAAAAACAGTTTGGCCGTTTAGGAACGGTTTGCAAAGATGTTCAATCAGACCTGATATATTTTCACGTATCCACTTATGCTTATTTTTTTGGCTTACTAAAAACGTATAGTATCCAGCTATCGCCAAAAACATGAATGCCTCTAGTTGCTCAATGTCTACTCTTTTTGAAATAATATTCGTGTAGCCAGATAGTAAAGCATCTCGCAACTCGCCTTTAGTCATTAAGGCGCCCATAGCGACGTCCATCATGTAATATCCAAAACCCGATAAACCAAAGTCAATGAAGGATATCCCCTTTGATGTGAGGATTAAGTTGCTGTTGTTTATATCAGCGTGGATGAACCCCCATGTATCCTTCGTTTTGTTCCATTCATTCATACGAGCGTTTATTAACGAAAATGTATCTTTAATAATATGAAATTCTCTTGATGTGATGATTCCGAGTTCTTCACCTAATCGCAATTTAGTTAACATGGTATTCGTCCACTCTACTCCATATTCTGGTCTTCTAAAACAGGAGTCATGTTGATAACTCAGCGAAAAGCGATGCAAATTGGCTATATTTGTTCCAAAGATATTTACCGTTTCCTCACTGTTAAAATCTTGCTTGGACATGGTTTCCCCAAAAATCCATTTTAATACGGAACAATGTACTTCTTCATCTTCAACGATAACGGTTGTTACTAGTTCATCGTTTTGATTTGGAACAGGGTTTTGAACAGGTAATTCAGAATGAGACGACCAAGCAATCAGATATTCTAATTCCGATAGAATGGCCTCACGTGAATTTTGTACACCCTGCATGTTCTTCGTAATGGGTTTATGCATTCGCAACAGGTAAGTATCTTTAGACCCCTTTTCTGTTAACTTGTATGTAATGTTTTCATTATGACGAATCAATTCGACAATAGGGTCAGTAAAAGAATATTGCAGTAAGACTTCCTTAAAACACTTAGTATAGTCCATAGAACATCACCGTATAGTTTGCATAAGCAAACCCCTTCTCTTGCGTCGACTTGATCTTTCTATCCCAATAATACTCCTCCATAACTCACTCTCCCTGGCATGATTTAGCAACTAAGATGCTGCTCATCAAACGATACACGTTTTTTCCATGAATTTGTAGACTTATAATTGGCTTTAGTTTATACTACTATTATAAAGGGTTGGAATACACCACTTGCTTAAATTATGTCTTTAAAGGGATTTATTTGCCCAATCATCATCGTTTGCTTAGTTTTCAAAGCATAATTTGGAGAGCCGCCACGATCTGTGGCGGCTCTTTTTATAATCAGTTCGAAGAAGCGATTCTTCTCGATTAAGGAATTCAAGTGAAAAATGTTCCGGTGGCATCATTGGCTGTATTCTTTTGACATCAGGTAGAAAATGCAAGGAAAGACCTCTGATAAAGGGCAAGGAGAATACGGCATCCCTGTCTTTGCCCTGCATCTGCGATTTGGCATTGGACAACCGTTCCGGTGTAGCGGCCGCTCCCATGCGTCCTCTGGGGTCGGCTGAGTGAAGTTACTTGCCTTCTCTTACAAACGTTTCAATTCTCGCCTTTACCGCATCCCGGACTTCTCGGAACTTCTCCATGATTTCATCTTCGGTCCCTATCGCTTTGGCCGGGTCGTCAAAGCCCCAATGCCATTTCACCACATACTTATTTGCAATCACCGGACAATGCTCATCCGCATGCCCGCAGAGGGTTATTACATAATCCGCCTGGTTCAGGATAGTCGGGTCAATCACCTCGGAGGTGTGGGAGCTGATATCGACTCCAACTTCCTGCATAACTTGAACGGCACGAGGATTCAATCCATGAGCCTCCAAGCCGGCACTTTTTACGAGATACTTCTCTCTTCCAAGGGCTTGTAGAAATCCATCTGCCATTTGACTGCGGCAGGAGTTTCCTGTGCAGAGGAAGTAAACCAGCTTTTTGCTCTCCATGAGAGTAATTCTCCTTTATTTTTTGAAGTATTTGCGTTGAAACCGTAGAGCAACGTTAACCAAAGCAATCATAACAGGCACTTCCACCAATGGCCCGATTACCGCAGCGAAGGCTACTCCGGAATGAATACCGAAGACACCTACCGCAACAGCAATAGCAAGTTCAAAATTATTGCTTGCAGCTGTGAAGGCCAAGGTTGAAGTGACCGGATAACTGGCCCCTGTCCGCTTCCCCATAAGGAATGAAATCAGGAACATGACGACGAAATAGATCAGCAGCGGAATCGCGATCCGCACGGCATCAAGCGGCAGCTCAACAATCGTATTGCCTTTAAGTGAGAACATAACAATGATGGTGAATAGGAGTGCGATGAGGGTTATCGGGCTGATTTTCGGGATAAACTCCTTATCGTACCGATCACGGCCCTTGGCTCTAACAAGAATGAGACGGGTTAGCATGCCGGCAATAAAGGGAATACCCAGATAAATCATTACACTCTGCCCGACTTCTCCGATCGTTATGGAGACGGACATTCCCTTCAAGCCAAACCACTCAGGTAAAACCGTCACGAAAACATATGCATAGACGGAATAGAACAACACTTGAAAAATAGAGTTGAATGCAACGAGTCCAGCCGCATATTCCGTGTCACCTTTACACAAATCATTCCATACGATCACCATAGCGATGCACCGAGCCAGGCCGATCATGATTAGCCCTACCATATACTCCGGGTAACCATGAAGAAAGACGATGGCCAACAAGAACATCAGAATCGGGCCAATAATCCAGTTTTGAACCAAAGAAAGAAGTAAGACTTTCCAGTCACGAAAGACACGACCTAGTTCCTCATAGCGAACCTTAGCCAGTGGTGGGTACATCATCAGCATGAGGCCGATCGCGATTGGAATCGATGTTGTTCCGGTTTGATACTGATCCAAAAAATCTACAAATCCGGGATAAGCGTAACTTAGACCGATTCCAATGCTCATTGCTAAGAAGATCCACAGGGTCAAATAACGGTCTAAAAAGGATAGCTTCTTTGTCGCTGTTGCATCCATTGCAGCTCGCCTCCTCCCTCTTCATTTGCTTATTTACAGCAGTCTTCAGCGCAGACCAGATCCGTCTTTTCTTTTTGAGAAGGGAGAACTCGCAGCAACTCCTCCAGGTAAGGTTTATCCTCGAGTTTTAAACGATAATATATCCATTGTCCTCTTCGACTTTCGCTTACTAATCCACCGTCCTTTAACTTCCGCATATGTTGACTTACGTTAGGTTGACTTGTCTGCAAGAGCTCTGCTAGCTCACAAACACAGCATTCTCGTTCGCGCAAGAAGGCTAAGATGGATAACCGTGTCTTGTCTCCTGTCAGTTTTAATTCTTCCGCTAATTTTTCAATGGAAATCATATGGTCTCTTCCCTCCCCATCACAACGTTTTATATCATTGTATAATTAACTGATTATATACTCAAATCATTTTCTTCAATTTGAAAATGAGGTTTTAGGATTTTTTTCATTATTTGACCCAATGCAAAAAACAGGTAGTGCATAATCGGATTATTTCAACACAAAATACAATGGGTTCAAATAAACCATTTTAGGGGTGAAAAAGATGGCGGTTATCGACGTTACCGATCATGTTGTAAATTATCTAAAAGAACACTTTGTAGGCAAAGGTGTCACCGCTGATGGCATTAAAATAGGCGATTCGGTTAATCGTTATGGGGTTGGGAATAAAACTTATGCATCGGGAAGTGCAACGATAAGTTCATTCGTGTCACATAATGGTAAAATTGAAAAGGCACCTATATTTGATGGGTATGGTTATCGGTCGGAAATGAATTTAAATTATAGGTTCGATGGTCAGACGAGTTCAGAGAAGTATCAATATCCAGGCCGTATCTTAATTGATCATCCTTGGGGCAACCTTCACCCCTCAGGTGAGATCGAATTTCATATTCATGCGGGTCAGGATACAAACTGGACAGTCACAATTACAAGGATGACCTTTGAAAATATTGCCGAAGATAGACCCAATAAGTTTATTCAGGAGCACGTTGCCAGTCAGTTTAGAGGGATAATGGAGACTCTGCTTCCAGAAGCCGTCGCAAGTTCGCCGAATCCAGAAGTCCAACCAGTTGGATGAAGTAGTAATTACGCATGCGGATACAATGTACAGCAGAAAGGAAGATCGGGTTACCCGGTCTTCCTTTTACTGAAAGTCCGTCTATTAACAGAACCGTTAATGACAACTGTTTTATTGGATCAGTCTAGAACTTATTTTTCAAAAGCTGACGATTCTTCATTTCTAAAATCGCATCAAATCAAGGTGTTTTGATTTGCTTCAAGTCATGGGGTTAGTTCCATGTTGAGTCATCCAGATATTGAATTCTCTTCCAGAAACGAAAGGGTCGTATCATTCATCAAGTTCGGATTTTCCCTGCCTATATGCGGGCCGTGACTCCCGTTGTGAACAACCAGATACCTAGACTCCTCTACAAGGGAGACCAGCCGCTTACTCTTCTCCTCGCCACAAATAGATCGTGCTCCCCGGTTATAAATAACGCTGGGCATGATATATTTCCTAATTCCCTTTATGAGCTTCCCCATGTCTCTCCATCATCTGATTTGTATCCTGGCATCCATGCTCCACCAGCCATTCCGGCTCAAATTCCTCAGCTCCGGTTGGGTCGCAGTACTCCGATCCATTCATGCCTTCGCCATATTGTCCTGCTCGTTCGTCTGCGTCTGGATCACCTGCTCAATCCCCAGCAGGATCAAATTGACACCGAACTCAAACGCCCTGTCCGTCCCCATCACATCGAACAACCCGCTCTTGAATATCCCCCGGAACAGTCCCGCTTCCATCTCGCTCATGGAGTCTAAAAGACGAACCATCTCTCCGTTCGCATGCACCCCCTGCTCTTTCACAAGCTCCGAGACATTCCGTTTGTGCTGATAATCATCAAGAACGAAGAAGAAGACATAGTTCACAAGCGTAAGAACCACTTGCAGCTTCTGCTCTTGCTCAAGCGGCGTCGATTCCACGCAGAGCAGCATGCGGTTGGTGAACCGGATGAGGTCCGGTTCGTGGGGCAGCGTCATCATCATAAGCTGCGTGGAGCAAGGATACCGACTGAGCACGCTTCGGATCGTGCCCGCCAGCCCCGTCAGCTGCTCCTTCCAATCCCCTTCCGAGTGGAACTCCTCCAGGATAACCCTCGAAACTTGGTTGGCCAGCCGGTAATAGAGATCCTGCTTGCTCTTGAAATACCAATACAGAGAGGGAGCCTGAATCCCGAGCCGGTCGGCCAGTCGCCTTAGGCTAAATTTCTCAATGTCCTCCTCCCCCAGAAGCTTCCAGGAGGCTTCCAAAATCATCTCCTCTGAAATCTGAGGCTGCTGCTTTTTCATTGCTATCCGCCCTTTTATCTAACAGTGTAAGATTGTGCTTTACAGCTTTCTAGGATCATGATATCATCTAACACTGTAAGATTCAATCTAACGGTGTTAGGTTGGTACTAAACCATAGAAAGCAGTGATCTCCGTGGATGCAGAAAACCTCCATTACTTTGAAAAGGCCCCCGTCGCAAAGGCCGTCGCTCATTTCGCGGTACCGATGATGTTAGGCACGTCAATGAGTGTCATCTATTCCATCTTGAATGCCTATTTCCTAGGTACGCTCCACAATACGGCCATGTTGACCGCCCTCGCGCTAACCTTGCCGCTATTCGCGATCATTATGGCTTTAGGCAACTTGATCGGCATCGGCAGCGGTACCTTCATCTCTCGTTTGTTGGGAGAGAAGAAGGTTGATGAAGTCAAGCAAGTGTCCTCATTCGCCTTTTACAGCAGTTTGGCTCTCGGGCTCATCGTAGTAGCGGTCGGGCTACCGTTCATCGATCCCATCGTTCATGGTCTGGGGGCAACACCAGATTCCTTTGGTTTTACAAAAGAGTACACCACCATTATGCTTTTGGGTTCACCTATCGTCGTATTGTTTTTCACGCTCGAGAATATCGTGCGCTCCGAGGGTGCTGCCCTCACATCCATGGTCGGTATGATTCTTAGTGTGGTTGTCAACATTATCCTCGATGCACTTGTCATCTTCGTTTTCCATGGGGGGGTGATTGGCGTCGCATCCGCTACGGTTCTCTCGAACTTGGTGGCAAGTGTATTCTTCGCCGCCCACATCAGATCGAAGAGCCAAGCTTTAACCGTGTCCATAAAATGGTTCAAGGCGACCAAGGAGATCCTAATCAATGTATTCAAAATCGGCGTTCCCGTCTTTGTGATGAGCCTCTTCCTGGGCGCCATGTCCCTCATCTTTAACCATTTTCTTGTTGAATATGGAGATCCAGCTGTAGCGGCTTATGGAATATCCTCTCGATTATTGCAATTTCCCGAGTTTATTCTGATGGGACTATGCGAGGGAGTCGTACCGCTCATCGCCTTCTCCTTTACGGCGAATAAATTACGAATGAAGCACACCATTCAATTCACGCTCAAAGTGATTGCGGGGTTGGCTGTTGCATTCGGCCTCATCGTCTATCTGATTTCCGACCACTTGATTGGACTATTTACGAACGATCCGCTGCTAATTGAAATGGGCAGCTACATTCTCCATGTGACGTTCCTGTCGCTGTTTATTACAGGGATGACCACGTTGTTTACGGGGATCTTCCAAGCAACCGCGCAAGGAACTGCCGCTTTCATTATGTCCGTCATTCAGGGAGCTACTCTGATTCCTGTGTTGGTTATCGCCAATCGAGTGAGCGGCTTCCATGGGGTGGTCTGGTCGCTCGTCATCGCGGATGCCGTCGCGTTCCTTGTCGGTGCCGGTATGCTGTATGTTCTGCGCAACAAGTTGCAGCCGGATTTGGAACAGTTAGCCCAGTGACTTTCACCGAAACACAAGAAGGCAGAATCAGGGACTTCCCTGATCCTGCCTTTTTCGGTTACAAAGGTTTTGCTATTCATGGATGTTACTTATTCGTTGCTGGCAAACACGCGATAAACCGTTTCCTGGTCATCCTGCACATAAACCACGTTGATGGTACTCACTTTCCAGTCCCGAAACGTTAAATAAACATAGTCCCGACCGGAAGTTGAGGCTATCATGCCTGAGGACTTTTGGTATCGTTCATCACTGGGTTTCAGGTAGATGCATTCGAATCTCTGTTTACGATATTCTCCGGCTTCTTGCTCGGTCAACTCATGGATACGCTTATCTGCCAGGGAATAACGGAATGCAGCAACGAATCCTCCCGACCCATTGTTAAAGTTAAAAATCAGTTGGTTCCCGTCTTGCGTAGCAAAAGAACTCGGCAAAACATTGGAGTATCTTGCTGATGCGAATGATGAGGTATCGAAGGATCGAATAAGAGCCGTTTCCTTCAGATCATAGACATATACTCCACCCGTGGTTTCAAATATTACCTTGCTGTTGTCTGCGTAAATGAGCTTGGGAGGTTCGGAGCCAATCATCAAACTCTCCATTTTGGTTAAGTCAACCTCGGGAATAACAACTTCATTTTGATTGGCGGCAGGCTCCGTTGAAGCTGCCTTGCCTCGATCATAATAATGAAAGATGGCCATGACAATCGCAACACAAGCAACAGCCGAAATACAGGAAAGGAGTACTGTTTTTTTATTCATTGGCCCTCCAAGTGAAACTTGCTTTTATAACTTTGTCTCTTATATATACATTGGAAATATGCGTTGTAAATAGCGAAAAATGATAGGTTTTGTCTTAAATGAAAACCTCCGCGATATCCACGGAGTTCACCTGTTCAAAACAAAAAACGGCAACCCGGTTGCGGCTGCCGTTTTCCTCCATGCTTTCATTCCATATTACTTTAACTTCCCGCCAAACACCGGGAAGAAGCTATGCTCACCATAATTCTGGATGGTCTCTACATTCTTTAGAGTCTCCATGTCTGTATCGCTGATAACGAAATCCAGTTCGGCATTGATTCTCATGTGATCCGGATTTGCCGTCTTCGGAAGAACGACAAGCCCCAGTTGGAGATCATAACGCAGGCAAAGCTGTGCAACCGAGATTCCGTACTGATCGGCCATCGCCTTCACTTCGGCATGATCAAGAATTGCACCGTGTGCAATGGGTGAGTAGGCCTCCACCAGGATGTCATTCTTCTGGCAGAACTCGATTAGCTCTGATGGAGTATTGCCGATATGAGCTAATACCTGATTAACCATCGGTTTGATTTCGCAGCTTGCCAGGATGTTCTCTACATCATCCTGAAGGAAATTCGATAAGCCGATTGCCTTTACTTTACCTGCCCGATAAGCATCCTCCATGGCTTTCCATACTTCCTTGTTTTCCTCGAAGTAGCGGTTCTCCTCCCGAAACTCCATCCAAGGCTGCGGGCTGTGGATAATCAGCAGGTCCATGTACTCCAGTCCCAGCTTATCCAAAGACTCCTCAATCGACTGCCTCGCAGCATCATAGCTCTTCGCTTCGGCAGCAACCTTGGTCGTGAGAAAAAGCTCTTCTCTTGGGACTCCGCAGGAACGGATTGCTTGCCCCACCCCAACTTCGTTCTGGTAAGCCTGGGCTGTATCCACATGGCGGTACCCGATCGACACCGCATCCCGCACGGCCTGAGCGGCCTGTTCATCGTTAAGCAGCCAGGTGCCCAAGCCCACTTTAGGTATTTCTACCCCATTTGATAATTTGTAGGTTTCAGTAAACATGGTTTTCCTCCTTATTCCAATCCTTTTTTGCCATAGCCGGTCAAAAATTCAACCGTCTGTGGATCGTTATGGGCGAAGAACGCCGTTTTCCCGGTATCCAGTGCAACGATTTTGGCCATATCCTCTGCCGTCAGTTCAAAATCGAAGACATTGAAGTTTTCTTCCATCCGGTTCCTGTTTACTGTTTTTGGAATGACCACAACGCCTCTCTGGATCAAGAACCGCAAGGCGACCTGCGCAATCGATTTGTTGTAGGGTTCGCCAATCGCTTTTAAGGTTGCATTGCTAAAAAAGTCGTTTCGGCCTTCGGCAAAAGGCCCCCAGGATTCGATCTGCGTGTTGTATTTCTTCATGATTTCCTGGGCTTGTCCCTGTTGGTGGAACACATGGGTTTCGACTTGGTTCACGGCGGGCACGACATCGGTAAATTGAACAAGGTCGATGTATCGATCTGGATAGAAGTTGCTGACGCCGATCGCTTTCAATTTGCCTGCCCGATAGGCTTCTTCCATCGCACGGTACGTGCCGTAATAATCGCTAAATGGTTGATGGATGAGGAGCAGGTCCAGCTCATCCAGCTGAAGCTTTCTCAGGGATTCGTCGATGGAGGCTTTGGCTTTCTCATAGCCGGCATTCGAGATCCATACCTTGGTCGTGACGAAAAACTCTTCTCTTGGGATCCCGCTCTTCTGGATCGCCCGACCTACCGCTTCTTCATTTCGATAAGCCTGCGCGGTATCGATGGAACGGTACCCTACGCTTATGGCATCAAGCACACATCGCTCGCATTCCGCCTGATCTGGAATTTGATAAACCCCGAAACCCAAGATCGGCATCTTGCTGCCATTGTTCAATGTTACGTATTCCATGACATGAACCTCCTATTCGTTACTTGATTTTATTCACTTCGGCATACTGATCATCGTTGACAGGCTCATACCATTCGGTTTCGGGTTTGCTTGGATCACCAACAGCTGCCAAATGAACAAACCAGGAATCCTCTGCTGCGCCGTGCCAATGCTTCACTCCCGCCGGGATTACGACGACGTCCCCCGCCTTTAAGCGTTGCGCGAGCTTCCCTTCCGCTTGGTAGTACCCTTCACCAGCCGTGACGAGCAGCAATTGCCCTCCAGCATGAGCATGCCAGTGATTGCGGCACCCTGGTTCAAACGTTACGTTGCCAATGGCATTGGGTCCAGGGGTGAGCATGTTCAAATAACTTTGCCCGATGAAATATTGAGTAAATGGATTAGGTTCTCCTGCATCGAATAAAAGGGTTTCGTTCATCTCCTGGATGATCACGAGCTGGAACCGCTCCCTTCGTCCTTGTAAATCTCTTGTGCAATACGGAACGCTGACCAGGCTTTAGGCCACCCGCAATAAAAGGCCAGTTGTGTGACCACTTCAACCATTTCTGCTTGCGTCACTCCGTTCGCTTTCGCTTTGGTCATATGGAAGGGCAGCTGTTCCATATTCCCGCCTGAAAGGAGCGCTGAAACGGTAATCATGCTGCGGTCGCGCGGGCTCAGCTCTGCTTCCCGACTCCAAACCTCTCCAAACAAGACATCATCGTTTAACTCCGCAAATTTTGGCGCAAAATGACCCAATTGATCCCGTCCAGCGGTTACTTTTTCGGACATTCGGGTTCCTCCTTCTTGATTTCACCGCTTTGTAGTTTCTCTTCCAGCGGCACCATAGTGGCCTCGTAATTGTCTACTTTGAATTTCAGGTAATCACGGGCACGAACCAATGATTCGATTCGCTCCTCCAATTCACCCAATTGATCCCGAAGGATTTCTTTCCGTGCGGGAATGTTCGAGGCATCGCCTTTTTGGAAAAGGGTAATGTATTCAATCAGGGCTTCTGTACCGACACCAGCGTCTCGCATGTGTTTCGAAAACTTGATCCACCCGATATCACTCTCCGAAAAATCACGAACCCCGTTATCGTCACGAGGAACCGGTGGAATCAATCCAATTCGTTCGTAATAGCGGATGTTTTCCGGTTTCACTCCCGTTAATTCACTGGCTTTTTTGATATTCATGGGCTCTCCCCCTCATGGGCATGTGAACACTATAATCCTTAAAGTGCACTTTAACGCAAGAGGGTTTCCCAACTATTGTGCCCTTGGAAAAATCAATTAACAGTTCGGTTTACCAGCCCTCAAATAAAAAATCCGCGGATTCCGCGGATTTGGTCAGATGCGTTCGGTCTATGGACGGGCAGCAGATGGAATCATCCAGGTACGAGGCAATCACTCCCAATTGGTATTCATATCCATCCATCAAGTAATAGACTTGCTTGTTCATTGCTGGCATTCTCTGTGATCACTTCCGCATCTTCAAAACTCCTATCTCGATGAAATGCAATACGTCACATGAATACTATATAATGGAATTGACTTCAATCATAGCGGCCTAATGAACAAGGAGGAGTTAATCCAAATGGACGTAATTCGAAAACCAATAACCATTCATCAGCTTATTGGGATAGCACAAGATGATTTGGACGAATTCAATCTGTACCGGAAAGAGGATTCCCCTATTGACGAAACATCGACTCTTTACTTAGATGATCCTATTGATGTCGATGACGAAACCGATGAGGAAATCTATCCTGAGTTTGCAAAAGAACATGGGCTGAGCATCTATTTCAGTGGACAAGTCGCGTCCGATCTTATCGCAAATACCCGGCATCAGGTGAAAAACCCATCCCTGCAGGACTACATCGATAACTTCAACTATTACGATAAGCATGATTGCTTTTTTACTTTTTCTCAGTAAGTTACTTCTTATTATGTAAAAGGCAGCCGATCTTGTTAGAACGGCTGCCTTTTTCGTTGGGATCTCGTGCCTTACTTATGGATCTATACATCAGTGGCTCTTCTTACGAATCTGCTTGTCGTGATTCTCTCCCCATTCTTTGGCTTTGGCGGTTGCGATCGAGATCGCACGGCTTTCGGAGTAACCATCCTTCAACAGCTCATTGGCAATGTCGATTGCCTTGTTGCGGACCGGAGCCATGAAGTTCTTGAGTGAATCCGGATAGTCGTCCTTGGTCCAGGGCATGTCCACTCCTCCCTCCTGTCCCGTTTCTACCCTCTATTAGCCGTCAAAGAGGTCGTTGAATCACGGTGGCCTCAATCGGCCAGGTTACAAGCCCCCTACCGCAAAACACCCCCATCGTTGAAGAGACCGCTTTCTCATCTCTGTCCAACGATAGGGGTGTTTTTTGTGAATGTACTATAAGAAGTGCTCTTGCAGGCTGAGCAAGAATCTGTATAAAAAATGAATACCAAAGCCGATTAACGTTACTCCTGCCCCGATGGATACCCACTTGATGGCGGTCCGATTCATCACCTTTCGCGTTGTCGCCACGATGGTCATCAGGCCGAGGTCATGGATGAGAATTCCACTAAGAATGCCCAAGCCAATAATCACGAACGCGTAGGGATTGGACCTGTCGAAGGAGCTCGAGAGCACCGTGCCAAACACACTGATCCAGAAGACCAGATTGCTCGGGGAGACGGCGACAAGCAGCCCATTTTTATAGGAAGAAATCAAGGATTTCTTCTTTTCACCGGTTAGGGTGATGTCGTGATCCGCATGTTTAATGCTGTCGTAGCCAACATAAAATAAAAACAACGCCCCCAGGAGCCACATGGCCACCTGAACAATTGGCAAGGAAAGCACGGAGGCAAGCCCCAGATATAAGCTTAGGATTAGCAATAAATCAATGGTCATTCCTCCAAGGCCGACAACCCACCCATACAGAAATCCATTCTTGAGACCCTGCTTCGTCATCTCGATCGTGACCGTTCCGACAGGCAGCGCTATGGACAAGCCAAGGACGACATACGTAAGAAATAAATTCATGGTTTATCCACTCACTCTGCTTTATTTTTATACGAATTTGTTCATTTTAATGCACTCAAAGAAGAATTTCAATCCATTTCACTGATGCCGAGAAATGGCGTGAATGGCAACCTGGTGCACTTCCACCCTTTTCCACGCTTAATCCACTAGGCAATCGAACACAATACCTCCGAAACTCAATTGCCATAAAACTACACCCAAAGGAGCATGACGATGAAGAAAAAAGTTGCCATGGTTGCCCTGCTCAGCCTAACGTTAGCTACTTCCGGCTCGGTCTACGCAAATGCAAACACGATGACGGGGAACCAGTCGACCAACCAAGGTTATACCGGAACCGCAACAAACGATGCAATGAGATCCAACACGAATTACTCGTCGTACGGTACTAACAACTACAATGGATACTCGAATAACGGAACGGCTGCCAACAACAATACGAACCGCTACAGAGCTGCTGCCACGGACAACGACAACGACAACTGGGGTTGGCTTGGTCTTCTCGGTCTTCTGGGCTTGGCGGGCATGCGGAACAGATCCGGCGAGAAGCACTAAGTTCCTTTGATCCCGAAGGTGCCTGCATGACAGCCAACTTCATGGGATACCCTGCCCTACGCCCTAACTAAAGGAGGAACAACACATGCAATACACCAATGGAGTCCAACAATCCCTGCAGCAATGTGAGCAAATTGTTCAACAACTCGTAGCTCAAACTCAGCAAGCCAGTCAAAATTATCAGCTGCTCCTGCAACAAGAGCAACAAAACGCACAACGACTCGAAGAGCTCGCCCAACGGGAGCAAAGAGCGTCCCAGACCATTCAAGCTGCCCTGCAAGGCCACCACACCGCGGTTCAACAACTGCAACAGATTGCTTCTCTCTGCCGGCAAGTGGAACAAACGGTCCAAAACCAAACGTTCAGCCCGACATTCACCCACCAAGGCGGAACGTACCCGACGGCTAACCCCGGGTATAACCCGATTCCTACCAACAGATCCTTCCAGTAATATGGCAATCAAGAAAAGCCCTTTGATAAGGGCTTTTCTTACAACCGGATGTGAAGAATTCTTTTCAAGGAAGGCAGGAATAACAAATGGGCATTTTAAGCGGTAACCCGAAAAAGGAACCCCTCCATTACGGAGAGGCCTACGATGTGTGGCAATTCTCAATGGCGGCAAAGGGATGCCTATCCACTTACCGCTTACTCCATTACCATGCAGGAGACAAAAATCTTAAGGGCATTATTGGGGATGTGATCAATCAAGCTGAGCTTGAGATTTCGGAGTGCGACGAGATCTTGATCCATAACGGGCTCGTTCCGTTCCCTGCCTTGCCTGAGCGCCCCGAAGCCCGCTTGGAGGACATTCCGATCGGAGCCCGGTTCACGGATATGGAGATTGCCGCGATGGTCTCCGCCGATTCAGCGGCGGGCCTCGTCATCTGCAGCCAGATCATGGGCAAATCCATTCGAGAAGATATCGGAATGCTGTTCGGGAAATACCACGTCACGAAAGCGGCGATCGGGCTAAAGGCACTTCGCTTAAGCAAGGAAAAGGGCTGGCTTGTCCCGCCCCCGCTCGTCGTGGAAAGACAGTTGGAAGAAGCCCTGAGATAATCAAGGAGGTCCGCCTGCTGGCGGACCTCTTGTTCGTTTCTATTCAGGAGTGGGAACTGCATCGTTCCCGGAGAGGCGCAAGGTCATGATGATATCCGTTTGCTCCTCGTCCCCCATCACAAAGGAGTGCGCCCCCGTCGGGACAAATTTCATTTTTTTATAGAAGGCAAGGGCATTCTCGTTCTTTTCCCAAACCCCCAGCCAGACCTTCTTCTTATCCCGCTCCCTCGCGATCTCCACGGCTCGATTCAAAAGGTATTTGCCGAGTCCTTGCTTATGGAAATCGCTTCGGATGTAGATCCTCTCGACTTCAAGCGCATCAATGCCCATCGCTTCCGACTGAGCGTCCATGATGTTTAGCTTCAGGTAGCCGGCCCTTTGTTCCCCCACATAAAGGAAATAGAACTCGGAATGGACGTTGGACAGCTCCTTCTCCAACTGCTCCCGGTTATAAGCCTTCTCCATGTAAGTGGCCATGTTGGCCGGTGTATTCTGATCCTGAAAGGTCTCCTGGAAGGTTTCCCTGCTGATTTCTTGAAGAGCAGTCACCTCTTCACCTGTGCACCTCATAATCGTGATGGTCACGTTACCTATCCTCCGTCTGCCAAATTAATAAAGGCGTTGATTTCCCTTCTTTACATACTCCCAGTCCACTTCTACATTCTTTCGAACCCGGTGAAGCAGTTCAAAGAGGGTTTCCATTTCGCTATCGGAGAACCCGGAGAGAGCGACCCGGTTGGAATGGTCATGTTCCCTCCTGATAAACGGATAAACAGCCTCCCCTTTCTCCGTAGGAAAAAGCTTTTTGATTTTTTGGTTCGCGGGATCGGCTTTCTTTTCAATAAACCCGTTCCCCTCCAGCTTCTGGATGGCACGGGCCGCCGTGGTCCGATCCACCTTGATCAGGTCCGCAACCTTTTCTTGAATGATGCCCGGATTTTCACAGATACGCACGAGGTACAGGTACTGCCCCTTGGTAAGGTCATGTCGTTTGAATTCTATATTGCTGATGGAATCGAGCGCCCTAGCGATCATCCCAACCTCGCGTAGAACTTCCTTCATGTTCGCAGCTCCCAGGAAAATCTTATTTATTCATCGTCATGCGCTAGCAAAAGCATACGTTATTTTTGTTGCATTTGCAACATTTCGAGTATGATTTCCCGATTCCCTTGGATGACCAGTCAGCGCTCAAAACAAAAACGAGCCCTGGAAGAGTTCCTAGGCTCGTTTTTCGTAGCTGTGAGTTTTCCTTACTGTGCGCCGACTACCCGATGCGGAACATACGGTTCTACCCGCTCTACGATCACTCGGTCAACTTCCGCTGTCGCATCATACTTGGATCGTTGAATGTGATCGGTTTCGGAACGGTATCGGAGACAGCTCGTCTATGACCCTACGCTTAGATGAGCTCTTTGCGTTTGGTCAAATAACGGAACAACACCAAACCGGTCACGGCACACAACGCCGCACACAATCCAATTACCCCATACCCCGCCTGAAGCCCGCGAAGCAGCCCGGCATGAGAATCCGCGCCGACAAGCTTCTTGACCGTTTCAATCACACCACCGATAAGATAATTGCCGATCACGCTGCCTAACCCCATCATCGTAACCGTAAAGGTAATGGCGGTATCACTTCCGTTTGGGTACCGTTTGGCAATGAAGGCCATCACCGTCGGGTAGATCATCGCAATACCAATCCCTGCAGCAGCAAACAGAAAGGCGAAGCGAACCCCGCCGAAAATGGCGAGAAAGGTACATACCGCCGAGGAACCAGAGAACAGGATCAAGGATACCGTGAACCCCATCTTATCCGTTAACGGGCCTAACAAAAGTCTCGCAAGGGCAAAGCACAAGAAAAAGGCGGAGAGCATCCCGGAAGCCCGAACCGTATCCCAGCTGTAGGCTTTCTCCAGGAAGTTCACAAGCCATCCTCCGACCGCCAATTCCGAAACCACGCCGAAGGAAAGAACAAACACCATGAGCCATAGCACCGGGTCCTTCAACAACACCTTCAGAGGAACACGGTCTTCGTGCTGAATGCCATCCCCCGGAAAAGTGCTGAACAGGGCGAAAAGAACCGGCACTAAGGACAAAAGCAGCATCAGCAGATACATTCCGCGCCAATCCAACGTATGGCCGTTGATGGTAACCCCCATCAAGCCTGTCGCGATGAGCGGGGCGACGGTCGAGCTAAGGCCATAGAAGCCATGGGACAGATTCATCATCGTTCCGGTGTTCTTCACAAAGATGCGTGCGCCAAGGATGGCCAATCCGATCTCCAGCATTCCGTTGCCGATGTACATCAGAAAGTACGAAGCCGAGAACATGGCGTAGTGATGGGAAAAGAAAATGAGGACACCCGAAGCTGCCATGGACCCCAGCGCCATGATGGTGACCGCCTTGATCCCCCAAATCCGCGTCAGGTACGCGGTGAAGGAACAAGCGATCAAGTAGCCCAGAGCGTTAAGGGATAGCAAAGTACCAAGCTCGGATTCACTCAGCATGAAATCCAGCTGAATGCGCGGAATGGCCGGCCCCTTGATGTTTTCTGAAAATCCGAATATGACAAATCCTAAAAAGATCGTGGCCAGCTGCATGGCATAAATCCGGTTAAATTTCTTGGATGTCTTCTCCACTTGATGCGTTCTCCTTCGACTTTTTATCTTCTCTCAATGAGCTGCAGGCGGTAGGTTAAGGATTCCAGCGTCGCCGTAGCCAGCCCTTTCCTGTATTCCTGTTGCGTATCCCTTTGAATGAACAGCTGCGGCATATGCTCTTCCGGAATGTTCGTCAAGCAACCCTCGCGGAGCTCGTTCAATTGAGGCTCATGGGGAAGCTCGCCTGTGATCGCGATCGTGACCGGGTTCATGATGGCGATGATCGAGGTTAACGTATGAACGGCCAACCGGATAAACCCTTCTTCGGTATGGAGCTGTCGCAATTGCTCCTCGCGTGTCACTCCAAAGGGCAAGAAGGAAACCTCGCCGCCAAATTTCGTGTTCCCGGATAAGATACGCCCGTCTACGATAAATCCGGCCCCGGGAAAATGGTTTTTCGGAAACGTCACGATCGCAAACGTCTTTTCCTCTTCGAAGTTTTGCATGAGGTAAAATCCGTAGACCGTCATGTTCATGTCGTTTTCGACGGTAACCGACAGCTCATATTTTTCCTCAAGGAAGGGCCCTAACGGCTTGCCCGCAAGGTCTGGAACATCGCAGACGCCGATTATCCCGCCATGGACGACGCCGGGAATTCCAACGCCGATCGCTAGAACATTGCGATGTTCGTTAATCAGCTTCTCGATCACCTCGTCCACTACCTTGAGATCGATCTGTTCCAGGACCTCTGTTGCTTCCTGGATCACCTCACCGAGCAGGTTCACGACGGTGTAATGGATGGAGTGAATGCCTCCTTCCGTCTTGACGAGCAAGCAGACGACGCTGCCAAAGTCGGCATTATATCGATACGGTTTGGCCGGTCTACCGCCGTTTGACTCTTCTGGTTCCAACTCCATGACTTCGCCGGAAGCGACAAGTTCATTCAGGATGGTGCCGCAGGTGGCCACGCTCAGCCCGGTCAGGCTTGCAATCGACGCTTTGGTCCCGGTTCCCTGTGTCTTCAGCGTGTTTTTAACGAGTTCCACATTCATTTTTTTCACTTGAAGCGTATTGTGCGTAACGGGTTCTATTCGAATCACCTCTTTACTCAATACTTATTACAACTGTTTTAATAATTGAAGTGTAGTATACCTTTCCGCTTTCGTCAATTGCTTTATCCGCCGCAATTACTTATACGGCTAGGACCTCACTTTGGCGTTGTGTTGACTGCTCGCTTTTCCATAAGGACTCCTGCTGCGGTTAAACGAAGGGAAAAACCATCTCCTATCATGGACGGCTTTTCCCTGGCGAATGTATTGGGCGTCCCGATCAGAACCCTCATCGAACGATCCAATTGTGATTGTGTTTGTCATCACCGGTCTCAGCCATCGACTCGATCGTTAATGGGACGGGCTGCTCCGTTCGAGATACCTTCCCGTGATCGATTGCTCCGCATGGACGATCTCTGCCGGCGTGCCCTCAAACACCACCTGGCCGCCCTTGCTGCCGCCATCCGGCCCCATATCGATGATCCAATCTGCTTGGCTGATGACCTCCAGGTTGTGCTCGATGACCATTACCGTATTGCCAGCATCCACCAAGCGATTCATGATCTCCAACAAATGATCGATATCCGACATGTGCAGCCCTGTTGTCGGCTCGTCCATCACATAGAGGCTTCCCTGCTTGTGCAGCTCGCTGGCGAGCTTGATCCGCTGGCATTCTCCGCCGGATAGCGAGCTGAGCGGCTGACCGAGCGTGAGGTAGTTCAGCCCCACATCGCTCATCGCCTGAAGCTTGCGCACCACCTCTTTGAGCTGGAAGAAATCGAGTGCTTGCTCCACCGTCATCTCCAGAACATCGGCAATGGACTTCCCGTTCAGCTTATAGGCGAGCACTTCCTCCTTGAAGCGCCGTCCTCCGCATACGTCGCACGGAAGTTTCACGCTCTCGAGGAAGGCAAGGTCGGTATATACGACACCCAGCCCTTGGCAGTTCTCACAAGCTCCCTTGGAGTTGAAGCTAAACAAGCCTTGGTTCACCTTGTTCGCGGAAGCAAACGCCTTGCGTACATCGTCCATGATCCCCGTGTAGGTGGCAGGATTCGAGCGTGTGGATACGCCCACTGCCGATTGATCGATGACAATGGCATCCGGCTGCTGGCTGAGGAAAACTTCGTTGATGAGCGTGCTCTTCCCCGATCCCGCTACCCCCGTGATCACCGTGAGCACTCCGGTAGGAACGTCAACACTCACATCCCGCAGGTTGTGCAGGGTGGCATTCGCAATGGATAGCTTGCCCGATGGCTGGCGGCAATCGCGCTTAAGCTGGAGCGGCCGCTTCATGTGCCTGCCGGTCAGCGTATCTGCTTCCAGAAGGCCGAGGTAGCTTCCTTCATACATGATCATACCGCCGCGGCTGCCGGCATGTGGTCCGACGTCGACGATATGATCGGCTACCTTGATCACATCGGGATCATGCTCGACGACAATGACGGAATTTCCTTTGTCGCGCAGCTTCACAAGCAATTCGTTCAGCCGGTGTACATCCCGGGGGTGCAAGCCCACGCTCGGCTCATCGAAAATGTACGTGACGTCCACCAGACTGCCGCTCAGGTGCTTCACCATTTTGACGCGCTGCGACTCGCCGCCGGACAGTGTATCCGTCTCCCGGTCCAATGATAAGTAGTCGAGTCCGATGTCCACCAGATGCTGAAGCCGCTCCGTCAGCGACTTGACCATGGGTGCGGCGACGGGTTCATCAAGCTCTCGGATGACACGGATGAGCTCTCCGACCTCCATCGAGGACATTTCCGCAATGTTATGCCCATGGATTCGGCAGCTAAGCGCGGCTTGGCTGAGTCTAGCACCGCGGCAGCTGGAGCAGGGGCCTTCGGATATGAAGGGCGCAACCGCCTTTTGCGTGCGCTCGGACTTTGCCTTCAAGTCCTGCTTGATGTATTTGTTGGTGAACTTCTCTATGCAGCCTTCGATGGTGACATTGGTTGCTTTTCCAGCGAAATCGAGCTGCACCTTCCTCGCCTTGCCGTAGAGCAGTTGGTCTAGCTCCTCATGCGAGTAGTCGCTTAGCTTCTTGTCGGGATCGAAGGAGCCCGATTGGAAGAGCAGGTTCCAATCCCAGCTATTCACCGCATAATCGGGCAGCAGAAGCGCCCCTTCATTCAGAGACTTGGACAGGTCGACGGCCTTCTTCGTGTCTACGCCCAGCTTGCGGCCGATCCCGCTGCATTCGGGACACATGCCTTGCGGATCGTTGAACGAGAACAGGTGCGCTTGCCCCACATAAGGTTGACCTATGCGGGAGAAGAGCAGGCGGAGGATGGGGGAAATGTCCGTAATTGTGCCCATCGTGGAGTGGGAACCGCCGCCCAGCCTTTTTTGATCCACGATCACCGCCATGCTCAGGTTCTCAATCGCATCGGTATCCGGCTGCGGAACGCGGGGCAGGAAATTGCGCACGAACATGCTGAAATTCTCATTCAGCAGCCGGGTGGATTCAGCGGCGATCGTATCGAAGACAATGGATGATTTGCCCGACCCGGATACCCCCGTAAAAATGGTGATCTTTCGTTTGGGGATGCGCAGGGAGACGTTCTTGAGATTATTTTCTCTTGCGCCTGAGATTACGATATACTCCTGATTGTCTTCGCTCATGTCTACCGCCCTTCCGATCTTGTTTTTATCTGGACTCACATTGTACCATTCTTTGGCTGGAGGGCAATACCAAAAGAGCCACTCCTGGAAGAGTGGCCCTTACTGCCTCAACTGCCTATTCATTTCGTTCAAGCTGTTCATGAGGTTTAGATCAGATTGCAGGCATGACGTTCCCGCCGCTGACGGGAACATAAGCCCCGGTAATGAAGCTGGCCAAATCACTGGCAAGGAAGGCGACCACGTTCGCAATCTCCTGATCCGTGCCGCGCCGCTTCAAGGGTACGGTTCTCTCGTAGGATTCGCTCCGCTCGGTATGCTCCAGCCGGTCGCGCTCACTGATCGTCCACCCCGGAGCCACTTGGTTCACAGTTACTTGAGACTCGCCCGCTTCTTTTGCCAGAACGCGATAGATTCCGTCCATGGCTCGCTTGCCGGCAACGTAAGCGGATTGGCCTGGGAAATTCTGCATGGAGCTCTCGGTGTTGATGCCGATCATGCGACCGCCCTTCCGCTCGATCATGCCGGGAACAAACGCTTTTGCCAGATACACGCTCTGCATGGCGCAGGAACGGAACTGGCTCTCGTAGTCCTCCTCCGGTTGTTCCAGCACGGACTTCCATTCGTATTGGATGACGGCATTCGCGACGACGATATCCACCTCGCCCAGTTCACTCGCGATCCGTTCCTTCAGCGCAAAGACCGATTCTTTGTCGGTGATATCGGCTTGGACGGGAACAGCCTGTCTCCCCAAAGCAGTGATTTCCCTTGCAAGCTCAAACGCCTTATCCGCATTGCTATGATAATGAAGCGCCACGTCCGCGCCGCAGGAGGCCAGCGTTCTCGCGATAACCCGCCCCAGTTGACCCGTTGCTCCGGTTATAAGTGCACGCTTGCCGCTCAAATTGATTTCCATGTCTTCTCAGCTCCTTTTCCCCAATTGTACCATGCCGGGTCCAAGCAGCAGAACCTTATTCATCCCTCTTGGCGGAATGAACCTCCTTCATAACCTCTTCCCCCTCTACATCCAGATTAGGCAAGAGACGGTCGAGCCATTTGGGCAAATACCAGGCGGATTTCCCCAGCAAGGTCATAATCCCTGGAACGATTAGCATCCGAACGATAAAGGCATCGAACAGAATGCCGAATGCGAGGGCAAAGCCCATGACCTTAATGGTGGGATCCTCGGCCAGCATGAAGCCGGTAAAGACCGAGATCATGATCAAGCCTGCAGCCGTCACCACACCGCCGCTGTGGCGAATCCCGGCAAGGACGGATTTCTTGGCGTCTCCGCTCTTCTTGAATTCCTCCCGCATGCGGCTGACCAGGAATACCTCATAGTCCATCGCGAGTCCGAAGAGAATCCCGACGACGATAATGGGCAGGAAGTTGAGCACCGGGGATTCGGCATGGAAGTGGAACAGCTTTTGCAGGTACCCGTCCTGGATGACGAACGTTACGAAGCCCAGCGTTGCTCCGAGAGACAGGATGAACCCGAGTACCGCTTTGATCGGAACGAGCAACGAGCGGAAGACAACCATCAGGAGCACAAAGGCCAACCCGACGATAATCAGGCAAAAGGTCGGCAGCGCTTGATTCAGCTTCTGTGAGATATCGATGTTAACCGCCGTGCTGCCGGTTACCATGAGCTGAACGTGCTCCCGCTGCTCAAGGTCTGGAGCTTTTTCTCGGATCTCTTTTACCAGCTCTTTCGTTTCGCTGTCATGAGGCCCCGTGGCCGGGATCACGCTGATAAGCGACAACGTTCCAGAAGGCCCCGGGATAGCCGGTGCCACCATTCCGATATTGGGGTAGGTCTGCAATTCCTTCAAGGCTCGTTCCAGGTTTGTCGCCGCATCCTCCCCTCCATCGGTCTTGGCCAGGATCACCAATGGACTGTGGTAGCCCTTGCCGTAGGCTTCGGTAAGAAGATCATAGGCTCGGCGCTCGGTTTTCTCGGTCGATTTTTGCGCATCATCCGGGATACCGGTCTCCATGTGGAAGAAAGGAACGGCGATGGTTCCGAGCAGCGCGACCCCAAGTACCACCGCTAATAGCGGGCGGCCGGTAACCCATCGTCCCCACCGATTGCCGTGAGATGCGTCATCGGCTGCTCGTCCAGCCGACGAGGCCTTCTTCTTCGGCGCTTTGATACGATCCCCCATCAGATCAAGAATGGCGGGAACCAGGAAGATGGCCGTTAAGATGGCAACCAGCACGCAGAGTGCTCCCGCCACCCCCATCGCCGTAAGAAACGGAACGCCGACAAAGGAGAAGCCTACCAGCGCGATGATTACGGTAATCCCCGCAAACACCACAGCGCTTCCGGCCGTTCCGTTCGCGATCGCAATCGCTTCCCTACGCTCGAAGCCTTCCGCTAGCTGCTGGCGGTATCGGGAAATGATGAACAACGCGTAATCGATTCCCACTGCAAGACCCAGCATGGCGGCCAGAGACAGGGCAAACGAGGGAGTCTCAAACAGATTCGATCCGATGATAATCATCATCAAGCCGGTGCCCAGGCCAATGGCTGCTGTTAGAATCGGCAGGACACCGGTGAGCAGCGAACCAAATGCAACCGTCAGGACCAACAAGGCAATGAGGACGCCGATTCCTTCCGTTGCCCCGCCGATCTCCATCTTCACATAACCCGAACCGGTCAGCTCAGCCTGCCATCCTGCATTCCGAAGCACGTCAGCTGTTTCAAGAACATGCTCCTTGGATGCCTCCGTCACGTCATCTCCTGGTGTTTTGTACGTTATGGTGGCGTAGCCGATTGTACCATCCCCATTCAGCGAATGGTTATCGAGCGGACTGATCACTGCGGTGACCTCTTGGTCTTTCGCCAGTTCAGCCAGTTGGGCTTCAAGCTGTTGCTGCGCCCCCTCTGAGGAGAAGGTCTCTCCATGAGGTGTCTTCAGGACAAGCTGGATTTTCCCGCTGTTGTCCTGCATGCCTGGAAATTCTTTGTTCATCAGCTCCAGGGTTTGCTGCGATTCCAATCCGGGAATGGAGGTTTGTTCTTCAAAGTTGGCCCCCAGGGAAACCGCTACAATGGCAGCTGCCAGCAGGATCGCTATGCCCCCGCATAATACCTTCCATCGATTTTTGGCCGACCAGAAGCCCAGCCGGTACAACATTTTGGCCATAACAGTATCGTCTCCTCTACTCTCCATCTTGTGGATTCGTCCCTTATCATACCGGGAGAGGAAACGGGCTACATCGTTCGAAAGGGAGCCAGGCGGTTGCCCTTTCGGGCAGCCCTTCGAGACACGAACTCGGACCATGCCCAATAACATGCAAAAAAGACATGCGAGAGTATTCCTCGCATGTCCAGCTTCGTTCCAATAACCCGCTTGTTCTATCGGGGCAGAATCCCCCGTTCCATTGCCGCGGCCACCGCTTGAGAGCGAGAATCGACTCCGAGCTTGTTGTAGATGCTGGTCAAGTGGGCTTTAACCGTTCGCTCCGAAATCCCCAAGTCAAAAGCGATCTCTTTGCTTCGAAACCCTTTTGCCACGCAACGAAGGACATAAGATTCCTTTTCACTCAGCAGAGACGCATCCTCAGCGGCAGGGTTTGTTGCCACTGGAAGCCGAGCGGCGATCACCCGTTCCATCATATCCGCCGACAATAGCGTTTCCCCGCGTATCGCGGACTCGATCGTTCGGAACAAATTTTCCCTACTCGTGTCCTTCAGCAGATACCCATTGGCTCCGAGCGCCAAGCCCGCTACCATGAGCTCATCCTCATTGTACGTGGTGAGAATGATCACCGGAATGGCATTATTCTGAGCCTTTAACGCCCGCATCGCGTCCAATCCGCCCATGACGGGCATGTTCAAATCCATCAGAATGACATCGGGCTTCATCGTTTGGAGCAGGGTCAACGCTTCCTTGCCATTGGCGGCTTCGCCGGCAACCTCGTAGTGCTCGCTGGTCTCCACGATCAGCTTAAGGCCTTCGCGGACCACATAATGATCGTCGACAATCAATAGCTTATAGGTACTCATGGCTGTCCTCCTTCGCCCAGCGGGATCGTGATGGTAATGGTTGTCCTTCCTGGATAGCTGGTTACCTCCCCAGCTCCGCCCATCAGTCGGGTTCGCTCCTGAATACCCAGAAGGCCATAATGGCCCGCTTCTTTTCCAATCTCCGCAGTATGGAAGCCCACGCCGTTATCAATCATTTCGATCGTCAGGGTATGGTTCGCATCGGATAAGGTCACCCAAACCATGCTCGCCTTGGCATGTCGTGCGGTGTTCGTCAGTCCTTCCTTCACGATCTGCAAGCTGTGCTCCATGATTAATCGGGACAGCGTTCGGCTCAGCTTGACGTTCAAGACAGCCGGAATCCCCGTCGCCTGCTTGAAATGCCGAACCTCGTCCTCAAGGGACTCCTTGAAGTCCATCTCCGGAGCGGCCTTCAGCCGCAAATCATCAATCGCTCTCCGGGCCTCGGCCAATGTTCGGCGAGCCTGCTGCATCGACTGCTTGATAATGCTTTGTGCGCGCTCGCCATTGCCTTTGGTCATATGAGCATCTGCTGCTTCCAGCTGCATGATCAGTCCGGCTACGCCCTGTGCAAGCGTGTCATGCAGATCGCGGGCCATTCGCTGCCGCTCGTTGGATAGGGTCAGCTCCTCCACCCTCTGATGCGCTTCCTGCAGTTCGTGCAGAAAGCTTTGGATACGCAGCCGCTCCTGAACCTGGCGAAAGAACAAGAGGCCATACGCCACGATGATAATCAGCATCAAGAAGAACAGCGGCAGGAAAACGGCCAGACCATGCCGATCATCTACCGTCAAGGCCGAATCAAAGAAAATGACCATGCTCAAGAGCGAGACGAACACCACCCGTTTGATTCGAAACGAAAAACCCAGGCTCTGTGCAATCAGAACCGGGAGCAATCCGATGAGGACCGCTTGGTAACCATCCCGCATGAGGATGGCGCATAGATAGATCAGGGTGCCCTGGATTGCGAAATAGAACCAGAACTGCTTTTGGGTCATTCGGTAGGAATTCCAATGCAGCAGGACATGAATCACAAACAAACCGGTAAACACGATGCTGGACAGAATCACGGGTTCTTTCAAAAATTGAAGGATCATCGTTCCCACATAGACAAGGGAAAGCCAAATAAGTACGGGGATCCGGGATGCGAATAACTCATTGATAGTATCCAGTCCCGCCTTCTTGTCATTCAAATGGATCACCCTCTCTCGTTAGAAACAGGCAGTCGGATTCAGCATAGGCCATTCTAGCCTGATGTGCCATCGTCCAAACGTACAGATGCTTCTGCCCTTTTGGGCAATACTGCAACATTTTTGCGACGGGCGGCGTCGATAGTGTTATTCGACAAAAACCTACATCAAGGAGAATGAAGCTACCATGCGCAAACCTTATCTTATCATGATGACCGTTGTACTCGTTTTGTTGATTAGTGCCTGCGGCAACAAAAACAGTGCAGAGCCTGTGTACGAACCCTCCATGACCACCAAGGAAATGGTTGATAGTGTGACCTCCAAGTATGAACAGCCTGCTCTGGTGGAGCTAACCGCCGAGGATATCAGCACCCTTTATCATCTTGATCCTCAGTTGCTTGACCAATATACCATTATGATGCCGATGATGAATATCAAGACCAATGAAATTGCTGTGATGAAGGTCAAGGACTCCAAGGATATTCCCGCTGTGGAAGACGCAGTAAAGCAGCGTGCCACCGATATTCAGAAGCAATTCGAGAATTACTTGCCCGATCAGTATGAGAACGCCAAAAACTATAAATTGACCACAAACGGCAACTTTGTGATTTTCATCATCTCAGAGAAAGCCGATGAGCTGGAGAAGGCCTTTTCCGACCTGTTTGTTAAGCCCTGACGCAGCATGGTATTCAGCAGTTTACTCTTCCTGTTTCTCTTTCTCCCTGCGGTTCTGATCTGCAACTTCCTCTCCCCATGGCGAATCAAAAATGCCGTACTGCTTTTCTTCAGCCTGCTCTTCTACGCCTGGGGAGAACCGGTCTATATCGTGATTATGCTGTTGTCCACGGTTACCGATTTCAGCTTCGGCCTCCTGCTGGAGAAAGCCGGGCTCAGCGACCGTCGGCGCAAGGCCATCGTTGCCCTCTCGATTATCGTCAACCTTGCCTTGCTGTCCTACTTTAAGTATGCGGACTTCCTCATTGAAAATCTCAATGCTTGGTTGGGCACCGAGGTCCCGCTTAGAGAGCTGCCCTTGCCAATCGGCATTTCCTTTTACACGTTTCAATCGATCTCCTACATCATCGATGTTTATCGGGGAACGAGTAAAGCGCAGCGGAACTGGCTGGATTTCGCAACGTTCGTCGCCTTGTTCCCGCAGTTGGTCGCCGGTCCTATTGTGCAATACTCTTCGGTTGCGGAGCAACTGCGCCACCGGAAGGTGGACAGCGCCATGTTCGCCCAAGGAATCCGTCGATTCATAAAGGGACTGGCCAAGAAGGTGCTGCTTGCCAATAATAGTGGGCTCTTGTGGCATGCAGTCTCTGGCATGGACACAGGAGCACTGTTAGCGTTGACCGCTTGGCTCGGAATTCTGGCCTTTGCCTTTCAGATCTATTTCGATTTCAGCGGTTATTCCGACATGGCCATTGGACTTGGGCTCATGTTGGGGTTCCGGTTCAATGAGAACTTCAACAGGCCGTATTCCGCGCAAAGCATGACGGATTTCTGGCGCCGCTGGCACATTTCGTTAGGGACCTGGTTTCGCGATTACCTGTACATTCCTCTGGGCGGGAATCGGCGAGGACGCTCGATTCAAGTACGCAATATTCTGATCGTATGGACGTTGACCGGCATCTGGCATGGAGCGAGCTGGAATTTTTTGATCTGGGGTGTGTATTTTGGCGTGATCCTGATCTTCGAGAAGTGGGTTGGGTTACGCTTGCTCGCTCGCTTGCCGCGACCATTACGGCACGGGTATGCCTTGCTGCTGATTCTGATCGGCTGGGTGTTCTTCGCATTTGACGATCTTTCCGCCATGGGTACCTTTTTCCTAGCATTGTCAGCAAGGAATGGTCTGCCGCTAGCGGACACGGAGACCGGGTATCTGCTATATACCAACTTGATTCTTCTTGTCGTTTTGGTTCTCACCATTGTTGTGGAGAAGTCTCGCAATCCAAGAACCGAGCGCCCTTATCTGATGCTCCTGTACCATGGGGTGCTGTTCCTGTTTTCCATCGCTTATCTGGTGGATGCCACCTTTAATCCATTCCTGTATTTCCGATTCTAGAGACCTGAAGGAGCGTGAAGCGGATGAGCAAAACCACCGATCGGATGACCATCGTCGGCTTTGCCGCTGTAATTTTCCTCCTCTCCCTCTTGTTCTTGGTGCGCCCCAAGCTGTCTTTTTCCGAGACCGAAAACCGAGTCCTGCAACAAACACCGCAGCTGACATGGGAGAATCTGTGGTCCAAACGATTTATGGAGCAGACCGAACTCTACCTGTCCGACCATTTCCCTTTCCGTGAAAAGTGGGTTCAGGGGAAATCTGCATTGGAGCAGCTTCGTCTCCAACAGGAGAACAACGGAATCTTCAAGGGGAGCGACGGGTATTTGTTCGAACGCTTCGAGAAACCCGATTTCTCCCTGCTGCAGCAATATACAGACGCGATCAAGGAGTTTGCGTTACGACACCCGGAGACGCGCATGACCTTCATGCTCGCGCCGACCTCGATCGGGCTGTATCCGGATCGGCTGCCCTGGTTGGCTCCGTCTTTTCCACAAGAGGCAGTTAACGCATATATCGGTTATCAGCTTGGAGACAGCGTGACTTATCTCAATGGGTTTGACTTCCTGCGCAAAGCTGCACGCGGCCGCACACCGATTTATTATCGGACCGACCATCACTGGACGACCTACGGAGCTTATCTGGCCTATGCAGCGTATGCGAAGCAAATGGGCTGGCCTGTCCAATCCCCTGCTGATTTCTACATCGAGACGGTGACCGACAACTTCCTGGGGAGCTACCATACCCGTAGCCAGTTAGCCGGAATCCAAGCCGATTCCATTCAACGGTATGTGTCGAAGCAACCAGCCGATTTCTCCCTATACATCACAGATACCGATCAAACCGTTACCGGTTTATATGACAACCATTATTTGACGACCAAAGACAAGTACGCTTATTTTCTTGGTGGTGTCCATGCCTTGCTGACCATCAAGAACAAGATTCCGACTGACGAAGATGCCGCGCCGCAGAAGCTGCTCGTCATCAAGGATTCCTACGCTCACAGTGTACTGCCGTTCCTCGCGCTCCATGTCCCGGAGATTCATGTGATCGACCTGCGTTATTACAATGGAGACATCCATGATTACATGGAACGCAACGAAATACAGGATGTTCTGATGCTCTTCAACACAGCAACGTTTGTGAATAATCGAGAATTGCTGAGGCTAAAAGGACCGTGGTGAAAACCACGATCTTTTAGCTTTTTCTCCATTTTCTAGGACACATCCCATTGCCTGTCTTTTCACTAATCCAAGCTTCCCTTCTTGCTGTAGAGAATAGAATCTTTGACCCACTGGACCGGTCGAACGCCTAATTCGGTATCCACCCTGCGATGATAGACCTGATAATCCGGGGAAACCATGCGGGCTTTGTCTGTGCTGCTGAAATAAGCGGTGGATAGCCAGTAGCTCTCCGGCAAAATCGAAGCGCTCTTGGACAAGCGGAACAGGCGCTGCACATCGTCAATACTGGGCAAGGTCATATAGGCAGAATAGGCTGTTCGATAGGCTCGATCGCTGTTCTGAGCTGCGTATTTGATGGGAGAAAACCAGTAATGTGGCCGATCCCCTTCATCTGCTAGCGAGGCATTGCTTGCATTACGAAGAGCAGAATAATTTGCCTTCTGAATGAGTTCCCGCTCTTCTTGCGAAAACCAGGTGGAGACTTTGTCGTCCAACTCCGTTTGAATGCCGGCCTTCGTATAATCGTTCGAGCGCTCGTCGTAGGAGGTTCGAAACAGGGAGTCCTTCGCGATCAGCTTTACCTGCTCATCTCTTCTCTCCAGCACATACCACTCGATGGGCTTGCCTTCGAGACGGCCAAGCGTGATGGTTTCTGGCTTGCCGGGAAACGAAGTAAGAAGGCAAAGAAAGAGCAAGGCTAGGCCAATCTGACGAAAATGGCGAAGGAAAAAGCCTGCTCGGTCCATCACGATAACGAGAATCAGGAGATCCAAATGCACATTAAACAGGAACATATGCTTTTGCAAGTCGGCGTGCCCGTTGCTCACCATGGGAATGATGAATTGTCCAACCGTCGCACAGATAAGCACAGCTCTTAACAGGATACCGAACAGGCTGGTTCTTCTCCTGAGATGAAGAATCAAATTGACCATGGAGAGCCCCATAACGGCGCCGATGAACAAGGAGGCGAAGCCGGAAAAGTGCTTGCGAACGCTCTCCCAGGCATTCAACCGAAAGGCAAACCACAAATCGGCCTGCTCGCTTGGCACTTCCTTGTTGGTCAAGTAGGTCGGACGAAGCGGCAAAGCAGCCTCGGCGCTCATATCCAGCTTTTCCGCGAAGAGCGCGGGGTGCTTCAAATAATAGAGGAGAACGTCCAGCTTCCCGGTTCGGTCAAAGAACAGCGATTGGAACGAGGAGTCGTACAGGTTATACGGGTTTAGAGGTTCGTGAGCGTAAGCATTTACGGCTTCCAGTTGGGACAGCTCCGGCGGCAGCCCCAGCTCCTTCACGGCCTCCTCCGGCGCAGGATGGTCATAGAGGACGCCGAAAAAAACAGCATGAAACGTGGTAACCTTGTTCATCCAATCGGGAGTATGCTTTACATAACCAGAAGCGCCCATCAGCATCGCCGCTATGCAGGCACAGAGGAAAAACCTCTTCCTCCCCTCTTCCCTCCTTAGCACGTGATAGACAAGCGGAAGGGTCAACAGCAAGGCGGAGGGAAAGTTAGCTGGCTTGGAGCCCGAGAATAAAAACAGCGATCCGATCAAGGCTATGATTATCAGAAGGCTGCTCTTCCCCTTCTCCAGATAAACCAACAGGACGAAGGAAAGGAGCAAGAAGATCAAAGTAGGTGCTTCCCCATAGAAGGAATTGAAATAGACCAGATAGCCGCTATCCAGAAAAAGAAAGAGAAACAACATTTTGATGGCAATATTCACGTAAGGCCGAGCATTCCACCTCCGCCTCAAAAAGAGAAAGCATGCCAAAGCGTAGCAAATCAAAAACAAAACCGTTTGAAAAAAGAGGTGAAACTGATGAGGATCGCGATGGGCTAAGTGATTGGCTACGGCGTTGAAAAACAAACCGATTTTAACAAACAGCAGTTGAGTGGAATAAAAGTGCGCAGGATTGTCTTTAACGGGCTGAAAGATCTGGTAGAAGTACTGTGGGACGGCAGCAGGATCTGACAGGTGATAGTGGAATGCTGCGCTGTAATACTTAATGCCATTAATCGAATCAATCCCAAAGGCTCTCATCACCCGATTAAAGTCGGAGTTATCAGCAATACCGATGGGGTCAGGCACCTCTATCAGAGCCCATATGGCAATCAATAGGGCTAGCAAGAGAATCCATGTCTTTCCTTTCCTCGATGGAACCAACAGTGAGCCTTCCTTTCTGATGAACATCCGATCTTTGTTGTGTGCGGCTCGGGACACGGTCCTTCCCGTTCCCTGACTATTATTCCCCATTTGCCTAGCTGGTTAATCGAAAGAAGAAGGTTCTCGCCCAATTGACCGGTATAAATTGGTATACTAGAAGCGACATCCCCGACCATTGATTGGAGGCCTCTACATGAACCCAACTTTACTCGAGCAATTGAACCATTGGAACGAAGAGGATGAACATCAGCAAATCGTAGACACCCTACTGGCCCTTCCAGAGGAAGACTGGGACTATGAGGCCATCAGCCTGCTAGGCAGAGCCTATAACAACCTGCAGCAGTATGAAGAAGCGTTGGCTCTCTTCCATGAAATTGCTGATGCGGGACAGAAGGACCCGTTGTGGCATTACCGAATGGGCTACGCCTACTATCACATGCAGCGGTACGAGGAGGCGGCGAAAGCTTTTGCCCGTTCCGGCGAGCTGGAACCTGGAGATCCCGATACTGACTTATTCGTGGAATGGAGCCTGCGAAAAGCGGAGAAGCAACGCAAGCAAGCGGAGCGACTGGCAGCCCGAAAGGCGGCTGGCTCAGCTTCTCACGGTTCATCTGCAGAGGGTCCGCCCTTTTCAGATGCTTTTCTGTCCAGTTTTTGGAAAGAGAGTGACTATGCCCAGAATTCCTACCAATCCGAGCCGCCAACGGACGACTTGATATCATCCATTGAAGAGGAGCTGGGGTACAAGCTGCCTGCCTCTTACATCGCGCTGATGAAGCACCAGAATGGCGGAATTCCGTGCAACACCAATTTCCCTACAGAGGAAGCAACCTCGTGGGCAGAGGATCACATCGCCATCACGGGGATTCTAGGGATTGGTCGGGAGAAGAGGTATTCCCTCTGCGGAGACCTTGGTAGTTCACTCATGATTGAGGAATGGGGCTATCCCGACATCGGGGTGGTGATCTGCAACTGTCCCTCTGCGGGTCACGATGTGGTGATGCTAGACTATCGGGCTTGCGGTCCAGATGGAGAACCCGAAGTCATTCATGTGGATCAGGAGGGTGATTATGAAATTACTTTCCTTGCTGAGAATTTCGAAGCCTTTATCAAAGGTCTGGTAAATGATGAGGTGTTCGATACCTCTGCTGAAGACAAGGAAGCCGACCTTCACAAGGTTGCACATGGAGCATTCTCTCCCCTTCTGGCAGAGCTGTGTGCCAACGCAACGGAAGTTGAGTCCCTTGAACAGAAAATCCGCACCATTTGCACCCAAGTCGTTGAAGAGAAAGGGCACTTTTCCTTTCATGCGGATGAACGCTCCTATTTGATGTATGATGTGCAGTTCTGGCTTTACACCAAATCATACCCTGACACGGATCGAGCGAAGTACCTCGACATCTACAAGGACATGATCGCCTTTGGCGGAGAGTTTGGCCAACGAGGGTATGCTCCATCGTGGATTACTAGTTGGTTAGACCAGCGCATGGAAGAAGGCCGAATCATTCAGGATCACGGGAAGCTGCGGTTCACGGATCAGGCCGTGTCAGAGCTCCTTCAGCAGCTGGAGAACTTCTAACTCCCCATGAAAAAAGCAAAATGCGCCTCTGCCCTTTGTTAGGGAGTTGAGGCGCATTTTTCATGGTTATGACAACAACTGAAACGTAAGAATTCGGTTCTTCAACGGATTCTCTTCCGCAAGGCTTCGGCCAGCTCTCGCCAGCACATTCCTTCCCCTTCCTCTTGTAGCTCCGGTTCCTCCTCGGCCAACCAATAGTCCCCATCCATCAGCTCGTACATGTCAAGAAGGGTAATCTTGGCAATAGCGGGATTATGGAAAACGGAGAACATCGGCCCCGGACCGCTGTCCCAATTGTAGCTGTTTACGATGGCATGCAGCAATTCTGGAGTATCCATCTGCTGGATGAAATCCCCCATCTTCTTCATGGAATCCTGATAGAGGACACGATCAACCCTTTCCTGTTCTTGTCGCGTTAAGGTTAGGCGAACCGCTCCCGTTGTTTGAAGCAGCAGATCGGCTATTTTCTTGTCTCCACGTGCGGTTTGCCAAGCCGTAGCCTGAATGCCGTTCGGTGAGTCCAACTGGACACCGGCTTTGATCAACTTTACAATTGCCTCTACTTGTTAGAACTTGACCGCCTTCTTTAGGACAGAATCCCCCAGCCGATCTACGGCTTCCAGGTCTGCTCCGTGCTCGATCAGCAGCTCGATTGCCTGCAGAGGCATCTTTCCTGTCAGAAATAGCATGAGCGGTGTTCGTCCACGCTCATCTCGCTCGTTCACATCCCGCTCTGCTATAGCCTTTCGGACGTCCTCGATGTCCTTGGTTTTGCAGACTTCCTTCCAATTCACGAAGCTCTCCCCATTCAACAAATAATCTGGAATACTACCCAGTCCCTTTCTCTAACTTGCGCCGATGTAAAGGGTTCCATCAGAAAATACTGCAGAATATCCACGGCTATGCAGCTCAAAATACGGGGCGAACGGGTCTCCCGGTAAGCCGTACCGAGGCCACTGGAGGTAGTAGGAGATCCAGTAATCGCAAGCTATCGAGTAATAAGCTTCGTCCAGAATCTCGATGAGAGATTCGTCCTTCTGTTGATCACGAATCACTTCGGACAGCACCTCATACACATCGGGATCATACGCGCTTCGGATTGCGTTGAGTTGTCCTGGCTGCAGGAGATGAATATCATTGATTTTGCTAAGATACGCCACAGCTTCTCTTGCTTCCTCTTCATCGGGAAACGCCTCTAGCAGTTGTTTTAACTCCTGGATATGCTGTTTGCCAAAGTCGATCAGCACGTCCTCCGGCACCGGGTTTCCCTTCCCGTTGAAATAGCCGGGCACCGCATCGCCTGTGAAATCCTCCGGCTCTAGCATTTCATAGATTCGACGAATGCGATGCACATAAGCGTCACCGTCCGTCAGGGGCTCAAAGGTGGCTTCCACCCCTTCTCCGCTAGGCATATACATTTGAAAATAACCATAGAACGCTTCTTTCTCCACATCCTCATCCGGATCGGATTCTTCTCCCATCAGATCAAGCAAATACCCTGCATACGTTTGCTTATCCACGTCTCATTCGCTCCTTCTCGGCTCTCCGTTAGGCCTAGTTCGCCGAAGCATAACGAAGAATGATCGCTTCCCTTGACTCATCGTCATAGGAAATCCATAGTTCATCTCCTTCCACAATACCATAGATCGGCTCAATGGACTGGTAGATCTGATAGCTGCGACCTTCCCGTTCCACCGTGATCCGTGCGAGTGGCCGTTCCCCAAGCGTGCCTTCAAATCGTACGGAGGTTACCTTGGCTGCTCCCTGCTTCCCCTTCTGCAGGCGGAGCTCCCGTGCGAGATCTTCCTTTCTCATAGCGACGGGAATGACCGTTCCCTCGTTCACGGGTACTCCTTTCGGGACAAAAGCGCTATTTGGCTTAAGGAATCGTTTGGTTCCGTCGGAGACGAGTACCTCGAGCAGCATCAGCTTGCGATCGAAAGTGGGAAGTGGGTACTCTTCAACTCGAACGACTTCTCCTTGCAGGGAAATCTGTTCGGATGTTTGGAGGGTTACCGCACTGCCATAGCTGAACAATCGCGGCAGTCCCTGAATCAATGCAAGACGCGCTTTCTCGCCTATGCGGTAGTGGAAGCCCGGAGGCTGTACAACGGGAATATCGTAGTCTCGACCCTCCGCCTTGAACTGGAGCATGAGCACTTCACTGCGATTTACTCGGCCGATAGCTTCAATCCGGCGCAGCTCGGCGTCCATGAGGGTCATCTGGTTCGGTTCCGTCGACCGATCTTCTCCCATGACAAACTGCGCCTTGTTCTTCTTCCGGTTATAGCGAATGACAACCGAATCCCCAACCCTGACAGCGTTCAAGAAGGACATGACTTTTTTGATCGAAATCTCCTTGACCTGCCCTCCATCTTCAAATCGGACGGTAAACCGGATCAGCGGCTGCTCGTTGATATAGGTTCCCGTCTCCTCCATGCCGATGATGGTTCCAGCTAGAATTGACCCCTCGGCGACCATACGGGCTTGCGTTCTCTTCATCTTGAAAGAAACCGCGAGCACCACCGTCGTCATAAGCAGCGGAAGCAACAGCCAGATCAGCCAATTGATGACCAAGGCATTGCCTTGCAACACATACTGCCAAAAGCTTTGGAAGGAAATCCGGTCTTCCCCCTTGGCAAGGAACCATTGCTTCACTTGTTCGCCTGTCAACATCTGAGCCTTACCTGACTTCATTTCAAAGACTCTAGCCGAGTCCGCTCCCAATGAAGAATAGACCAGGTCCCGATTCGGCTCCTTAAAGAAAGCAAGGTTGGCGTTATCCAGCTCCTCGTAAGTCATCTGACCGACTAGGCCCGTCACATCCTGAAATTCTCCTGTCTGCTCCTGATAGAGATAGCCGATGGTTTTCCCATTCTGTTCATCTTCCGTCGTGGAGCCAACGAGTAATACCTCCGTATCGTTTAACGGGAATACCTTAGCCTGATAAACCGGCTTTGGTGTAGGAACAGCAGCTCCCCATTTGTTCTCCGCCGCATGATAAAACCGCGCTTGCCCCGGGTATTCGGAATTTTCCCGAACCACCCGGGTGTTATCAAACCCCAGCTCACGGGCAAGCTTCACTTCGGCCCGGTCTTGAGCATCGAAGGAAGTCTCCTCTTCCTTCTTCAACACAGGAGCCGGGAGCTGACCATCCTTCAAAATCCCGCTGATGTACGCACTGCGGTCATCCTTCAAGCTCACCTCGATCAGAGGGATCGCCTTCTCCTGAGTAAAACTTCCCGGAAGCTCACGAAGTCGGATGGGCCGCGCTGGAAAAGGCTCGGGGCTGGTCAGGAGGACGGTGGCGAGCTGGCCTCCCTTCACTTGAGCCAGGAAAAAGGCAGTGTCCTTCGTCTCGCCGGTTATGATCAGCCTGCCGCGCCAAGTCGAAAAATCGTAGCTGCTCAAGCTGGCCACCGGCAGCTTGCCTTGGGCGATCTCCTCCACCTCACCGGAAGGAAGAAAGGCATTTAAGCGCAGGCCAGCGTCCGTGTCATAGGTGGGAAGAATCAATGCTCCTTGCTGATAGACGACGGCATTCTGCAGGCTGTGCATGACTTCCTGCACCGTTACCTTCTTGCTCAGCCTCTTGGTCTCTGTATCAAAGAGATAGGCTTGGATTCCATCGATTCCTTCCGTGAACCCTACTGCCTTCCTGCCTTCGTCCAGGTAATACAGGCGGCTGAACGCAGGCAGGCGGTCATCGACGGTAGCCACGTACCCTTTGTAATCGCTCCACATCATGAAGCTCAGGAAGATGATCGGGATAAGAAAAACAAATCGGAAGAGGCCCGTTGCACGTTTCGTCATGAATGGTCCTCCTCTTCCACCAAGCCTTGGTTATGATCAATCAACTGTTCAGCAGATAAGTCGTGCATAGCTTCTTCTTCACTCTCCTGTTCCTTGCTCGATTCTCTCTATATGGATAGCAGCTCGTTATCCGATCGTAGAGACGATCGTCCCATCCGGGTCTTTGATGTGAGTTTTCACAATGGTAAGGGTTATTCCATCTAGGGCAGAGAGCTTGCCCGTCCCTTCCTGAGGCTTCAGTTGACTGGCGAGCTCATGAACAGCTGCTTCCGTGAGGTACAGCACGACCTCATCCTCGCCCTCTTCCACCTTGGCTTGATCACTTGGCTTCAACACGACCCGAACAGTTCGGCTGACCAGCGCAAGCTCCTTGTTCTTGCTGATGCGGCCCCGAATCAGCTTCCCGATGGTTTCCGCCTGCTTGGCTCCAATCGTCAGCACAGCTGGAGCTTTTCCGAATAAGCGCTTCTTCTCCGGCTCCCATTCCAGTTGATCCACAAACAAGAACCCGGTGTTTGAGCCATCCCGCTCGATGCCCTTCTGTACCTCCTCGGCAATGGCCGGAACCTCCAGCAGAGAATGTCGAGATAAGTTCGTTATGTATCGAGGCATATACCCTTCGCAAATGCGCAGCATTCCCCGTGTGTTCCAGGTCTTCATGGCTTCCAGCTCATCGCCTGTGATGCCGACCATTTGCAGGAAGACAACTCGTCCATTCGGCGTATCAATCGCTGGAAGTTCGGGATCCTCGACAAAAGCCAAAGCCGTCAACTCGGTATCTGCCCCGAGACAAATGGGGCCATTTGCATCCAAATAATCGCCTGAACGGAACACATTTCCGCTCGAAAATACATACCTCCCCATATTTTGCAAGAGATTCAAGGCCCAGGCCGGCGGCTCTTCCTCATTATTCTCGCGTGCGACCCGGAAGGTCAGCTCAAAGCCGTACCCGCTCTCCTCTGCGTAGTCCGATTCCTTCCCATAAAGCTCGGAGAAGCCAAACGTCACGATATGCCAATGCGGGGTTGGCTCTTCCGCAGCATACGCGCTAATCCCGTCCAGTGGGTCCTTGCCTCCCAGTTGGTAAGGAATCAAGGTACCGTAATGCTTGGGCTCCTGTTCCCCATAAAGTCCTCTCATTTGCTCTTCGATGGCATCCCATCCGATGGTCGCTTCGACTTCCTCACTCATTCGTTGCCCTCCTCTTATTTTCCACTCTCTAAGTACTTAAGCCAGACAGGCAAAAGAGAAACTTTGCACAGCTATTAGAGAAGCTAACAACCTTCCAGAAAGAAGCGGACTGCCTTTCAGAAAGAAAGCAACTTTCTTCCGGTTATTGTAATCAGCAAAGAACGAAATCCTAGTCGGATTACGGTAAGTATACGGGGATCGAAAAGGAAAAAACAACCTTTTTAAGCGACAATTGACCCTCTGACCCATAGCAGGTAGGATCATTTTCCTAGATCGAAAATCTAAGGTACAATGGAGTATCTTGTGTAAAGGGGAGTCCGAATGAATCAAGATGAGAGGTTGATGAGGGAAGCCATCAAGCTGTCCAAGCTTGCGGTCGAGCATGGAAATGAACCGTTTGGTGCGGTATTGGTGAAGGACGGAGAAATCGTCTACTCGAGTGAAAACCAGATTTATTCGGCTACCGACCCTACTTTCCATGCGGAAGCGGGGCTGCTGCGGAGATTCTGTGCGGAGACCCATATTACGGATTTGCGAGCGTACACCTTATATTCGAGCTGTGAGCCTTGCTTTATGTGCAGCGGTGCAATGGTGTGGACCCAGTTGGGCCGACTGGTTTATGCCGCCAGCAACACGGAGCTGAGCAACCTGCTTGGCGAGACGGGGAGCTCCTGCAGTCAAATGGTTTTTGATCACTCTCCCCATAAGCCTATTGTCACCGCTGGGGTACTGCGAGAGGAAAGCCTGCCTGTATTGGCCAGCTACTTTGCAACCCACACGAAGGGCTGAAAAGACGGAGTGACTGTAATCGAAACGGCAAAATAAAACAACGACAGCCTAGGCGAAGGAAAAGCGCTAGGCTGTCGTTGTTTTTTAGTTGAACGGAGAGCTAGGATCCGACCATCCGGGTGGGCCGCTCCGTCATGATTGCTCCTTAATAAGCCGCTGCAGGAGGATGTCGGTCAGCTCCTCTGCTGTGCTCCAGATCAAAGGCCGAATCTCTTCCACCTGCACCGGAAGGGCCTCGGCATCCCTGCTGTTCACGGTCCACATGACCGGGATCTTCAAGCCAAGGGCGTAGCCGGCCGCTAACCATACTTCAGACGAGCGACCGGTTAGATCCGCAATGACCAGCTTGCTCTCTGCTATCTGCGGCAAGGAAATCTTGCTCGGCCCCTGCTTCTTGAAGGGAAGCAGGCGTGGTTGGTACCCGCACTGCTCGATTTTGGGCATTAGCAATGCCTCCCAATCGGCGCGAATGTCATCTTCATCCGGGAGGAGCAAGGCGCAAGGGGCTTTTTGTTTCTCTCCGGCACTTGCGACGGCTTCGTTCCACCCCTTTGCCGTCAGCCGAAAGGTCATGCCCTCTCGAATCAGTAGTTCCTCGTTGATGAGCATATCGATGATGTACACCAACTCCTGCAGATTAGGAGAGTAGGTTAGGTTATAGCTGCTGCTAAGGGGATGGAGAACAACCGGCATCTCGGGACCTTCCGCATGTCTGTACAAATAGTGCAGGAGACGGTTTCCCTTATCCGGGAGGGTAAGCGGAATTCCCGGATCCTTCGCAATAGCGTCCAAATCGCTGCTCGATAGGGAAAGCTCTTCCTCGCAATCCGTCTTTTCTCGAATGAAGGCTGAGATTAGATAGAACAAGTCGCGCTTTGTCTTCTGCGGGAGCGCTTGAATCGGTTCGTAGCTGTCTCTAAGCAGCCGATAGGATCGACCCGGAGCGCACGAGCAGCCGACATATCGGTCGTAATCGCCTTCCGGCAGAATCGGTGCCATCTCATCACAGAACAAGCAGTGTTTCTTCTTCATTCCCATTCTTCACCTCGAATCCATGGATTCCTATACCTTACCAGCATTCGAACCAAAAGTTGACCCACAGAATTTTCCTGTCAGGTGAACGAGGTCACCCCTCGTGAACATCACAAAACCCCGAAAATGATAAATTCAATCACCTTTTTCGGGGTATTGTGTATTAATGTTTACATAATATTTAATATGTCTACTATTGTGCTGTGATCATAGGATTCCTTCCAGGCTTGCGCCTTTTGCAAACAAGCGTTCGATCTTCTTCTCCACCGCAGGATCGGGAATCAATGGCGGGGCTTGATGCGGCTTGCTCCGGGCATCAATGATCAGCGTGTCACAGCCCCAATGCTTATGCTCGTAGGAACTGTTCACACCGTACATGTCATGAGAAGGATTGCTGCGCGTAAAGGTCACCCACAGGAAGTTGCTCAGTGACTCGCTAAGAAAGGCGCTGTTGTCGCAAAGCACGATCAAGGGGCAGGATGGATCATTCCCCTTTTCCCGAAGGGCTTCCGTTAACCCATGGAGCTCTCTCTCTGCGTCCGCATAGTTCGTAAAGGCAGGCCCTTGCATAGCAACAACGCCCGGCATGACGAGTCGGACGGGCTCATAGCCGCGGATGGTCTTTAGCGCATCGGGAACGTCGCGGCACAGCTCTCTTCGCTTGTCCCCGTAAGCGGCAAGAACGACCTTGCTTCCGCTGTTCAATCCCGTTCCTGAGTAATCGAGGGTATCGATGGTCGTGTTCGTATAGAAATGGATATCCCGGCGAAGATCGATCCGCTCCAGGATATGCGTCAGGAACTTGATTTCCTGATGGGAGTCGAGCGGTTCGTTCTCCTCGGCTGTCATAAACAAGTATTTGGCCAAGCTCAATTGACCGGTGCCCAAAATCCGATTGGCCAGGGTAAGAATCTCCGCCGGTCTCTTCACCTGCTGGTACGGGGTATACCGCTCGCTGCCAATCGCGAAGAGCAGCGGGTGAACCCCTGCCGCATCCACGGCGTGGACTTCTTTGACCCCGGGAATCTCATATTTGATCGAATCGCCGGTCAGCTCATGAATCAACTCGCCAAACGCCGTGTCCTCCTGCGGAGGACGGCCCACGACGGTAAAGGGCCAGATGGCGCCCGGCCTGGCATACACTTTGTGAACCTTCATCACCGGGAAGGGATGGACGAGGCTGTAATAGCCCAAGTGGTCGCCAAACGGGCCCTCCGGCTTCGTATCCTCGGGATAGATTTCTCCCGTGATGACGAAATCCGCATCACTGCTGATGCAATAGCCTTCCGAATAGCCGTAGCGGAAATTTCGGCCCGCCAGCATGCCGGCTACCGTCATTTCGCTCAGCCCTTCCGGCAGCGGCATCACGGCTGCCAAGGTGTGAGCAGGCGGACCGCCGACAAAGCAGCTTACCTTGAGCGGCGCTCCCAGCTTGTTCGCCTTCGCCTGGTGAACACCGATGCCGCGATGGATTTGATAATGCAAGCCGATCTCGCGATTCGGCTCATAGTCATTCCCGGTCAACTGCATCCGGTACATACCCAGGTTGGAGTTCATGATCCCAGGCTTGTCCGGGTCCTCGGAATACACCTGAGGAAGCGTGATAAAGGCTCCCCCGTCATTCGGCCAATGGTGAATCAAAGGGAGATCCGAGATTTGGATCTCCTGGGCCATGACCGGAGGGCGTTCCCTGCTCTTGAGCGGCAGTGCCTTGAAGGCAGCAAAGCCTGTAGCAAGGTGCGAAAACGGTTGTTTAATGGCGTTAATGGGTTCATTGCGAACGGCCATTACTTTATGTACAGCTTCCCAGGTCTGCCGGAAGATGAACTTGCTGCGCTCTATGGAGCCGAACAGATTGGAGACGGCACGAAAGCGGGAGCCTTTTACCCGCTCAAACAGAATGGCGGGACCGCCCGCCTCGTACACCTTCAAGTGAATCGCGGCCATCTCCAGGTAGGGGTCCACCTCTTCCTTGATGCGAACCAAATGGCCGTGCTTCTCTAAATCAATCAGGCATTCTTCTAATGTCCGATACATCGTCGTCTAGCTCCAATCTGCATGGAATAGGGGAGAACAAAATCGACCACACCTGCTTAAGAGACAATCGAGGCAGGGATGGTTACCGTCGACATGGCAAGCTTCTTCTGATCGTCGTTAACGTGCGTGTAGATCATCGTGGTCTCAATGGAAGCATGGCCCATCAGCTCTTTCACCACACGAATGTCTACTCCATTCTTGAGCAGCATGGTCGCAAACGAATGGCGCAGCTTGTGGCAGGACAGCTTCATATCCGCCAATTTGGGATGATGCTCCTGGAAGGCGTGGAACGTCTCGGACGCAATCTTCTGAATTTGCCGGATCGAGAGACGCTTTCCTTTTTGCGAGACAAAGAAGGCGTCTTCCTTCTCCCGATAGGGAGCAATCCGTTCCCTCTCCACCTCGGTAAGATAGTTCATCAGGAGTTCGGGAACCGGAATTTCGTTCCATTTCCGTCCTTTTCCGAATACCTCGATCGTTCCTCTCGCCCCTTTAAAATCCTTCCGATTCAGGCGGTGAACCTCTCCTACTCGCAATCCGCAGTACCCCATCAGAAGGAAGATGGCCATGTTGCGGTTCCGGTAACGTCCTTCGATATACGCGAGAGACGCCACCAAGTCTTCCTCTTCGAGATAGACCGGATTCTTGTTCTTCTCGGTCTTCGACTTCTTCACCTCAAGCGCCGGGTTCCGAGCGGCGAGTTCAAAGTCGATCAAAGCCGCATAAAAGGACCGAAGCGCAGATAACGTCCGATTTCTTGCTCGATCCCCAGTGTCCCGTTTGGAGACCAGGAATTCAATCACGTTCATCTTACCAGCTTCTGCAGCCGAAAGTCCATGCAAGGACTGGAGATAGGCATTCGCTTCCCGTTTGTATTCTCTTTGGGTCGCATCGGTGTAGCCCGCTTGCTGCATCCATAGGTTGAAGGCGCGAAGCTCATTCGCGTAACCTTCCTCTGTTTCATACTTGAGAGTCAAACGGCCTTCTCCTCTCTGTCCCTATCAAAAAATCGCTTAGAATCGAATGTGCGCAAAATATGAGTTTTGCGCACTTTATTATAGCACATACATTCGAAAATAACGCGCGGAATCGGGGTGTTGGTTGGGGGTTTATTGACATGGTATAGTTAACCCGAGGGCATGTCCCCCAACAATCGTTCAAGTAGGATGGATGGATTTATGCTGAATGCAAAAGGTAAGCGAAAACTTGAATTTCGGGGAAGCCACTACTATTGGTATATCAAGCTGCATGATGGAACACCTAAAATCCATATCCTATCCGAGGATAAGAAAGTTCAGCTATGCTATGGCTTTGATAAAGAACTCTCGATAGCCAAGTCCTATGTTATCGACCTATTGAGCCAGCATCTAGATCAAACCAACACCAAATAAGATCCTCTCGTGATTAGCAGAAGTTCTTGCTTCGAAAAATGCACCCCAAAAAGCCATTATCGGATTTCCCGGAGGGGTTTCCCATGTCAGCTTTAAGGGGTGCATGTCAATTCAATTATAGTTTGATCACATGCGGCTTGCATTCCGGGTCATGGTTGGCGATCACTTCTACGCAACCTGGCAATTTGCTCATGTCACGGACCCATTGCAGTGACTTGCGGGCATGTTCTTTGCTCACCGTGATCCCGGGCAGGATCATCTCTTCCCACGAACGCTTGGCATATCCCGTATCGGCTGCTAGCAGAACAAAGGCATCCTGATTTTGAATGAGGGTGGACGTTAACCCACTCGAATGCCCGGGCGTATGAACAAAAACGATAGAACCATCACCGAACAGGTCGGCCGATTGGCATTCGGGGCCATAGTCAGATCGGGTCATCTTGAAGGTTCCGATGCTCATTCCCCCCCACAGATGCCGCAAGTATCGGATGTTTCCCTTGGTTACGGCCTCCCACTCTGGCTCACTGGTCAGAATCCGTTTGGCTTCCCGAACATGCTGGAGACCACTCGTGTGATCGATATCCATATGACTCAAGACAACATAATCGAGATCCTTCGGTCGAATGCCCTTCGCTGCGAGCTGTTCATGAATCGCGTGTCCCTCAGGAAGAATGGCTTTGCTTACCAAGGAATTCAACCTTCCCATATGCTGCTTCTGGTCTCTTCGAACATCAGCGTGCCAACCCGTATCAATGAGAACAAGTCCTTTAGGGTGCTCAATAAGATAGGCAGAAACCGGCATCGTGATTTGATTTTTCCTTGATCGAAACAATCCGCTGTAGGCGATCGGATTCAACGTCTTTTGCTTGAAGGGCATTGCATTGTCCATTTGGACTTCTCCGCAATGCAGGACATGAATCTTGATGAGATCTGACATCCTTCTTCTCCATTTCGCAGGTGGTTTGGCATACTTCGATGCGTTACGTACATCTATGGATCATCATGTCGCGGTCTGATCTGCCTGGATAGGCCTCCGTTCCTTCCTGCGAATCATGGATAAACTCGTCGATATGGTCGAACAATCGTTTGAGCTTGACGATCCAGGACATCCAGGTAGTAATAATTTTTGGTTCCTTCCTTATCAAGACCGATGAGGTTGGCTTCTTTAAGTACCTTCAGGTGATGAGAAATGGCGGGGCGGGATAAATGAGTTCGCTCAGTAAGCTCGCCGACCCTTTTGCCTGTTTCGCAAGCTTTTTCACCATCAATCAATGCCATAATGATCGATTGCCTCGTGAGGTCTCCGATGGCTGCTAAAGCTTTGTTGCATTCCTTGAACTCTTCTGCCAGGTTCTTCAACCTTTCTTGTCGGTCCATAGGCGCTCCTTTGGTTTAAAAGATTAATCACACGAACTATTGTACAACAGTTATCACGCCACACTCCGTTGGTAAAGAAAATCGAGACGAATGCAGAATGGGAGAACTGGAATCCTCACTCTAACGATTGCACCTCTCCAAACAGCAAATCCAGAATCTTATCGTCCGCCCTTCGGTTTTTCCCCTGGTAGGGATAGCAATGGATATGGATCGCCGGGTTAAAATTGAGCTCGATGATACTGAAACCGCTATCGGTCGCCTCTAGTTGGATATCCTCAATCATCATGTCGACTCCACAGATTGAGGCTCCCACAGCTTGGGCTGCTCGAACTGCGATCTGCTTATAGCTCTCAGGTATGAGATCCGTGTAATCGATGCTGTCTCCTCCGGTGCTGATGTTGGAGTTCTCACGCAGATAGACGACTTCCCCCTGTTCTGGAATGTCAGTCCACTTGCGAGACCGGTTCCTCAGGAACATCTCCTCCGCTTCGCCGAGCTGGATCTTTTCCAGGGGCGTCTTGTAGCCCTTGCCCCGCAGCGGGTCCTTGTTCTTCTCATGAACCAGCTCTTCAATGGTGCGCACACCATCACCGGTTACGTTGGCAGGGACCCGATGAAGGATTCCCACAACCTCATCCCCCATCACGAGGAACCGGTATTCCTTGCCTGCTACGAACGATTCCAGCAAAATGGTTTGGTCGTGTTCGAACGCCAGCTCACACGCACGCCTGTACTCTTCCTGCGTGAATCCATTAGGGAAAATCGTTATGCCAAGTCCGAAATTGGTGGATTTCGGCTTGATCACAATGGCTTTCTCCCGGTATACTCCATACGCTGTGACGGCTTCCTCCAAGCTTTCAAAGGAAACGCCGTCCGGAACCGGAAGTCCCTGCTCCTTGAGTACGTTCTTGGTCACACTCTTGTTTTCCATCATCAGAACGGTGCTGTAGGAATCTAGAGAGGTTTTCGTTGCCTGCTTCACATATTCCCGTCGATCCTCTTGGCGGAGCAAGACGAAATTCTCCTTCCGATCGACCAGTTGAAATGAGATTCCGCGCTTCACAGCCGCTTTCAACAGCAGCTGAGTAGACAATTCCAGGTCCTCGTATCCCTTGAAGCGATACCCATTCCTCAGGCTATCGTGCGCATATTCGTTTGCTTTGACCAGATGGTAGTTCATGTAGGAGGTTTTCTGGATGGCCTCCTTTAGAATAGAAGCAAAACACCGTTCCGGGTGTAGAACCTTCTGCATTTCCGCGTCCACCAGACGAAGATCTTCCTCATTATCGGGTTCCAGAAGCTGAACCATTTCCTTCATCTCTTGAAGGAAATGGAGCGCCTCCTCTCTCATCGTGACCGCCTCGCCTTCACCATGAAGAATTGCATCGAGCCCTTCGGCTATCATCCGGTCGTGATTGGCCTGTGCTTGAGCCTGCTCCTCAATCCCAAACGGTTCATCCACCTTCAGCAGCATGAAGAGAAGGAACAGGTGGATGAGCTTCATCGTTTCTTTGCTGATCCCACTCTTCTCAAGCGGGCTTAGATCCAGAAAGCGAAGCTCCAAATAAGCGATCCCCCCCTCCAGCAGTTGCTGCATGGGCTGCTCGCTCCCTCCAGCCTTTAAGCGAACCGGACTGTAAAATTCCTTTACGCTGGACAGCGTGTGCTCATCAATCAACCGACCCAGGTCACGAACGTAATCCTCTACGGATTCGAACGAGACATAGAGAGGCTTCTCGTTGCGGTACCCGCACGGACTGTTGCGAAGCGAGTTCAGATGCGGGAACGAATAGCTCTTCTCATCATGAGTAAGACCCGCGGCCACACATTGTTCGATGTACGTCTTGTCAAAGACCGGGCTGGCGCCAGTCAGATAGACCAGAAGCCAGCGGTATTTCAAGAGATTGCGTGCAAGCTTCAAGTAGACCGAATTTGAAAAGTCTTTTGCATTCTCATTCGGACTTAAAACTGGAAGCAGCTTCTTCATTAGCCCTTCGTCGAAAGAGAAGTTATAATGGATGCCGCTTAACAGCTGCCTTTTGCGGCCGTATTTCACTGCCAATTGACGTCGGTATTGGTCCTGAACGGCATCGTTCATCCTTGCGATCGGGATATCCGGCTCATCCGGGAGAATCGGCGGGTTGCTGCTGGGCCAGAGCCATTCTCCTTGCTTCTCCAGCTCTTCGGTAACGATGTCTTGCAGAGCCTCCAGGAAGTGATGTGTTTCGTCTATGCTGGCAAAAGCAGGTGTAATGAGCTCGATCTGACTCTCCGAAAAATCCGTTTGGATATAAGGATTGCTCGTCTTGCTGCCAAATGCAGCAGGGTGAGGGGTCATGGCAAGCCGGCCCTTCCGATCAATCCTTGCGTGCTCAATTTCCAACCCAAACTTTCCCTTGAACAGCTCCTGCGCTCCCACCTGCTGAATCACCTTTCGAACGACATCCCGGTCGAGCCTTGCCATACGATACCCCATCCTTCACTTGATAGTTGTATACTGCAACTATTACTGTTATACATCATTTACTTGCATGTTGCAAGTATTGGTGGTACCCTAACAGTGGAGGTGGCCCGTCTATGGAAAATGCACGTGAGCTTTTTCAGATCATGACCCGCCGTTTCGGCCTGCTAAACAAATTCTGCTGTACCGAATGCGGTTGCGATATCTCGCTCGTCCAGAGCCATATTCTCTATGAGGTGAACCGACAGCATCACCCTTCCATGCAGCTCATTGCCGGGATATTGGGAACAGACATTACGACATTCAGCCGACAAGTCCAATCCCTCGTCAAGATGAATTTGATGAAAAAGACCCCGGATCCATCGGATCGCAGGGTCTATACGTTATCCTTAACGGAACGAGGCGCTTGCATTGCGGCTTCCATCGACAAGCAGATGACCGATTTCCTGAACGATGTGTTCTCTACCATGAGTGAAGAGGAACGAGACATGGTTCTACGCTCCATCGCCTTAATGAATGAGGCAATGGCCAAATCGGACAAGTGCTGCAGGCCGCTTTCTCATTAGGTTTCCAGGGAAAGCGGCTTAAGCCTCGTTATTTCTTTTCCAGAATAGCGAAGTAGTTGTCCTCCGCATCCGCAAAATTGAACACTCGGCCTTCCGGCATGTCCACCAATTCCCCGACCTTGACGCCCTTCTCTTTGAAGGCTTGATATTCCCTGTCGATATCCTCTGTAAACAACAGAATCGAGGGCGTCCCCAAATTCAATTCCGGCTGCATCTGGGCGATGAGCGGCTTGTTATGCAGAACAAACGAGGTCTCCGAGGCTTCCGTCGGAGCGATTTCAATCCAACGCAAGCCTTGTCCATTGTCCTGCTCCGATTTGACGACAAAGCCGACTTTTTCCGTCCAGAACCGGATAGCCTGTTCTTGATCGTTCACGTACAGCATCACTTGACCGATTCGGTTGATCATAAGCAGCTCTCCCCCACAACTTGGAATACTGCTATTGTACTCAGAAGCGGGATGCTTAATCAAGAAAGCCTCCCTACGAGCGAGGAAACGCGTCGATCCCCTTCTTCAAGCGCTGTAAGCCATCCTCCAGCCGTTCTCTCGGACATGCATAATTCAATCGAAGGAAATGGCCTCCATTCCCCCGATAGACAGAGCCCTCGCTTACGAACAACCCCGTCTCCTTTCGGATGAACGCAGCCAAGAGCTTCGCATCCTTTGTTACGGCTCCGCAGTCAAGCCACGCCAGGTACGTTGCGTCCGAGGCAATGACCTGAACTTCGGGAAGCGAGCCTGCGACGAAGGATTCAATCAACCGTTTGTTCTCCATGAGATAAGCCAGTAAAGCGTTAAGCCAAGGACCGCCCTCGGTAAAGGCAGCAATGGCCGCATCAATCGCGAAGGCATTCGGCTCGGCCACCTCATCCGTATTGATGCCGCGATTCACCCGGCTTCTCAGCTCCGCGTTAGGGACGATAATGCTCGACGTTTGGAGTCCCGCCAGGTTAAAGGTTTTGGTTGGAGCCACGCAGGTGATGCTGTGCTGAGCAATCTCCTTGGATATCGACGCAAAGGGGGTATAGGTCTTATCCGGATGCGTTAAGTCACAATGGATTTCATCCGACAGGATCACGACTCCATGCTTCAGACAGAGGTTCCCCACTCTCTCCAGCGTGTAACGATCCCAAACCATGCCTATGGGATTGTGCGGGTTGCAGAAGATCATGAGCGTGGTGGAAGGGTCAGCCAGTTTTTGCTCCAGGTCCTCATAATCAATCTCGTATTGATGATTCTGATAGATCAGCTCGCTCACAAGAGGGGTTCGCCCGTTGTTCACGATGGAGTTGAAAAAGATATTGTAAACCGGAGTAAGAACCAGCACCTGGTCTCCCGGCTCCGTGATCTTGCGGACAATGGAGGAAATCGCGGGTACCACGCCCGTGCAGAACAGCACCCACTTTGGATCGACGTTAAAATGATGCCGCTGTCTCCACCACTCGGCTACCGCTTGATAATAGGTATCCGGTATGCGGTTGTACCCATATATCCGGTGCTCAGCTCTCTTGCGGATGGCTTCTGCGATAGGCGGAGCCGTTTCAAAGTCCATGTCGGCCACCCACAACGGAAGCTCTTCCAAGCCGACGTCCCATTTGTATGAGTTCGTATCGAATCGGTTTGTCATTTTATCAAAATCAAAGCTCAACAAGAACACCTGCTTTCCCGGGAACCGAAACCTTGTCCCACTTCATAGTTCGTGTTCGCATGGACGAGATCCTTGTCGTCCTGAAGGATTTCGCCAATGCCCTTGGCTTTAATCTTGCCGGCTTGCGGATTTTTTACACTATCGATTCGGGATGCGGCCTCCACATCGATCGTTGAATATTCGAAGGCTAAGTCCGTATTCAAGATGACCCCGTTTTGGATCACAAGATTCTCCATGTAGCACATCCCCTGGTTGCTTTCGATGGTACAGTTGCGGAAGGTGACATTTTTTGAATTCCAGCCAAGGTATTCGCCAATGATATGCGAATCGGAGACAACGACATTCTCACAGTTCCAGAAGGCGTCCTTTGAAATCAGCTTGGCGTTCCGAATGTCCACATTCCTCGCTCCGTCAAAGGCATAGTTCCCTACCAGAGTGAGTCCATCGATTCGAATGTTCTCGCTGTTCATCGCAAAGTAATCGCCTTTAGCGGTCACCTGCTTCAACTCAATCTCCCTACAGTTCCAAAGGGTTTCTTGGGCATTGGGCATGTCCACATGAGTTAGATGGATATCGCTGGCGCGGCGAAAGGTCTTCGGAGCCTCGATAATGCTGTCATGAACCGAGATATGATGCGTATACCAGATTCCCGAGCGGGCGGTATCCATAAGGGTGCTGTTTCGAATTTGAATGCATTCGCTGTACCACAGCGGATATTTCCACTTGAATATGCTATTGTCGATGGAGATATCCCGGCTTTCCTTCAGCGGGGACTCGCCATCCGCAAAGACGGAATTCGTAATCACCAGGTCCCTGCTTTTAAAAAGAGCGCGTTCTCCTGTTAGTTTTTGCTGGTCGATCCATTCCACGTTCTTCCTCTCCTCTCTCCTGCTAGCATAAACCTTAAAGTACACTCGAAGTCAAATGAAAAAACAGTCTAATAGACTCCTATTCAAGGAATCATCAGACTGTCTCGTTATTGACATGATCAAAGCGGTACATAAGCCACGAGAGCCTCCTCCATCCGATTGAAAGTTTGGCTCGTTACATCTCCTTCTGATATTTTCCCATCAGGTAGAAACCGCAGGCATTGTAGAAGGCAAATACGGCAACAACAGCCAATGTTACCCACAACGGCAGGGAAAGAAGGATGGTCAGGTAGGCGATCACCATGATAAGCCACTGTGTAATATCCCCAGCCTTGGCCTTCGCCCGATTTCGGATCATCGTATTCCGTTCGTCCTGAAACTCGATTACATTTTGCTTTTCCAGCTCGGGATGCTTGTATTCCATTCGTTTCATGATGAACCCCGACACACTCATTCCAATCAAGCCGGCGCCTACCCCTATGAGTACACCGCCCAAGGCTTTGTCATCGTCCCCCACAAACACGAAATTCGCAGCCAAACAGCAAATGCCGATGAGCATCGCAACCAGATAAAAGGCAATTCCCTTCCTCATTCGTGACCCTCCTCATAAATGAAAATGTCTTCGATGCTCATCTCGAAATACCGGGCTAGCTTAAACGCAAGCAGGATAGACGGATTGTATCTTCCGTTCTCAAGTGACCCAATGGTCTGTCGGGATACCTCCAGAGCAGAAGCCAGCTCCTCTTGCCGAATCCCACGCTGCTTGCGAATTTCCTCAAGTCGGTTCTTCATTCCATCCCTCACCTTATGCAAAATGGAAAGCAACCTTTCCATCATCAACGTATCATACTCACCGAAAAATGGCAAGTGTCCTTTCCATCCAAGTTGAGGATCCACAAAAAAAACCGTTCTCCCCTCTTCCGGATTTTCATCCGAATCAGGTGGAGAACGGCTATTTTAACTCCGTACATACTCAAGTGCTCTTCGTATATCGACGACCCTTGGACACGGGTTCAATTCATACCAATTGGGCCGCGTCGCTGTAATGGAATAACTCGTTTCTTCGAGAAGAGACTTGATTGAAGTTGTTGTCAAACGGGAGTCTGCACTCTTCAGAAGAGCGGCAAATCCAGCTAGAACCGGAGACATCGAGGAGAAGGAAAAATACGGTAGATCATTGCCGCTTCTAATCGGTTCTCCTTTGTCGACTGCCTCTCGATACCGTTGATAGGTTCTGGGCAGAAGAATATTGTAATCAAAATGAAAGATATTCACATCCGGCTCTCTTTGAAAGCCTTGCTCGGGTTTGTAGGGATAACAAGCATAGGGCCAAAGATTGTGAGAGTGATCGTTATGAATGAACGTCATGAGGATTCCCTGTTCGTGAGCTCTCTCCATTGCAGGATAAACATATGGTTTGAACTCATCTGGAATCCTAGCATGGGAATACGTTAGAATATCGAGTTGATTCTGGATCGCCCAATCAATCGCATGAACCAGGTGCTGGCTTCTTCTCGCCTGCTGATCCTCGAACGAAATTCCATCCTCATAGAGGACGGCATTGATGGCATAAATCTCACATTCGGGAGCGATTTCGTTCAAGACGGCGGCCATCCAAAGGCCATGACCCTCTTCTTGATGCAGGTGATCTGAAACTCTGGTGAAGGAAACCCCTTGCTTGTACAAATGCGGGTGTTTCTCAAGGGCAAACAACCAATCGATCACCCCTACTTTAACTCCCTTGCCTCTGGCCAACTCATGCGCTGCTCTCACATGATGAACGGTGTCATAGGTGTCCCGTAAATTCGCATGACCGAAGAAAAAGTCCTCCACTTCCTCCCTCACCTAACCACTCACCTCATCACTTTACTGGGACGTCTTCAAACTCCGTTTGGTAATCGTCGACAACCACGCCATGCTCCGTCTCGGCAAAGGTCAGGGTTTCACGGGTTTCGTAAGCGGCCGGTTCACTGGTTTGCGTTCGATAGGTAATCGCAGCTGTCATGCCGCTGATTTCGACCTCGTACTCTACCACCCAGGGACTGGACACTCCGATGACGAAATTCCAATCCTCCCCGCTCCGAGCGATCTGTTCCTGTATGAATTTATCCTTGGCGCTTTCGGACATCCGTTCAAATCTCGGTTTCCCATCCCGCGTTTTTAGTGCATTCGCCCAAATCGCTGCGATCTCTTCCTTGGTTTCCTTCTTGGCAGCTTCAACGATAGCAGTGTTAGCAATTGAGCTTGCTTGCAGTCCCTTCGCTTTCGCCTCGGGCAACGATTCCCCGCCCGCAAGTACCACCACAGCTAGTCCGAGCATGGCGGTGATAAGAACCCGCCGTTTTCTGGATCGAGTCATGACGACCCTCCCCCTCCCATTTCCTTGTATAAACTAGACTGATGTTCGGGAGGAAAAGTTGCGGCTCGCACCCTTATTTTGCTAACCCTCATCCTTGATCTGATCCATAAGGCGGCGAATGGCTACCACCTTCTCTTCCTCCATCCCTTGAAGGCAATGAGCGAATGCTTGCTGCCACTCCCTTGGATATTCCTTGTGCTCAACCAAACGAGCGTCGATCTGAACAAATCCCTCACGCAGCTCCTCGGAAAAGACAATCTTCGCCAAAATGGCCAACTCCATCTCTCCAAACGCATGGAACAGGCCGTTGTATTCCTCGCCATACAAGCTATCTGAATCCAACAGATCGAGAAAATCATGGAAGGATCGAATTCGAGCAAGGATGATTCTAACTTTATTCTCCGGACTTTCCTCCATCCTTATCTCGTGCAGCACTCTTCTCAATTGGAGATCGCTCATTCGGTCTTCCACGTTATAGGAGAGGAGGATCGATTTCTTCTCTTCGACTTCTCTCTGGCTAAGAATGATCGCCCGAAGGCTGTTCGTCTTTGCGGCATTCGCCACCCGCTGCACGAGATCCTCCAAACACCACTCCAGGTACTCCTGGGTTTGAGGGGGAAGCCCAAGCTCCTGCCGCAGCTTGATCATTGCATCCGAGATGGCCGCACGGATCTGCGTCTTGTCACAGGAGCGGAATCGTTGATCCAGCTGCTGGAATTGCCCTTCGGAGATGCGGATTGATGTGGCGCTTCCACCGGACAGAACCGAGAAGATCGCCTGATTCAAAACCAGTTCGAAGAGATTCAAGAGCTCTTTCCGGTAATCAAATCGGCATTCTTGCCCATAGTGCACCAGCAAATCCAATAGGTCATCCAGATCGTACCCGGCACAAAAATCCGTCTCCAGCTTCAACCGTTCCATGTACTGCTTCATATAGAAAACCCCTTGAAGCTTCATATCATCAACAGCCAACGGGTAATCGATGCTGGCCATCGTGTTGTGCGCTTCGAAGAGGACGCCATATTTTCGCAGAAAAACAGGCAGCGCTTCCTCGATGGTCAACTGGTAAGCCTCAATCGGTACATCCAGCCTGGTTGCCCGGATCTCCTTATAGAGCTGCTTCGTCTCTTCCAGGCATTGGGCTACTACAATAACACCTCGTTCATAAACCAGTGAAGCACCCAACGTTTTCAGTTCCTCGACGGCTCTCTCTGGCTCTACCAGGCTGAATAAATAGGCATCCGCCGCGTACAGGATGGAGGTCATCAAGCTTTCTGCTGCTTCCGTGGTTATCGATGTACTTTCTCCCCGGGTGTACTTGGGGATCAGTTGCTGAAGAACAACCATGAAGTCACTCTGGATCTGGGCGACCTCCCGGCTTGTCATCGCCCCCGCCTGCAAGGCTTCCCTTAACAAGGAGAGCGTGTAAACATTTCGCTGTAGCCGTGATTTGCTTATCCCGCCTTGAACCGACAGCTTGCGATTCGTTAGAGGTTCAGCTTCCACTCGTCCTCTTCCCCTTCCTCCCACGACGGTAAGTCTCTTCGAAATTGTTCGGCATATTCCTCCAGCCGGCTCTTCAACAAGTCCATGGAACCACCGCAATCTTCTTCATACCGTTCTTTCATCATCTGCAGGAGCATTCGGTCGCTGATTTTGTCCTCGGTCTCATTTTTCAAGCAATAGAACACCTCATGCAGGTCATTCAGGGTATCCAGGTAATCCTCTTGTTCAAGAAAGGGTGAGGCTGAGAACAACTCAATGAGGTCCTTCGTTATTTCGATGCTCAATTCTACCCTTCCGTAGCTGGACAGAACTTGTGTTCTTGCAACCAGAAGCTGTTGGACCTCGTTCGGGGTTAAAACCAGCCCATACAGTCGGGTCTTCTCATTCAACTCCAGTACCTCCATCAAGTCATGTTGCTGCACGGATCCTTGAAGCGAGGCAAACAAGCTCAGAAAATGCACGGTATTCCCTCCTCTTCGACATGTTTAAGAAGCACCCAACCCTTTCCCTTATAACTAAAAATATTACTTGACTTTTCTCTTGGTGTGTGGTATAATAAAAGATTATAGTTTTACCGTAATATTGTAGCATAGTTTGAAAGGAAATCAACCTCTTAAAGCTGACCATACAATAAGGTTTGAAGGCACGCTCGGAGAGTATTAGGAACAACGACTTGGCTGTAAAAGAAAAAACCGCCTTATGGCGGTTTTTTTCATGGCTGGGTATGCGTTAAGCTCGCGGATACTTGTCCCTGTCCGCTTCGGTTATCTCACGCATAACCCGACAAGGATTGCCAGCTGCAATCACTCCCGAAGGAATATCCTTTGTCACTACACTGCCCGCACCAATGACGGTGTTATCTCCGATCGTTACTCCCGGAAGAACGGACACGCCTCCCCCGATCCAGACGTTGTTGCCAACGGTAATCGGCAGGGCGATCTCCAAGCCCTCATTGCGCTGCTCTACGTCCAGGGGATGTCCGGCGGTATAGAAGCCGCAATTGGGGGCGATAAACACATGATTCCCAAACGTGATGTTGGCAGCGTCCAGCATGACGGTGTTGTGATTGCAGAAGAACTCTTCTCCGATCTCAATGTTATACCCCTGATCGCAATAGAAAGGCTGCTCAATCAAGAATCGCTTGCCGGTGCGGGCAAAGAGCTCCCGAATGAGTGCTTCCCGCTCGGCGAGCATTCTCGGGCGAAGCTGGTTGTAGTCATAACACAGTTCTTTGGCATCCAGCCGTTCCTCCACCAATTGCTTGTCGTTGTTATTGTCGTACAGCAAGCCGCGTTGAGCTTTTTCTTTTTCGGTCATGGTCATGGCAGATGGCTCCTCTGGTTGGTTGTTCCTATGTAGTTTACTGGATTAGTAAATCCATTGCATCCCTTCTCATCGTGCGGAACGCGGGGGTTGTCGGAAGCCCAAGACGCACAAACAGCTGAAGGGTCTCCCCCTGTCCGTTTGTATAGTCCTGGTGAACAGCCTGATGCAGTTCCGCCATCTCGGGATACTCCTCGAGCACCTGGCTCACAGGCTGCATGACAAGACCCATGCTATGAGCAGTCAAGAGAACCCGAGCATAGCTCATGCCTGCCTCCACCTGCTCCACTCGACTATTCGATGCCGAGCGAATCATCACATAAGCTGTAGTGGCGGCAACAGCTTTCTTCGTGGATTTCATCGTCAGCTTCGCGGAGACTTTCTCGTTGTTCATGGAGGGGAACAAGGTAACCAGCCCTTGCAGCATGTGCTTCGTAACCCCCGAAGTTCCCTGTCCTTCAAAAGAAAAGCCGTACCGCTCCTTGTTCTTCTGCCGCTCATTTGCCCGAAAGAGACGAGACGCCTCCTGGTTGATTCGCTCAACACCGGTTTCCACCTGAACCCCCTCCAACGCATAACGACCCAAGTTCTGCAAGGCTTCCTCGTCCTGATAGATGTGAACGGATATCCCTTCTCCTTCCCCCGCCTCTTCCAGTGCTTGAACCTGGTTGTCGGTTATGGCGGTTGGTTGGTAGGGTGCCCGGTTGGTATCAGGCAGGAACAACGAAGAATAAAGAGGATTGTCAGCGGGCTGACCCTTGCGGATTTCAATGCGAGCCACCGGTTTGTCCTTCATGCTGGAGGCAAGCTTCGTTTCGTCATAGTCTCCATCTGGAAAAAGCGAAAGGGAAACTCGCAAGCCGAGCGAGTCCCCCGCTACCCGAACATACTCGAGAAAGACCCCCTGCGATACGAGAAGCTGGCGAGCGTAGGGGTCAACCTCAGGTGTCGTTCGAGTTTCATCCGCATACAGGTAAAAGACAGACGCGTCCCTCGGATCCAGCTTCACCCTCCATGGCTGCATGTTGTGCGAGCTCGCGGCTAGAATTCCGTGGGCGACAAGCTGAAGCCGAGGATCCTCGAACCGGGTGGCATACTTTTTGTTCCAAGGCTCGAGATAAGCTGCAGACGAGCCGAACCCGCTAGCTCCAAGCAGCAGGCAGACCCCCATTAGAATCAAAACAAGTCCCGTGATCCCCATCATTCTCCATTTTCGCTTCCTCGCCGATGGTTTCATCCCTGCTCTCCTCCAAGACCCGGTTGAAGGGCAGAGAGCAGCAAATCATACGAACTTGCTAGAAAAGCCTCCGTCTCCACGCGGTGATAATGCAGCAGGTACCTGCGCTTTACCTTCGCCGTTTTAAAGATGCCTAGAATGGAAGCCCACAACGTGAGCGCTATATTTAATGGCTCAAGATCACGGCGGATGCTTCCCTGCTCCTGCCCATTGCGTAGATGCTCGACCAGGTGGCCCAACACCTTTTCTCCCAACTCGTAGCTCTCATCGCGCGATTGTTCGGGTACACCATGATCGAAATCCCGTTCCCCGTTTTCATAGTGAATGATGAGCTCGAAGTAGGAAGCATGCTGGTTGCTGAATGCGAACAGCCTCTCCCCCATTTGGCGGAGCTGCTCGACAGCATTCGGTGAGGGATCCGGGTCATCCGCTTCCAGCATGTCGAGCAGCAGCTTGTATCCCCTCAGCATGATCTCGAACCGAATTTGCTCCTTGCTTGAAAAGTAGACGTACAGCGTTTTCTTGCTGAACTCGGCTTCTTTGGCGAGATCATCCATGGTGGCAGTTTCGTATCCTTTTTGGAAAAAGACCCGTTCCGCCGCATTAATAATCTCTGCCCGGCGATTGAGCTTCTCCCTCTCCTTACGTGACAGCGAATCCATCCTGCTCCCCCTCTTGCATCCGAAACTAAGAGTTAATAAAGTAAACTGCAAGTTACCTTTCGAAATTAGAATAGCGCTAGAGGAACTTCCTGTCAATCCCGAGATGGGATCAACCAACCTTGCATTCATTGCCTTTGTTGCTCAGCAAACCTATATCCACAAAAAAGACGCCCCTTGACTGGAGCGTCTCGCTTTTACAAAACAAGCTATTTACGGTTCTTCTTCCGGTACAGGACTACGCCTGCTGACAGGACGATAAGGGCCAGAACAGCGCCGCTGATCCAATAGATTAACGCTTGATTTCCCTCTTCCTTGTCTGTGGAATCCGGTTGGACCGTGGGAGAGGCCGCGTCCGTCGGACTAGCCGTCGCTGTTGCAGCAGGGCTAGCTGTTGCGGCTGCTTCCATTTCCGGTGAAAACCCGTTAATTAAATCGCCGGCTACCGTCATCTTGTATTCGAGCGTAGCTCCGCTCCAGAAGTAGAGCTTGAACTGGACATCTCCATCCTTCAGTTGCTCGAGGAAAGGCTTGGTTAGCGTGATCAAGTTGTTTTCGTACTCGGGCTGGAACGACTTGCCGAATTCCAGGAAGGGGGTCCAGCTGTCCGGACCGGCGTTCCCACCCGCTGCATACGTGGCTTCGATCTTCTCCAGGCGGTCGCCGTTGAACTTGACCGGAATGATGAACAAGTCACGCGAGCCCCCCTCCACGTTGCGGGTGGTTGCAGTGGTGTACTGGATCAGATGAACGTTCCACCCAGCCCCGTAGGAAAAGGTTAAGGCCAGCGTCGCGTTCGTGCCCAATTGATCCGTCAAGAGAGAGCGCAACAGCTCCTTCTTGAGCGTCAACTGTTCCCCATCCAGGACATAATCCGTGCCGGCTGCAAGAACCCGATCCCCTGCTTTGATCTCCTTCAATGTGTTGCCATTCAGATTCATCGGAATCGTCACATCCTGGAGCTCATCCCCCTGCCGGAGGTAGATCGAATCCGATTGCGAATTGGAGGAGCGTCCGTTAAGGGATGCCTTCATGACCTCGTGGAAGGCCGGATTCTTCCAGGTGAGGTTGGTGCGGTCAAAATGCTGCCCGTTGTCCCAAAGGATGGTTGGCATCTTTTTCTCATGGGCGTAATGAGTTACGTATTCGAAGTATTTCAGAATTTCTCCATACTCTAAGGTCTCTACGCTCTTATCAAAGCCGAGGAGTCCGAACTCGCCGATAATGACCGGTATGCCGCGGGCGACAAAGGTTTCATAGGTCCGATCGAACGTGTCCGTGATGTCCTTTTTCGCAGCATCATCAAATGTTGTTGCTCCTGCCGCATTTACACTGAACGTATAGAGGCCGTAATAATGGATGGTTGCGATCACATTCGGATCGTTCAGCTTGGTGATGGTTTTGTAGAGCTCATCCAGCCTCGCCTGGGAGTGGCTTGCCGTTACCCCTTCCATGACAAGAGGACGGGTTTTGTTGTTCCCTCCGCTCTCGCGGACAATCTTGTGAAAGGTGCTGTTCAGTTGGTCAACCATTTCGAAATAAACGGGCCTGTCCTCGTTCCAATCCTCCGAGAATCGAGGTTCGTTTACCGCTTCGAAGAAAAGCGTATGGGGATAATCCTTAAAGGATGTCGCAATCTGCTTCCAGAGCGCGGTGTACTTGATCATCACCGTATCGCGCTCGTTCTCCATATTCATCATCCAATGGGAATCATGATGGATATTAAGAATAACCGTAAGCCCGGAATCGAGCGACCAGTCTACAACCTCGTGAATGCGTGAAAGGAACTCCGGTTGGATCTCATAGTTTGGACCTTCCCCCAATCGATGGTTCCAGGTCACCGGAATCCGAATCGTACGGTAGCCTTGATCCTTAATGGCCTGGATCTGCTCCTTGGTAACCGTTGGATTCCCCCAGGAGGTTTCATCTCCGCTTGCCTCGAAGGTGTTGCCAAGGTTCCAGCCGGGCTCCATGGCTTCAACCGTTTTTTGCAATGGGTTTGCCGGTTCCGCTTGGGCAATAGATGCTCCTCCCAGTGCGGGGATAAGCAGCCCTACAACCAGACTGATAGCCAGGAATGCGCTTGCAAATCGTTTGATTCGATTGTTCATGTTTTTCGCCCTCTCTTGGAGCCTGTCATCCTCGTGCTCCAGCAGCATTCAGGGTCTGCTTCCCGTCTATTTCACAACGCCAAAGGCCAGAATGGAGAATTCCTTTTGCTCCGATCCGATCCCCATCTTGACTTCAATGTGATGCTTCTTAACCTTGCTATCCCGGAATACAAGCTTGGCTGTGGGGTTGTTCCAGCCGCTCGAATTGTTCCCGTCAAGGGCCAGCTTCGCTTCTCCATCCACCAGTACAACGGCGGCTCCGAGCGAAGGATCATTATTTTCTCGAATGACGATAAACAGGCTGCTTGCCGTTACATCAAAGGAGAAGCTTTGGTTTCCCCCCGCTGAGCGATTGCTCCATCCCGTCGGAAATTGCTTAATCGTCGGTTCCGGGTCAAAGGTTCCCAAGGAATCGGGCTTGAAGGATTCGGCATCCAGCATGACCATGCCCTCAAAATCCTTGCCGTACACCGTTGCATCGGGAAGCTTCGCCTCCGAATCCTTCGGCTTGCCTTCGAGTACCGTGTAGTAGTGTTGGATCATATCGGCGATCAACGTATGGCCGTTGCGGTCCGGATGTACTGTATCGTCCGAGTAATCCTTCCATGTCATGGTGCCGGCCTGCAGCTCCGATTGAATCGCATTCTTGACGCTGATCATGGGAAGTCCGTAGTGGCTTCCGATCGTCTCCATCTCGTTCTGGACCGAATACCCCGTCTCTGTCAGGGTAAACACCAGCACGACAGCTGGCTGCTTCTTGCTGTTCATGAGGCGACGCACGAGGCTTTCGTAGGCCGTCAAGCTTTGTGCGTCAGTGGAATCGTTTACAGCAAACTCGACGAAAACAACATCGGGTTCATGGTCCAGGACATCTCGGTCTACCCGGATTAATCCGAGCGTTGAAGGCGTACCCGCCATCCCGGCATTAACATACTTCACATTGCTTCCAGTCCCGTAATAATCGGCAAAATACTGAAAGGATTGCTTCGCATAGGAATGCTCCAAGCTGTTGAAGCCTTCCGTGATCGAACCGCCCAGGTAGGCAACGGTTACGTCCTTGCCGCTTTTGGCCTGCTCGATCACTCTCTTCATCCGGTAGGTGTTCCCCGTGCTGATGAGAGAACGTTCCATCATCGCGTTCTTGTCCGCCTTCAAGGCTGCGCTGGCGGATGGGGTTGGATCTGGCTGCTGCGATTGAGCCGGGGTCATGGTGCTCTCCGTTTCTGTCACTTGAGTGGCTTGGGGTTGAAGGGAAGCCGTCGGTTCAGCCGCCGGCTCCCCCTTGCTGGAGCATCCCGTTGTTTGTATCAGGGTAACGGCCAATGCGGCCAGCAGAAATTTCTTAGGAATTGTCATGTTGGGGGACCTCCTCGTTCACGTGGCGCTGCTTCCTTACCAGTTCATGAGCTCCTTGATCGCAGCGGTCAGCTTCTCGGCTGCCTTGACCTGCGTGATCTTCGACGGATGCCAATCGGCTCCGTACCCATCAGAGGCGAGCTGTACGTCAAATTTCATGCTGCTGATGCGGGTATCGCCCGTCTGCTCTGAATAGTTCGCCACGGCTTGCTCGACGAAAGGAAACAGTCGGTCACCCATAATGCCGAGTGTACACAGAATCATCGCCTGCGGGTTTCGAGCCCTCACCTGTTTCAGAAATTCTACGTATTCCCTGGCGTATTCTGCTTGCCGCTCTCCCACCTCTTGGGTGTAGGAATCGTCGTTCGTCCCCAAGTTAATCACCACAAGGTCGGGAGTGTACGCTTGGAAATCCCAATCGAGGGTCTCCGGTTTGATCGTTCCGTCAAACTTGCCAACCGAGTAGGCAACTTTCTCGTAATAGGGGGGAACGAGCTGCGTCGTCAGCTTTTCATCCGATGTCGTATAGCCGGAGATGATGCCATATCCGCTGTAGGAGACGATATTTACATCTGTACCCAGCGCCTGGGCCGTCAAGTAGGCGTAGCCCTTCGTCACATCCTCCGTCGCCGTAGAGAAGGAGTTGTTTTCGCTCTCATCATCTACTCCATAGCCGCAGGTAATCGAGTCGCCAATGATTTCGATCTTGCGTGCCTTAGCAGCGGTGGGTTGGATTTCTCCCTTGGCATCTACGCGAATCTCTTGAATGCCAACCGTTGACATAGCGGCTTCCGACAGCTTCACAACCGTAACGGTCACATCCTGCACCGTGTCGCTTTCAAAGGCTGTATACGTTTTCAAAGGCTCCGTCAGTTGGTCGTCAACGACGCGTTCCCCATTGACGTAGATGCCAATCCTCGCCTGATTCGTGGAACCGGTTGCAATCTGATCCCCCTTGATGGTCAGCTCGGCTTTCTTGCCGGTAAAGGAAAATTCGATTCCGCTTCCGGACAAGGCAAGCCACCTTGTTCCATCCAGATCATGAGTACGCCCAATGGGCTTTACGTATTCCTTCGTTGCTTGAAATGCTTGCATGGTGGTTCCTTCCCCCTGTTTCGCAATGGTAGAGCATCCTGTAAGGCTGACAGATAGCACCAGACCCAGGAAAATTCCTCTCTTGGTCACAACTGATACTCCTTTGCCGAAGGTGTCATGAAAATGTCGAGATATTCTTACTGTACCAAATTGTCGATTCATAACCCAATTGGTATATTAGTATAAAACCTATAAGCAGAAGGCTATATGAGAACATCCCGGAGTAGGAAGAATTCTCCGACGGTATGCAACGAACACCTATAAACAAGGAGATTCTATGACGGAACAACAAATCCTCTATTTTCTCACGCTTGTGGATGAACGATCTTTTTCAAAAGCAGCAAAGAAGCTTTACGTTACCCAGCCGTCCTTCAGCCAGTTCATCATGAAGCTGGAGGGACAGGTCGGAGCGAAGCTGATCGACCGAAGCTCCTCCCCCGTCAAGCTGACGGCAGCAGGAGAAGCCTACCATCAAGCGGCTCTGCAAACGAAAGCAATCTTCGATAATCTCAAAAACCGCATCTCGGACCTTGAGGACCTGAAATACGGAACCCTGCGCATCGGAACGACCCCTTTTCGCGGCTCTACGCTGCTCTCCAAGAGCGTCGTTCAGTTCCACCAGGAGTTCCCCTCCGTCGAGATCTCGATCTTCGAAGGGACCGTGGAAGAAGTCTTGTCCGGCGTGCAAAGCGGGGAGATCGATCTCGGCATCGCTTCCGGTGCCTTTGACGATCCCCTCTATCATGTTGAAGTTCTGTCCCGAGAGAAGCTATATCTAGCTGTGCCCGAGGAAAATCCGGTGACTGAGCGGCTTCAGGACTTCCGGATTACGGCCGATGACATCCTGCATGACTCGCTGCGGCTGCTCAAAGCGCCGGACTGCAGCATGGACGAATTTCGCACGGAGAGCTTTCTCCTCTTCGAGCAAGGGGAGAACATCTCTCGCCTCTCCGCCAAGCTGCTGGCCGAAGCGAACATTCAGCCCTCCATTTCCTTGCGCACGCGAAATCTGCATACCGTGATGTCGTTCATCCTGGCTGGTATGGGAATCTCCTTCATTCCCGACAGCTTCATCAAATACGGCAATATCAAGCAGCATCCCTTTTATTACAGCATCAACAGCCGCTTTGTGGAGAATGACATCTGCCTCATCAAGCGCAAAAACCGCTACCTGACCAAAGCCGCCATGATGTACAGCCAGATTCTCAAGGAGCTGATCTCGAACGGCACGTGGAGGGTCTATTAACCATGGATGCTCACACATACCGCAGCATGCTGAGTCGCTCCCTTCTCTGGCCTCGCACGAATGCGCGGCTCCTTCATCAAGTCCGCGCCATGCAGGAATGCTCCCAGAGGCTGCACCGTTTCTTGTTCCTTGGAGGCTCCATCACGTCAGGCTATACACCCGAGGGCCTGCTGACCGATGACAATTATCCATGTCGGGTAACCCAGGCTTGCCGTTCTCACATACCGGGACCTATCGAGATGACGAACCTGGGGATGTCGAGCTACAATTCGGATATGGGGCTCGCAAGTGCCGCCATGGAGCTGGAGCGTAGCACGCCCACAACTGTGTTCGTCGAATTTGCGGTAAACAACGGGTTTTACAAAGCGAGCGCAGACAGCTTTGAGAGCCTGATCCGCAAGCTGCTGTTGCATGACGAAGCCATGGCCGTTATCATCGTGTGCACCTGTCTTGAGTCTGGATACACCTGCGAGCCGTATATGGCCGAGATCGCTCAGCATTACGACCTCCCGCTGGTCAGCGTGAAATCCGCCTGGGAATATGGCAAGGAGCATGGAATGCAATGGTCCGATTATTCATGGGACCACGCTCACCCCACAAGTGAAGGCCACCGCCTTCTGGCCGATGCCATCCTTCATCTGCTTGACGAAACCGCAGCAAGCACGGGACGGTCTGGCGAGGCCGCAGGAGCCTCGCCGCCGCTGCTCCCCGTTCCCGCTCCTTGCGGCTTCGGCAATTCCTTGGAAAATCTCCGGTATGTCGATCACCGGACGCTGAGCGTGACTTCCGCCGACGGCTTTGAGCCGTCCGAAACCCACGAGCGCTTCCCCTATGGATGGCGGTATCGGAGAGGTTCCGGCGGCAGCTTAACCTTCTCCACCCGCTGCACAAAACTCTTCATCGTATACGAATTAAGCCACGAAGAGCATGGCTATGGGGAGCTGGCTGTTCAGGTGGACGGAGCGGAAGCCGCCAAGCTGAACGGGATGAGCCTCTACGGGTGGCATAACCCTGTGTGCGCACAGGTCATGGATGGCCATCAGCCCGAAGTACACGAGGTTGTCCTTCGGATGGCTGCTGGATCGGAGCAGCTGGATTTTGTTCTCCTCGGTGTGTTGATTGCCTAAAGTCAGCCTTTGCGCAAGAATAAGATTATGGAAAGACGGTGCCTCCATCATGAAATCTCGAACTCTTGTAACCATGGGGCTGGGATTGCTCCTACTACTTGCCGGCTGTCAAAGAGCAGCTGTTGACCCTGCTAAGCATCAGACCTCCGAACCCCCTCGCCTCGGCTCTTCCTATGAGCTCTATGTAGCGACTGACCTTCATTATTTGAATCCCGCCCTTCATGACAACGGGCAGGCGTTCCAAGACTATGTCAAGAATGGCGATTCCAAGCTCCTTCCTTATTCCGACGAGTTGCTGAATGCGTGGGTTCGCCAAGTAATCGAAGCGAAGCCGGCTGCTGTCATCCTCAGCGGAGACTTGACCAACAACGGCGAAAAAGCGAGTCATGAGGAACTCGCCAAGAAGCTTGCCGCTATCACCGACGCGGGCATTCGTGTGTTTGTCATTCCGGGAAACCACGACATCTCCAACCCATGGGCGCGAAGCTTCCAGGACGACCGGCAGTTGAAAACAGACTATATCTCGCCGGAGGACTTTACCTCCATCTATGGAGCTTACGGCTACAAGCAAGCGTCCGAGCAGGCACCGGATTCGCTCAGTTACCTTGCCAAGGTATCGGATCAGCTTTGGCTTCTTATGCTGGATTCCAACCGCTATGCCAACAATCTGAAATACGGTTATCCCGAAACAGGCGGGGAGCTGTCGGAAGCCACGCTCACCTGGATGAAGACCCAAGGCGAGGCGGCGAAAAAAGCAGGTGCCCGCGTAGTCGCCGTCATGCACCACAACCTGTTCGACCACAGCGATTTCCGGTCGGAGGACTTCACGGCATCGAACGCCGACAAGATTCGGAAGGTGCTGAAGGAAGCCGATATTCACCTCGCCCTATCCGGTCACATTCACATTCAGGACATCCGCTCCGAGGAGAATGTCACGGATATTGCAACCAGTGCCATGGCGGTCTATCCGCACCAATTCGGAATCCTTCAATACACCGCCTCTCCAGCCACCGTCGATTATCGGACGGAGAGTGTCAATGTGGAGAGCTGGGCACGCTCCGTTTCATCCCGAGATCCAAACCTGCTGGGCTTCCAAGCTTATTCTCGTGGGTTTTTTCATCAGAATTCGTATGACAAAGCGTTGCATTCTCTGGAATCCTCCGGGTACAGCGAGGCGGAACGCAAGAGCATGGCCAGCGTGATGGCCGATCTCAACCCCTTTTATTTCGGGGGGATGACGGACCGAATCGATACGGGAGCCTTAGACGCCAAGGGAATTGAGCTATGGAAAAACGACGACACCTCATTCCTTGGCACCTATATCCTCAGCATGATGCAAAATGCGAAGGATAACACGCGAGTCCACGTGCCGCTGACAAGCGGGGAGTAGAAAAGGCAGGCCGGGAGCAACAAGAGAATGAACTGCATTCGTCCACGGAATAGGGATGGGGGTCGAGGAATCATTTTCAGCATGAGTGAAGGTGATTTCCCCTCTCTTGTCTCATCTTAAGCCACTCTCTTCTTAGCAAACCAAAGACCCGTTCGTCGTAGTAAGCGCCATTTCGATAGAGAAACTGACGATTGATCCCTTCTGGATGGAACCCTATTTTTTCATACAGCTTGGCTGCTCTTGAATGAAAGGAAAAGCATCCCAGATAGACCCGATGCATGTTCAGCTCCAAAAAGGCAAAGTCGAGCATTCGCTCAATTGCTTCGGTTCCATAGCCTTTTCCTCGGTCATCAGGGTCAAGGATCGATAGCCCCAGCATCAGGTTACGATTACGACGGTCAATGGAACTCGCTGAGATGGTACCGATGAGCTCGCCCTTCTTTTTCTTGATTCCAAAGACAATCGTATCGTTCAAGAAGAGCAGGTCATTTCTCTTGTGAGCCAGATTCACCAGCTCATCTCGCCCCTGAGGTGCAGCCGCGGCAAGAGATGAATAGTTTTTACCATCTGAATGCAGGTTTAGCCGGTACAAGCGATCTGCATCTTCCTCGGTTACCACGGTTAACTCGATCTCTTTACCAACTAAAAGTAATTGATAGGGTTGCGTCCCCCCAATCTCGGCTGTACACTCCGTTTCATCTATGGATTTGGTCGCATTCTCAAGGGAAAGACTGCTTTGCCTTCCCGATAAAAAATCCTGCTTGGTTAGCCCGATCTGATAAACGGTTTCATAACGTCCATTCCGATAGAGGTGTTCACGCAAACAAACCTCCTGCTCAAAGCCGTTTCTCTCGAACGGAGCCAGAAGTGTCCCTTTGTCCTCTATCAATTGAATACTCAATTTGTTGTAGTTTAGCTCCAGGAACGCGTACCGTACAAAATGATGGAGAGCCTCCGAACACTCATACACGGAAAGAGTATCTGCTGCATGGAAGGAAGCATAGGCTAACCCGCTGCGTGGGAAAGAAAAAGGAATTCTGGCATAAGCCAAAAGCTGGCCGTTGTCAGAGTCATCGATTCGATAAATCCCGGTGATATCAGTGGATTGTTGGAGAAGGGATCGGAGTTGCTCCTCACTTTTCTCAATCGAGTATTCCCAAGGCGGCGTCCCTTCCGTGAAATAGGCTTTGGAATAGGCATCTGGAAACGATAGGAAAGAAGCAAGATCGGATAAGCTAGCTAGTCTAACCTGCAAGTGGTGTTCACTCCTTCCATTATTTAGGCAATGGTCTAATGGAAGTGTAAACAACAATTGAACCGATGAAAGTTAGTTTTGTCACATTTTTCAAGCGCAAAAAACCATCCACTCCAAGCATTTGCTCGGGGCAGGATGGTTTTTGTATACCCTATCAACATTCCATTATCGGATGTAACTGTCAATCGCCGCATTCAGCTCTTCGATGATGTTCTTCTCGTTCCCGTGATGAACGGCATCCACCACACAATTCTCAAGATGATCCTTCAAGAGCAGCTTCGCCGCTCCATCCAATGCTTTTTGAACGGCAGCAATCTGCAGAAGAATATCCGGGCATTGCCGGCCCGAGATCGCCATCTCCTTCACCGATCGAAGATGACCTTCCACTCGCGCCAGCCGATTGATGATGTCCTTGCGGTATTGATGCTCATGGTTATGCTCGTCCGTCACCCAGGTTCCCTCCCCGCATAAATCCAGCTTCCCCTCATGAAGCGTACGCGCCGAGGAATCCCTGCTATTGTAGCAAGCTACCGGAGCAAGCGCAAACCGCTCAGGATCACCAGAAGCGTGCTTCCTTCATGTCCGACGACACCTGAAGGAAGGGTGATGCCTCCTAGGAAGTTGGACAAGACGAGAAGCACCACCACCCCGATGGCGAAGGCCAGGTTCTGCTTGATGACCCGATTGGTCCGGCGGCTGAGCGAAACGGCAAACGGTATCTTCAAAAGATCGTCCGCCATCAGGACGACGTTTGCTGTCTCCAACGCGACGTCCGACCCCGCAGCCCCCATCGCGATGCCCACGGAAGAAGCGGCCAAGGCTGGAGCATCGTTCACGCCATCACCGATCATGGCTACTTTTCCTTTATGGGATAAATCTTTAATGACACTAACTTTATTTTCGGGAAGCAATTCCGCATAGACTTCATCCACCCCAAGAGCAGCCCCGATTGCATCTGCGGTGCCCCGACGATCTCCTGTCAGCATGACGACTTTCATTCCGATTGCTTTTAGGGCTTCCACTGCGGTCTTGGCATCGGCGCGAACAATGTCTTGAATGGCCAGAAGCCCAATCAGTGTCTCTTCCGCCTGAACGTAGACCACGGTCTTCCCTTCTGCCTCCAACTGGCGGGCTCGGCTGGCCGCTTCCGCACTCCGAGTAGCCTCTTGCAGCAGCTCAATCTTCCCTACATGATAAGATACTCCTTCAATACTTCCCCTGACTCCAAGCCCGGGAATGGCCGTCAGGTTTTGTGCTTCTCCCAGTCTCAAGCCTCTAGCCTTCGCCTCATGGACGATGGCTCTCGCGATGGGATGCTCCGACAGGTTCTCCAGAGTAGCCGTCACCTGCAGGAGCGACTCTTCCGTATACTCTTGAAAAGGAGCGAGATCCGTCAGCCGGGGCTTTCCTTCCGTGAGCGTGCCGGTCTTGTCGAAGGCGATGGTATTCAAGGTTGCCATCTGCTCAAGATGCACGCCGCCCTTGAACAAGACCCCTTTTCGTGCAGCATTGGAGATGCCGGATAAGACGGCCGGCATAATGGAAGATACGAGCGCACAGGGAGAAGCGACCACGAGGAAGATCATCGCGCGATAGATGGTTTTATCCCAGGACCAGTCGAGCAGAAACGGCGGGACCGCCATGAGCAAGAGAGCGACGGTAACCACGAGCTTGGCGTAGTAACCTTCAAAACGTTCGACGAACAACTGGCTCGGCGGCATCTCCTGCTGAGCCTCCTGGACGAGATGGATAATCCGGGAGAGCAAGGTTTCGGAAGCAGGCTTGGTCACCCTTACCTTGAGTGCTCCCTGCCCGTTTATCGTTCCGGCGAAGACATCATCCCCGATCCCCTTCTCGACTGGAATGGACTCACCGGTGATGGACGCTTGATCAACAGCCGATTGCCCCTCCTCCACCTGCCCGTCGGCAGGAATGCGCTCGCCTGGCCGCACCCGTACGAGCTCTCCAACTTCCAGCTGATCGACGCTGACCTTCCGCTCTGAGCCGTCCTTCAACACGACCGCTTCCTCCGGCCGAAGCTTCAGGATCGACTGAATATCCTGGTTGGTCCGGTCCATGGTCCGTTCTTCCAACGCGCCGCTCAAACAGAAGATGAAGATCAGGATGGCCCCATCCATCCAATACCCGATGCTGGCAGCTCCAATCGCAGCAACCACCATCAGGAGATCGACATCCAGGTCCTTCTCTTTCACCAACGTAGTCAAGCCTTCTATTGCTTTTCGATATCCGCCAACCCCGTACGCAAGCAGGAAAAAGAGAAGTTCCGCCGTCTGCCAGTCATTCCGTCCTGCGATCCATGCGATCAGGAGGAAGAGCAAACAAGCGGCTGCGATAAGAATTGCATGGTACTTTTGCAAAACGGTTGCCCAACCGGCCCGCTTTTTGAGAATGATATCATTGCTCCGCTCCAAAGCTCCACCCGCTCCCTTGAAATGAGAAACTTTCTCACCCATTCTATCCCCCCGGGGGGGTTATTGTAAAGTGGGAACTTCACAGGAAATGGGACGGATTTTCCTCATTCTGCTAGAATGGATAACCAAGAAGAAGGATGCAGCTCATCAAATCGAGCGGATGGCTAGCCCGCTACCTGACGGTTCGTTCATCGCTTGGTTCATTAAGAGATCGGGACACATGTTATTCATCGTTTTGAGTGTTCTTAAAAGGACATGCGAGACAACGTTCTATTAAGAAGTAACGTTCTTACTACAAGGAGGACTATCGATGATTCAAGATACTTGGTACACCATCACTCCGCTTGATCCAGCCACCTACGCCATTAGCGAATACGGTCATTGGGAAAAGGTACACTCCTTCCTATTGATTGGAAAGGAAAAGGCGGTTTTGATCGATACCGGGCTTGGCATCAGTAAGATGAAGCCTATTACCGACCAGCTAACGCATAAGCCAATCGATGTGGTCACCACTCATGTTCACACGGATCACATCGGCGGCCACGGTGAATACGAGCGCATTTACGTTCATGCCGGCGACCGAAGTTGGTTAGCGGGTGGCATTCAAGGCCTGTCCATCGAGCAAATCCGCCGGGATATCAGCCGTGACATTACCATTCCAACTCCACCAGATTTCGATCCCTCTCGTTATACCCCTTATCAAGGCGAGCCTACCGGATTACTGGAAGACGGCGACCGGATTGAATTGGGTGACCGTTCACTCCAGGTTCTGCATACTCCGGGACACTCTCCCGGGCATCTTTGCTTTTTTGATGAAACGAACGGGTACCTGTTCACAGGCGATCTCCTCTATGACCAAACACCGGTTTATGCCTTCTATCCTTCTACAAACCCGACCGACTTGGTAAGTTCATTAGAGAGAATCGCAGGTATTCCAGAGGTCACGCGGATATTTGGTTCCCATAATACGCTCGGGCTGTCTCCTACTCTTCTGGAGGAAGTGAAACGAGCTGCCCATTTTCTCAAAGAACATGACCTGGTTCACTTCGGGACAGGAATTCACCGCTTCAACGGATTCAGCGTGCAATTTTAATGATGCATTGCCATGCGGCAGACCCTCGGTTTTCATCCTTATGCCTTGTCCATACAAACATTGACAATGGTTATTCCCTGTACTACAATTCAGGTATTCATACTATACCAGTCGTATTTATGAGCATTATATGGAGGGTTCTTGTGAAAACAACCATTGATTTGATCGGCAACACCCCGCTCGTCGAGGTGAAGTGCTTTGATATCGGCCCCTCTCGGCTTTTTCTTAAGCTGGAGAACCAAAACCCCGGCGGGTCCATCAAGGATCGCATCGGCCTGTCCATGATTGAACAGGCGGAACAGGAAGGCAAGCTCAAGCCCGGATACACCCTTGTGGAAGCAACCGCCGGCAATACAGGCCTTGGCCTGGCGCTCGCAGCCATTACAAAAGGCTACAAGCTCATTCTGGTCATTCCCGACAAGATGAGCACCGAGAAGGTTCATCACCTGAAGGCGCTCGGCGTCGAGATCGTCTTGACCCGCTCCGATGTGGAGAAAGGCCACCCCGACTACTACCAGGACCTCGCAGAACGAATTGCCAAGGAGACGCCAAACTCGTTTTTTGTCAACCAGTTCAACAATCCGGCCAACCCGCTCGCCCATGAACGGACAACTGGACCGGAGATTTGGGAACAGACGGAGCAGCAAGTGGACGCCATCGTGGTCGGCGTAGGCTCAGCGGGTACGCTAAAAGGATTAACCAACTATTTTAAAAGGGTGAAACCTGATCTGGACATGGTTCTCGCCGATCCGGACGGTTCGATTCTCGTCGACTATGTGGAGGGCAACCCGCTTCCGCCGGCGGGAAGCTGGCTCGTGGAAGGCATCGGAGAAGATTTCATCCCGATGCAATTCGATGATTCTCTCATTCGTCACGCTTATCGCGTTACTGACCAGGAGAGCTTTGACGCTGCGAGAACCTTGCTGCGCAAAGAAGGTATCCTCGCCGGTTCCTCGAGCGGAACATTGATCAGTGCCGCTGTGAAGTATGCACGGGAGCAAACCGAAGCGAAGAACATCGTTACCTTCGTCTGCGACAGCGGCAACAAATACTTGACGAAGATGTTCAACGACTTCTGGATGATGGACCGCGGCCTGCTCTCAAAGCCGGAAGCTTCGGGGCTCGACGAGATCATTACCCGGAAGTACTCGGAGCGAAGCGTCATCACCGTAGGACCGAATGACTCCCTGCTCAATGCGCACTCCAAGATGAGCTTGTACGACATCTCGCAGATTCCCGTATTTGAGGATTCGAAGGTCGTCGGAATCATCGACGAATGGGATATCCTCACCGCCGTCGAGAACGGAGACGAGCGACTGCTCAAGGAGCCGGTTCGGAACTACATGTCCAAGGATGTTGTGTCCGTCCCCTTCGAAGCCGATCTCACGGAGGTTGTTCGCATTTTGAAGGAAGGCTACCTGGTCATTGTCACGAAGGGCACCTCGTTCTACGGGGTCATCACGAAGACCGATTATATCCACTACCTGCGCCGAAAATTGAAATAAACGGAGGCTTTTTATGAAGAAGTACGGGTTCACCACCAAAGCAATCCATGCCGGGCAAGAGCCCGATCCCGCAACAGGCGCAGTCATTACGCCCATCTATGCGACCTCGACCTTCGTGCAGGAAGCACCTGGCAAACACAAAGGATATGAGTACTCCCGAAGCGGAAATCCAACCCGGACGGCGCTGGAATCCTGTGTAGCGGCTCTGGAGGAGGGCGAAGCCGGCTTTGCTTTCGCATCCGGTCTGGCAGCGGAATCCGTGATCCTCGATCTTCTGGAAAAAGGGTCTCACATCATCGCCACGGACGACCTGTATGGCGGGACCTTCCGTCTGCTCGACAAGGTCAAACGTAATGCCCTCGATCTGGAAATCTCCTACGTCGACCTAACCAACCTGGACTCACTGGAAAGCCACATCAAGGAGAACACCCGCCTGATTTGGGTAGAAACACCTACGAACCCTTTGCTCAAGATCGTGGACTTGGAAAAGATCGCGGCCATCGCCAAGAAGCACAACCTGATCAGCGTATGCGACAACACGTTCGCTTCCTCCTATCTTCAGCGCCCGTTGACGTTGGGCTTTGACATCGTGGTGCATTCCGCTACGAAGTACTTAAACGGCCATTCGGACGTCATTGCCGGGGTTGTCGTCACCAAGGGAAAAGGCCCCCTCTCCGAGCGAATCGGCTTTCTGCAAAATGCCATCGGGGCCATTCTCTCTCCGCATGACGCCTTCCTTCTCCTCCGGGGACTGAAGACGTTGTCCATTCGGATGCAGGCGCATAGCCGAAATGCCCGCACGGTTGCGGAGTTCCTGGAGCAGCACCCCAAGGTGGAAAAGGTCTATTACCCGGGGCTTGCCTCCCATCCGAATCACGACGTGGCCAAGCGGCAGATGGACGATTTCGGCGGGATGCTAAGCTTTTTGGTGAAAGGCGGTTCGGAGGAAGCCGTCAAGGTTGCGGCGGAAACGAAGCTCTTCTCCCTGGCGGAAAGCCTGGGTGGAGTCGAGAGCCTCATAGAAATTCCTGCGGTCATGACCCATGCCTCCATCCCGAAGGAAACCAGAGAACAATTGGGCATTCACGACAACCTGATTCGACTGTCTGTCGGGATCGAGGACACCGACGATTTAATTCAAGACTTGGAAAACGCGCTGAACGCCATTTAAGTAATAAAAGAAGCTCCTTTCTCTAAAAAGAGAATGGGAGCTTCTTTTTTGTTGATAACCCTCTCCTGCAGCTTTATGCCGTGAAGGTGATGGCGTTCAGATTCCTCTCCTCTGCTTGCGAACTCGTTACATTGGATGCCGTAGTAAAATCGATTGCGATGGTGTACACATTGGTACCTGTTGAAGTCACGGTATCCACGAAAGTGTTAGAGGAGAGAAAATGGACATTCCCCGCGTTCGTGGCTGAACGGGACAAGGTTTGCTCGTTTAGAACCGTACCATTCCGTTTCAAGCGAATGAAATACGAGATACTCCAGTTTGCGGTGACCACAAGATCAACCTGGGCACTGTAATCAATTTTGATACGCTCCCCTGTAGTGACGGGAACACTTAACGTTTGAATCGTCGTTTCACCCGAAAGGGCAAGAGCGACTGGAATCGTCTGGCTATCAAAGTGGAGCGCCGTTAAGGAAGGCAACGATGTTCCGGTAGATCCGGTAAGTCCCGTTGCACCGGTCGGGCCGGTTCCGCCGGTAGCGCCTGTGGCTCCGGTCGGGCCGGTTTCACCTGGGACTCCACTCGCGCCGGTTGGGCCGGTTTCGCCGGGAGCTCCCGTGGCGCCAGTTGGGCCGGTTTCACCGGTGGCTCCTGTTGCGCCCGTCGGACCGGTTTCGCCAAGGGTTCCCGTGGCCCCGGTCGGGCCGGTTTCACCAGGGGCACCTGTCGCGCCTGCCGGGCCGGTTTCGCCGGGGGCTCCCGTGGCGCCAGTCGGGCCAGTTTCACCGGAGGCTCCCGTCGCACCGGTAGGGCCGGTTTCGCCGGGGGTTCCCGTGGCGCCAGTTGGACCGGTTTCGCCGGGGGCTCCCGTGGCGCCAGTCGGGCCAGTTTCACCGGGGGCACCTGTCGCTCCCGTGGCGCCGGTTTCGCCGGGGGCTCCCGTGGCGCCAGTCGGGCCAGTTTCACCGGGGGCTCCCGTCGCACCGGTAGGGCCGGTTTCACCAGGGGTTCCCGTGGCGCCAGTTGGACCGGTTTCGCCGGGGGCTCCCGTGGCGCCAGCCGAACCGGTTTCGCCGGGGGCTCCCGTCACGCCGGTTGGGCCGGTTTCACCAGGGGCACCTGTCGCGCCAGTTGGGCCGGTTTCACCGGGGGCTCCTGTTGCGCCCGTCGGGCCGGTTTCACCAGGGGCACCTGTCGCGCCAGTCGGACCGGTTTCGCCAGAGGCACCTGTCGCGCCGGTTGGGCCGACTTCGCCAGGATCTCCCGTTACACCGGTCGCGCCGGTTTCGCCGGGCGCTCCTGTCGCGCCGGTTGGGCCGGTTTCACCAGAGGCACCTGTCGCACCAGTTGGGCCGGTTTCGCCGGGGGTTCCCGTGGCGCCAGTTGGACCCGTTTCGCCAGGGGCTCCTGTTACGCCGGTCGGACCGGTTTCGCCTGGGGTTCCCGTTACGCCGGTCGGGCCGGTTCCGCCGGTAGCGCCCGTGGCACCGGTCGGGCCGGTTTCACCAGAAGCACCTGTCGCGCCAGTCGGACCGGTTTCACCGGGGGCTCCCGTTACGCCGGTCGGGCCGGTTTCACCAGGGGCTCCTGTCGCGCCGGTCGCGCCGGTTTCGCCGGGGGCTCCCGTGGCGCCAGTCGGGCCAGTTTCACCAGGGGCTCCTGTTACGCCGGTCGGGCCGGTTTCGCCGGGGGCTCCCGTTACACCAGTCGGGCCAGTTTCACCAGGGGTTCCCGTGGCGCCAGTTGGGCCGGTTTCACCGGGGGCTCCGGTTACCCCGGTCGGACCGGTTTCACCGGGGGCTCCCGTTACACCGGTCGCGCCGGTTTCGCCGGGGGCTCCTGTCGCTCCGGTCGGGCCGGTTTCACCAGAGGCACCTGTCGCGCCAGTTGGACCGGTTTCACCGGAAGCACCTGTTGCGCCAGTTGGACCGGTTTCACCGGAGGCTCCCGTTGCTCCGGTCGGGCCGGTTTCGCCAGGGGTTCCTGTTACGCCGGTTGGGCCAGTTTCACCAGAGGCTCCGGTTACGCCGGTCGGGCCGGTTTCGCCAGAGGCACCTGTCGCGCCAGTTGGGCCGGTTTCACCGGGGGCTCCGGTTACCCCGGTCGGACCGGTTTCACCGGGGGCTCCCGTTACACCGGTCGCGCCGGTTGCGCCAGGGGCTCCTGTCGCGCCAGTCGGGCCAGTTTCGCCGGGGGCTCCTGTCGCGCCAGTCGGACCGGTTTCACCGGGGGCTCCCGTTACGCCGGTCGCACCGGTTTCACCGGGGGTTCCCGTTGCGCCGGTTATGCCCGTTTCACCAGGGGCTCCAGTCGCGCCGGTCGCGCCGGTTTCGCCAGGGGTTCCGGTTACGCCGGTCGGGCCGGTTTCGCCAGAGGCACCTGTCGCGCCAGTTGGGCCGGTTTCACCGGGGGCTCCGGTTACCCCGGTCGGACCGGTTTCACCGGGGGCTCCCGTTACACCGGT
>NZ_JBDQQO010000002.1:244723-618853 GCF_039888655.1 Gorillibacterium sp. CAU 1737
CCGGTCGGGCCGGTTTCGCCAGAGGCACCTGTCGCGCCAGTTGGGCCGGTTTCACCGGGGGCTCCGGTTACCCCGGTCGGACCGGTTTCACCGGGGGCTCCCGTTACACCGGTCGCGCCGGTTTCGCCGGGGGCTCCTGTCGCGCCGGTCGGGCCGACTTCGCCGGGAGCTCCCGTGGCGCCAGTCGGGCCGGTTTCACCAGGGGCTCCTGTTGCGCCCGTTGGGCCGGTTTCGCCAGGAAAACCTGTCGCACCAGTTGGGCCGGTTTCACCAGAGGCTCCCGTTACACCGGTCGCGCCGGTTTCGCCTGGGGATCCCGTTGCACCAGTTGCACCTGTTTCGCCGGGAGCTCCCGTGGCTCCAGTCGGACCCGTTTCACCAGAGGCTCCGGTCGCACCGGTCGCACCTGTTACACCGGTCTCTCCAGTCGCTCCAGTCACGCCGGTTGCACCGCCAGTTGCACCCGTTGCTCCAGTAGCGCCCGTCACTCCAGCGGGTCCAGCCAAACCGGCAGGTCCTTCAGGGCCTGTGGCTCCGGCAGGTCCTGCAGGCCCAGCAGAACCCGTTGCGCCAGTAGCTCCAGTAGCTCCAGGCGGGCCTGTTGCTCCTCCTGAATTGCTCTGATTGCCAAGCAATTCACTCGCCAAAACACGGTGAGCGGTTACCAGAGTCCCGTTCGCCGCTTTGCCCCACACGGATATGTGAGGGCCGGTTGCAGGTTCGTTGGTGACCAGGAAGACATACTCGAATGAGTCTAAATTTGCATAGTAGTCCCTTTCCACCACCTGTCCGGAAGCCACGACAAATAGTTCATTTACATAAAGAGTACGAACACTAGTCAGATTGTACCCTTGGATTTCTACAATCAGGTTTTCGTTGGAATCATGATTGTCAAAGAGAACCGTAACACGGCTGGTTGGGCGGATTCCATTCCCTCCCGGGTTATTGCCGATGGGGCCAGTTGAATAGATTCCCAAACTGTCTCGCTCTCCCTTCTCCCATGCTCATCTAACGATCGTCCATCGTTCCTATATGGAATATGTCAGGAGGGGTGTGATCGTTCGCCCCTTTTCCGACCACTTGACCTTAGGTCTGACCTAAGGTGTATGGTAAGATTAACCGAACGAAGACAGGGGGCAGCCACCATGAAAAAAGAGATCACCATCAGCGAGCTGGCACGGCTTATGAAGGTGTCCGTTCACCAGATTCGCTATTTTGAGGAAAAGGGCATTCTTCTGCCTGCCTATATAGACGATAACCAGTATCGAATGTACGGGATCGAGCAAATCTATCGTTTGTCTCACATTCTGCTCTTGAGAAAGCTGGGGCTGTCCGTCTCGTCCATTCGAGACTGCCTCTCCCAATATGGTCCCAAGGATTACCGAAGGCTCCTGCAAGCCTCCCTCATGGAAACCCGCCGCGAGATCGCCCGGCTGCGGGACCTGGAGCTCTTCACCGAAAAGGTCCTCGCGGAGGAGCAAGAAATGGGGGTTGAGAAGCCCCATTTTGATTTAAAGGAACAGAAGGCCGTTCCTTTGCGGATACTGGCAGAGGTCGATACCGGAACTCCATTCGATGCTCGCACTTTGCTTCGCTATGCGGATGGACAGGATATTACCTTCGATTCGGATCTCCATTATATGCAGATGACCGACGACAGGGCCTGGATAGCGGTAGAAACTGAAGAAGCACAGGCTGACTTCACCCTTCCAGTGGGTACTTATCTGTCCTACCACTTCCTTGCGACAGAGGATGATCTTGAGCATTTTCTTACCGAATACGAGACCTATGCGGCCGAACACGACATCTCTCTCCAAAAACCTACCGTTCTGATTGAAAAAACGTACCTCTCCCTTTTTCACAAGGACAAGCTGCACTATGAGATTCGAATGCACGTACTATCGGATGAGCACAGGAAGGAGGCTTCTCCCACATGACCCACACCCTGATCGAGGTGGTCCCCATGGACAAGAGCCATCACCGCCAAGTAAGCGAGCTGCTTGCCTTGGGTTTCCGGGACAAGCTGCTGCCCGCCAGCGGTCTGTCTGAACAGGAGCTGATCCTTTACCTGAACCGGATGCTAGAGTTGTATCCAGAGGAACGCGGAGAAACACGCGTTGTCGCTCTCCTCGAAGGGACAGTAGTGGGTACGATGGCCATCAAGCGCAGAACGGAAGCTCTCCCTTCCCACTCTTCCTCCACCAAGCCTGCTTGCCTCTCGAACGAAGAGATTCGACTCTGGCCGCTCATGAAACTCATCCTGACCTTGCGAATCCTGTCTCATCGTCCCAGTCGGCATGAGTGCTACATTGCCGATCTGACCGTCCACCCCCTCCATCAAGGAAAAGGCATCGGGACTTTTCTGCTCAACTGGGCTTTTGAATGTGCCATGCATGACCCCAAACAGCTCTCCCTTACGCTGCATGTCGCGGGACATAATCAAGGGGCCATGCGTCTTTATGAACGCCACGGGTTTCGTTTGGACAAACAGGCAAACAGCTCCCTTCGCCGCTTGTGGGTTGGAGAAGCCGCCTGGGTCCACATGCGAGCTCCCTTGTATGAGTCGAACGTTGCCGCCGCAACCCAAACGAAATGAGAGAGCTTATGAAAAAATGGATTGCCGCCGCTCTAGCCCTCGTTATCTTGACGGTTGGAGCCGCTCTCTATATCGACAAGCAACATACCTATCGCATGATTGAACGTTCTATCGAGATCCCTTCCCCTCATGGCAAGCTTACCGGTACGCTCGTTCTGCCCAAATCCTTCACGGAGAAGATTGGCCTTGTTCTCTTCGTGCACGGAGATGGTCCGATCAATGCCACACATGATGACGGCTACAAGCCGCTCTGGGAGCGTCTGGCTGCAAAGGGCTACGCCTCTCTCTCCCTAAACAAGCGCGGAATCAATGGTTCTGAGGGCAATTGGCTGGATCAAAGCATCGACGATCGGGTCCTCGAAGCAAAGCAAGCCATCGCATGGGCCAAGGAACAACCGGAGATAGACAGGAGCCGGATCGGGGTCTGGGGGGCGAGCCAAGCCGGCTGGGTCCTTCCCAAACTGGCGGGTGAGGAACCTCTTGCGTTTAGCATTCTCGTCTCGCCTGCGATCCAATGGCTCAGACAAGGAGAATACAACACTCGCCGCCAAATGGCCAAGGACGGAAAGTCGCAGGTAGAGATCGAAAAGCAAGTCGCTCAAGAGAAAGAAATCCTTCCACTGCTCGAAGCGAATGCCTCTTATGAGGACTATCGAAGGCTGGTCCAAGGAGAGCATTCCATGACTTCCGAGCGATGGGATTTCGTTAAGCGAAACTACAAAGCAGATGCCACATCCGATCTGGCCAACTTCAACAGCCCCGTTCTCCTGTTGCTCGGTGATCAGGACATTCACGTCGATTTCAGAGAGACGGAAGCCGTCTATGAGCAGGCAATCCCCTCTTCCCTTTTGACCGTGAATGTCTTCCCGGACACCGAGCATTCCATGCTTCGCACAGCAACGGCTGACTCGGACCTGCGGGCTACGTTCATCAGCTTATTCGCTCCAAGAAGCATCACCACCGAGGCTTACATGGACACCATCGACAACTTCCTCGATCATCTTGATAAGGAAGGGCATCACAATTGACTCTTCTCTAAGAAAAAAAGCGGCTCTCCTGATCACGTATGCAAACCATGTTTCAGTTTGCAAGCACGCGATCAAGAGGAGCCGCTTTTATCGTGCTGATCCGTTCGAAACCTTCGTTTAATGAAGGAGAGCGCGAAGCTCGTCAAGGGAAACCTCGACATCCGGATTGAATTGCTCGGACTGTACATAGTGAATCAAGCTGCGAAGGAATTGGCTGCCTTCCAAGGTTTCGGCAACCTTCTTCACATCGATCGGGCAGATCAGCAGGCGTCCAGCACCTACCTTGCACTCCACAAGCAGCCCAAGCTTGTGGTTACGCTCGAAGTTGTCGATCGTCTGCACGATCGGGAAGAGTCCCTTCGGCAGCTCATCGAGGATGAGCGAACGGGAATGCTGAACGATGCTCCACCATGGATAGGTGGAATGCACTTCACTCGGGAAATCAACGAGTGCCGGATGCTCCTTGTTGATCAAGAGGCCCATCGTCCCAACAGGGACAGGACGGTTCATGCTCTCCGAGATCGAGCGGAACATGGGGTAATTCCAGAAGTCGGTGCAATACGTACCTTCAATGCCTTGCTTCACTTGCTCCGGCTCCGGGAATAGCAGCACGCTCTCCCCATTGGCGAGCCGTTCCTCCACCTCTTGGCTTAAGCTCTGGAAGACCAGTTGGGCTGGATCAAGCAGAGTCTCCTGCTGCGGGATAACCCACAAATCATAAGCCTTGCGAATATCCGTTCCGACGATCTGCAAGCTCAGACAGCCCTTCGTCATGGAAGCGACCGTCGGAAGGAACGTATCGAACGAGCCGAGTGTGAAACGCGGGCTCGTTGTTCCTTCTGGAATAGGCAGCTCACCGGCCGCCCAAGTCGCTTGGCCGCTCGTGAGCTCCCACTTCACTGTTGCATTCTTCAGGGATTGAGGACGATAGTAGCTCAGCTCCACATCGGCGGCAAATGGCTCTCCTGCTTCATAGATATACTTGTCGAAACGCGCAAGAAGTACGGCGTCTGAGCAGTATTGCCTCCACTCTTCCGGCGTGATCAAGCCCTTTGAATCCATGAAAGCATCGAGAAGCCCGACGAGTGCCGTCCCCTGACCGGGGAAATCTTGTAGATCGAGAATCTGGAAGCCCGCCAGGTTGCGGGAGCGGAATGCCGCCTCCATCTCCTCCTGGTAACAGGCGACCGCCAATTGGCCGGAAGCGTGGAAATACTTTTCCGCCAAATGGTCGAGCCCTTTGTCAACAAGACGCTGACGGAACACCTCGAAGTTCTTCGCTTTAATCGAACCGGTGTACTTCTCGATCTCAGCAAAATTCGGGAAGGTTGCATATTGACCGATTTCATGAGAGACGACCGGAACACGGGGAATAAGCTCCCCTGAACGGTCCGCTGCTTTTACCGTCCGCGCTTCGGTGCCGTATTGGATTTGAATGGTCGCCTCTTCGCCTGTTCCTTCGGCTTGGGCGGCTTCCACCACCATCGGTTGAATGGCCTCGTCATAGTCCTTGCGTGTGCCGGGACGATCCGTTTGAATGTGACCCAGCGGAGCATCGCACATGGCATAGGAACCCCGAATGAGCCGATCTCGGGAGAACCGCACCCCGCAGAAGAAGTCCTCATGCTCCAGCACGTCGGGAACGAATTGGAAGTTGTTCGAGCCCTGGGTGTACAGGTGACGATCGTCGACTTCCTTGTATGCCTTTAAGACCTCGTCAATTCGCGTCTTGCTGCCCCACAGCTCATTGCCGAGGGACATCATGACGAAGGACGGGTGATTCCCGAAGGTTCTCATCATGGCGAACCCTTCTTGGATGAGGTATTCCTGTTCCGCTGCATTATGCTGCTCATACGTTTCATCAGTCATCGTTCCCCAGAAGGGAAGCTCCGGCTCCATATAGATGCCGAGCCGATCTGCTGCCGTAAAGGCTGCCTCAGGCGGGCAGCAGGTATGGAATCGATAGTGATTCATTCCGTATTCCTTGGCAATGCCGAGGACGTTCTCCCATTCCTCTACCGTCGTCGGGGCATAGCCCGTCAAGGGAAAGACAAGGCCGTCATGCTTCCCGCGCAGGAATGTCTCCACTCCGTTGATGTGGAATTTGTCGCCAACCGCCAGGAACTCCCTTAAGCCGAAGGTATGACGACTCGTGTCGATCAAAGCTCCGTTGGAATCGACCAGCTCCAGCTTCAATTCGTACAGGTTCGGCTCATATTCGCCCCATAACAAGGCATCGTCTCCCAGGGGATAGACCAGTTCCAGCTCCGTTTGCACATTGCCTGTCAGCGGATGAACCGCTGCTTCCGTCGTATGCAGAACGCCCTCTCTTTCACTTCGGGCAGAAACGACGAGGCGGTCCGCCGATCCGTCTCCGTTCAGTTTCGCTTTCACGCGGACCGACCGGTCCGCTACATCGGGATAGAGCTGAACATCCTCCAAATAAGCGCTTCCATAGACCTGAAGCTCAATCCGGCCTGTGATTCCGTTCCAGTTGGTTTGGGTGTCCTTGGATGTCAGGTGACCACCGCGGGTCGGGTAGTTGACATTGTCTACTCGAATGACCAGCTCGTGTTTGCCTGGGGTCAGCACACCGGTCAGGTTGTAGAGATGCGGCGTGTTCAGGCTGTTTTCCGTTCCGATCTCCTGCCCATCCACATAGAGCGTTGTGACCCGGGTGCGTTCCAGGTACAGGGCAATCGGGCGGTCCGCCCATTCATCCGCCATTTCGATTTCTTTCGCAAACCAAGCGGATCCTTCGAACAGGTACTCATCCGTGAACGTACCGATCTCGATCGTTTCATTCTTTTTCCCCTTGCGGGCATGGGAAGTAGTCCCCGGCAGCTCCATCGAATCATCAAACTCAATTGGGAGAGCGCTTACAGTCTCTTCCTGCGGACTCAGCCTCAGCTTCCATGTTCCAGCTAACGATATTGCTTTATCCAACCCATCACGTCCTCTTCGTAAGGTGAACTTTCGCCACTTTATAGTTTCGGAACCGGTGTCGAAAATCCTGCCGGAAACGACCGGAAGGTTTGACTGAAAGGAAAAGTATCCCTATCCTCGAGCTTCATCGCACGGTATCATCAGTTGGTATGTGTGTGAAAACCATAATCTTAACCGAAAAGGAGCGATTCAAGATGAAGGCGGTATCCCAAATCGGGAAGAAGCTGCTTAGGCGTATCAAGTACATGGCAGCCTTCTCCGTTCAAAGCAGTGTTGCGCTGGTTCATCCACACCTCGTGGTGTATGTGGCCCGGAAGACCCTGGAGGATGAATATCAGGCAAGCGGCTAGCGTTCTCTCAGGAAGAGGAGTGATTCCAGACTCGCAAGGGTCTAGAATCACTCCTCTTTTTTTCGAGGCGATCCCAAAGTCTCCTATGCACCTTAGATGGGCATCTGCATATGGTGAGGTAGGCACTGCCACATTGGATAAACCGGAGGGCGGAACGGATGAGCATGCAAATGACGGGGAACACCGAGCACACCTTGTATCAAATGAACCCCGAAACCATGAACGGGATGAAAACCATGCGTGAGCACATGCACCATATGTGCAAGCAGCATCAGAATCAAATGGTCCGAGTCGAAACCATGGACGGCGATGTTTTTGAAGGGATTTTAATGGGGTCGGAGAAAGGCGTTCTCTACTTGAAACAGCCGGGAAGCGACACAAGCAATCGCTATAACCCGTACAGCGACGCAATCCTCGCGTTGGTGCTTTTTGAACTGCTGGTCATTACGCTCTTGATCTGATTTTATTCCTTGATTTCAAGCTTTTTAAGATAAGGAGTGATTTCTGTGGCATTCATGCCGCCCCAAGGCCCGCAGGGCCTTCAACAAGGACCGACCTCTCCGCCTCCCTCTTACGTTCCTCAGCAGCCGATGGCCACCTCTTTCGCCGTTGATCCAGGTGCGATCTGGCGATGCCGATTCCGCTATACCTACATCTGGCTGAGGAATGGATCGAACTTCTGGTTCTTTCCGACCTTTGTTGGCCGTACCTCCGTCTCGGGCTTCCGCTGGACGGGTAGAAGCTGGGTCTTCACCGGCCTGTCCTTGAATCAAATTGTTACGTTTACTTGCGTCTAATCATACGAAAAAGCCTCCCTGCTCGAATGCGCCATGCATCATCGAGCGGAGAGGCTGATCTTGTTTCGCGAAAGGAGCTTTCTCTGCCATGTACTCGTATTACAACGGTTATCCGATGACCTACCGGCAGCTTCCTCCCAGCGGCTGGTCCCCTGCCATGGTCCAATTGAATCAAAAGCTTCGTGCACTCTGGTCCCAGCATATCTTTTGGACTCGCCTTGCGGTAAACAGCCTGGTCGGGAAGTATCCGGACCAGCAAGCAACGCTGGCTCGCCTGCTCCGCAATCCAAAGGATTTTGCTGCCGTGCTCAAACCGCTGTATGGAGCGGAAGCGGCCGCTACCTTCGATCGCTTGCTCACCAGTCATCTGACGATTGCAGCCGAGCTCGTGACCGCCTTGCGTGACGGACAGAAGGAGAAGGCGGCGGATGCAAACAAGCGCTGGTATGCCAATGCCGAAGAGATCGCCGACTTTCTGGCTCGCATCAATCCCTATTGGTCGAAAGCAGACTGGGTAAAGATGATGGATCAGCATCTCCAGCTGTTAACCCAGGAGGTCTCTTCTCGCCTGGCTGCAAACTACGTGGAAAATGTAAGGCTCAGCGATTCGATCGAACAACAGGCGCTTGGCATGGCGGATGAAATGACACGGGGAATCGTGCTGCAGTTCCCGACGGTCTTTCATTTATAGCCTCTGCACAAGGATAAGTTTACGCTTCTTGCCTTAGCATGGAGCTTTGTCCATCATGAAGCGAAGCGTATCAATCATTCGCAGCGCTTGCTCGGTATCCATCTCGAAGGAATCGATCAAATGGCCCGGAATGGCCGCCGCCTTCTCCTGAAGCTCGCGGCCTTCCTCCGTCAGCGAAACGATCACCTGCCGCTCGTCAATGTCACTGCGCGAACGCTTGAGGAAGCCTTGCGATTCCAGCTTCTTCAGCAGCGGCGTCAACGTGCCGGAATCCAGGTAGAGCTTATCCCCGAGCGTCTTGACCGGGATATTGTCCTCTTCCCAGAGCGCCAGCATCGTGATGTAACCGGTATACGTAAGGCCGAGCGGAGTAAGCAGCGGCCGGTACTTCTTAATGATTTCCTTCGAGCATACATAAAAGGCGAAGCAGATCTGGTTGTCCAGCTTCATGCGTTCGCTGGCGTTCGGGCTAAGTTGTTCGTTCATGGGTTGGAGCCTCCTTCGATCCACTCGCACGGATTCGTTTCATTAAATCGTAAACAATTAAATGGAGAAAGTCAAGGTGATCGCCCCTTCCGTGACTTCCGCATAAAAACGCCCGGCTCTCTCCATGAGAAGGCCGGGCGTTTCATCTTATGGATTTACAATTGTCCACGCTCGTGCAAAGCATCAAAAACCAGCTGACAGACAGCGGACACCCGTTCGCGGTCTTGATAGCCCAACCAGGCCAATTCCGCAATCTCCGCATCCGGCTTCAGCTCACCCGTATAATCCGCCTCATAGCAGGTCATACGGACTGGGGTTCCATGAGCTTTCCCATGAGCCTCCGCTTCGAAGGCACCCATCGGGATGATGGTTTCCGGAAGAATGTGAACCGATATCTCTTCCAGGATTTCCCGGGCGAGGGTTTCTTCATCGGTTTCCCCCGGCTCTCGTTTGCCTCCCGGAAGATAAAAGAGATCCTTGCCGTTCGAGCGAGCGCACAGAATCTTGTCTTCCTTCCTCAGAATCCATGCCACCTTGTCGATGATTGAGGCCATTTTCGTTGTCTCCTTCTGATCTCGTTGCTCATTACTCCGCTTCTGCAGCCTTGCTCAAGAAGGCTTCCATCTTCGCAAGCTTCTCTTGATCTTCTACATTGGGGTTAACCGCTGCTACCATCTCCAGGTACTGCATCGACAGAGATTTGGCGAACGTCGTTTTCGTAAAATCAATGCCGTAGGGGAGGTCTTCCTGTGTTTGATTGTTAATGGCATTTACAACACGTTGATTCCCCTTGGCCGCTTCATAAGCCTTCGTAAAGTGGGAATGGCTGAGGTCAGCCAATGAATCTTGCCCTGCCATCCATTTGATGCTGCTCTTGTCCAATAAGAGAACATCCGGGTATTCCGACATCAGCTCTGCCATGGCTTTGGTCATATAGGCTTGATCCATCCCGCCCGAGGAGCTGGTCGGCAAGTAAAGAACGCGAACTTTGACCCGCTTCCATTCCGGGAACTGCTTCAAAATGGCCTCTTCGACCACCTTGCTCTCCTGAGCCTGATCGTCCGCCTGGAAGGCTCCGAGGAACATGATGCTCAGATCAACCGGCGGAAGCGCCGCTTCCTTCCTTCGCTCATCGACGACGTTCCAGGTGAAGGCTCCCACAATGACGAGTACGGCTACACTGATGATGCCGATCATCAGCCGTGTTCGGTTCAGTCGGAAGAAGTCCTCCGTTCGGCTGACCGTGCCGGACAGCTTGCCGAATTTCTTCAATCGTTCTTCTTCTACCGCGTTAACCGCTTGTTTGGACCGATAGTCCAAAATGGTGCGGTACGCCTCAATGTCCTTCTCCACTTCAGCCAACGCTTCAGCATTGCTGCCGGCCCGCGCCGTTCTCTCGCGCTTCAGGACGAGCTCAAACGCTCGGTCCAGCTCCTCCTGCGGAGTTTGTTCATTCGCATTCACTCGTTCGTATGCGGATTTGATGTCCACTGCATGATCCCTGCCTTTTAGGATGCCTTTGAATCACAATCGGATTCGTTAATAATGATACTTCTACGGAGCAGGGCATGTAAAGGTTTCATTTTCCCACCAAACTGGAAGACCATAACGCCGGCGATGATGATGAGCACCCCAATGAGCTTGTTGAAGGCAAATGGGACCTTTTCCAAGCCAAGGCCTCCGAACGAATCGAAGAGAAGCGCCGTTGCCAGCTGGGAGGTCATCACGAGCGAAACGGCGAAGGTTGGACTGGTCAGGCGCAAAGCGTTGACGAGGCAGATCACGACCCCTACCCCAAGCAGACCGCTGAAAGCATACCAGGGCTTAATGGGCTGCAGGGTGAAGAAGCTTGCACCCTCCATGATCGCCCCCAGCACGAAGGACGCAAGAAAGCCCATCGCGAGCACAATAGTCGTCGTCGACCAGGAGCCGGTTCTTTCATTCATTTTGCTGTTGAATACGTTCTGCAGACTTACCAGCGAGCCGGCGAGCAGAGCGAGTGCGATTCCGATCAACATGGCATCTCCTCTCCTTCGTTGAGTGTGATGAGCAGACTCGGAACGTTAGTCGGCCGAATCTTCATTGGCAATGAAGCGCAGCCGTTCCTTATCCAAAATCGTCAGCATTCCTTTCTCCCGCTTCACCAATCCGTCTTCGATAAAACGTCGCAGTACCCGATTCACATGCCGGTAGCTCGTTCCGATCAGATTGGCCGTATCTTTAAGCGAGGAGACTTGCATCCCTGCCTCTTCCCCATCCACTTCGTCAAACCCGTTCGACAACAGGTACCAGGCTAGCCTTGCCTCCGCCGTATGCAGCAGATTGAAGCTGAGGGAGCTGGACTTCCGTTGGAACTTCTCCCCAATAATCTTCAGCAGGAATTGCAGGAGCGGGGGATGGTTCATTCCGAATTGGTGCATAGCCTGGTAGGAAACCCGGATCATCTCCAGAGGAGTGACAGCTTCTACCGTATTCATGATGGGAATGCCCTGAATGAACTCGATATCGCCAATGACCTCCGGTGGAGTCAAAAAGGACAGGATAAGCGTATTCCCTTGCTCCGAAGTGGTGTAGCACTTCATTTTGCCCTTGATCAGGATGTAGAGCTGGGTCGGGGTTTCCCCCTGATTGCAGATGTTCTCTCGAACGTCAAACCGACAGAGAACCAGCTTTGAACGAAGGGCTTCGGGAAACAGCGCCGAAAGACCGCCTTCTATAATGGCCTGCTCCACTGCTGCCGGATTGGTGATTTCTTTCATGGAGATTCCTCCCCGTTAATGGGCTTACAGGTTGAGAACGACGATCCCGCCGATCATCAGGCCGATCCCGACGAATTGCGGAAGCTTCATCTGCCGTTTGATGACGCCGAACCAGCCGTTCTTGTCGATCAGGAAGATCAAGGTGAGCTGAGCAATCAGCAGAACGGCAATCGCAAAGGTGACCCCGATCTGCTGGATCGCCGTGACCTCGCTGAAGATGATGACGGCACCGAAGGCTCCTCCAATGCGATAAAGCGGTTTGACCTGCCGAATGCCTTCCTTGTTCCCATCTCGGACGGTCAGGTATATGAGCAAGGCGGCAATGAATCCGGTAAATTGGGTCAGGGTCGCTCCCTGCCAGGTTCCGATATCTTTCCCAATGGTGGTGTTGGCAACGCCTTGAAGGGTGATGAAGGCTCCCCCGAGCAAGGCATAGATGATTCCTTTCATTTCCGATTCCCTCCATTTCCTTTCCCTACTTTACTTGCAGAAGAGGTTCGGAAGAAAGGACATATGTCCTCAAATCCTATTTTCGCACAGGAATGCTTGCGCTCACAACGAGCAATGAAGAGCAGTTGCAGCTCAACAGCTTCAAGAAAGCAAATACCGCCCTCCTCGCCATTCGGGAATCCCAAAGGCAAGGAAGGCGGTCGCTGTTATCCTCTCTGTCGTTTGATCATCGGTTCCTAGAATCTTCGCGGCCGCTTCAGAACGGCAATCACAAAGCGGGTAGCCCCTTGGCTTTGATTCGTGTCAAATACGGACACAAGCTCCCAGCCCTCTCTTCCGAGGGCATTCAATTTCAAGTCGAATTCCTCGATGTCGAGAATTCCTCCCAGCATGCCGCTCGTCTCGGTCTTGATCGTTTTGTATTCCCATTCCATGTTTATTCTTCCTCCTTGGCAGGGTAAAGGTGTCCAATCGCTTTCCACTTCTCGCGCACATCCGCTTCCCCTTTGAGATAGTCAACTTGTTGGTTCTTGTCAAACACCCTCTGTACGTCCATCAACACGTTGAGCTTGTTGGAATCCGGATATTCCACCACATCCAACTCTCGCTTCGTCCGAATGTCCAGATAACGACAAGGAGCATCGGTATGATTGTACAACTGATGCGCGCCTGTCGGCCCGATCTCGAAGAAAAGCAAGTCTCCCGCCTGAACCTCTTCGATCCCCTTCGGAGTGCGAAGCAGGGCCATTCCTTCCAGAATAACAAACAACTCCTCCGCATTGTGATGGAAATGATACGGGAACGAGAACTTGTCCGGGTCCAGCGAACGCAGATCAAAGACGAGCTGCTCGGCACCTGCAAGCGATGCAAGACGTTCACTGGTGAGCCAAGCGAATTCGGGTATGGAGGAACCTCTTTCTGACAGCGGCAGCTCATGAAGCGAAAATCGACTCCCCATGACCATGCTCCTTTCGGTCACCCAAAATGGTTACATGAAAATTTGTTAACATAATATTGTTTATGTAGACTCATGGGCGAACAAGGGTAAATTTCTTAATTGCACACTTTGTGATTCGTTTCTCATACGTGAATGGAAGAAACTAGTGAATGACGCGACTTTATGAGAAGTCTATCACGATTCTTCCCCGCCAGCAATCTCTGCTGTCTGCAGGATTTTGCGTCCCCGGTATAGCAAAAGAACATCCTCCTGCCCCGTGAGGCAATGAGAGGATGTTCTTCTCTTTATAACGTTACTTTTTGTCGCCTGTGAGCAGCTTCGGCAGCTCCTCCAGCATGGCCTTTCTTGTGAAAGCGTCCGAATTGGACTTCTCAATATCAAGCGAATAGACATGGCCGGCTTGAACGGCAGGCAGTCCCTTCCACACCTGGCTCTCCATAAGCTTACTGGTGGACTGCTGAGCTTCTTCCGCTACCGGATTTAGAATGATGCCTCGCTGCTCGCTGAGCAATATCGTTCGATTCAATTACCTCTAGCTTTGGTCCTGTTCGGAGCGAGGCATCAACCATAACCCAAGCAACGCTCTTACTGTGAACAGCTTTATACTGAGAGAAAGGGCCGACCATGAAAGGTCGAAGAAACTGGAACATGATAATCCCCATCTTCTCGCCTAACCGTTTCTTATCGCGATTTCCCAACATGAAGGAAGGTCTCAGAATTACCAAGCGAGGGAGACTCAATCGAATTAATTCACGTTCCAACTCACCTTTTACGCGATTGTAGAACAACTTTGATTTGTCAGACGACGCCATGGCCGTTACGACAATCATTTTTGCTGCGCCGTACTTTCGGGCTGCTCTCCCCAATTCTAATGGGTATGTGTAATCAACTTTCCGGAATGCTTCCTGACTGCCCGCTTGCTTGATCGTGGTTCCCAATGTACAAAACACATCTGCTTGTTTTAGTATTTCTGAGCCAACTTCTTCCCCAAGCCGATCAAAGGATATGAGCTTTTGGACAAGCTTGGGGTGCGACAGTCCCATATCCCTTCGTACCAAGACAATGACTTGACGGTACGCAGGATGCTCAAGCAACTGCCTCACAAGCTGTTGCCCAACAAGTCCGGTAGCTCCCGCAACGACAGCCGTCGTAGATTGTTTTTTGGACATGCGTCCACTTCCTCTCTCAAACCCCGAATCATTTGCAATAAATGCGGTTTCGCCGAAACGGACCTGATCACACTCAAAGGGAATCACTATGTCGAGCTTGCACTGCTGTTCATTTTTACTTTACGCGAGATGACCTCTGATTCCAGTATTTCAACCTCTTCGCCTTGTTCATGGGCTAGCAGAATCATCGCTTGGGCCACATCCTTGCAAGGAATAGCCTTCATTCGAGCCAGCTTGCCAATTAAGAAGGGATCAATGATTCGAAAAATCATATTGGTAGCTCGATCTCCAATGGATTCATCTTCCCGTTCCCCTAGCAATAACGAAGGACGCAAAATGACAAGGCGCGGTAAGCCTAGCGCCAGCAAATCCCTCTCCAGATGTCCCTTTACACGTGTATAAAACATCCTGGATTTCTCAGACGCCCACATGGCTGTTACAATTACATAACTAGCTGAGCCGTGTTGCTTAGCAAGCTTTGCCAGTGCTAACGGATACTCATGATCGACTTTGCAAAACGCTTCTTTCGAACCGGCTTGTTGCATGGTTGTGCCTAAGGTGCAATAAACATCAGCATCCTTAAGCACATGAGCATCGATTTCGTTTTCCAGTCGATCAAAAGAGACTTGTCTTTCAATCAGCTTCGGGTGGGAGATTCCCGTACTTCGACGAACGAGCGCAATCACATTTTGATACACCGGATCGTTTAGTAATTGATGCATTAGCTGCTTTCCCATCATTCCTGTAGCACCCGCTACAACAGCCGTATCTGCCTCTTTTCTTTTTGTCATCGCGACCTCCGTTTACTCTAATCAAACTGCGGTCTCTGTCCTGCCGTCCGATTAACCATATGATTAATGGGATATCCATCCAAATACCAAATCATCGTTTTTCGAACATCTTCTTCAAAGTTTCGCTTAAGCCCGTTGAGATCATTTTGCTCAATGATATGGATAACAGCCTCGGGCAAAGTAGCTGACAATTTGCAACCGGTTATAATCGAAGCCTCTGTTTGCAGAATCTCCATTACATCCTCTGGCGATATGATGGATGATTTGCATATAATGCCCACCAACTCTGACATGCGTTTATATAGATTTATTTTTTGGTGAAGCATGGTTTCCGCATCCACATTTTTCTCAAAAACTGCTGTACGCATCGATTCGAGTTTGATGTATAAAGGATTTTGGTCGATCAACTCCATAAGCTCATTCATGACAAGATTCTTGAAATCTTCATAGTCCCGCACGGGTGTTGTCTTCGCCATCTCTATCAAATGAGTAAGCCTCTTCTCGTACTCTCGACACAAGATACGAAAGAACAGCTCTTCTTTTGTTCGAAAGTACACGAATAGAATTCCATTTGAAATGCCCAAATTCTTGGCAATGTCAGACATCTTGATTTTATCGTAGTCCAGAACCATGAACATTTCTGTGGACTTATCCAAAATGGATTTTGATTTAGCGGCCTTAGCTTCTGATGTCATTGCACGCTTTGCCACTATGCTCATCACTCCATTCGACCTATTATGCGGGCTCGTCGATCTGGAGTCCATTATCATCTAAGGCGCATTTTTAATGGTTAACCAAACATCTTGATAATTTTATCGTACGCACGATCTCCAAAAAGATTTTTCATAAACACCATGGGTTTCGCCATAAAACCGACCAGATAACGTGTTTTTGGCCTTCTAGCGGTCACTGCTTTGCCAATAGTTCGTGCAATTAAAATTTCGAATCATTCCATCTGCAGCCTTGTTTGCTGCCTGAGCATAGGGGCCATTTACAGAAACCTTCTTCAGATTTTCTGCTGCAATAATTCCCCAATCTGTTCTAATCCCACCGGGTTCAATCACGATAACATCAATTCCAAATGGCTCTAACTCCAAGCGCAAGCAATCAGAGAGCCCTGAGAGCCCCTCCACTGCATGCTCCCGTGATCAGTGCAACTTTCTTACTCATATTAGCTCATCCTACTCTTTTGACTCTGAGTCAATTATAAGTGACTCTTAGTCAATTGTCAACATAGTTGAGCAAGACCGCCTCGTCCGTATTTTATCCTGAACGAAACCCTTCGATTCCCGGACACTATGTTCTGAGTTTACGGGTTTTTAGGGAAAGCTACATGCATCCAACAAGAAAAACACCAAGCCTCCCTCAGGAAGGCCTGGTGTTTCCTCTATTCAATCGATTCTATTCTTGGTCATGGGCAAGGCTATAGCGGGGTATTCACATTCGGAGTGTCTACAATATCGGGATCAATGGCGTTCATGCTTCCGTTTGCCACCGATTGATTGCTCAGGTAGCTATCTCCCGGTGAAAACGAGTTGGCCCCGGAAAAGATTTTACTGCTGCTCGACAAATTGATGAGGCAGGTGTCGCCGATCTGAACGTTGGAGCCGGATCCGACGCTGTTGATCTTGATTCCGCCGATAACAATCGAAGGCACGTCCGTCTCCCCCTCTCGCCTGATTGAGTGTGATCGTACAACCTCAGTCGATCTAGGCAGGGACAGGCGACATTCGCTTCCTCGTTCCTCCCTAGACTAGACCAAAGCCCACGGTCAAGCACGCCTCGCGGGTTCTCTTGGCATTCTATGCGGATAGAAGCCCAGCCGTCACCGTCAAGCCTTCCACTCCGGTTAGCCTCCGAACACCTCTACTTCAGGGTGGGTAAGCGCCCGATCTACAATAGGTCCTTGCACGATGTTCACAAAAGCGATGTTGCTGGAGCGGATGCTCAGAAGGCGCTTGTGCTCCGGGATTCCGAAAGCCTGCAGCGCACGGTCCGTGAGGTGCAGCTCCCCGTCCTGATCCAACTCCGCGGTTGCAAAAATTCGTCCTTTGTGCTGAATCCAGGTGTCTTGCAGGAGCGTACCCTCCGACTCAAAAGCGGGTTGTACCGCTTCCAGCAAGGGAGAGTCGTGCAGCCTCATTCGCGGAACGGAGAGCACGCTGAAACCTCGAGATGTCTTGCTTCCTGACATGAGAAGCACTCGTTCCCCCGGTATAATTCCGTAATCTGACAGCGCTTCTGAGGGCAGCCGTACCTTGCCGTTCGCTTCCCCTTGTATCCAGCCGTACACGTACTTCCCGCCAAACGTGAGCTGCGGCATCCCATTCCCTCCCTACTCTTTACATGCACCCGCGCGGAAGCAAAATCATGAAGCCGACAAAGGCAGGTCATACAGATGGAAGCCGTCCGCTTCTCGGACGAATCGGTATCCGCAGGCTGGATAAAACCGATTCAGCGCTTCGTTGCTCGCTATGCAATCCAGCCGAAGCCACTTCTTGCCCGGGTAACTTGCTCCGGTTTCGGCCCATTTCAGCATGGCGGAGCCTAACCCAGTCCCGGCATAGGCGCGGTTCACCACAACCCGATGAATATAGACCGCCTCTTCTAAAAGACCATCCTCGTTACCCCACAAGCGGTGGTCCCAGGCGCTCGGGTTCCACTGGAGAATCATCATCCCGGCCCACTCGCTCTTCCCTTCCTCCCGGAAGGCAAAGACGTCTCCCCGCTTCACAGCTTCCGTCATGTTATGGGAATCCTGACCGGATAATAGCCCTTCCCATTGCGAAGATCCACGGCTGTTCAGCCAACGAGCCGTATCGAGCATCAATTGGCTTAAGGAATCCGTATCCGCAACCTCCGCACGGAAAGGCTTAATGGGGCCAAGCACGTCGGTATGTACGATCTGAACTGCATTCAACATCTTGTTCGCCTCCTGAGTGATCCTTGTTTATGCCTACAAATGCTGCTGAATGAACGCGTGCACCTTGCGCATGTGGTCGGGGCCTGTCCAATGGCCGTTGAACGGATAGACAATCATTTCCTTCGAGCTGGTGATGCGGTTATACGCCGCATAGATAGAATCCGGCGTGCAGACCGGGTCCTTCAGGCTGACCGTACACAAGAGCGGAGCTTGGATCCGATCGGCCAGATTGACTGCGTCGAAATAGCTGAGCGTGTCGAGAGCGGCATCTAAATCTTCGGGATGGCGCGTGAGGTAGTCGGCCACTTCGGAGATCGAGCCGACCGAGTTGATGATAGCCGAATCAAGCTGACACATATTGGGGAGCGAAGCTACCGCGATGCGAACCTCTTCGCGAAGCAGCGAGCTGACCATCAGCGTCAAGCCTCCGCCTTGGCTGGTGCCCATGGCGATAATCCGCTGCGGATCAATCTCCGGCTGCTCCTTCACGAAGCGGACAGCCCGCAAGGCGTCCACTGTGATCGCCTTGTAGTAAAAGTTGTCCTTATCGAGGATATTCTGAGTCACCCAGCCTTTGGATGAGCCGCCGTGCTGAGCGAGCGTATTGCCGGTGATTCCCCCTTGACCGCGAACATCCACGGCAAAGACAGCGTAGCCCATCATGAGCCAGACGGCGTGGTGCTCGGGCAGCTCGCGGGAGCCGGTGTAGCCATGGTAGAGTACGATGCAAGGAAGCGGCTTGCGCGGTGCGTTCTCCGGAAGGAGCAGCCAGCCGTGAATAGGCGTGTCTGCAAAGCCGGTATAAACAACATCGTAGGAGATGGTCCCGAGAAGAGGCGACTCCGCTCTCGTCCGTTCCCCGCGAACCGGAATGGCTTTCTCCTCGAGCATTAGGCGATCCCAGAACAGGTCGAAGTCCGGTCGAGCCGTACGACCGGACTCCAGAGCTTCCAGGTCTTGAATTCGTTTGGCAATGGCGTTCATGAATACAAAGCCTCCTAAGGTAGGTCATGATGCAAGTTGCTTTCAGCTTAATACAATGGAATCCATTTGGCTACTCCACATGAAAATACCGGCCCCCATGTGGGAGCCGGTACAGAATAAAGCTGTGCGGTTTATTTTACGCTTGGGCCAGCGCCCCATCGCTCACGCTCTGCTTCTGCCGCGAAATGAGGAAGAGCACAACCCAGATGAGCAGGAAGCCAATGATTTGAGACGAGGTCACCAGCTGCGGCTGGGTCAGCCAGCCCATGTGGTACCCGAGCCAGTTGACGAGAATCCCCGCCATCGGAAAGCTCAATTCGGCAAGCGTTGCATACGACGCCTTGATGGCGCTCAAACCCTTGTAATAGAGCAGCATGCTGAGCAGGCCCGGCAAGAGGGCTTGCAGGAGCAGGTTGATCGACACTCCGGCGATCGAGCCTGCATCCGTCGGAAGCGTCCACGCCTCACGGTTGATGAGCACCATGACGAACAGGAGCGGTAACGCCATCGTGAACCGAAGCGAGGTGACCGTTTCGTATTTCATGGAACGCAGCAGGTAACTTCCCATGACCGTGGACCCGCCCCACAGCAACGCGGCCCCGATGGCGAACAGGTTGCCCGGCTTGATGAGCTGGGTGTGGTCTCCGATCGGAAGCGACCACCCGAAGGTCAACAGGTACGTTCCGGCTAATGCGATGACGACGAAGAAGCCAAACGACTTGGGCAAGGCTTCCTTCAGCACGAGGCGAGCGAGCAGGATGGCCATTAGCGGCTGAAGCTTTTGCAGAAGCAGGACGGCATTCAAGTCCCCGTAAGCGACGCCTTTGGTAAACAGCACGGTGGCGATTGCGGACCCGCCCCAGGATACGAACAGGATTGCGCCAAGCTGGCGAAGGCCGATTCCCTTCAGATCGGATCGGTTCTTCCACAGCACAGGACCTGCGATCAGGACGAGCAGGATGTGCTCCAGAAAGACAAGCTGGGTCGAGGTCATGTGGGTCAAGAGCAGGTTGCGGAACAGCGGGTCGATTCCCCACAGCGCAGCCCCAATCACCACAAACCAGAACTCCTTGCGGACCCGCGGAAGACGGACCAGGGGCGACGGCGAGACATGGACATTGTTCATCTGACTCATAAGCGGCTCCTTCTGACGTTCAGGACATTGCGGTAAAAAAGCCCCTACCCTGCACATAGGCAGACTAGGGGCTCGGTCAAACAAGCATGCGAAAAGAAAGCTATCGCAAAGCGGCTTGCCGATCTTCTACCATCCGGACTATCACCGTCGGCCCTGGAATCGCACCAGATCAGTCCCCTCTTGCACGGGAGTCGCGGGCTTCGTCTTACGGAAGACGTTACCGCCGGTAGGGACTTGCACCCTGCCCCGAAGATCTTTTCGTTTAGTTGATGATTAGAGCATACCTCACCCACTTACGAAAATCAAGTGACAGAGTGATGAATGTTACGACTTTCACATGATCTCGTCGCATGAACCGCATCCCATGACAAAAGGAGAACCCCGGTCCGGGGTTCTCCTTTTGAGCAAAGCCGCTTCGTCCATTACCGAAATTTACTGAGCGGGAACGTGAATTCCGGGAAACCCGCTGCGTACGGGGTGTACTCATAGGGCTCAAAGTACACGACGATGGCGTCATTTTGCAGATAAAACGGTTGGTCGTCGGCAATGGATTCGAACGGAGCCAGCAAATATCCATAGCGTTCCGGCAAGAGCTTTTTAACCTCTTTGTTGATGATCGTCTTGTAGTTCGGATTGTTCAGAGCGGCTTGCTTAAGCGTCAGCACATCCCCCGTCTTCAAGTCGAAGGTATACGCATGACGCGCAGGGGATCCATGAGCCCCTCCCAAATAGAGGTAATCGCTTAAGTAGAGGCTGAGTTTGCCATTCTGATTGTTCGTGATGAAGTAATTGAGCGTATAGCTGTTTTTACCCGAGAACCCCGGCTCCGATTCCGCCAATTGTTTCCTCGCCTCGGCAGCCAGCTTTTTGACCTCATTTTCCAGGAAGATGCTGATCTTGTCTTGGACCGCTTCATCCGGCATTTGCCCGATCCGCGGATATTGGATGTCGATATCGGCTTTGCTTGTCGTCTCTTTGATTTCCTTGGTCATGACGACTAGTTGGTTATACGGGATTCCATGTACCGAGATGGTACCGTCCGGGTTTGCTTGCACGTAATATTGGAAGGTTTCAAGGAAGAACCGAAGCGGCACGTAGGTCGTTCCATTCAAGATAACCGGATCCGTCCCGTAAATCTGTTGGTCGTTAATCGTATAGGGCCGCGGCTCGCCCGTCTTCGTTGTGAGGGTTACGTTGCGCCCGCTTACCGTAGATGCCTTCTCCTTTTGATTCCAGCTGAGCTTGAGATGAAGGGCGTCGCTGATCGGCCTCAGCGCCACATACGTGGTTCCGCCGTCCTTGGAGACCGCCCCGGGGACGGTTACGAGCTGCCCGTCAATCTTGAGCTTGAGTGTCTTCGGGATTACCCTCTGCGCTTCGCTGGCAAGCCGAATAACATCAGCATTTGCCGCAGCAGCGGAGCTAGAGCTGGGCAGCATCACGGAGGCCCCTCCAGCGAGCAGCGTCACCGCGAGCGGTACAGACAGCCAGCGGAGAGCCGAAGCGGATTTACGGGGTGGGGTTGGACCTTGCTTCGGATTGGATTTCATGAATAAGACTCCTTTTCTCCATTATGAGCAGCAGAGAATCTGTCGGTTTCGGTATGTCCGAAGTGCGGGAATATCATGCATCTGAGCCGCAGTTCCGATCGAACATCCTTACCTAGAAAAGACGAGAAAGACCGGCATTCGGTTTCACTCGTCTTTACCCTTTGCTTTCTATTGTTGAAACGTACTCAGCGGGAATCGGAATTCGGGGAAATAGTCAAAGAATCTGGTTGTGTAATCAAGCACAGGGAAGAATACGACGAGCATATTGTTGTGAAGATAGAACAAGGGATCGTCCGATATGGATTCGAACGGCTTGCTGAGCGGACCGTACTTTTTGGAGAAGAGCTCCTTAATCTCCTTGTTGATGATCGCCTTGTAGCTCGGATGGTTCCCGGCAACCTGTTGGAGTGTTAGGACTTCCCCCGTCTTCAGATCGAACGTAACGGGAAATCGGGTGGGAAAGGCATAGCCCGCACCCTGAAAAAGATTGCTCTCCAGGATGATGCTGAGCCTATCCTTCTGATTATGCTTGATGAAGTACTGAATGAAGTAGAGATTCTCATCCGCGTATTGACCTTGGTAGGTAGCGAGTTCCTTCCGCCCTTGCGCAGCCAGCTCCTTCACTCGCGCTTCCAAGTATTGGTTTAATTTGTCTTGAACGGTTCTGTCCCTGAATCCGTCAATCTGCGGATACTGAACATCGAGCTCACTCGTTCGGGTCAACTCGTGAAAACTCTTCGTCTTTACAGTCAGTTCGTTCATCGGCAGTTTATTTGCCGTGAAGACCCCGCTTGTCAAGGCGTTCAGTTCATAGGAGAAGCTCTCCAGCAAAAAGCGCAAGGGAACATACAAGCTTCCTTTTACGAGGGAGGGCGTCGGTCCCCAAATGCTTTGACCATTGACGGTATAATGGTGCCGCAATGTACTTGGTAGAGCTGTTCGGACCGTAAAGCTTGTGTTCCGGCCAAGGAGGGTCCAGCCCTGCTCCTTCTGGCTCCAGCCTAGTTTGAGCTGCAGCCTCTCACTGATTGGCCTTAACGCCACATAGGTGGTCTTGTCTTTTGAGATCCCTCCAGGAAGCGTGAAGCTCTGACCGTCGATCTTGAGGGTAAGCGTCTTTGGCGTAATTGCGGAAGCTGCCGTGCTGCTTACTAGCGTGGGGGGAGACGATGCGTATGCAGGGGTGAGGCTTTCGCCCGCTGCTCCTCCTGTGAGAACGATCACCGATAACGAGAGAACCAGCCGTCGAGCGGTTGAAGCCTTGTGGAAAGGAAATGAGATCTTCTTCATGAGACGGATCAAGTCTTACACTCCTTTATCACCAGGGGTTGGCTGTCGGATGCGACGAGTTGAGTGAACCATTCTATGGAGATAGACGCCAAATAATGGAAGATAGTTGCGCTCATTCGAGGTCTTCGTCCCATCCCAATGCCATTGACAACCTTAATCTTTGTCCTCATGGGTAGAAAAAGGAATGGCGTGCCTCTCGTGGTCATGGACATCACCTGCACCGGGTGAATCCGGAAGAACATAACCGAACAGGAGCGGCAGAAGCAGCAGCCCATATAACAAAAAACGGCTTTGTCCCTCCCCCGCTTGCCCTGCATCGTCTGCACAACACTCACAGATCAAGGCAGCGGGTCGATGGATCGTGAGGGCGATCCACAACTGTGCCCCTGCAATCAGAATCAACCCGATGGCGGCGAGCTTAACCGGAATCAAGAGCCTCGATTCTACATACAGCGAGAGATGACCGTACCGAACCAGATGAACGATCGACCCGGCATAAAGCAAAGAGAGAATTCCTTTGATGATATGGGAAATCCGCTTTTTTCGGTATGGCTTGAATTGCACCGTCATTCCTTCCCCTCTTAAGCCCACTTCTCTTCCCCTCCTTTAGCGAAAGATTGCCGCTCCATGCTCGACAAGCAACACTCCCGCCAGTACAAACAGCACCACGAGGCCCGACAGCAAAAGAACAAAGCGGCCGCGGAATACCGATAAAAGCATGAGCGTCCCCTTGAAATCGAGCATCGGGCCCAAGACGAGAAAGCCGAGCAGAGAGCCCTTGGGGAGAAGACCGGCGAAGGAAGCCGCCACAAAGGCATCGGAGGTCGAACAGAGCGAGAGGACATAGGCAAGGCCCATCATCAAGAGGCTGGACGGGAGCAAGCGATCTCCGATGCCGGCGAACGCAGCCGCGGGGATACTCGCCTGCAGCAAGGCCGCCACAAAGCAGCCCAACAACAGGTAGAAGCCCATTTCGAAGGTCTCGTGGCCGGCATGCGTAACGGCTTGGGAGAGCTTTTGCCCCATTCTCGGAGTGGGGTCTGAAGCGCGTTCGGATTCCCGTGGCGAGACTCCTTGCAGTTGAGCCCGACTGAATTTCAAGGGGGAGCCGATTCCCATAACGAGCACCACCGCAGCAATCCCGCATCCGGCAAACAGTCCGAGCCCCATTCGGGTCCAGGCGATTCCGGGATCGAGGTGAAAGGCTGTGCTTGTCGCTGCAAAGACAACCGGATTGACAATCGGCCCCACGAGAAGGAAGACAAGACCGATGTAGAGCGGCATTCCTTTCGCCAGCAACCGGCGGACAATGGGCACGATACCGCATTCACACAGTGGAAAGAGGATGCACAACACACAGGCGGCCGCTATCGCCGCGACCGGATTCTTAGGCAGGAGTCGGCGCAGCGTATCCTCGCTGACAAAGACTTGAACGATGGCGGAGACCATAACCCCAATGAGCAGAAAAGGCAGCGCCTCCAGCACGATGCCGAGAAAAAGCGGCTTCATTCGCATCAGCATTGGCAGGATCAAGCCTGCCGCATGCTCCAGATGGTTCCGGCCCAGCATGAAAATCGCCAAGCTCGCTAGAATGAACAGGGAGAGCGGAACGGATCGACGGAAATTCCAGGTTCCCAAGGCAGCCCCTCCTCGCAGGAATGGGATTGGAACGGCATTCGTTCCTCCTAACTAGCCTATTCCCTGCTTGGACAGGTTATGATGGCGATCATATTTCCTGGGAGAGGGCGAATATCCATATCAAAAGGGAGATACAGGCTTCCCTTCCTCCCCTTTCACCGAATCGATAAGGAGGCGATATTCGGATGGTCCCCGTTCTCATCCTCAGTGGGTTTCTGGGCAGCGGCAAAACGACGCTCCTGCTCCGTCTCATTCAAGAAGCACAGGAACGCAACCTTCGGGTGGGCATTCTGATGAATGAACTCGGTCGACAGGATATCGACGGAAGAATCGTGCAGGAATCATTTGATTCTTCCATTGCCAAATTGTTGGACGGCTGTGTATGCTGCACACGCAAGAGCGAGCTCGCTGGATCCATCGGCACCTTGCTTGCGGATAAACCGGATCTTCTCTTGTTGGAGCTGACCGGCGTCGCCAATCCCGAGGAGGTAGCGGAAGCGCTCACCGACTCCTCCCTGCTGGGTCGAGTCCGCATCAAGCAGATCGTCACTGTGCTCGATGCCGAGCACCTGCTGGATTACAACAGCGTCTTCGCCTCGGACCGAGAGCTGGTTGACACCCTGCGCAGCCAGGTTGCAGTTGCGGATGTTCTCGTACTGAACAAGACCGATCTGGTTTCTTCAGCACGGATGCCCAAGCTGGAGAAGGCCATTCGCAAGTTGAACGAGAAAGCCCCTCTCCTTCCAGCAACGCGTTGTGCCATCGAGCTGTCGCCCTTCTTTGAAGGCCTCGCTCCGGCTGGGTATGAGAAGAGCCTCCCGGTAGGCCGAGGGCGGCCGCTTGTACGTGTGAAGGCAGCGGGTACCTCCGTACTCGAGTTGGCGCAAGAATATGGTTCAGAAGCATCCGTGAGGGACTTGCCGCGTGCAACCACCCACTCTCGTCTCGTTACCTTCACCTTGGAATGGCCGGAGAGGGTAGCTTTATCGCCGACTGCATTGATCGGCTTTCTAAAGCGATGGGGGACCGGGCTCCTTCGGGCAAAAGGCTACCTCCCCCATCCTCGTGAAGGAATCCGGCTCCTTCAGTATGCCGGAGGCCGTGCGGAGTGGAGCCAAGTTGCGGACGGAACCCCCTCTCCCCTGGTACTCATCACGCTGGATCTGGAGGAAGCCGACGTTCGCGAGGAGTGGGAACGGCTCATCGCAACCGGGTAAGCCGGGAGGCGCAGGGTCACTTGGGGCGCTGGAGTCGCTGGGGCTTGCGGTTCGCAGGCAGCATCAGGTCGCCGGGGCTTGCGATTCGCTAGGGGCGGCAGGTTCGCAGGCGGCATCAGGTTGCCGTAAGCGCCAGGTTCGCAGGCAGCATCGGGCCACTGAGGGCGCTGGGAGCGCCAAAAAAAGAGGGACCGTCCATTACGGACTGTCCCTCTTTCGCTTTTCGCTTGTATCCTTCGCTTCTTACAGCGCCCAATTGCCTGCGCGGAACACAGGCTCGAGCGTTCCGTCGGCGAGTTCGCCATCGATGTCCATCTCAGCGGAGCCGATCATGAAGTCGACGTGGGTCAAGCTGTTGTTCAGGCCATGCTGTGCGAGCTCTTCTTGCGACATGTTTTCCCCACCTTCAATGGCACTCGAAAAGGCTCGGCCAATGGCAAGATGGTTGGATGCATTTTCGTCGAAGAGCGTATTCAGGAAGATCAGGTTCGAATTCGAAATCGGCGAATCATGAGGAACGAGAGCCGCTTCGCCCAGGTAGTGGGAGCCTTCATCCATCTCGATGAGCTCTTTCAGGGTGTCGTAGCCCTTCTCCGCCTTGAAATCGACGATGCGCCCCTTCTCGAAGGTGATCGTAAAGTTCTCGATCAGGTTCCCGCTGTAGCTAAGCGGCTTCGTGCTTGAGACGTAGCCCTCCGTTCCTTCCCGATGCGGAGAGACGAATACTTCTTCCGTCGGCACGTTGGCGTTGAAGGCATTTCCTTTCGCGTTGGCAGAGTTGCCGCCGCTCCAGACATGCTTCTCCGGCAAGGCTACGGTCAGCTTCGTACCGGGGGCACTGTAGTGAAGCTTCTTGAACTGCTTGGCATTCAACTGATCCACACGCTTCTGAAGCGTTTCGTTATGTGTCTTCCATGCGCCTACCGGATCGGGCTGGTCGCAGCGCGTTGCGCGGAAGATCGCTTCCCATAGGGCACGGACAGCTTCGTCTCCCTTGAGCTCCGGGAATACCTTCTCCGCCCATGCTACCGATGGAGCGGCGATAATCGACCATGTGGCACGGTCGGTGTATGTATATTCGCGCCATTTCGCGAGAGCAGCTCCCGCGGCGCGCTGGAACGACGCCCCTCGAGCCGGGTCAGTGCCCGCCAGGAGATCGGGGTCGCGCGATTCGATCAGCAGGTAGGCTCCGCCTCCGGCTGCAACCTCGGTGACCGCGTCCGCCCGCCACTGCGGGTACTCCCCAAACGATTCTTGCGGCGCCAGCTTGTAACGAAGTCTCGTCACTTCATCGTCGGTCCACTCCACATGGACGGTTTTGGCTCCTGCCTCATAAGCCTTCTTGACGACGAGCCGGACAAATTCAGGCTGACTGAGCGAAGTATTAATCCAGACGGTTTCTCCGGGTTGAACGTTCAGTGCGACCTTGACCGTCAATTCTGCATAACGGTCCAAGCATTGATCAAAATTCATGGTTTTTCCCTCCACTATAAATAATGCAGTTACGTTCTCTCTCTTTTAGCTTCGACAAGGTCATTTCGATCTCCTCTTTTCACAGACACCGATACGGGACACGCTCTCCCCTCTCCTCATTTTCGACGAAATCAGGGAGTTGTAGACGCAAACTTCGACAGCCGGGCAGCAGGATTTTTCCATCGCTGCGGTGAATAGTTATACACCCGGTAGAATCGGGTAATCATGCTGAAGAGAGATAGATTCGTTCCATGAAGAAGGAGTGCTGCTATGCTGCAAAGTCGATTTTTCCGCAACTCACTCAAGATCATCGCGGTGCTGCTGATCATCTTTCTGATCACCAAGGTGAGCTTCCTGCTGAATCCGCTCGTGTCCATCGTCAAGATTCTCGCGCTCCCCTTCATGCTGGCGGGCTTTTTTTATTACACCTTCCGCCCGATCGTCAACTACATGACCGGACGCAACCTGAACCGTTCCGCCGCGATCCTGCTTCTCTATTTCGTGATCACCGGCTTCCTGACGGTCATGATTCTCCTCGTCTGGCCGCTGCTTCGAACGCAAGTTCAAAACCTGATGAACAACCTGCCTCAGATGATTCACGGCTTCCAAACCCAATTGAACGAGCTTCAAGAAAGCCGGCTGTTCAATTACATCGATTCCAGCGGAAGCGACTGGACGCAAAATCTGACCAAGTACTTAGACTCGGGCGTCACCTATGTAACCAACTATTTGTCCAACTCTTTGTCGGCGTTTACAAACCTTCTGTTCGTCCTGTCGACGGTCCCTTTCATCCTCTATTACATGCTGAAGGAGAGCAAGAAGCTGCCGAAGTCGGTGCTCAAGGTAACCCCTCGCTCCTATCGCAGAGATGTGAAGAAGGCGCTGGTGGACATGGACTCCGCCCTCAGCGGATATATTGTAGGCCGCGTCATCATTACGTCGCTGCTGGCCCTCATGATGTACATCGGATTCCTGATTATCGGGCTCCCTTACTCACTGCTGCTCGCGGTTGTCTCACTCTTCTTCAACCTGATCCCGTACATCGGGCAATTCCTTGGAGCGGTCCCTTGCTTGATCGTAGGCTTTATTGATTCCCCTACGACGGCCATCTGGGTACTGGTGGTCATCCTCGTCGCCCAGCAAATCGAAGGAAACCTGCTCGCTCCTCACATCTATGGCAAGCGCCTTGACGTCCATCCGCTGACAACCGTTGTGCTCGTCCTCGTCGGGGGCGATCTGCTCGGCATCGTCGGCATCCTGGCAGCTCTGCCGATCTATCTGGTTGTGAAGATCGTCGTGGTGCTGCTATACCGCCTCTTCCTGCAGGAGAAAGTGGAAGAGTTCGTCGAGTGAAGCGGCTTCCCTCGAAGGAGTGAGACTTACTACTTAAAACAGACAAAGCGGTTCTTCTCGTTCCCAGTGGACGAGAAGAACCGCTTTTTGGTTGAGTTGGCAACATGCCGGAGCTTTGTCGTCAGTCGGAGCCAAAGTACCATCCGCCTGCTTCGCTTAGGACTTGGTCGTGTCCTCCGGTTGCACGGGTACAACTTCTACGTCTGCCCCATCTGCGGCGAGCACTCCAGCTGCTTCGGGATTTGGGGTGTACCACCCCGAATGATCCCGGAACCAGGAGAAGGCGTTGGTGGCGATTACTTTCAATACTGCATAGCCGGGCACGGCTAGCACGATTCCGACGAACCCAAACAGATTGCCGGCGGTCAAGATCACGAAGATGATGGTGATCGGGTGAATGTGCAGGCTCTTGCCCATGATTTGCGGAGAGATGAATTTGCCTTCCACCAGTTGGACGACGGTCCAGACCACGATCATTTTGACCAGCATGACCGGGGAAGTCACCATGGACACGATCAAGGCAGGGGTGATCGCAATGGCCGGTCCCAAGTAGGGCACAATGCTCGTGCAGGCGGCGATGAGCGCCAGGGTCAGCGAATACTTGAGGCCAATGATCAGATAGCCCACGTAGAGCAATGCCCCGATGCAGAAGCTGACGATGATCTGGCCGCGGATGTAGGAGCTAATCTGATTGTTCATCTGCGACATGATGCGAAGCGAGTGGCTGCGCATTTTGATCGGGGCGAAGTTGACGATGTGCTCTGGCAATTTTTTTCCGTCTCTCAAGAGATAGAACAGGATGAAGGGCAAGGTTGCCAAGGCGAGAACAATATCTTTAAGGACATTAATAAATGAACCCAACCCGGATACCGTATTCTGGAGGAAGTCCGTGATCTTTCCGGACCATCCCTGGGTCAGCTTGATCGGATCGGTTCCCGTCCACGCATTGATCTGGTTCAGATAACCATTCTTCAGCTCCTCATTCAGCTTCTCCTGAACTTGCTCGCTGTACCGCGGAATGTTTTCGATCAAGCCGTTGATCTGACCCGCCACGAACGGAATGACGTTCACGAAGAGAATGACAAGCAGCCCCGCGATGATCAAATAAAGCCCAAGAATACTATAGACCCGCTTGATTCGCTTCCGCTCCAAAAAATCCACGATCGGATTCAACAGATAATAGGCAATGCCCGTGAGAATGACTGGCAGCGCTAATGTCTTGAACAAGACGTTCAAGGGGTGGAACACAAAGCTGATTTTGGAATAAACCCAGATTACCAGCCCGACGAGCAGCAGCACGAGAAGGCTCCGTACCAGCAGGTTCGCTTGCAAAATCGATTTTAATCCGTTGCGTATGCGCATTTCTCTCTCTTCTCCTTCATGCGTAGGCCCGCTTTGTCTTGGTTTATCAGGCTTCCATACGTCTGGGCAAGGAATGAGGTTTCAGAAACCTGCGCGAAAGCAAGCTGCGACTGGATCGAGCGCTCTATCGACTCTTCCCGATCAAAAGCTCGAAGGTATTCGCAAGGTTAGCACGGGCCCACTCGATATGCCCTTTGTTCTGATAGCCGCGGTAGGTGCATTCTATGTATTGCACGAGGTCCAGATGAAGATCGTAGAGTTCCCGCCGGATCTGCTCGGTTTCGGTGAGGTGAAGCTTGCCGTATCCTCTGCGGAACGCTCCCGGCTGATGGAATTTACCGAAGAAGTTCTCAAAGAGCGGATCCCCCCAGAGCGAGCGTTCAAAATCGATGATACCGACGACATGATTGTCCTTTACGAACAGGTTCCCTTCCCAAAGGTCCCAATGAATGAGCTGGGGAACCTTGACCTCCTCGAAGGCGTCCAGCCGTACCTCGATTTCATGTTCGACGACAGAGTAGGGCAAGGGCAGCTCAATGCCCGCATCCTTGCCATCCTGCAAGAGATCGTGCATCAACAGGTGGAAGCCGTCCCTCCAGGTAGAAGCGGCCCCGTATTCCGTTAAAAAGTACCCGAACTGCTCCCCCGTAACGCTGTTGATCATCCGATTGTAGCGTCCAAGCTCCTCTTCAATCTGCTCCTGCTCGTCCGTGGACAAGGTATCCTTGACCTTGTTGTAAGGCTCAGCGTCCAGGTATTCCTTAATGAAGTATTCACATGGAACAAGGCTGCACGAGGGGTCATAGACGTAAATGTGCGGGACCGGCACTTCTGGCTGCTTCTGCGTAAGAAGCCGGGTTACCTCCACCTCTACCCTCATGGTATCCCTCTCGCTTCGCATCACCGTTTGCCCTTTGGCCGGAGCGGCTTTCAGCATCAGCGTGCGTCCGCTCTCCAGCTCAACCCGATAGCCGGTATTGGCCCATCCGTCCGCCAGCTCTTGAATCGACCGTGCTTTTTCCTGCAGGGTTTCCCGAAGGATGCGATCGATCTGCTCCGGGCTTAATTTGATTTTTTGTAAGCTTTCCACCTTCATGCCTCCTCGAAGACAAGGCGCGTCAGGCTCTGCCTCGCGCCGTACTGAACGAATTGTCTTCTAAAGTATAGAGGCGGCCCTCCTTGCGGTCAAAATGAAAATATTCGGGTCAACCCCAACAATTTTCTTCAAAAATGGGATAGTGTCCATACCACCCGCGGTTCCCAGCCATATAATGCTGAAGCTTCATGGGAAGGGGTGAGTAACGATGGGAGTTGTTGCAGGCGCTGGCTACGGTTCTTCCTTCGCTTTTATTCTGGTACTGTTCGTTCTTCTGGTCATCATCTTGAAGTCCTTCTATTGATTATACCCACTCCAATAAATGGAGAAGGCGATCCCTTATCGGGATCGCTTTCTTCATTTTTATTCTTGTTCAAAGCTTTCTCCTAGCCAAGCTTACAGGTTCCGAGTTCGAAGAACCCTCATGCTGTTGAGGACGGCCAGAAGGGTGACGCCTACATCGGAAAAGACAGCTTCCCACATCGTCGCGATGCCGAACGCTCCGAGCGTCAGGAAGATGGCCTTCACGCCTAGGGCAAAGAGGATGTTCTGCATTACGATCCTTCTCGTACGGCGTGCCAGGGCAATGGCCTTGGGGAGCTTCGAGGGCTGGTCGGTCATGATGACAATATCTGCGGCTTCAATCGCGGCGTCCGAACCCAGACCGCCCATCGCAATGCCAACATCCGCTCTGGCGAGCACCGGCGTGTCGTTGATGCCATCGCCGACAAACAAAATCTTTTCGTGCGGCGCTTTTTCGGCTTCGATGCGCTCGATCTCCTTCACCTTGTCAGCAGGTAGCAGCTCCGTACGGACTTCGTCCAAGCCCAGCTTCGCTGCAACGGCCTCTCCGACTCGGCGCGAGTCGCCGGTCAGCATGACGGTTTTGCGGATGCCCATTCTCTTCAGCTCGCGAATGGCCTCAGCCGAGTCGTCCTTGACCTGATCCGCAATCGAGAGGTACCCGGCATAGGCTCCCTCTATGGCGAGATGAACAACCGTACCAATCGAATCGACTTCTTGTCGAACAATCCCTTCCCGATCCATCAGCTTGGCATTCCCGGCCAGAACTCGCTTGCCGCTCACGGTTACTTGAACACCGTGTCCCGAGATTTCATCGTAATTTGCCAATTCTTCAGTGCGAATTTCCTTGCCGAATCGTTCGCGGATGGAGATGGCGATCGGGTGACTGGAATACGCCTCAGCATAGGCTGCATAGGTCAGCAGCTCCTCCTCCGAATAAAAACTGGCGGGTGCGATCTTCTCGACCTGAAAGACGCCTTTCGTCAACGTCCCCGTCTTGTCAAACACCACGTAAGCGGCATTGTTCAAAGCCTCCAAGTAGTTGCTTCCTTTGACAAGAATGCCTTCCTTGGAAGCCGCTCCGATCCCTCCAAAGAAGCCGAGCGGGACCGAGACGACAAGAGCGCACGGACACGAGATGACGAGGAAGATTAATGCCCGATAGACCCAATCCGAGAATTCGGCCCCGCTCACAACGAGCGGAGGAATAACCGCGAGAAGAAGGGCGGTAATCACGACAAAAGGGGTATAATATCGAGCGAATCGGGTCATGAATTGCTCGGTCTTCGCCTTGTTCGCACTTGCATTTTGAACCAATTCCAAAATCTTGGTCGCGGTTGACTCCGCAAACACCTTGGTCACTTCGACCTTCAATAGCCCGTTGCCATTGATTGAGCCGCTCAAGACAGCACCGCCTGCCTCCACTTCCCGCGGTACCGATTCACCCGTTAAAGCAGAGGTATCCAGGAACGATCGTCCCTCCCGGACGATGCCGTCGAGCGGTACGCGCTCACCCGGCTTGATGAGAATCAGGTCGCCGGTTTGAATCTCTTCCGGTGAAACCTTCTTCTCTCCCCCGGCCGTCACGAGGTTCGCATAATCCGGTCGGATGGCAAGCAGCGACTGGATGGAACGGCGAGAGCGGTTCACGGCCACGCTCTGCAGGAGCTCGCCCACTTGGTAAAACAGCATGACCCCTACTGCCTCGGGGTATTCCCCGATGAGAAAAGCGCCGATGGTGGCGATGGACATCAGGAAAAATTCATCGAAGACCTGCCCGCGGCTAATGTTGCGAAGCGCTTGAAAGACCACATCCCATCCGATCAGCAGGTAAGCAGCGGCAAAAACCAACGTGCTGGGGATGCCTTCCGGCATGGCCCAAGCGGCTCCAGTCAACGCCGCTCCACCGATCAAGCGAGCGATGAGGGTCTTATTCCATACGCCCCCGCTCCCATGGTCGTGACCGTGGTCATGTCCATGTTCGTGGCTATGCTCTTGCCCGTGTTCATGTCCGTGGTCGCGCCCATGTTCATGGCTGTGACCATGTTCATGGGAATGCTCGTCGCCATGCGGTTGCTGCTTGGTGGGTCGTTTGTCGATCACCTTCACCCCGGGCTCCAGTTTGCGAACCACATTCGTGACTTGGCTGAGCAAGTTCTCTTCCTGATCAGCCGGAAATTCCATAACCATCGTCAAGTTTGCAAAATTCACGGAGCAGCTGGTGATACCATCAATTTTCTGAACGCCGCGCTCGATCTTATTGGCGCAATTCGCGCAATCGAGCCCTTCAAGGATGAGCTCGCGTCGAGTTTGTTGATTAGCTTGTGTCATGTCTGCTCCCTCCACTCACTACATATGAGCATCTGTTCATATATAGTATATGCATCTGGTCATTTCGTTGTCAATGCATGGCCGCTAATGAGAGGATTTACGATTTAGCCAGACAATCGGTATAATAGAGGGAACGTCACTATATGGAATGTTGGAGGTTCTTATGCCCAATTCAATGGACAAGCAGGAAGAGTGCGACGCTCAATGCCTGGGAAGCGATGCGGATTTGTCTCGCGTGAAGCAGGAGATGATCGGGATTGGCGCGGCCACCGAGATGGCCGATTGGTTCAAAGCCTTCAGCGATCCGACCCGGATTCGCATCATCGCCGCCCTCTTGCAAAAAGAGCTGTGCGTTCACGATCTCACCGTGGTCCTCGAGATGGGACAGTCTGCCGTCTCCCATCAGCTGCGCGGCTTGCGCAACATGCGGATCGTCAAACGCCGCAAGCAGGGCAAGACGGTTTATTATTCCCTCGATGACACCCATATCGAACAGATCTTCCTGCAAACCCTGCAGCATATTGGTCACGCCTAGAAGGGTCATTAGCTTTTGGAAAATGGAAATGGCCCCCGCAAGAAGAAACCCGTCAACAGGATGGGCTTCTTGCGAGGTCAATCTCCTCTTGTTTCTTGTTTCGCAAGTCGAATCACTTCGCGTATGAATTGTGATTTTTTCTCCGTGTACAGATTTCTATTGTTCGCATGTTCCTGAGCCAGTTCAACTTTCATCTTTGAATATTGCTCGCGACACTCTAGATTTTGATTGCAATAATCCCGGAATAAAGTTAGGTTCAGCCAGTTTTCATCTCCATATTTTACGATGTGTAAATTGTGAGTATTTTTATTGTCAATTTCTCTCCAAAAGAAAAATCGATTGCTCTTTCCCAATGAACCTTTAAAGTAGTACCCGATGGCTTCTGCATCTCGAATAAAATCATACCCCTCGACAAAATCTCCAACGGCCGCCACTAGATCGATTACAGGCTTTGTAGGGATCCCTATGATCGAGGTGCTACCCACATGCTGAATATCGACAAAAGGAACGGAAGTGTTTGCGATGATCCTCTCTTTTTCAAGTTGAAAAAGTGAAGACCATTCTGCCGAATAAGGAACCAGGTTCACAGTTCCCTTTGGTATTCCCAGCATAGGTACCACCTGACTCTCCAAATAGATTGTGACAAAGAAGAATTTGATATGATAATTGCTCAATAATAGATTATGGAGAGGAACTTTCTGAATGAACGAAACCATCCAACGGATCAAATCCAAGCTTCAACGAGAGAATACTCCCTTGAATGATCCCATATCGATTGATGAAATCAGAAGGTACGAGCAACGTTTTGAATGGAGTCTACCAGAAGAACTCGTTCTATTCTATACGAAAATCGGGAACGGCTGCACCATGATCGACGGCTTCCCTCTCAAAGGGCTTCATCAGTTGGTCTTTAACGAAAGCAAAGCGAAAGAATCTTTTCCCTTCACCCGCCATTGGATCTGGGAAGACGATGAGACCCCGGAGCTCCTGGATCAAGTCCCGTGCGGGAATCTGGAGCTCATCAATCTCGGAGATAGCCAGAGCTGGAATATCATCATTGCGGGGGAAGAAAAGGGCCAAATGTGGTTCTTTACGGATGTCGGAATGCAACCGTGTGCACCTCGGTGCAGCTTTTTAGCCTGGTTTGAGCAGTGGCTGGATGGGAACGATCGTTACTTTGAGGAATTTAAGTAAAAACACCTCCAAGATTGTCCTCCACATCTTATGACATGGACGCCATTTTTTGAAGGTGTTTTGAAATTCTCACTCTATGAGGTCACTTCCTAATGCCCTCGATGCTTTTCCTTGCGCTTTTTCTGCCGCAGTTGAAATTGATGCTCTTTTTCCGCCTCGCTCCGCTCACGTGACCGAACTTTACGCTCCAGCTTGGTCTGCTCCTGCTGAAGCTTCAGTGCTTGTTGTGCCTTTGTGCCGATACCGATAACCTGCACCTGTTTGCTGATTTCCCGCTGCATCCGTTTGGGATTGATTCGCCTTTCTAACAGGCCTGTTGCCGCAATGGGTGGACTAAACTTCAACTGACTGAAGTTCTTAAGGAAAAAATCATAAATTTCGTAGTCCTTGGGCTCTGCTCCAAACGTAATCTTGCAGACCTCGCAGGTTCCGCTGTATTCACGCTCGCAGACAGCCACCCAGAACGGCTCCTCAAAAAAGACGGTCAGTTTTGTTCTCACGATGTCCATAACCATTCCTCCCTTTGTTTGATCCGCAAAGAACGGACAACCAAGGAGGCAGGTTACTGACGGCTTGCGCCGCGTCCGGACTACCAACCGGAGCTGTGTTTTTATCTTCGCGTCTTCATTATACGTTGTTGGGGGACGGAGTCAATCCTTCGTGACTTGATCTCCTGCACCGATGCACCTGCTACTCTCATCTCCATGGCTTATCATTTCGTTTTCACTGGGTAACTCACTCTATGGGGTTAATTCCCTTTGCGATCGCATTGCTGAGTATTTCTTCCTTCTTGTTCTTGGGCAACTCGTACCTGTCATATCTCAAAGCGTATGGATTTATTTCGGCTTTCCTTCCCGCATCTGCTTCTTTTTTGACAAAGGTAGATAAAGCATCCAATGGATTTGATGATGGTTCCCTTACTAGAATCCCCCTTAGTTCCTCCAATAATTGATGCTGGCTTCTCTCCTGAAAGAAAAGCCGTCCATGGGTTCTTTCCCCTTGTGCTTCATAATGGCCGTAAAGCTCGATAACTTGCCAACCCGACCATTGCGATTGAAGCTTATCGATCAGGTTGGGGCAGTCATTCGCATGCCAAACCTCCACCCTTCTCGACAATACGTCGATATGGAAGCCCCCGGTGGGATACGTGTTGGTCCATTCGTCTAATGCTAAGGTTTTATATCCATTGGATTTGTCTATTTTGTCAATCAACTCTGGTCCGTGCGTTACATAAACATCGATTCCCCCGCATAACGGAAAGAGGAGCAGCTCGTCCGGTGAGAACTTTACACTTGCTATGGTATCGACCCAATCCTTCTCTTCTGGAGGAAGAAGCCTCGCATCATTTCGATCGTCATCGGTTATCGTGAGTACGTTTTCTTTCGGGTAGCCAACGTAGTTCGCCAAATCCAGAATGCCTTCATACGCCCATTCGATCTCCCAGCCAGGCCAAACTTCCCTCATTAGTTTCAGGTAGAGGTTCCTCAGCGGGATGTCACACAGAATATCCTCCCCGCCATAGAAAAGTAACTTCTTTTTGTCTAAATCGAGAATTGCCCCGCCCTCTGCCCAAATCGTATCCAACCATCCCGATTCATCAACCCTAGTCTGCATCTCAATAAAAGAGGTAGCATGCTGCTCCCCCCAAAATAGATCAGTTGGCAGCGTGTTCGCACACCAATGGCTGTAATACAGCTCATAAGATGCGTTTTGGAGGATGATTAGATTCGCTCTTTGTCCCATTGAGCCCACTCCGTTTCCTGTAACCCTTACGTTCGAGCAGCCAATAACGCCTTTCGGACGATTTCAACCTCGTGGAACGGGAGCGTCTGGTCTCCAACCACCTGATACGTCTCATGACCTTTGCCTGCGAAAATGACCACGTCACCCGGTTGCGCGAGGGCAATAGCCCGCTGAATGGCTTCTTCTCGATCCGGAAGAAGCTCGTAGGAGTGGTAGCCCTTCTGAAGAAACCCCTCTTCGATATCCCGCAAAATAAGCGCAGGGTCTTCAAAGCGAGGGTTGTCAGAGGTCGCGATGACGAGGTCGCTTCGTTCGGCTGCAATCGCACCCATGATCGGACGCTTCGTCTTGTCTCGGTTGCCGCCGCAGCCAAACACGGTTATGATGCGGCCTTCCGCCAAGTCTCCAATGGTGGACAGCGCCTTCTCCAAGCCATCGGGAGTGTGCGCAAAATCCACCAGCACGAGAAACGGTTGCCCCTCGAAGACAACCTCCATTCGCCCGCGTACGCTCTCCATCTTGAGCAAACCGGCCTGAATCGACTCAACCGGCACGCCGTTGACAAGAGCCGCTGCAATGGCGGCAAGCGCGTTGTCGACGTTGAAGGCTCCGATCTGGTTCAGGGTTACCGCAAAGGAGCCGTTGAACGAGTCAACCGCAAACGTCGTTCCCCGCGAGGACAGCTGAATGTCCCTCGCCTTCACATCGGCTTCCTTCTGCCTGCCATAGGTAACGACTTGTGCCGCCGTGATCCTCTTGAACTCCTCGGATGCGGGGTCGTCCGCATTCAGGATCGCGTAGGCGCGTTCGGCGGGATCGGCAGAAAACGCATTGCCCAGGCGCGCAAACAAAAGTCCCTTTGCCTCTCGGTACCTTTCCATGGTCTGATGGTAGTCCAGGTGATCCTGCGTCAAGTTCGTGAAGATCGCTGTACGAAACCGACACCCCAGCACGCGGCCAAACGCCAGCCCTTGAGAGGAAGCTTCCATCACGCAATAATCAACCGAAGCATCAGCCATTCGCTTCAGATTGGCTTGCAGGGAAGGTGGCTCCTGCGTATTGATGTCCGATTCCAGCCAAACCGAGCCGATCTTCGTACCCAAATTGCCCATCATGCCTGTGCGGAAGCCCGCTTCCGCGAGAATGGATTCCAGCATGTGGCAGGTGGTGGTTTTGCCGTTGGTTCCTGTGACACCGATCAACTTCAGTCGTTCACTCGGATAACCGTGGAGGTGGGCAGCGATTACCGCCATCGCATACCGCGCATCCGGCACCTGGATCGTTGGCACTTGCACATCCACTTCACGCTCAACCAGAAGAGCTGCCGCCCCGGCCTGGGCCGCATCTTGGGCATAGGCATGGCGATCTTCCTGAAACCCGGGAATGCCCGGTATACAAACAAAGAGGTCGCCCTTGGCAACCTTTTTCGAATTCATACTGATGCCGTGAATCTCGACATTCAGATCTCCGCTTGTTTCTTTTACCATCAACAGGTCAGCCATTTCACTCAGCTTCAATGAGAATTCCCTCTTCCAAAAGGTGGTTATGCCCATTATAGCACAGGGAAGCATGAGCCACCTTCCGCCCTCGGTTCCACGGGTTTGCTGGCGGTCAAACGGTCATAGGCTTCCCGTTCCAGCCGACTCATCGTCCCAGGGGCATCGCCAGTAAAGAAATCGATCAAATAAGGATGGATCTCGGGGGCCAAAGGAAGCCGAACCAATTCCTCACGAGTGTAAGAATAGATGTCCTGTGGGCATTGTTCCAGAAAACGGGAAGCCTTGTAAAAGGGAGCTGTTGTTTTCCACTGCCCTAACAGGGTTCCCTTCACGTAGGCAGCCTTCAACAGGAGCTCTGAAAGCTTGAGGTTGGATGAAATCCGGCCTTCTGGAACATACCGGGGTGCCGCATAAGGCATTTGATTCTCATACCCCACAGAAAACGCTCGCGCTTCCGGACGTACCGGCAGGAGCCGTTTGATGGCTGCATAATCCGGCTTGCCGTATAGATCGTCATTTCCGTATAGCTCTTTATACTTGGGAAGAAGGTCCGGGAAATGCTCGCTGATCGTCTGCAAAAACTCCGCCTTGTTCCGTCCGGGGGTCAGGGTGAGTCCGGAGGTGTAGACAAATTCCGCTCGGCTCTCCACCGCTTTGCGATACAGCCCTCTGAGATTCTCCTCGCTATCCGAGAGAAAGGGGAGCATGGGCGTCAAGTACATCCCCGAGGGAATCCCGGCATTTCTCAGCGCGGCCATGGCACGAAACCGTTCAGTCGAAGAACTGGCGCGGGGCTCGAACCGCTTTTGCAAAAGGTCATCTTCCAGCGTAACAGTAAAGTGGACCGCCGCATAAGTCTCCTGATTGATTTTGCAGAGAAGGTCCATATCCTCAAGCACTCTCGAGCTTTTGGTGAGCGTGATGACAGGAATGCCATAATCATAAGCAGCCTGGAGGAGCTGCCTCATCAAGCGTGCTTTTCTCTCTGCAGGCTGGTAGACGTCGCACACGCCTCCGCCAATAAACAACGTGAAGGTTGCGGGTTTCTTTCTCTCCCGATCCCCGAACCAATCCAACTGAACGGGAACGTCGTCGCGCACAGGATAGAAATCGTTAGCTTTGAAAAACTTCTCCAGCAGTTGAACAGCATTGGCCTTGACCTTGATCGTCTCACCGAAGGCTTCATGCATGTGATACCGCTCCGACTTGCCGTCGCAATACTTGCAGTCATGCCAGCAGCCTTGATAGGGATTTAGGGTGTATTCCATCCAACCGAACAAGGAAGGATAGCTTTGCCGCACCAACGACTTCGCTTGAACATTCTGAATCAACAAGCAGTGCCACTTCCTTCGTCTAGGGCTGATCTTGTTTTGGATTTCCCAAATATTTCGACAAAGAGACAAGGCATCCCTGCATAAATCCTGGAACCTCTGAAGGCCGCGGAAAAACCATCCCCGGCGAAAATGGCCCGTGTTCAGGTTGTTGGTGATACGCTCGAGATCGGAAAAGACTATGCTTGCTTATTCCCGATTCTGCTGACCGAGGATTTCAGGAATACGCGTTGAATGGAACTCGGATGCCAGCAGATCCAGGAGAACGGCATCATAATAACGCCCGCCGACCAGGCGTGCTTCCCGGAGTCGACCGATTTCTCGAAAGCCCGCCTTCCGGTAGCAGTGAAGGGCCCGTTCGTTGAATTCGAATACCCCCAGCATGATGCTATTCAAATTCAATAGGTGAAACGCATACTCTAGCAGCAGGTTGACGGCTTCTGTTCCGTAGCCCTTCCCCCATTGATCCCTTTCTCCGATAAAGATGCCCAATCTCCCGCTGTTGTTGATGAAATCCAGGGAATACAAATGACAGCGGCCGATCGGCTGGATGGTCTCGTTTACCACAATCAGGAACGAATGGTTTTGTCCATCTGTCTCGATCTCTCGACGCATGCGCTCAGGAAAAATCGGCGTGTACGCCTCTCCTCCAAGAGGCACGGTAATCTCCAGATCGTTTAACCAATGCGAGATTCTGGCGGCATCCTCCGGCCGAACCGTCATGAGCGATACACGCTCCCCTTGCAGCTTCAGGACCATATCCATCATCCCCCGTCGCAAAATTAGCTCTGTCTCATGCTTATGCCTCGGAGCGCCCTTTCACTCCTGAGCAAGAAAAAGAGGGTGCCGCCGCATCAACAGCGGCACACCCTCTCTCGTGCATTTCGATGGAACGAATCTGAACGAGCTTCTAACTCATTGGAATGGATCCGAACGGTCTTCCCGCTTCTGGCTATCCCGACTAGAATCGCTTCGTCGATCCACCGGAATCCCATAATTCTCCGGCATTTCACTAAGCTTGCCAAGGATTCCGTTCATCTTCTGCGACAGATCGCGAAGCTTCTGCTTCGTTTCCTCAGCGCGTTGGTGGATTTTCTCGCGGAGCTCTTCTTGAGAAGCTTTATCTCGGTTTGTTGTGGACATGGATGCCCCTCCTCGGGTAACGGGTACCGGGTAATTCCGCCTGATTGACGGTGCTTTACCCACCCTTTACCCGCAGAAGCGGCAACCCAAACGCTTTACTGCGATACATTCTGTGTCGCTTGCGGATGTAAGACCGCTTCTCGTTTGGCTTTTCGCTCGCGAGCCGACTTGCGGAAGTACAGCAGTTCGTACACGATCGGAACGATGATCAGCGTTAGGAATGTAGCAGCGGTCAAGCCGCCTACCACTACGATAGCCAAGCTCTTGGATACGATGCTCCCCATTTCCGCCTCTCCGAACAGGAGAGGAAACATTGCGCAAATAGTAGCCAGTGCGGTCATGAGGATCGGGCGCATGCGAGTGGCTGCTGCTTCGAGCAAGGATTCGCGGATCGTCATCGTCGCCTCGTTATGCCGCACGCGGTCGATCAAGACGATTGCGTTGGTCACGACGATGCCCACGAGCATAAGCGCGCCGAACAGCGCCGTATAGTCGGGAGTGATCCGGGTAACGAGGAGGCCGATCACGGCCCCGATCGCGGCGAGCGGCAAGGACATGACGATGGCAAGCGGCCCGCGCAGTGTTTTGAAGGTGAGCACCATGATGAGATAGACGAGTCCGATGGACACGAGAAGCACCTGGAGCAGGCTCGACATATCCGAGCTTTGGTCAGCCGAAGCACCGCCTACCAAGAGGCTCAAGTCCTTGGGAACCGTGAGCTTACCCATCGCCTCCTGAACGTCCTCTCCTACCTTGGACAGCTTCTTCGGGTCTGCATCAACGGTGATGCGAACATAAGGCTTTGTATCCTTGTGGTAGAGGATACTCGGCTCCTCGACCGCCTTCACGGAGGCCACGGAGGAGAGCGGAACCGGACCGGTCGCCGCAGCAAGGGTGAGTTTCTTCAGCTCCTCCAGGTTTCCGGGATCGGCAAGCGGCTCCAGCTGAACGGTTGAAAGCCGATTATCAAGCGTCAAGGTTCCGATCGGAATCGGATTGAGCATGCCTTGCAGCTGCTGGGCAATGTCCTGGCCATTTGCCAGCGTAGGATCCACTTCCACCCGGAATACGGGCTTCGTGTTTTCTTCGTTGCTTTCGACCTTCGTCACACCGGAGATCGGTTTGATCTTCTGAACAGCTTCCTTTGCAAGGGTAGCGAGTTTAGCCGAATCATCTCCGACGATATCGACATAGATGGAGGTCGATCCGCCTCCCATCAGATTCATGATGCCGGCGGTCAGAACGGCGTCTTTGTATTGATCCTTAATCCCGTTAATTCTCGCTTCCAGCGCTTCGGCATCCTTTCCGTCATTCAAGACGAGAGAAAGGGTGACCAGCGTTGGGGAGGATACACTGCCCCAGCGGGCACTTTCCGCGCTGTTGCCATTTTGCATCAGAACGTACTTGATCTCGGGCTGGGCGTCCAGAAAGCCTTCCAGTCGGATGCCTTCCTCCACAACCTTGTCATGCGGGGTATCACTCGGATATTGGAGCGTCACACTCATGAACGAGGAATCCTGGGAGCTCATGGCTCCCTTCGGAAGCATGATGTAAGCGGCAATGGAGCCGAAGAACAAGAGGATCACGAGAGTAAGCGGAATGATTTTGTGCCCCAGGTTCCATTCAAGGAACCGAATGAAGCGTTTCGGCTCGCGATGCTCCTTGTGCTTGGTTCTCTTCATGAGCTTGGAGCTGAGCAGAGGCACAACCGTCAAAGCCACCAATAGCGAGGCAAGCAGCGAGTACGTAACCGTTAAAGCAAACGGCAGGAGCATTTGCTGCAAAGCCCCCTTCAGCAGGCTCATGGGCAGGAACACCGCAACCGTCGTGATTGTGGAGGCCGTGATGGCGGTCGCCACCTCTCCGGTTGCCTCGATAATCATCTTTACGGAGAAGGATTCCTTTTGCAGACGCCGGTAGATGTTCTCGATGACGACGATACTGTCATCCACCAAGCGCCCTACGGCTACCGCAACACCACCTAAGGTGATGATGTTGAGCGTTACACCGGATAGGCTGAGCAAGTATAGCGTCAGGGCCAAGGACAACGGGATGGAAATGATGGTGATGAGCGTAATGCGAATGTTCCGCAGGAAGAGCAGGATGATGATCGTGGCGAACAACGCGCCGACCAAGACTTCCCGCATCATGCTGTTGACGGAATCAACGACGAAGTCTGATGTGTCGAAGAAGACCTCGATCTTGAACTTCCCTTCGTGCTCCTCGTTCAGGCGTTCGACCGTCTTGTGAATCGCCTTGCTGAGGGAAACCGCGTTCGCGTTCGATTCCTTCGTCACAGCAGCAAAAAGGGCATCCTGACCGTTCAGGCGAGAGATGCTTTCACTCACCTTTTTGGTATCCACCGAGGCGATCTTCTCCAACGGAACCCCAGGAGCAACCGGAATGGCCTTCAACGCCTCCAGGCCGTCGAGAGAAGAGGTAACCAGCAGATTGCCGCTTTGGCCATCGAGGGTTCGTTCTCCTGCCAAAGTCGAGCTGTTTTTCCCTTGAAGCAGGGTATACAGACTCGGGAAGGACACGTTATACTGCGCCATCTTGGCGAGATCGGCCTTCACCGAGACTACCGGTGCATTCTTGCCGTCCACCGTAACATTGGCCGCGCCTTTCACTTTCATGAGCTCGTTTACGATGTCCTTCTGCAGCTGCTCCTGCTCCTTGGCGGAGACTCCGTCCGCAAATGCGATGGACAGCTGGGAAACCGGGATCATGCTCGTGTTGTACTGCATGATGTAAGGCTTCGATACCTGGGCAGGGAGTTGGATGAGGTCGAACGCTTCTCGTGCCTCCTGCTTGGCAGCCTTGAGCGAGGTGCCGGATTCAAAGTAGACGTCCAGCTTGGAATAGCCGTCTCCGGATGTGGAGAACAGGTTGGTCTTCCCCTTCACGCCGCTTAACGCCTGTTCCAGCGGAATGGTAACCTCCTGCTCCATGGACTTGGCGTCATAGCCGGGCCCAATGACGGTGACCGTCAGCATGCTGTCATCCGCAGAAGGCAGCAGCTCCATCGGGAGCTTGAAGTAGCTGGCGAATCCGATCGTCAGGACCATGACAATCAGAAGCCCGATTGCCGATTTGTTGCGAAATGACCAGCGGGTGATGCGGTTCATAAGTACGGCTCCTCTCCATCTTCTGATCTGGAGCGTGTTTGCTAACACGCTCATGAAGGCCACGGCCTTCTATGTAACTTCCTTGATCAGAATATAGGGAAAGGCTGCCAGCGTCTTCCATCTCGCGATGAGGTTCTTTCCAAGACTTAGGTCCAGCCTAACCCTAGACCTAAGCTCTCTTCTGGATGTCAACCCTATAAGTGGAACGTTTGAATTTCGAAGAGTGCATTGCGGGAAGCTTTCGTTCTACTTTTTAACCGAACTTTTTGCGGTATCCGCATTTGCGGCACAGCTCCTCCACCGCCACCCGACGAGAGAAGCCTTCTTTCAGGCGCAGTGCTCTCTCCGTCTCCAGGATTTCGCCGAAGGGCCGTTCCTTCACGTCTCCAAGCCCAATTACCCCTTCTCCATCCAGGCAGCAGGGGACCACGGTTCCGTTTGCCAAAATGGCAGCTTGAGTGCGGAGCCCATGGCAAAAGCCGTGACCATCATCCTCGGGTGCGGACATGCTCGGCCAGTCGAATTGAAGGTCCCGGTTTAGATAGAGGCGATCCGCGAGGCGAATGCCGCTTCCGGGCGGCAGGGGACGAGAGAGATCTCCGCTGTCGGGAAACTGCTGCGCCAGTCGAGCGAGCAGCCGTTCGTTATGAGCCCAGGCGGAAGGCTGCTCGTCGGTCTCTTGTCCATTCCACAGCCGAAACGAGACAAATACACCTGAGGAAGCAGCCTCTCGCGCAAATTCTATTAATGGCATTAAGTACCGATCAAGCTCTTCTTGATCTCCTTCTTCAAAGCTGTGAAGAGACAGATTGACTTGCCTGAGCGCCGGCTTTCCTAGCAGCTTGTAGCCTTTTGTCGGAAGCAGGGTTCCGTTCGTCGTGATGACCGCTTGAAGTCCCTCTTCCTCACAGGCATCCAGAAGCAGGTCCAGCTTGGGGTGCATCAGGGGTTCTCCCTTCACATGAAGGGCGACCAATGAGGTATAAGGCTTCACTTCCCGCAGTCGGCGGCGGAATTCCTCCGGCTGGATAAACTCCGCCTTCCGCTCAGTCGGCGGACAGAAGGAGCAAGACAGGTTGCAGATGCTGGTGATTTCGAGGTAGACCTTATGCATGGGCTTCTTCACAGAAAGGTACTCTCCTTTATCAATTCAAAGAGGGCGAACGTATCCTCTTGGGCAGGATTCCATTTGTCTGTAACCAGCTTACCGGATTCGCGCGCCTTTTTCATCTCCTTCCCCTGCTTCGAGCGTATTTTGCGAACTCACTTTTTGTCGATGCTCACAAAAAAACCGGCTCAAGCCAAAGGCGCTTGAACCGGTTCTGTGTTATTGCATGTGCGAGGCGACCAGCTTCGCGTAGGCTTTCGATCCGGCGATGTTCAAATGAACGCCGTCCTTGGCGAAATACTCGTCATGCCCCGCACTGGCGCTATGCCAGTCGATAACCGTTGCATTGTCATAGCCGCGAGCCACGTTGGCAAGCATTTCGTTGACGTTTGATTCCCAGGGGCGAGGGACGCGAACGTTAACCAGGATCACTTGATCCAGCCCCTTCAGCGATTCCAGCAGATTCCCGAGCTGCTTCTTGGTGAAGGCCCCGTTCGTGCCAAGGTTTAAGATCACCCGGTTGCCGATCGAGCCGGACTCGATCCGTCCGTTCACGATCTCCTGGGCATCCCACATCTGCCGGCCTACTTTACCGTCGACGGTTAATCCTGAGATGAGCTCCATCAGGTAAGGCTCAGCATCGAGCAAGACCGAGTCCCCGATCGCAACGACTTCCGTCTTCGAATCCGGCTTCTTCGTGTGCCCAGGCGTTGGCGCAACAGTCGGAGAAGGCGAGACCGAAGGCGGTACCGTCGCCGTGGAGTCCGCTGTCGGTGTAGGCGACGGCTCGGAAGGAGTGGGCGTCGGCGTCGGTTTGACCGGGGCGGAGGTCGAAGCGCCTCCCCCCTCCCCCTTACCGCTTCCTGCCGCCGAATGTTTAGGCGTTGCCGATGGACGGCTACTGGTAACAGGGGTCGCGGAAGGCGAAGGCGATGCCGATTCCGTTACACTGGGGACAACCGACGGCGAAGGAAGGTTCCCCGTTCCATTCCCGTTGCCTGTTCCGGCAGAAGTTTCCTGCCCCGGACTTAACGGGGAGCTGCCGCTTGCCATTGCATTCGGGAACAGCTGATGAACGCCGCCGAAGAGCAAAATAAAGCCAAGGGAGAGATACGCCGTGCGTTTGAGCACTACCTTTCGGCTGGCTGCCTGGGTCAGGCAGCGAACGATACGGCCAAAGCCTCCTTGCCGAATGGGATCTTCGATATATGCGTAGGACAGGGCTGCGAGCAGCAGGGTTACCGCCGTCTGCACGACAGCTCGCAGAACGGAAGGCCCTTCCGTGTTGACAACAGGAGAAGTAAGAACAATAACGGGATAATGCCATAGATAAATGCCGTACGAGCGTTTGCCCAACCATCGGAGCGGCGAAGAACCGATCACACGGCCAAGCAAGCTTGCCGGATGAGCCAGAACGGCGATCAACACGGCGGACAATAGGGACAAGAGGAGCAAGCCGCCGGGATAAAGCGATTCGCTGTACTGGTCGGTGTTCCAGGCCAGGTACAGGATAGCGGCAAGCGAGAGTGCCCCGATGCCATCGAGAGCGAGCCGGCCAAGCGGCTTGATTGCTTCGGCTGACAGGCGTGCGCTCGGCCAGATCATGGCGAGCGAAGCCCCGATCAGCATGCCGAAGGCGCGGGTATCGGTTCCGTAGTAGACCCGGCTCGGGTCTGTGCCCGGAACGAACAACAGCTTCATCAGGAGCGCGGACAGCACCGCTCCGGTGAGCGTCAGGCCGAGCAGCCTTCCCCGCTTCGGAAATAGCTTGAGAGCGGCGAGAAGAACCAGCGGCCAGAGTAAGTAAAACTGCTCTTCCACCGCGAGGGACCAGAAATGCCCGAGCGGAGAAGGCATGCCGAAGCTGTCAAAATAGGAGACTTTATGAAAGATGAGCCACCAATTGTTGACATAAAACAAGGACGCGAGCGCATCGCCTTGCAACGTCGGAAGAGAGAGATTGGCCAGCTTGCACCATACCAGTACGGCGAGCAGCACCGTCAGCATGCCCGGGAGAAGCCTCCGGAAGCGGCGAATCCAAAAGGTGGCGAGATCGAGAGAACCCGTCTTCTTCCACCCGGAGATGAGAATGTCCGTGATCAAATAGCCGGACAGGACGAAGAAGATCCCAACGCCAAGCAGACCGCCTGGGGCCCATCCGGTGTTCAAGTGATAAAGAATAACCAACATAACCGCAATCGCACGCAGGCCATCAAGCCCACTCATGTATCGGAGAGAAGGAGCTGCTGCTTTTTTCATGCGGGTTCACCCCCGATAATCGGGTGATGCTTGCTGCGGACTGGAAATCCGATGGGATAACACGCTCTTGGGGTGCTCATGATGAACGGACGATCTCCTTCTATTCTCTCTTTTTCAAAGGGATGGATTATATTCGACATAATTCGACAAAAACAAAGTAGATAAAAACGAGTTTCCAGTCATTGGGGGGGATGGAGTTTTGAGTGTGTGGATCAGGTGATTCCCTTCATCGCAAGGTCCTCCTTTCTCTTTTTTTGCATACGACCAAACGATCCAGCCGATTCATTATAATTGACGTCGCTCTGTCCTGCAAAGTTTCATTTCACCCGCAAAAAAACCGCAGCCATGGGATCGTTGCCGATCTCAGGGTCTGCGGTCTATTACGGTTCAGATATGCCTACTTATTCGGTTAGCGAAGAGCGAAGATGAGCAGGACGAGAACACCCAAAACGATCCGATACCAGCCGAAGAATTTGAAATCGTGCTTCTTCACATAGCTCATCAGGAAGCGGATCGCGGCAAGCGAAACGACGAATGCGACAGCCATGCCCACGACCAGGGTTATCAATTCATCACTGGTAAAGTCGAATCCGAATTTCACCAGTTTCAGCAGACTCGCGCCCAACATGGTCGGGATCGCCAGGAAGAACGTAAACTCGGCGGCGGTTACCCGGGATACGCCAATGAGCAAAGCTCCGATAATGGTTGCGCCCGAACGGGACGTTCCCGGAAAGACACCGGCAATCAATTGGAAGATCCCGATAATAAACGCCGTTCGATAGGTCAGCTCCGAGATCTTCGTGATCGTTGGCGTCTTCCCTTTGTTTATTCCTTCGATGACAAGGAAGACGATCCCGACCAGAATCAGCATGACCGACACCATCTGGTAGCTGTAAAACATCGTGTTCACTTTTTCATCCAGCGTAACCGCATAGATTCCGGCCGGAATGCAGGCGAACACGATTTTGTACCACATCGAGAGGGTATCCTTCTTCCAGGACAACCCGCCTTTTACCGTGAAGGGGATCAGCTGATTCCAATAGTTGACGATAACGGCCAGGATCGCCCCCAGCTGAATGACGACAAAGAACATTTCCTTGTAGGCCGCGCTCATGTTCAGCGGCAGAAACTCGTCCACCAAAATCATATGCCCGGTGCTGCTGATGGGCAGCCATTCCGTGACGCCTTCCACAATGCCTAGAAATATGGCTTTCAGCAAATCCAACAAATCGATAGCGATCATTTCACATCTTCCTTTTGAAAGTAGAGTAAGCTTGCGAGGAATCCAATGAGCCCCACCGCCGCAATGAGGCTGATGGACAGCGCGCTTGAATAACCGGTTTGGTCCAGCTTGCCGCTAGCCAGCAAATATGTAGTCGTCCAAGGGAACAGAGCGCCTAGCGGCTCATTGGACAACGCAGCGTCGCTTCCGTATGCTCTCGGCTGAATAGATATGCCGCTATGACAGAGTATACGATCAGCCCAAACAAGAGCAAGGTGTAGAGCGAGAAGCTGGAGTAGAATTGCTCCAGCCGGATGACTTCCCCCGGTTTGGAGTAATAGAAGCGGACTCCATCACAAAAAAAGGGCCCAACGGAATGCGTCAGGCCCGAAGTCAAAATGAGTTAGGACTCCGAGGATGCCCCTTCGAGGCGGCATTCCTCACACAAGCCGTAAATCTCAAAGCGATGATTGATAATCTTGAAGTTTCCCGGCAAATTCAACATCCCATCCATCGGGCAGTAGTCAAACGTGAGCGTCTTCTCACAGTTGACGCAGATGAGGTGATGGTGATGATGATGCAGGCAAGTGGACTTGAATTTCAGTCCCCCGTCTTGAAAATAAATCTGTTCCAGTACGCCAAGCTCGCTCAGCATCCGGAGATTGCGGTATACGGTATCGAAGCTGACCCCCGGATAGGGGATTCTCATCTGCTCGTAGACATCCTTCGGAGAAAGGTAGCCTTCTGTCTCCGTAAAAATCTTCGCCAGCGTACGGCGTTGGTCCGTGATTCGCAGTCCGTGATGCGTCATGGCGCGAATCATGTCTTGCTCCTGCTGCTTCTGAACCATACGCGCTCCCTTCTTTCATTATGCTATGCCCATTGTGACCCACACGCTTGCAGCATGTCAAGCGCAAGCGACAGGCCACTCTAGGCTACCGATAGGAGCCGTGCAGAAGAATCCAGCCGTCACCTTACGCCTTACTCCTCATTCAAGGCCAACTGCCCGGCTTGAATCCATTTGGAGGCGTATTTTTCCAATGCCCACTGAACCAGCACCAGCTGCTCTCCCTTGTTGCGGGAAACGGTTAGCAGCGGCTCATCCCCCGGCTTCGCAGTGTATTCATACAGCTTGATGGCGGAATCCGTGAAGATAGCCAACAGGTCGTGGTCCGGTGACGTAACGGAATCAGTCGCAGCAGGTTCAATCTTCAAAATTTCTCCCCACGGGCGATCCAGCGTGTCATGATTCACGAGCGAATCCGACAGCGGAGGGTTGCCGATCGTGAGCGTAATGCCATACGGCGTTCGGGTCGTCTTGCCGGTTGAGCTCTGCAGATCCAGCGAGCTTTGGTAAGCCGGCGCCCAATTCCCGTTCTGCCGAACGACGGTCCACATGTCGGCAAAATATCGCCCGTCCGTAAACTCATCCAGGTTGAGCGAGGAATCAGTGGGCTGAATGCCAGTCGCGTAGTCCTTCAGGTCGACATTCCAGAGCTTGGAATTCGAACGTTGATCTTGAACCTCCAGCGACAAGTATTTGTTGCCGGCATAGAGCAGCTTCTCGCTCCGCACTGCCTCCGGCTGAGCGTCAGCGGTGACTCCCTCGGTAGACTTCTCCGTTTTCGGATCAACCACGGTTTTCGTGGTTTTGGTCCCCATTTGCTCGATATGAAGCGTCTTGCCTTCGGTTTGCGGGTCCTCGGATTGATCCAGCTTCCAGAATACTTGGCCGTACGGAATCAAAACCCCGCTTCCGGTGGCAACCGCGCGAACCCGTCCGTCCTGATTGGCAAACATGAGGCTGCGGTATCGGTCCTGCTCATCGGTGCCGTCCTGTCGGAGTCCAACCAGCAAGACGGACTGAACGTCCTTCTTGGCCATCAGCTCGGCCACGGGAAGGCTGGCCGACGTAGCCAGCTCATTCGCAATTGGATTTTCGGCGGGAAACAGCTCCACTTTCAGGATAATCAATAAGCAGATGACGAGGGAGCACACCCCGGCCATGACCCCGAAACGGAAATGCGGCTTCGGCTTGATCGGTTTTTTGTCGAGCTCTCTCATGATTCGGCGTTTTAGCTCCGGTTGAAACCCTCGCGCAGGAAACGGATCCTGTTCAAGTCCTTTGAACCAATCATCGTGTTCGTTATTCATGAGACTGGTCCTCCTTCATCTTGATGATTTTGGAACGGGCGTGGAACAATCTGGACTTCACGGCCCCTTCCGTAATCGAAAGCATACAGGCGATTTCCTTCATGGATAATTGATGATGGCCGTACAGAATCAGAACCTCCCTGTATTTAACCGGAAGCTTCAAAACAAGCTCCCAAATGTCAGACACGGCTTGGTTACCCATAACCGCGTCCTCCGCTGAGCTTGCCGCCGCGGTCTCCTCGATGGTGTCAAACAGCACCACCTTGCGGAAGAAGGCCGATCGGCGATAATCGTAAGCGGTGTTGCGCGTAATCGTCAAAAGCCAAGACTTCAAGGAGCCTTCCTTCCGCAAGGAAAAAAGGTTCTTGTAGGCTTTCATGAAGACATCCTGGGTAATATCGTCCGCCAGGTCGCGCTTGCGTGTAAGGCTGTACGCATAATTCCAGACATCATTGCCGTATGAATTCATCAGATCGGCGAGAATCGTCTTGCGGTCGTCGCTGTCTGTTATGGATTTCAGGTAATCCCATTCCACCTGGATGCTCATCCCCTAACCCCCCACAGGTAAAGACGATGCAGGGTACAAAAAAGTTTGCTCATCTATCAGTTGTATCATATTTCATGCGAAAAGGCTCGATTGTTTTCATTTTCCAGTTCGAGCAAGCAGGCCTCGCCCATTCCATTACGCTTTCTTCCTTTTTCCTCGTCCGAACCGGAACTCCGCCACTATCCACGTCACGAGGGGCAGGATCGCCACAAAGGGAAAGGCAAAATAAGGGTAATACTTTCCGGCCGCCTCTATCATCTGCATCAGGCTGGAGAAAACGAATGTGGAGAGATAGATCATGAGGAGCCCGAGCTGCAGGACAAGAGAACGATAGCTCTTCAGGTTGAAGATTTGGGCCGTCCCCTTGCTGACTAACAAGAGGCAAACCGCCACCTTGATGAACAAAGCGCAAAGAAACACCGTAGCGGAAGACCCTTCGATCCGCTGGATGAATTCCCCCACATGAATGCGGCTGATGGCGACGTAGGAGGGGAAATACAGACTTGAGGCAATATCCGACCCCAGAATGGATGTGTTGCGAAGCGAGGTATACACGCTCAAGAAGCCCGCAATTCCAACTCCAAGAAGAAGCGGGCGGCTTCCCCTTTGAATGTTCGAAATACAAGAAAATACCGTGATCAGGAGTATGGTTTCTCCAAACGGCAGGGAGAAGCTGGTGAACCCGCCCTTCAGCACCGGCAGCATCCCATGTTCGAGGATCGGCAGGAGATTATGAGGCTTAACGGCTGAAAGCCCGAGCAGCGAAACCACCACAAACATGAGCATTACACCCACGAACAAGACGGCCGATGTTCGAGCGAGCACTTCCACACCGGCGTAAGCCGCCCAAATGGCAAGAACACCGAGCATAAGAATGGGCACAAGCAGCGGGGTGTCCGTGTAGGACACGGCCTGGCAAAAATCCCCGAAGTTCCGAAGCACCATCGAGCCGATCAGGAAGGCATAGAATACATATAGCATTCCCACGAATCTCCCCAGCCAAGGACCCATCACCTTGAGCAGAATGCCGATGAGATCCTGGGCGGGGCACAGCTTCATAAGCCGACCGCAGAGGAGCAAGAGCGGCAGGTAGGCAATCCAGGCAACCAGAACGGACAGCCAATCATCTGCACCTTGATTACCCGGATTTTGCATGAACAAGGAAGAACCGATGAGAAAGAGCACGCAAACCGAAACGGCCTGCATATTCGAAATTCGATTCACTACGAGGTCCCTCCCTCAGCTTCTTCCCAATACCCAATCGACCACCAGCTTAATGCCAAGCGTCGGGCTGGGGATGGCCACTCCAGCGATCAGCAGGCTGACCACAATCAGTCCAATCCCGTACAGGACAACATTCACTCCGAAATCTCTCTTCCAGCCTCTTCGGTACAAGTGGATCGGCTCCAGGGCGAGGAGTCCATAGAGCAGAATCACGAGAATGATCATCGTCCCCTACTCCTTCTCTTCAATCGGTTTCAAGGTTTTCGCGGTATTCCGAATGTTCACCTTCGCTTCCACGGATATTTCCATCTGCGGAAAATACGTATTCCATCGGTCGCGATAGTTCCTCCACAATGCCGGGTTGTGTTCATGAACATAGGTTCCAAAGCCAAACAAATCCGTTCGGTACGTGTTCTGGACCAGCTCGATATGCTCGGATATGCGTTGCTTCAGGGTTTGAGAAGCACGCTGCTCCAGCCGCGTCCGGTCCTTTTCCGCGAAGATGGGTTCATCGTCCAGCACTTCGATCAGCGAGACATCGGTCTCTACCTTGATGTGAAAGGTCGGACGATTGTTTTTGACGATCAGCTGCCTCTTGGTCTTGCTCTCCAGAATTTCCAAACTGATCGCATCGGGCTTTTGCTTCCCGTTGATCAACAGGACCCCGCCATCGATTTCGTTCTTGACGAAACGACAGTAAAACGTTTGCTGCCCGCTCAAATAACCTTCATATTTCCCTTTGATCAGGATCGCGGAACCGTTCATCTTGACGGCATGCCCCTCACCATAAGGAATTAATTCGATTACCGGGATCAAGGGCGTCCTCCCCTGCCGCTCCATGCGATCGACCAAATCCCATATTTCCAGAACCGGCACAACCCCCAGGTGTTTCTGATTGCGCAGCATGTCGCTGATCTCAAAGGATATGACTCGATCCCCCACCGGTTTCGCATTCAGAACCGCCTTGGCCGTGCTGCCTTTGGCCATGGCGATATACATATCTGCTCGTGTTTCGGTATCCCGACAGATGTATTCCAAATAGGGGCCGACTCCGCGCTTCGCAATCTCCTCGCTGATGACGATCACTTTGGCATGACTCCAATACAGCTTACGGCCAGTGACTGCAATCAGGTTTCGAACCAACTGGAACATCGACTTTCCCGTTAGAGAGATCGTCTTGGTACGGTTTACATTGCCCTGGCCGCTGTCGATGTCAATGACCTCAACGGTCAGCTCGAGATCGTCATCCTTCGGTCCGGCATCGACGCTGAGGCCGCTTACGATCATCAGGTTGTCGATCTCCCGATAGCTCCAGCACCCCGACTGGGTGAGGAGCGTCAGGAGAACAAGAGCAATCGCAAGCGGAAGTCCTCTTCGGCTAATGCGGCCCATGACGGGAGCCTCCTTTGCCGGGATTCTGCCGAATGCGGTTGCGATAGGCGATTCTCTTCATGCGAACGGTCATGTCCCACCAAGGTGCACGAATGATCGTATCGCCAATCGATTCAGGGCCAATGGAATGGAGCGGCTCCATGTAGATGACCCCGAAGGAGCGAATGCTCATGAGATGGAGCAGCAGACCAATGAGACCGAACAGGTAGCCGTAGAGGCCCATGAACGCGCCCAAGCCGAGAAAGAGAAAACGAAACAAAAAGACCGGCCCTTGCAGACGAACCGTCAGCAGGCCGCTTATCCCCGTTAAGGCGACGACGATGACCATCGGGGCACTGACTATGCGAGCGTTCACCGCGGCTTGGCCGAGAACCAACGCTCCGACTATGCTGACCGTTTGCCCAATCGGCGCAGGGATGCGCTTCCCGGCTTCGCGAAGAATCTCGAAGATGACAATCATCAGCACCGCTTCCAGCACGGTTGGGAAGGGGATCCCCATCCGCGATGCCGAGATGCTGAGCAAGAGCGGGGTAGGAATCATCTCTTGATTATAGGTGACGAGCGCTACATAGATCGCGGGAACGCTGATTGACAGCAAGCCGCCCAAAAAGCGCAGGAAGCGGTTGAAGGAGGCCGTGAAATAGTTGGCGTAATAATCGCCGGACACTTGGAAATATTCCACGAAGAGGTGAGGAACGGTCAGGACAGCCGGACTGCCGTCCACGAATATCGCAATGCGCCCCTCCAGCAGCTTCCCCGCGATCGCATCCGGTCGTTCCGAGTAGCCGATCGTCTCGAACGGGGAAAGGGGTGCGTCCTTGATTAACTCTTGAAGATAGCCGGAGTCCAAAATGCCGTCGATCTCAATCGCTTCCAGCCTTCGAAATACCTCCTGCAGGATTTTCTCGGATACGACATCTTCCAGATAGGATATACAGACCTTGGTATGTGTCCTCTCTCCGATCTCCATGTACCGGAACTTGAGCTCCGGCTGCTTGATTCGCTTGCGGAGTAAGGCGAGGTTTATGCTGAGCGACTCTGTGAAGCCCTCCCGCGGTCCGCGCACGAGCCGATCCGCATCCGGCTCCTGTATGGGGCGTGTGAGCGGACTGGCGGCTTCCATCACGAGCGCGTCGGTTTCTCCATCCACTAGGAGGAGCGTATCCCCTGACAGCAAGGATAGGATCAGGGAGCTTGATTGGGTTTCGCACTTCGCTTGTCCGTGAACGATGATCTTGCCGAGGAGCTGCTGCATTCTCTTCTCTGTCCCAATCTCGGCCAGTTCTCCCTGAAGGAGCGGCTCCACGACAAATCGGTTGATCTGTTCAATGTTCGTGAGCCCGTCCAGGTAAAGGAGAGCCGCCGGAACCGGAGGTTCGAAAGGCAGGATCAGGATTCGCTGGTGAAGCGCTTTGTCGCCGGAAAACCGCTCCTTCACGAGACGAAGATTCTCATCCAGCGATGGACTGAGCTGAAACGGCTCCATGCCGTCATCTCCCCTTTCGATCATGGTACACTTGATGGCATTTGCATTGGGAATTATTCCCGCATCCCCTTCCTTTCATGCGAACATCCTGCGATCATCCTTATCAGCTTCCAGCGAGTTTGCCTCAACTAGCAAAGAGACTTTGACCAATCAGGCGGATTGCCTGATGATCAAAGTCTCTTGATTCGAGCGATTAAACGATTGAAAGGTAGATGATTGTGGAAGCAGGTTATTCGGAAGCGGCTACTGATTGCGGAGCACTGCTTCGAGCGGATTGCACTTGCTCATGGGCGTGGTAGGAGCTGCGGACCATTGGGCCGGATTCGACATGGTGGAAGCCTCTCGCGAGTCCTTCCTCCTTCAGCTTGGCGAATTCATCCGGATGGTAGTAGCGAAGCACCTGCAGGTGTTTATCGGACGGCTGCAAATATTGCCCGAGCGTCAGAATCGTGCAGCCTACCGCTCGAAGATCGTCCATCGCCTGCAGAATCTCCTCCCACTCCTCTCCAACGCCGAGCATGATGCTCGATTTCGTCGGGATCTCGGGAGCCATCTCCTTCGCTCTTTTCAGCAGCTCGAGGGAGCGCGGGTACTTCGCCTTGGCGCGTACACGATCCGACATCCGCTCGACCGTCTCGATGTTGTGGTTGAGAATGTCCGGCTTCGCATCCATGACGGTCTGCAAGGCGGCTTCATTGCCCATAAAGTCGGGAATCAGCACCTCAACGGAACAGAGAGGCAGCCGCTTGCGAACCGCTCGAATCGAGGCGGCGAAGATCGAGGCTCCGCCGTCAGCCAGATCGTCGCGGGCTACCGAGGTGATGACGCAGTGACGCAAGCCCATCTGCGCGGCCGTATCGGCAACGCGCTCCGGCTCTTCCAGGTCGTATTCCGTAGGGAGCCCCGTGTTTACGGCACAGAAGCGGCATGCTCGGGTGCAGATGCTCCCGAGGATCATGAAAGTGGCGGTTCGATTGGCCCAGCATTCGAATAGATTCGGACAGCGAGCTTCCTCACAAACAGTATGCAGCGCCTTTCCTCTCATCATATCCTTGATATCCTGATAATTTTCCCCTTTGTTCAGCTTGATGCGGATCCAATCTGGCTTTTGAAGCTTTTCCACTCCTCTTCCTCCTCTTGGATGTGTTGAAAGCCCGGCGCATACCCGAACTCGTCCAGAAAAAACGGCAGCAGTTCGCGCGCGGTTTCTTCCACAGTCACCGCTCTCCCCAAGCATTCCTCCAGTGATGTGACTCCAAACTCGCGTATGCCGCATGGAACGATGCCAGTAAAGCCTTCGTGCTCGATTCCCTTACGGACATTGAAAGCAAAGCCATGGCTCGTGACAAACCCTCCCCGGCTTCGAGCCCGATTCGCTTTGACCCCGATCGCGGCGATTTTGCGAGGCCCGACCCATACCCCGGTATACTCAGGCTTGCGTCCTGCGTCAATTCCGAGATGAGCCAGGTACCGGATCAGCACCTCCTCCAGCGATCGAAGGTAACCGTGCAGGTCGACCTTGGGACCCGTAAGGGCGAGAATCGGGTACCCCACCAGCTGGCCGGGTCCATGGTACGTGATGTCCCCCCCACGATCGATCTCATAGAGGGCGATCCCTCGTTCGGCAAGCTCCGCTGCATTCAACAACAGATGCTCGGGGTGCCGTTGGGTTCCGATGGTATACGTAGGCGGATGTTCCAAAAGCAGCAGGCAATCCGGGCGTTGCTCCTTATCCACGGCGGCAACAAGCTTCTTTTGCAGGTCCCATGCCTGTTGGTAATCGACTCTGCCGAGCCAAGCGACACGGAGGGTCTTATGTACGTTTGGTCGTTCCATGTGTCCTGCCCACCCATCGGTTTCGGTTATTATTTTTCTAAATTGATAATAAATCTCGTTTCAAAGTATACCCCATCTATTCGGACCGTTCAATTCCAACTCCATCCAGATATAAAGAAACAGCTCTCCGGTTGGAGAGCTGTTCGTTAGGATGATTCACCATCATCTCTTTTATTCAGCAGCAGGTACCGCACCGCGTTTGCCGAGATCAGCATCCAGGATGAACAAGGCATTGCTGTCGTTGCCGACTCTGCGCAGGCGCTGCACCAGGCTGTCGAAGGTGGATTCTTCTTCGACCTGCTCATCGACGAACCATTTCAGGAACTGGTAGGTGGCATGCTCGCGTTCATTGAGAGCCACATCGGACAGCTCATAGATGCGGCGAGTCACTTCTTGTTCATGAGCATAAGCCGATTCGAAAGCATCCAGAAGGGAGTTCACCTCATTGTTGGGGGACTCCATACCCGTTACGATCGCACGCTTACCCAGGTTGTTGATGAAGTGGAAAATCTTCATGCCATGCGCCTTCTCTTCTTCTGCCTGGCGAATAAACCAGTGAGAGAAGCCCTCCCAGCTTTCGGAGGAGCAGTAGGCAGCGAGAGCCAGATAGGCTTGCGCCGAATAGAATTCAAAATTCATCTGATCATTCAATTTCGCTAGCAGTTGATCACTTACCATGGGCATGCACACGCCTTTCTTCGATAGAGTGGTTTCCTCTCAGTATACCATTTCTTTCCTAACCACCGCACGCCATTCGGGAAAAGGTCCGTTCATCTCCATCTGCTTCTCTTAGGCGTTCCAGTCCAGCTCGCGGCCGCCGATCACGTGAAAGTGAAGATGAGGCACGGTCTGCTGCCCGTCAAACCCGACATTGGAGATGATGCGGAATCCGCTCTCGGCTATTCCCGTTGCACGAGCGACCTCCCGGATCCCGTGATGCAGCTTCGCCAGAAGCTCTCCATCCTCGTCTCCCAGCTCCATAGCCGATTGAATGTGCTTCTTCGGGATCGTCAGCACATGGACGGGAGCGAGCGGGGCGATGTCCCAAAATGCCACGACATCCTCATCCTCGTATACCTTCCGGGAAGGCAGTTCTCCGCGAATAATTTTGCAAAACAAGCAATCCGTCATGCGCGTTCTTCCATCCTTTCAGCAGCCTATTTGTACGTCTTCCAATCCATCTTGCTGTTCTCCAGCAAATAGGCGAAATCGTTGTTTCGCCGATCTTCCTCTGCCTTGCGCGCTTCTTCCGCCTTGCGTCGCTCTTCGAGCCGCTTCGTCTCTTCCGTCTTGCGCAGCGTCTCCGCTTGCTCCTTGGCATCTGCCTGAAGCTTCTCGCGAATCTCCGGCCGGATGAGGTCGGCAAGCGTGGTCGGCTTGTCCGCTTGCGCGGGACGCGGAGCAGGCGCTGTCTTTTTCTTCTTGGCCATAAGCTCACCTCTTCAATCGCTATCATTATAACAGAAACCCGGTCGGCACTGAACTTTACCGTCCGGGTTCTTTGCATATCCTCTTCTATCCCCTTAGCCCGGATTTCCCCGGTTCTCCTCTTTTCGCTCAGCAAAATGGATGCGAATCGCTGCCTCAACATCTCGCTGTACCTGCGCAGCAATGCGATCCAGGTAAATCTCATCCGCATTCAATGCTTCCTCCGGGGTCTGGCGCAGGTAGTGAGCCACTCGCTCCTCAATCTGGGATTCCAGCGAACGCTTCATCTGATGAAGGTAGGCATCCGGGAACACGTAGGGACTTTCTTCCGCTAACTGATTCATCAGGTGCGGAACCTCTTCCTCCATATAGCGCCGAATGGAGCGGTACGGTTCCTGCGTGGAATCCGTTGAAGCAAATGATGCCTCCGGGGAGACTCCCCCCTTCCAGCCCACCGCTTCCCATCCTCCCCCTGGCTGCTGCGCAAGCAAATCGGAGGTGCCGGGGGGAGAGATGCCGATATGCAGGGCGCCTTCCAGCTTCTCCACCTTCAACTGATCGAACTGGTACTCGATCCGATCGATCTTCGTATGCGGAACTGCTTGAAGCTTCTCCACTTGCTCCATAAGCTGCTGAACCATTCTTTGCAGCTCCAGAATCATCCCGCTCTGCCAGGCAAGCTGCTGTTCCAGCCGGCAGAGCTGCACCTCCCAAGGCATCATGTCCGCTCCCCCCCACACCCTCATATGTATGCGGCGGTCCAAGGAAGCATACAAGCAGGAGAAGCTTAGAAGCAGCTCCTCCTACAGAACCTCCTTTAGATCCGAGGCCTATGGAGGTCATAAGGGAACCTCACCCGCTGGGCAAAGGCAAGGGAACGAGAGGAGAACCAGCAGCGGGTTCGGTCTCAGTATTCCCGTCAGGTGCTTCGGCCGCGGCTTCTCCTCCCGAGAGCTGGAATGCTTGCGAGCCAAGCGCTCCGGCCGCACCTACTTGCACAACGGATGCTTGGCTAACGGAATCGATGTGGAGATAGTGGATGGCGATCGATTGGTAGACGATCATGCCCAAGCCCTCCTTTTGGAGATGGAATAGCCCATCCTTCTCATTACTGAAGGGTATGCGCCTATCCAACCGGAGGTTCCTCTTCCCCTATTGTCCTGCGGCTGGCAGCTGGAACTCTCCCGATGGCTTGCGTGCAGCCAAACTGCGAATGGTATATTCCCGTTGCCGACCGTCCTCCGGGGGAAAGGGCTCCCGCCAGCTTCGCGTCTCCAGCACGTTCCACCCCGGAACAAGCCGGAGCAGCTCTTCCTGCTCGTAGAAATGAGCAAACTTGTCCGGCTTGTAGAGGTAGGTTCCCGGTTCGAGAAGGTCTCCCTTGCCGCAGTGGGGGTCTTCATTGGAGAAGACGGTGAGGTACAGGATGCCGCCCCCCCGCAATCGACCGATCAGGCTCTGCAGCAGCCTTTTCCGATCGGCCTCCCGGAAGAGATGCAACAGATCGTAGCAATAGATGGCGTCGTACCGATCCCGGCCCCCTATTATCGGGTCGAAGGCAGATCCTACGTAGAACGTGGTCTTCGGATCGAAGGCTTCGCCCAGCTTAGCGGCAGACGGCGACAGCTCGATGGCATCCACCTTATATGAAGAGGAAAAGAACCGCGTATTGCGCCCATACCCCGCGCCCGGCACCAACAGCGTGCGCAGCCCCTCCTGCTGAAACCAATGAGAAGCATCCTGCGCCGTTTGGCTGGGAACGTCGCTCCAGATCAGGCCCTCAGCCACAAACCGCCGCTCCCAATAAGCGCCGATCCGCTCCTCGTCCTGCGGGTGCTCAAGCTTCTCTTCCTTATTCCAAGGATTCACTGAGGCCTCCCCTTCCACTCCAGAATCGCAAATTGTCGCTTGCCGATCTTGCCTGCCTCTTTCCTCTCGTAGGCAGGATGGACGAGCTTTTGCCCTTTGTTCGCCACCACGACAACAATGGCTTCCGCTGCAAGACAAGCTCCCAGCTGCTCCAGGAAGGCAGGAATCGGGTCCCGGGCTTCTCCCTGCCAGGAGACGAGCTCGCCGTAGGGGAGATCGGTGAAGACGAGGTCCACCTCCCTCACCTCTGCCGGGGGAACGAGGCCGGTGCTGTCATGGCAGAATGCGCGGCATTCCAACGAGGCATGCTGTTCTTCAGTGAGCGCGGCCAGCCGTTTCGCGCTTTCCAGTGCCTCCCGGTGGGAAGGCTTTCCGTATAAGCGCTCCAGCTCCTGAAGCTGATGGGTCCGCTCCTCCAGTCCTGCTGGGGTAAGCAAGGACAGGTTCCGCTCCGCTACGCTCAGCACTCCTTCATTCAGATCCGAGCCCTCTATTCTTGCGAATACCCCCGGCTGCAAGAACCCAAGCAGGGTGGCCAAGTACCCACCCCCGCAAAAGGGATCATACAAGCGGTACGGAGCCTTCTTGCCCAGCCGCTCAAGATGAGCGAGTCCCCTCTGCACAAGCTCACTCGCCAGGCGCACCGGAAATGCCGTCGTCCCATGCCCTCCGTACAGCAAGCGGCCGCTCGCAAAGTCCTCTTCGTTACGTTTGGTCGTCGCGTATCGGTATTCCATCACAAGTTCCTTTCCTTTGAACACTTGAACTCTTGAATTCCTTCTCAAAAAAAGAGAACCCTGCGGACAGGGTTCTCCAGCTTCTCCTAGTATAGAAAACATCCGCTGCGAAGTCGATCCTCTTCCACCACCACAGCCGCCCCGGTTCGACGGGTCTCGGCCATGTCGAGAATCCGTTGGTTGGAGGATCCCCGGAATAAGAGCAAGGGATCGCGCAGGCGAGCGATGTACTTGCCATCCACCAGCAGGTCGGTCTGGTCCAACAGCTTGTCCCAGCCCCTTTCAATCCCTACCGGTGCACAGAGCCGTTCGTACAGGTATCCAGTGTAGGTAATGACATTCAGGCCCAACTCATGAATCTTCTCCGCCAAAAAGGCGAGCGGAGCTGCTTGCTCGAACGGATCGCCCCCGCTTAAGGTGACGCCGTCAAGCAGCGGATTGGCCCGAATTCGGTCCAGGATGCTGCCAAGCGTAACGACACGTCCGCCTTCCACAGCATGCGTCTGCGGATTGTGACAGCCCGGACACGCATGGGGACAGCCTTGGGTGAACAGGGTGAAGCGAAGACCCGGACCGTCTGTGATGGAATCCTCCACCCAGTCGGCAATCCGAATCAGGGAATCCTCGGTGAATCGCTGCGACTGCGGCTGCGGTTCAGCCGAAGGCCCCTGAGCAGGCGTTGCGGCAGGCGACTCTACTCGGATCTCCAGCTTATCCATGCTTAACCCGATCCCGTTCTTCCGCTTTCTTGGCATCGTTGAAACGGTCGAGGGTTCCGACCAGGTAGCCGGTGATGCGGCGGATACGCTCAAACTTACCGCGGCCATCGGCTTCCGTCCGTCCGCAATTCGGGCAAGCTTCTTCAATGACGCCGCTGTATCCGCACACAGGGTCGCGGTCGAGCGGATGGTTGATGGAGCCATAGCCGATACCGGATTCCTTCATGGCCCGCACGATCTTCTCGAAAGCCGGCAGATTGAAGGTCGGGTCGCCGTCTAATTCCACATAAGTGATGTGGCCGGCGTTCGTCAGTGCATGGTACGGAGCTTCGATTTGAATCTTCTCGAAGGCGGTCAGCTTGTGATACACCGGCACGTGGAATCCGTTGGTGTAGTAATCACGGTCCGTCACGCCCGGAATCGTACCGAATTTCTTCTTATCCATGCGAACGAAGCGTCCGGCTGTTCCTTCTGCCGGCGTAGCCAGTAGCGTGAAGTTCAGCTTGTATTGCTCAGCAGCTGCATCCATCCGTTCCCGCATGTGGGTGATGATCTTCAGCCCTAGCTCGCGAGCCTTCTCCGATTCCCCGTGATGTTCCCCGATGAGCGCCTTGAGGCATTCGGCCAAGCCGATGAAGCCGACCGACAGGCTTCCGTGCTTGAGCACTTCGCGAATCGTATCCTCCCGGCCCAGCTTGTCCGAGTCAATCCAGATCCCTTGTCCCATGAGGAACGGGAAGTTCTTTACCTTTTTCGCCGCTTGAATCTCATAGCGTTCAAGAAGCTGCCCGATCACGAGGTCAATCTTCTGATCCAGCTCCTGGAAGAAGCCGTCCACATCGTGGGCGTGCTTGATCGCAAGACGCGGCAGCGGAATCGTGGTGAAGCTCAGGTTGCCACGGCCATGTGTTACTTCGCGATCCGAATCATGCACGTTGCCGATGACGCGAGTCCGGCAGCCCATGTAAGCAATCTCCGTCTCCGGACGGCCTTCCTTATAATATTGAAGGTTGAACGGAGCGTCGATGAACGAGAAGTTCGGGAACAGCCGCTTGGCGCTTACCCGGCAAGCCAATTGGAACAAGTCGTAGTTCGGGTCTTCCGGATTGTAGTTCACGCCTTCCTTCACTCGATAGATCTGGATGGGGAAGATCGGGGTTTCCCCATTCCCAAGCCCGGACTCGGTAGCGAGCAGAATGCTGCGAACGACGAGCCGTCCTTCCGGGGACGTGTCCGTTCCGTAGTTGATCGAGCTGAACGGGATTTGCGCACCTGCCCGGCTGTGCATCGTATTCAGGTTATGGATGAGGGCTTCCATCGCTTGGAAAGTGCTCCGCTCTGTCTCCGCTTGTGCCTGTGTGAGGGCAAATTGCTGCATCCGGCTTGCGATCGACGCATCTCCGACGATTCCCGCCAGCTCCGTGCGTTCGGCTTCCAGCTCCGCTTCCGTCCGAACCATACGCGGGTAAGGGGCGCGCGCCTTCCAATCCTCCAGCAGGGCAGACAGAGGGACCTTCACCGCTTCCGGCGTATCGCTCAAGAGTTCCACGGCTTTAAGCAGGTTGTTGCGGTACAGACGGCTGTAGGTCTTGGCAACGCCGAGCGCCATACCGTAATCGAAGTTCGGAATGCTTTGGCCGCCATGCTGATCGTTCTGGTTGGATTGAATGGCGATGCAGGCCAATGCCGAATAGCTGTTGATGTCATTGGGCTCGCGCAGCTCGCCGTGTCCGGTCCCGAAGCCGCCTTCGAACAGCTTCTGAATGTCAATCTGGCAGCAGGTTGTGGTCAGGGTCAAGAAGTCGAGGTCGTGGATATGAATGTCGCCTTGCTTGTGAGCTTGCGCATGATCCGGATTCAGGACGAACAGCTCGTAGAATTGCTTCGCACCTTCCGACCCGTATTTCAGCATTGTGCCCATGGCGGTGTTGCCGTCGATGTTGGCATTCTCCCGCTTCAGGTCGTTGTTCTCGGCATCTTGATAAGTCAAATCCTCATAGACCTTCATGAGCCGCATGTTCATCTCACGAGCCCGGGTACGCTCCGCACGATACAAGATGTAGGCCTTGGACGTTTCGGCCAAGCCGGACTTCACCAGCACCCGCTCGACCATATCTTGAATTTCCTCAACATGAGGAATGCGTCCTTCTCTCTCCTGCTCCAGTTCCATCACGACCTGCTCGGCGAGACGCAGCGATTGCTCATACCCCACTTCGCCCGTAGCCGCTGCCGCCTTGAGGATGGCTTGTCCAATCTTCTCCAAAGTAAACGGCGCTTCGCGCCCATCTCTCTTCCGAATCTTCATCAACATACCTACCGTCTCCTTACTTGTTAGAATCTCGTTTCAGGCCCTTGAGGGGCTATGTAACCAACCGGAATCCTTGGCACCCAAGGCGCTTTCTGTATGAAACCAGCGAGTTTACCGCATCATTACAGGCGATCTGCCTCATAAGGTGATCCGATCCGGATCGAGTAGCTTGGCGTGTCCATATGCACTAGATATAGACGCAGATCAAAGATTACTTCAAGATATGGTAGGTGTCAAGATTGTCTCCTGCCCTCCTTTCCAAGAGATCGATCCCCTGATTTGCGGATAATGACGCGGGAAAATGAGGATTTCACCCCCGAAATGAACAGGAGATGTGACAAAACTGTCTAGAAGCTGTCACGAATTCTCGAATCCTTTTCGTCATTTTTGATGTCAACTCTTGAATCCGCAGCCGCCTTCTGCTTAGTCCTCTCTGTATAAAAGCTTGCCCCTTGACTTCCTTCATCCGCCTTCATACACTGGATACAGTTTCCTTCTATTGAACGAACCCCCCCCTTAGGAAAGGAGTCCTAGCCTGTGATGGAATCAAAAGGAAACATCAAACTGGTCATTACCGGCCTGCTGCTGTCCATCCTGATGGCTGCGATGGATAATACAATCGTCGCGACCGCCATGGGCACGATCGTGGGCGACCTCGGCGGCTACGATCAATTTGTGTGGGTGACCTCGGCCTATATGGTCGCCAATATGGCCGGGATGCCCATCTTCGGCAAGCTGTCGGACATGTACGGCCGCAAGCGGTTTTTCATCTTCGGGCTCATCCTGTTTCTCGTGAGCTCCATGCTGTGCGGCATTTCCCAAAACATCGTGCAGTTGAGCCTGTTCCGGGCCCTTCAAGGCATCGGCGGCGGAGCACTCATGCCCATCGCCTTCACGATTGTCTTCGACTTGTTCCCCCCGGAAAAACGCGGCAAGATGACCGCTCTGCTCGGCGCGACATTCGGCGCATCCAGCGTACTCGGCCCCTTGCTCGGCGCTTATATCACAGAGTACATAAGCTGGCATTGGATCTTCTACGTCAATGTCCCTATCGGCATTCTCTCCTTCCTGCTGATTTGGAGGGAATACCACGAGTCGAAGATCCATACGAAGCAAGCAATCGACTGGTGGGGAGCTTCCACGCTGGTCCTCTCCGTCGTCAGCCTCATGTTTGCCCTTGAGCTCGGGGGTAAGAAGCTCGCCTGGGATTCCCTGCCTCTGCTCGGCCTGTTCGCTTCCTTTGCGGTGTTCCTCCTTATCTTCGTCCTCGTGGAGCGAAAGGCAGAGGAGCCTGTCATCTCCTTCTGGCTGTTCCGCCGGAGGCTGTTTGCCGTCTCGCAGATTCTCGCCCTCTTGTACGGCGCCACCTTTATCATCCTGACCGTGTACATTCCCATCTACGTGCAGGCGATCTATGGAGGCAGTGCAACCTCCGCCGGGCTGATCCTGACGCCGATGATGCTTGGCTCCGTAGTCGGCAGCGCCATCGGCGGCGTCTTCCAGACGAAGACCAGCTTCCGCAACCTGATGATCATCTCGATCTTCGCGTTTCTGGCGGGGATGTACCTGCTCAGCACGCTCACGCCGGATACGCCGCGCCTCTACTTGACGCTCTACATGACGCTAGCGGGCTTCGGGACCGGCTTCTCGTTCTCGCTCTTGCCCACGGCTTCTACCCACAACCTGGAGCCTCACTATCGCGGAACCGCGAATTCGACCAACTCCTTCCTGCGGTCGCTTGGAATGACGATCGGCATCACGCTGTTTGGCAGCATTCAGAGCCGGACGTTCCTCTCGAACCTGAAGGAGCAATTTGCGGACATGGGCGGTGGAATGGGCGGCGGCATGCCCTTTAACTCGGAAGACACCCGCTCGCTCTTTACGGATGCGGGACGAGCGAAGATTCCGCCGCAGGTGCTCGACAAGATCGTGGCGGCGATGTCCTCCTCGATTACGTACCTGTTCCTGCTTGCGCTCATTCCGCTGGCTGTTGCAGCCGTTGCCACCTTCTTCATGGGCAAGGAGCGCGTCGTAGCGCCGGAAGCCGGGAAACCGGAAGCCACCTGATGGAATGGAATACCTGCACGGCAAAAAAGCCGAAGCTCCCCCTTACGAGGAGCTTCGGCTTTTCTATTGAAAAGACTTATTTTGCGATGTCGCTGATAATATAGTTTCCTTCGGCATTCTTCTTGGCCGTGTAGACGCCGCCGTCCTTCAGGGTCATCTTCACTTCGTCAGCCGTTCCGGAGAACGTGACTTCTTCCTGGGAAGCCGTGGCGAGGATGGAAGCCGGTACGAACGGATCCGCCTTAACTACAATGGCTTCACCAGCTTTTTCTTCCGTCAGGTAATGGGCAAGCACTTTCTCCGTCAGAGCCGGATCCAGGTAAGCATTCAAGAATTCGGTTGCCTCTTCCTTGCTCTTGGCGATGGACGAAGTCAGAACCGGTTTGCCGTCTTCCGTCGTTTCCTTGGTGAACAGCTGCGTGATCTTCTCTTCAGCCAGACGGCCGGCAATGTAAGCTTTGGCTTGGTACAGGCTTGCATCCTCAGCAGATGCAGTGGTTGGAGCAACCGTTGCAGCCGGGGAGGCCGATTCGCTCGTCTTGTTGTCGCTCGAGCAAGCGGCGGCCGAGATGGAAAGTGTCAGAATCAATGCGGATAATGCCAGTTTTTTGTACATATGGTATACCCCTCTCTCTATCGGTTGGCGGCTAGGACAAAAGAAAATGTATCGCCCTTCACCGCACGCACAAGTACATACTTTACTCCACTTTATCTGGAAATGCAATCATCGGAGAAGCCTTACAAGCCGTACCATTTGACTATAGAAAATCTTTCCTGACCTGGATGATCGCTGCGGGGGCCGGTGAGTTTTTCTCTCCGTGAGGCCTGTGCTATCATAAGAATAACGATTCAGAAACCGAAAGGAGTGTCCCAATGAAGCTCATCTCCATCGAACCGACGCCAAGTCCCAACTCCATGAAGCTGAACCTGGATGTGACGCTCCCGGCGGGCGAACGACAAACCTACACCCCGGATAATGCAGCCCAAGCTCCGGATATCGTCCGACGCTTGCTTGCCATCCCCGGCGTCACCAGTCTCTTCCATGTCGCCGATTTCATGGCGATCGACCGCCACCCGAAGGGGGATTGGCAGCCGATCCTGCAGGAGGTTCGCGCCATTCTCGGGGAAGCCGAGAATGCAGCTCTCCCCATTCCACTCGATTCAGACAGCGCTGGGATCGAATCCGCGCTTCCCACGGAAGGCTGGGGCGAGGTCCGTGTCGCCATTCAAGTGTTCCGCGGCATCCCCATGCAAATCCGAGTCTATTCCGGCGAGCAGGAAGCGAGGCTCGGTCTTCCCAAGCGGTTCGCCGAGGCGGCAATGGAAGCCGGCCTCGCCTCCCCTAACCTCATCAAGGAGCGCAAGCTCGAAGAGCACGGCGTCCGGTATGGCGAGCCCCAGGAGGTGCTGGAGGAGGTGGCCACGGAGTTGGACGCGGCCTACCCCGACGAGCGGCTCGCCGCTCTCGTTGCAAGCGCAGGCGACGTAGCCCCGGGAGAAGCTCCTGCGGAAGAGAGCTCCTCGCTGGTCCAGCTCCACGAGGCGCTCAGCAACCCGGACTGGAGAGTCCGCTATGCTGCCCTGGAGCGCTTGAAGCCCGAGGAAGCGGCCGTGCCTCTCCTCGCATCGGCGGTGCGGGATGAGAAGGTATCCATCCGCCGCTTGGCCGCGGTCTACCTCGGGGATGTGCGAACCCCCGAGGCGATGATGCTGCTGTATGAGGCGCTGACGGATGCCTCCCCAATCGTTCGCCGGACGGTAGGCGACACGCTGTCCGACATCGGCGACCCGGAGGCAGCCGGGCCGATGACAGCCGCCTTGCGCGACCGCAACAAGCTCGTTCGCTGGCGGGCCGCTCGCTTTCTTTTTGAAGCCGGTGACGAGCGCTCGCTGCCTGCCCTGCGGATGGCGGAGGACGACCCGGAGTTCGAGGTGCGCATGCAGATTCAAATGGCCATTCAGCGCATCGAAGGCGGCGAGGAAGCGGCCGGTTCCGTCTGGCAGCAAATGACGGCAAGGGATCGGTAATCGTCTAAAAAAGGCGTAGGAGAGAAGGATGCTCGTCCTCTCTCATACGCCTTTTGTTGATGCCCATTTGCAGGGATGCCCACTAGCGCTAAGGGGTATTGATAAGCATCCCCCAAGTGTCACGCCTTCGCTTCTTGCTTTTTCTTCTGTTCCTTCGCGCTCTTTACGGCTTGTTCGGCGCGGATTTGAGCCAGAGGATCATGCTCCAGAAGCGGCTTATACTTCGCCAGATCCACCTGCGGGTAGGTCAGGTTCAACTCCTTGAACGCCGACACAATGATCTTAAGTGCTAGGTAATCCCGAAACCAGCGGTGATTGGCCGGTACGATATACCAGGGATGACGCTTGGTCGCCGTATGCTTGAACACATCGTTGTAGGCGGCCTGATACTCATCCCAATACCGGCGCTCCTCCAGGTCGCTGTGATCAAACTTCCACAGCTTTTCCGGATTGACCATCCGCTCACGGATCTTCTTTAATTGAAAGTCCGGGGAGATGTGGAGGAAGATCTTAACGAGGGCAATGCCGCTGTCCGCGAGCAGCTTCTCGAAGCGTGTAATGTGCTTGAAGCGCCTCCCCACTTCCTCATCATCCACGAGCTTGTGCACGCGGGTGATCAGCACATCCTCATAATACGAGCGGTTAAAGGCTGTGATAAAGCCTTTTGGCGGCGTAACCTTATGCGTTCGCCAAAGGAAGTCGTGAGCGGCTTCTTCGGTCGTCGGAGCCTTGAAGCTCTCCGCGCGGAACCCTTGCGGGTTCAATTCCGCCAGCACCTTCTTGATCACGCCGTCCTTGCCGCTGCAGTCCATTCCCTGAAACAGGATGAGGACGCCGTTCGTCTTGCTGGCGAACAGCTTCTCCTGTTCTTCGTAGAGCTCCTTCTTCAGCTTCTCGAACTCGTCAGCCAGCTCTTCCCGATCCTCGATCCCGTTCGTATCTTCCGGGTCGAAACGAAGAAGCGCTTCCTTCTCATTTCCGGTTAACCGATAGTGCTTCAGCATGGTCATCCCTCCTCAAGCTTCCATCTTCATGATTACCCCAATTCAACAATGGCTTAAGCGGCAAGGACTACTCTGACTCTTTTTTTGTTACCCCACTGCTTTCGTGATCAGGTCAGAAACCTTGCTCACATTCGTCTTGAAATAGGTAGTAAAGTACCAGTCACGGTACTTTTCGGGTACTTCAATCTCCTCCAAGTTTTTCTTGCTATGGACGGCTTCTGTCACTATTGCCCATAGATCCGTTATGTATCCCTTCACTGCGTGAAGTTCTTGCAACGAGCATACTTCCCCATGTCCCGGCACGATCGTTTCTACATCCAGCCATTCGACCTGCTCCAGAATGGTCAGCCATTCCTGAGGATTGGCATTCGCCAAAACCGGGTGATGGTTGGAGAGCACCAGATCCCCCATGACGGCAATTTTGTACTCCGGGATGTACACGATCGTATCACTTTGTGTGTGCCCCCCGCCAAAGGTAAGGAGTTGAATGCTACGGTCACGGCCATGTAGGGTCATTTGCTTATCATAAGTGATCGTCGGCAGCGTATGGACCAGATTGGGGAGCATGTTCACAAATTCACGGTCAGTTGCATTTTCCCATACCATTTCACGCTTCAGCTTTTCATCTGTCTCTTGTTGGATTTGCTCTTCAAGGTCGTCGATTGCCTGAACCAACATCGCCGTGTTTTCCTGATAATGGGCTAATCGCTTACGGGAGAAGGTATCCATAATCTCACGAGTTGTGGATGTCGAAATAATTTGAGCGGTAGGGACAAACACTTGATTTCCAGAGGTATGGTCGCTGTGCCAATGGGTGTTGATTACATAGGATACCGGATTTCCCGTAAGGTACTCCGCGGCCGCTTTCAAATCCTCTGCAGCCTGTATGGTGGAAAATGTATCCACAACAACGGTTGTATCGCCTAGATCAAGGATCGTTGCATTTCCCAAGGAACCGGTGCCTGGAACCGCAATGGCTGCAATTACGCAATCTGTAATGCGATTCAGCCGAAAATGCTCGGAGCCCCTATAGGTTTCTATTGTGTTTTTCATCGTCACCACTCCCGTCCAATATGGGAATCCATTATAGGCCACATTCATGCGTTAGACAATCGAGTAAGGCAGGATTCGGCCGTCTTTGACTCGAATGGAGGTGACCACCGGATCGATGGAGACATCGTTCCATTTTTGATTGGTGATGCCCGCATCTGTCGGAGTGACACGGCGATAATCGCTCTCCATTCCCTGAATTGAGATTTCACCGTTCTCTGTCAACGTGACAACAGCATGAAGGGCATTTTCATACAAAATGAGGTTGGCGAGCCCCGGATACTTTTCATGGACCTCCACCGGATAAGGGAACAAAGGCTTCACATTCTGCCAGATATAAGTCATGGAGTTCAGGGTGTAATAGCAAATGCCGTTCACGACGGAGGCCTCATCCCCGTGATCATGCCCGTTCATGCACAAGAGAACCCTTCCGGTTCGGGTCCCTTTTTCCAATAAAGCGCGGACGTCATCCCGATTGGCCACACCCCGCTTGGCGAACGAATTGACCAGGCTGTGATGGGTAAAGACGAGCGCATGTCCGTCCCATTCGGCCAGTTCTCGCTCCAGCCACACCAGTTGCTCCACAGGAATGTACGGGTATACGCCGGAGGTGGTCGAATAATTCCTTCCCCCGTAGGGCTCAGTACCTTCGTCTGTCTTGATGTAGCAGGCGTCCAGCACAAGGAACTTGTACATTCCTGCGGTAAACGAGTAATAAGAACGGGACTGCTTCAAAAAGGCCAGCACCTCATCCTGGGTGCAGGTATCGCTGTCGTGATTTCCTACCGCGTGATAGCAGGGCACTCCGCTCTCTTCGATCATGTCAAGGAGCGGCTGGTTGTGAGGGTGCGGATGGCACAAATCTCCCAGCACCATCAAAAAATCTGGAGACGTCCTCCGAACCGTATCCAGGCATTCCCTGAGACGCTCCTTCGCATCCGGCACAGCGTCTGCATGCAAATCCGTACAAACCACAAAGCGAACATCCGCCATCCAGCTACCTTCTTTCTATTGTTATATCTACCGTGTTGTAAAAAAGAAAAACCCGCCTATTCCGATCTCATCATCGATAACGGATAAAAACGGGTCCCACTTTCTCTTGTTATAAAAGGTGTCTGGCTTGGTTTAACGCGAGCCAAGCCCCGATGGCGCCGCAAAAGCCTCCATTCTTCAACAAGAACGGTTCACATTCGCGGATACGGGTATAGCGGGCGACGATCTCCGAGAGCGGCTCGTTTCCTTCAAAGAGAGAGCCCGCGTACACAATTCGGTCTGTCCCGGACATGGCAGCTGCCATCACGCTCACCGTCGTGATCGTCTCCCCGACCAGCCCAAGCACAGAAGCGAGGGCGTCAGCCGGTTGAGGAGGTTGAGGGCTGTGCAGCACGTTCCCGAAATTACTCGCGGTCAGATCACCGGGGATCGGAGGATTCGAACCTTCATAAATATGGCGAACCAGCAAGTCGACCCGCTCGCGATCGCCGGCTGCGGATTCTCGGATGATCGAGTCAAAATCATGCGTTCCCGTAAGCAGTGCGGAAAGCCCCATCACCGTTCCACCGCCTACACCGGTGCCGATCACGCGATGCGAACCTGACGGACCGACATGGTGGATGGACGTTCCGGTCCCGGCGTTCGCCAGGATGAAGTTGTCCAGCTCCACTCCCTGCAGCCGCAGCAAGAATCGGGCCCCTTGCACCGTTGCGTCAAATTCTCCCAGCTCCGTAACTCTTCCTTGCAGCAGCGCCGTCAACACACGGCTCTTGCCTCCCGTGAGGCAAACCTGCGCTTCCGGATACCGATTCAACCATTCGGCGGCTTCTTCGATCCGCGAGGTCGCGAATTTCAAGGTTACCGGCTCCGCTACCTCGCCATTGCTATAGGCCACCTTGATCAGGGTTCCCCCTGCATCCACACCGATCTTCCTGTGATTCCATTCAGACATTCGTTCTACTCCTTCATTGCTGCACGCTTTGCGCGGCTTTCGCTCGTATGTATGCCAGATTCGGCTTGTACAAAAAATCAGCTTTCCAAGCCATGTACGGCTCCGGCATGGACTCTTCCTCAGAAATGCGAGATGCCAGATCGATTAGCGTCTTCAGATACTGCCGTTGCACGGATATGGAATCCGCTGCTCCCACTGGTCCGTGTCCAGGGATCACGGTGGTATAGCCGTTCGATTCCAGCATTTCTAGAATGTTGACCCAGTTCCATGGGTCTCCTCCGTCCAGCATGGGGTGATTGTCGATCGAGACCAGGTCGCCTGCAAACAGGATACCGCAGTCCGGGACCTCCATCACGAGGTCCGATGGGCTGTGCCCGGCTCCGCATGTCACAAGACGGATGGACCGAGCCGAACCGGTAAGGACCTGTTCATGCTCAACCGAATGAGTAGGCGGCACGAGCCGGAGCTGGGGCAGCGCCTCCTGCATTTCCCGCAAGAAGCTCACTTGCTGGTGGAGCGTAATTCGCTCAGCCTGTGTTTCTTCTCCGTGGAGGGCCGCCAGCTTGCCTTCCAACTCCGCAATATCCAGGGCAAGCTGCGGGAGCATGCTTTGCTGCCGTTCGATGCGGCCTGGATGTTCCCGCTCGATCCATTCCCGCGTTATCGGGGAGGCGTAGATCTCCTTGGCATCAAATGCCTGATTGCCGCGAATGTGATCCCCATGCCAATGGCTGTTCACCAGGATAAACCGATCATGGCCGGTGAAATGGACCGCAGCCTCCTTTAAATCCTGGGCCGCTTGCGGCGCATTGAAGGTGTCGAAGATTACGACACGATCTCCCAAATCGACAAAGCCCGCATTGCCCATGGCTCCTCCATGCTCAGTCGCTATGGCCGCGTATACCCCTTCCGCCACCTTTTCCAATCCAAAATGCCTGGAAACCCATGCAGACATTCTCCGTCATCTCCTCAAGAAAATCAATTCAAATGACTAGAACAGCGCGCGTGCTAATGCGTAAAGGAGACCAAACTCGCAGGCTACCACGAGAAAGCAGCAAAAGAGAAAGAAGGAGAGCTTCGCTTCCCCAAACTGGTCTTTCCAGTAACGCCCGCGGAAAAGGGAAAGGAGATCGGGTGTAAATGAAAACTTGACCGCTTCCTTGAAATCCTCTCGGCTGCTGAAAAACACGCGGAACAGGTATTTGTAGACCGGGATATTCACCACAAGCAAAATCAAGAAAAGAATGATTTCCATCCTGCCACTTCCTTATTATAGGGATTGGTATATGAAACGAATCATCCCCACGTTGGTTTCGGCAGTCACAAATCCTTCACGAGATAAACCAGCAGCTCATCATCGATCGGCACCTCTTGCCCTGCCTTGACCCTTTGATTCTTGTAGCTCATTCCTTTTCCATCTAAATGGTACCCACGCTTGGCATACAAGAGTTGAGCGGGACCGTAATCCCCATAAAGGCCCACTCCAAGGCCAACTCTCGCGCAATTCCAGGCCGCTGCTGCTCGTTCCAGCTCTTCCAGAAGACGGCTTGCCAGCTTCTTCCGGCGAAACTCGGGAAAGATCACCAGGTCGTTGATTTCTGGAATCTGTTCCTCTTGAAAGGAGGGGTAATCCGAAACACGCAGCAAATGGCACCACCCCGCAAGCTTACCCTCGTGAAAGACGAGTCGCGTGAGTCGGTTCCCTTCCCGATTCGCTGTCAGCCAGCCCTCAAAGTACTCCTTCGGGTACCAAGGACAATGAATCTGCGCTTGTTGAAAGCATCGAATGGCCTCCTCTTGCGTGTCCAGCGGCTTCACGATCACATCTCCTGACCGTTCATCCGAAAGCGAAGGGGCTACGATCTCCACCTTCATGCGATCGGGGTCTTCAAAGAACACGGCGTAGTACCCTTCTCCCCCCGCATAAGGATGCTTGTCCCGATACAGAATCGAAGCCCCCCTTCGGGTGAGCTCCTCCGTGAACCAATCGACCTGCTCCCGGCTTTTGGCATGGAAGGCAAGGTGGTTCAACCCTACCCGCTTCCGATGATAGGGAATGTCGAGGTAGTTCTGCTCTGTCTGGACGAACACCAGGTACGTCTCTTCGTGCCGCCAGCTGATACCGCTTGCCCATTTTTGATATTCCTCGTAACCCAACTCCTCCAGGAACCATCTCCAGAAGGTGGTCGACCGCTCTAAATCCGAAACGTATATCTCCACATGATGCAGCATCCCCTCACAACCTTTCGTTTTCAAATGGACAGGAAAAAAGAACGGGCAGCAGACGGAACGATACCGCTCCGATCTGAGCCCTTTTCGCGAGTATTTAGTTTGGATCACCATTGAACACCAGACAAATTTACCACAATCCGCATAGTGGTGTCTCTATGGAATCATCGGCGCTTCCTCTTTTGGCTTACAGGAACTGCCGATCAAAAGCCTCCAGTTCCGTCTTGTCGATCTCGAATGCGGCGTCATACTCATACCGACCGGATACTTCATCAAGCGAACCGGCACTCAACTCCAGCGCCATAAAATCATCGAAGTTCGCTCCCCATGAGGTCTGAATGGAGTACTTCTCGGCATTGACGAAGCCAAATCGGCCGTAATAGGCTGGGCTGCCGAAGATGGCAATCCCCCTGTACCCCAGGCTTCTTGCTTTTTCGATAGACGTCCTCATGAGCCTGGCCCCTATGCCTTGCCTCTGGTAGGAGGGCCGAACCGACAGCGGGCCTACGCACAAGAGTTCGAAGGACTTTCCCTGCTCATTCACGACCTTGGCTCTCGTGTACAGCACATGGCCCACGATCTGGTCACTGTCTTTGGCGATTAGGGATAACTCACTCACGTAAGCAGGAGATTGATGGAGCTGGTGAACCATCAAGTGTTCGTCGCAGCCCGGCTTGTACACATCCCAGAAGGCTTCCCGAGTCATGCGTTCGATTTCCGGGTAAACCTCCTCTGATTCCTGCAAGAGCTCGATTGGCAAGGCTGTATCCTCCTCTTCCATGTCCTACGGGTTCAAAGCCATGTTGATTTGGCCCTTCGGGTCTTGCGTAACATACCCGAACGTTTGATAGATTCGAATGGCGTTATCGTTGAGCTTATCCGCAGCGAGAAAGCTTTGCTTGGCTCCTTGAGCCCTCCCCCAATCCAAGCTGGCCGAAACGAGTCGATGGCCGATTCCCCGCTTTTGGAAATCGGGGCTTACCGCAAGTTCTCGAAGCCACAGTACCGTTCCCGCTTCCCGGTCATGTCCATAGACCGAGACAAAGGTTGCTCCTGCCACTTGCCCCTCCACCTCAGCAGCCAGAATCCAACAATGCTCGGTCTCCAGCCATTCCTTAACGAACGATTCGTCTTCTCCGTGAAAGCCTCTCGACTGATCTGCGCAAGCTTTCGTAATCTGGGAAAGGCGTGCTTGATCCGCTTCGACGGCCAAGCGGACCGGAATCTCTTCTTTCCCTTTCGGATAAGGCTTCGAGAGGTCTTTAATCCAATAGTCCTCAAAATGGCTGACCACCCGAAACTTCAGCTGCTCCAGCCGTGCAATCCATTCCGGTTCAATAAATTCGAGATAAATCCGTTTCCCTTCGTGAGAGGCCGGCTCTTGAATGCGAGCCAGGACATCCTGCAGGATCGCCAGGAAAGCATCTACATCCTTCGCAGCCCAATGGAGGTGATACCCGTCCTTGTCCTGCTTCACGATCAGACCTGCATCGGTGCGGGTCAAGGTGAAGTCTCCCTCTTGAAGAGCAAGCTCTTCTTCCTCTGCATATTTCATCGAGCTATAGGGGAAGGTTTCTCCCATCTGGATAATGTCTTTCATGTATGATTCCTCCTTAGTTACACCCATTTGGGGATATGAGGACCGAAATAGGCCCCGATCTTTTCCACTTCTCTCATCACCGCTTGAATCTTGGCTTCATCCTGATACCAGCTGTTCCGGTGGATTCCTCTGGAGTCGGGAACCCCACACACCTGGAACTCTGTTGTTCTGGGAAAAACCGTCTGGTACGTCAACAGCGCACGCCTTGCGTGTTGATTTTTGCAGATCAAGATGACCCGCTCTGCCTTCAACTTCTTCTCTTGGATGAGAGCCCAGGAGTACCGTGCATTATCGAACGTATTCGCTGCCTGGTCTTCTCGAAGGATAGCCTCTTCCGGAATCCCGCCCTGGACTCCGATTCGTCGGAAGTAGCTCCATTCCGTTTCCCCGAGCTTGGGGTTAAAGCCGCCGGATGGCAGCACGTAAGACGCGAATCCTTGACGATATAGCTCGGCTGCCCGCTTCATTTGCTGCGGGTGACTTCCTCCGGGGACCAGAATTAGGTCCGCAGGCGAAAGCTCGGTGCTCACGAAGATCAATTCCGTGATGCAGGCAAAAGGATGCTGGGCGAGCTCCGACGGGGTACTAGCCTTCTTCATGTTTGTCATGAGCTCCTCCTCCACCTTCAGACCATTTTTGGTACAGCCAGCGGAAATTCCATTCGAAAACATGGGGTAAATCCCATTCCTGATAGGGTGTCAACACGCCCCGACTCAGCCAATCCTCGACGTTCTCTCCGCTTGCAGCTGCCTTCTTGGCAAAATCGTTTAGCTCGTTCAAATAGTGGCTCATTTCCTGAAGACTTTCCGCACCTGACGGACTTCCATGTCCCGGAATGACGGTGCGAATGTCCAGCTCCGTTTCCATTCGGGTGAGAATGCCTTGCCAAGCCAAGACGTCTCCCTGCAGCATGGCGGGATGAGAACGGCTGAGTACAAGATCGCCCGCAATCAGCACCTTATCCTCTGGAAGGTAAACGAAAGCGTCACTCTTCGTATGGCCGCCTCCAAACGTCTGCACCGTCGCAGATCGAGTGGAGCCATGCAGGACCATCCGATCTTCAAAAGTGAGCTCGGCCAGCTCCCATCGAATCGTAGGAATCGCCGCGTGAAGGTGCTCTTTGTCTGCTATTTCGGAATCGAGGGCTTGTATCATTCGCTTATCGGTCTGAACGGAGCGGGTCTTTCTTAACCCTTCGATCTGGGAGGCTACTCCTGCTTGCCACTCTTCTGGAGATAAATCTGCGTATGACGCCAGCATTTCTCGTGTCAGAGCCGTTGAAAGGCGAAGGCTGCCGGGAAACGCTTGGTTGCCGTAATGATGATCCCCGTGAAGGTGGGTATTCACCACGTAGCGGACGTTACGGCCAGTCAGGTGTTCTGCTGTTTGCCGCAGCTGCTCGCCCGCCTCAGGGAGTAAGAAGGTATCCACGACAAGCGTCGCATTCCCCAAGTCCACAATCGCCGCATTCCCGAGCGCCCCTGCTCCCGGAATCGCTACCGCAGCCCACACCCCATTGGCGACGGGGTGGATGTGAAAGAAGTCGGACATGCTCTAGCCCCTTCCCCTGCTTTGATCGTTCATCGTTTGAGTATAGGCGCGTTTCATCTCAAGTAATGAACCACCCGGTTGAGCTTTTCCAGCTCCTGCGGCTTGATCTTTAACGTAGTCTGTTCCACACCCGTTCCTCCATAGATGAAAGGGTAGCGGAACAAGGTTCGATCGAGAATAACCGGAAGCTTCGGCAAAACCAGGCCGACCGCTCCAATCCTGCTTCCGGTGGCTTGCTCGACTTCATCAGGCGTTGCCATGCGAAGCTGCGGCTCGCCTAGCTCCGCTTTCAAAGCTTCCAGATCTACTCTCCCATAATCGCCGGATACGATTATGGCGAGATAACCTCGCTCTGTGTTTATAAGTAAGGTCGGCGCGGTTTGACCGATCGAAATACCGAAGTAAGCAGCCCCTTCTTTTGCCGAACGAAGAGGGCGCTCATGGTGGAAGATTTCATAGTCCACCTCATGGGCATCCAAAACCTGACGCAGCTTTTCCATTCTTCATCCTCCCATTTCATCTACATGGCACAACCAGATCATGTGCGGGGAACCCGGCCCCCAGAAATCATCTACCACCTTGTAGGGCTCACCGAACTTTCTGCGCCATCGCTTCTGGGCAGCCCAGTAGCCGCTGTCCAGGCAAAACCGTTCAATTCCTCTTTCCCGGAGGTGGGTGAGCAATTCACGAATGAGTGCGGAACCGATTCCTTGATTCTGAACATTCGGTCGGACATAAAGACTCCCCAGCTCGCCAACCGCGTCCAGCTCATGGTCCGTGCAGACCTGAATTTCATGACCGCAGGGTGCGAACGAGATCGTACCCACTACTTCTCCGCCGCGCTTTGCAACCAAGAAGGTGACGGAGGTCTCGCTTGCATCCAGTGAGCGTTCGACTAGCTCCTTCTTCGTTTCAATTTCTCTTTCGATGGCATACGTCTCATGTCCGATTTCTTGCTCTTCAAAGGCAGCTGGAATGGCTTCTTCAAACACCCGAAAAGCAGCATCCCGATCCTCCGGCATCAGGAGGTGGAGAGATAAAACTTGCGTCATGGGGTAGCCCTCCCTTCCATAGAAAAGATCGTGAAGCAGATCACATTCCCGCTTACGAAAAAATGGAAGCCACCCGGGCTTCCATCTGGTTGTCTCGCTTCCGTGAGGAAGCTTGTTCATGCAGGTTAAGGAGCGACAATGTCGGGGCAGGAAAGGGTGACGATCGGAACATCCTGCTGCAAACGACAGCGAATGTCCTTTATCAGCCGACCGAGATGCTGATCCTCGGTCAACTCCTCCGGGCTCACCTTTTTGTAGATCACCAGATACAAGGTCAGGTCCCGCAGCTTGAGCATGGCCTCCATATCTTGAAGCCAGGCAGGATCAAGGGCGTACTCCCTCCGGTACCCTTCCCAGAACGCCTGGAAGAAGTCAGCGGCAAATCGGTTAGCATCTCCTTCATAGGCCTCCGGAAGTCCCCAAGAGACCGAATAATACAAAGGAATCGCCAGGTCATGCACGAACCACGTGTAGCTGCAATCATCAAAGTCAAAAAGGTGAATGCGTCCGCCATCAACGAAGAAGTTTCCCGAATGCATGTCGGTGTGCAAGAGTCCGTAGCTATCCTTCGATCTCGGACGTGACTGGAAGTAGCTCAGCAGGGCAGACAGACGGTCCAGGACAAACTCATCACCCGTTTGCACATAGTCGCGAGCGTGCTCCAGCAGCTCGTCATCATCCCAATGCGGACGTGACGGAAGATGCTCCGGCTTCTCATAGGAAAGGGTGGCACGATGAATCTGGCCGGTAAGCCTCCCCCATTCCTCAAACAACGCCGTGTTCCACTCGTTCGGATCCTGATACCGCACATGCCGGCCTTCGGCTTTTTCAAAAAGAGCCGCACTGAACACCGTACCATCCTCTGCAGTCAACGGCAGAACATATCGTCCGTCCTTGGCGGCTAGAGGTCCCATGACCGCGACGCCTTCACGAACGAGATGATTCATCCAATCCAGCTCACTCTCCACTTCAAGCGGAGAGCGGTGACTGCTGTGCGTGAACCGCAGGATCACCTCCTGCTCGTCTCGACGCGCCAGATAGACGTAGTTCTCAAAATCTCCGAGCTGCTTCCACCCTTCCTGGGTCAATCCAAAGCCGATCAGGGCCCCATCGATTATCGCTTGGGTAAACACTTGTTCCACTTGCTTTTCCATTGCTTTCTTCATCCTATTCCAACATTTTCTTTGTCTTCATTGTAGAGGTTGGGCCTTCCGGGTACAAGGGAGGGTTTTATTATAAGGAAGTTGAGGGTTGGGGTAGGCTTGGCAAATCAGAATGGAGTCGGTTCCCACTGTCTTCTACCACAAACAGCAGACTCAGAATGTCTAATCAGAAAATATCGCTTTATCTCTAAAAAAGATTAATTCATTATTGTCATAATCCGACACAAATCGAACTATTGTGACAAAACCTCCAAGAGACATTAATACCCATTCGGTGTTATGATTCCTACCAAATTGTGAAATGGAGGCGTTTCATGGCGAAAAAGAGCGCATTATTATCAGTTACAGCCATTATTTTACTATATTCATCCGTTCCTGCGTACGCACAATCCGTTACCAATGTCTATGATGGCGCAGGGAGATTAATCAAGCAGACGATCCCCAACAAAAATCTTATCTTCCTTTACACCTATGATCGTAATGGGAACCTGATTGCAAGAAAGGCTGATGTGAGTTCGCCTACCGCTCCGGGTAATCTTTCACTCTCGTTCCTCAGAGAAAACGCAGCCACTGTGACATGGACACCTTCCACCGATGATCGAGGTATTGAGAAATACGAGTTTTCGCTTGCTTCCCCTAATTCGGTGAAATCGGGAACACTGGACAAATCTAGTTCAACGTTACCATTTTCTGAACTGCAAGCCTCCACTACCTATACTTTCTCTATTAAAGCCGTTGATGTGGCCGGAAGACTCTCCACTTCTAGTACCCTTACGTTTCGAACGAAGGACATCACAATTCCAACTCGCCCCACCCTGCAATCATTGGATAGTGACGGGCCTGTAGTCACGTTACGCTGGCAAGCGTCTACAGATCCTGAAGGAATCAAGGAGTATGTTGTCTACCTTAACGGAGTGGAGAAAGGACGCACTTCTTCCACCACCTATACCATATCCAATTTGCCTTACCGCCAGTCCCTCTCTTTTGCAGTGAGGGCGATCGATAACTACGGATATGTGTCCGACGCCTCCAACGGGTCCATCAACCTCATTCCGAAAGATCAAATTGACTTTGCCGGTTCCTACCGGGCAGGGATTGGTACACGGTAGCTTGGGCATCCAATAACAAAACGATTGCTTCCTATCGCATCAAAAGAGTCAGTTTAAACAAAGGCGGCGGAACCAAAGGCTCAAGCGGTGGCCACAGCACGGTCTATACAACCTATTCCACTACAAAGAGTGAGTCGTTCTCATTGGATTTTGGCCTCTATTCTCATGACGTTTTAGTAGAAGGCCTGGATAGCCAAGGGAATGTCATCGCGACTAGTCCTCACCTCAAATTTGAAACGGAAGTGGGAGAATCGACAAACCCTCCGGGACCGGCGGTGTAAGAACGGAATGACCGTTAAGTACCTCTTCATTTACTATACATACCCAGACGAAAGGTAGATCCATTATGGCAAGAAAAATTATCGGTATAGGCTTAGTTATATTTTGTGCAGCCTCTCCCCTGCCAAGAGAAGGGCTCCATATCGTTCAAGCAACCCCATTACAAACGAGTCCATCACTTATCTCATCTGTAAGTATACCGACTTATAGCAATATCGGAACATATTCAGCCAAATCGGTTATCAACAATTATGATTCAGCTGGTCGGCTGATCAGACAAACAGTAACCGATAAAAACCTGGTCATTGTTTATTCTTATGATAAAAACGGAAACTTAATCTCTCGAAAGGTCGATGCGGCTCCTCCTACTGCACCAGGGAAAGTGATTACAAGCTTCATTAGGGAAAATGCCGCCACTATGAATTGGAACCTGTCAAGTGACGACAGGGGGGTTGATTACTATGAGTACACCCTCACCTCAAACGGACAAGAAAAGAAAGGGCGGCTTTCACCAACTGCTACTTCCATTCATTTAACCGGACTTATTCCATCGACCACCTACACTTTCTCCATTAAGGCAGTTGACATTGCTGCAAGAAGTTCTTCGGTCAGCTCGATCACTATTCGTACAAAGGATCTAACCATTCCTACTAAACCCGTACTTACCTCACTAGTTGGTGACGGCCCGACGCTATCCGTAAGTTGGAGCCCTTCCTCGGATCCGGATGGCATAAAAGAATATATCTTGTTTCTTAATGGGAATGAGTATCTCCGAACAAAAGCCACTTCCGTTACGTTAACCAATCTTCCCTTCAGATCAAACATGGTTATAAAAGTTCAAGCAATTGATATCTACGAATACGCATCGGAGACCTCAACATCCCCTACCGTGTATTTAATTCCATCCAACGAGATCGAAAAGGTTAGCGAAAATGATAATTCAAGAGACACGTTTGTCTTAGAATGGTGGTCCAATAATAAAAAAATTGTTAAATACCGAGTTTCGAGAAAATCGGATTATATTGACAGCGGTCGAGGTGGTGGTGGACCAGGGAATGGAACCTATGCTCTTCCCGGGTTAGGTGGGGGAAAGTCCTTTTCTACCGTAGACTACACAACAAGTCCAACCTACCGCTTTTATTATGAGATCGGAAGGTATAACCACACCATAACAGTTGAAGGCCTTGATGCTTCAGATAATGTTGTAGCCAGAAGTTCGGAATGGGTTGTTCAGACCTTGATTCCAACACCTGTTGGCCCTGGTGGCTATTATTAATTTCCTTGATTAAATCCAATAAAGGAGACTCTCATGAAGAAAAAAGCACTGCTCTTGCTCATGGTCTTTATCCTGCTCATTCAGAGCGGCATCTCTCCTCAGTTCGCATATTCGGAAGGAGCTCAAACGGGGAGATACATCGTTATCTTCAAGGATGCTTTAAAGGGGAAGGCAACACTTGATCAACAAAACATTCATCCAGTGGAGCAATTCCGTTCTATTCCCGGTTACGTGGTTGAATTAAATGAAGCCCAATTGGCTCTCTGGGCAAACGATGATAATATCGAAAGCCTGGAGCCGGATTATCAAATCTCCGCGCTCGGGATCACGTTATCTTCAGAAAGTGTTACGGGTGTAACCTACTCTTCAGTGGATGAGGCTGTGTATCGACTAACCTCCACCCCACTTTCCAGTATGAATATCCTGAAGGATCAAATGCAGTCCCTGCCGACAAGCAACGGGACCCGTCTGAATCGGTTTCCTGTTGCTCTTCTCGGAACTGGGATCTCCAACACCCTTACCCTGTCCCCTATGGATGGAATCTCGTTTGTTGGAGGAGAATCCTATGCTGATGGGTATGGGCTGGGGAACCAACTCGCGGCTCAGCTCACCGAGCTAAACGACCAGGCTTCCTCCCTTTCTCCGTTCATCGACCTCTATGCTGCAAAAGTATTACATGATAACGGCGTAGGGTATCTAAGCGATGCTGTTCGTGGACTGGAATGGGCCATTAAGCAGCATGTCGGTCTGGTCGCAGCCGTTTTCCATCTCCCAGAGGATTCGTTTGCCTGGAACAAGGTCGCCCAAATGGCAGAAGATAACGGCATTGTTCTCGTGGGTGATTCTTCTTCTGACCCCCTTCTCCCATCTGCTAACTCCCAATCTGTTCCAGAGAATAGTAGTGTTGATCAATCTGCATCCGACGTGAATTCATCGGTTACCGAATCCGTTTACAAGGAAGCGTTACTGGATCAACAATCGATCATTTTTAATTCAACGGGACTTGGCAATCGTGTGATTCAGACCATTTTGTACCGGAACCAAAATCCAGGACTTACACCATCCGAGTTAATGAGGCTCGTCCAAGGTGAAGTCGCATCCATCGATGAAATCAATGAGGAACAAGCAAGTGAGGATACTGATGATTCCTTATTAATGGTTCAAACCACATCGTTAGCTGCAAATGGAGACAATGCGGTTGGAGTAGCAGCGCGTACCTCTCTCCTGTCCGAAGGTTCATCCGAATCATCTCCAACCGTATTAACGATTGAGTTGATTAAGTCGGAATTTAACGTCACAACTGATTTTATTCAAGCTGAGTTGAATCAAGGGCTGACGCTCGAAGAGATTAATTCGGCGCTCGGCAAAGCTCAAGTGGACGGAACCTCTTACCCACAGGCGAAAGCCTCGCTGTATAAGCAAGCAACAAATGGCTCTTCTACAGCTACCAGTGATATAACCAATGAAACGGCAAATCAACCGCTACCCATGCCATCGGTATTACCTTCACAATCCGGAGGTGATCATCAGTCTGGACAAACCGGCCAAAACGGCGGAAGCAATCCAGGAAATGAAGGCGTAACAAAGCTGAACCTTCCCAACCTGAAAAACAATGAAGCCCCTTTCAAAGTTTCGCTTGCAGGGGAAACGGTGTCCCCACTGTCCGGCGCCTTGTCTTTGGCTCAATCGGACCTGTCTCTCCCGGGGCGTGGCGGCCTTTCCTTTACTCTGCAACGGACGTACGATTCCAGCGCCTCTCAGTTGAATGAACCCGATTTGGGTTTTAGTGGATCATATAGCTACTACGTTTCTTTTAATGTGGATATTTATCGATCCTACCTAACCTACTACCTGACCCAGTATTATGATGTGTTCTGGGTGAAATACAATTGCACCACCGGAAAAGAAGTAGCGAATGGGCGGCAAGGATCAGGCCCTACGCTCAATTCCTCCTTCTCAAGCTATACCGATTTTGTCAGAGCTCGAAATACTCCTCAATCCTTTACCGATACAGTTGCTCATGCATGTGGTTCCATCAAGGATGAACCGGATCGCAAATACATTCTGAAAACGGTGTACCAAGGCAACAATACCGACTCCTCCTATGGGACGCCCTCTTACGTTGGCTCGGATACCGACTACAGTATGCTTTATACCAGCTATGTGGAAGCAAATAATGTAAAAGCAACCATTATTCCGGGTGTTACGTACGACGCTTCTACACCGAAGGGATCAGAATCCAGCGGCTATTATGTGGACTCCTATCAGTTTAGTAGCAACCCCAATGCAACGGTTAAGGACTTGCTGACCAGCGGCAGTTACTACAACACCATCGCCACACCTGCAGAAGAGAAGCGGTTCCCCATCGGTAAGGGCTGGTCCTGGAACATTCCGTATCTGGAGCAAAAGAACGGAGCATGGCGAGTTAACCTTCCAGGGCAAGGCTCCTACGAAGTAAACGGCAGTACACTGAAGGACTATCCTTGGCAGGATTTGAGCTTTGCTAATGACACCAATGTCAACGTCAATGCCACTCAATCCTCCTATGTGCTCAAGTCGATCCAAGGGACGAAGCATTATTTCGATGCAACCGGCAATCTCATTCAAATCTCTGATGCCTATGGGAACGCCATTCGCTTCCTGTATACGAATGTCAGTCCGTATGGTCTGGTGCTAACCTCGGTACAAGACGATATAGGCAATGCCATAACCATCGCCTATAGTGCAGGAAAGGTTACGCTTACCCAAGGGAACAAAACGGTCGTTTACACCAAGACTGCCGTCAATGGCAAAGAGATGCTAGCCAGCGTTACGGACCCTGCAGGAAGGCTAACAACCTTTGACTACAACATCAAGGAAGCCCAGTTTAACCTCGTGGGAACCGTCCCCGATACGAGTAACCCGTATGCCCTTCTTACGGGGATTACCTTCCCCACAGGAGCACGAACCGAGTATACGTATGAACCTACTCCTGTTACCCGATCCATTAGTTCTGGTATGGTTAATCAGGCATATCGTCTGCAGAGCCGAAAGGATGTTGTCTCCTACTCCAACGGAAGCAAGGAGGAATTCAACCCTTCCTCACTCGCGTACAATGGCGATATGGCAAGTTCCTCAGGAAGCTATTCTTTCTCTACCAAACTTGCTAATGGCATCACGGAATCGATCTTCGACTACAAGAAGTTAACCGACTCTTCCTCCTCCCCATCCTACTACCTGACGAAAAGTTCTCAGAAGGGAGATAACATCGAGCACATCAGCGAGTACACCTATGATGAAGCGAGAAAGCGCCCTGCCCCGGTAACAACAAAATCATATAGTCGGAATTCGATCACAAGTGCCACTTCTGCTCCCGCTCAAGTAAGTAAACAATACGATGACTACGGAAATGTTACTTCCGTGACAGACCCGCTTGGAACAACCAGCACCTTCATCTTTGATAACTCAACCCATTTGTTGTCTGCTGTCATTGAACCGATAACTAGTTCCTTGTCTCGTTACACGCAATATAGTCGAAATGCTCAAGGGTATGCCACAGAAGTTATTGCGCGCGAGAATAACGCTAGTGGCACCATTCTGAGGCAAACTCAAATGAGCTATGATTCCTATGGGAACGTAATTGAAACGCGAAGTAAAGATGTGAACCGCGACGCTGTGAGTCGTTATGAGTATTCATCCGTGTACAACTCCGCATTCTTAACAAAGATCACATCTTTCTTCACCGATGTTAATGGATATGCGAAATCTCAAGCCGTCAGCGGTGAATATGATCGAACCAGCGGAAATATCCTGAAATCCATCGATGGCAATGGTAAAGGAATATCTTATCAATACGACTTGTTGAATCGGGTTCGAGTTGTTACCCAGCCAGATGCAACAACCGTAAAAGTGGACTACGATGATGTCGCGAATCAAGTAATTCAAACCAATGAAGCCGGACTTCGTTCTGTCAGCAAGTACAATCCGGTTGGTCTTCAAACGGAACAAGGCCTCTACGAAGGCGGAGTTTATAAAAAGAAAAGCCGCACCGGTTACGATGCAGCAGGACGCGCTCTTTGGACAGAGGACGCCGACGGCAATCGAACTACCTTCACCTATGACCCGTTCAGTCGGACAACCAGCACGACATTCTCTGACGGTAGCCAAAACCTTGCGCAATATGACGATATTGCTAGTATTGCAACCAGCTTCGATGGAGAAGGAATCGTCACTCGGACTACGCTTGATCTGCTGGGCCGTACCGTTCAGACCGAAGAAGGTGTAAACGGGACTTTCACAATTCAAGGCAAAGTAGCCTATGATGCTGCTGGCAATGTGACCACTCAATGGGATGCAAACGGCAACCCAACCAGCTATACCTACGATGCGCTCGGTCAGGTAACCAGTTCTACCACACCAATGAAAGAAACGTACCGCTTTGCTTATGACCGTCTGGGGAACCTCACCCAGCAAATCGATCCTGGGAGTAACATCAAAACCAAACAGTATGACGAATTGAATCGATTGATTCGTCAAACCGATCAACTCGGAAACAATGCAACTCTTGAGTATGATGGCAACGGCAACCGGATAAAAATGATTGACCGCAATGGAACAACGTTCTCCTATACGTACTCAAGCCGTAATATGCTATTAAGCAAGACAGGAGCGAACTCTAGTGTAACGTATACCTATAATCCAGATGGTGCACGCAGCAGCATGAAGGATTCTACGGGTACGACAAAATACGATTACACGGAACTGGGTCAATTGAAGAAAGTCACCTATCCGGATGGACAGACCTTGACCAGCACCTATGATAACAAGGGCAATCGGATTAGTATGACGGCGCCTTTCTCGGCAACAGCTAACTACAGCTATGATGGACTCAATCGTCTAACAACAGTCAATGTTAACAACAAGATCGAAGCATCCTATACCTACAAGAAGAACAGCCTGCTTTCCTCCACTACATTGGGGAACGGAATGACGGACACCCGGTCTTACACCGGAATGAACTTGACGGCAATCTTGCAGCAAAAAGCCGATGGAACGAACACGAATGCATACGCATACGGCTATGACCTGAACCGAAATATGCTAAGTCGAAAGACAAACGGTACCTCGGATGCGTTCGGTTATGATGCGAACAGTCGAATATCCACCTCAAGCCTTTTTTCGGAACAATACGCTTATGATGGTAGGAGTAACCGACAAACCCTCATCAGTGACCGGACACCCAATCTGTCAGAAGTTAGCTATGAATACGACGAGTGGGATCGCCTGACGAAAGCGGTTCGTGACAACAAGAACGTGAGTTACAAGTACAACGGAGATGACCTGCTTGTTGAACGTTCAGAAGGTAGTACAACCACTCGGTATTACTACGATGGAGTGAACATCGTAGCAGAGGCTACCCTCGTCAACGGGCAGCCGGTAGCCAAGGCCGCTTATCTGCGTGGCAATCAGCTGATTGCTCGTTACGGAGCCGATGGAACGAAGAGCTACTACCAGTTCAATGGACATGGTGATGTAACCGAGCTACGAGATGGAAGTGGAAATGTCCAAAACAGTTATTCCTATGACATTTGGGGGAATCCCGTTGTTCAAACGGAAGCTGTAGACAATCTGTTCCGGTATTCAGGAGAGTATTTGGATAAGGCAACCTCGTTGCAATATTTGCGAGCACGCTGGTATGATCCGGATATGGGTCGGTTCCTCAACGAGGATACCTATGAAGGGCAAGAAGACAGTCCACAATCTTTGAACTTGTATTCTTATGTCATTAACAACCCACTAATTTATACTGATCCGAGTGGCCATAAAGCATGGTTAATTCATGGGACTTGGTCTGATGGAAATACCTGGTCTCCTGAATTTATAAAATATGTTGAGGGACTATTTAAAGAGTCGAGCGATAAATTAATTTGGACTGGAGATAATACAAATAAGGCTCGTTCCGATGCTGCCGATCAATTTTTGACAGAAGTTTATAACTGGCACTTAAAAAATCCAGACGACCCAATCAGACTCATTGGTCATAGTCATGGCGGAAACGTTGCTATACTATTAGCCAATTTATTGGCAGAGAAAGGGATGAAAGTGGAGACCTTGATAACAATCGCCACACCTGTTAGAGAATATCAACTAAAAGCAGATGTTGGACAACATATCCATCTTTATAATCGTGGTGATGGTGTTCAAATTAATGGAGGAAGTATATGGCGTTTAGGACAAGCTCCGAAGAGAACGTTTAAAAATGCTGAAAATGTTGAAGTAAAGATATCAATTTGGCGTCTTTTGGATTTTAGGCCAATTGACAGTCACTCAATTATGCATAGTAACATCAAGGTTTGGAAGAAGTATATTGAGCCACTATTAAAAAAGTAAAATTATTAAATCATTAAAGTGAGGGTTTCAAATGCCGATATGGTTGAGGGTATTAATTATAGTAGTAATACTAGTTGGTGCACTATCATTTATATGGTTTCTCCTAGGGTCTACGGCATATTTCCAAAGGGGTATGGATATTATTGGAACAACTTATTTATTGATAATAGGTATTCCAGTTCTTCTGTGCGCTGCATATTTAACGACACTACTCACTAAAAGCTGGAATCACACAAGCGACATACAATACACGGGAATTGCTTTCGGACTTGTGATATCAGTACTACTCTCTACCACCCTCATTCATAGTGTTAATTCCCACGGCTGGACAAAGGGGAGAATCGATAGTGATTCCTTAAAGAACACTAGTGATGGCAAGTATGAATATCGAATTGACATTATTAATTTATTTCAAAGGAATAGTACCGCGCGTCTTTATGTTAAGGATGCTAGTTCAGGGGAAGAGAAAATTATCCCTGTTGGCATTCAAACATATAAGATTTCTGGAATCAGAATTAGTAAGACTAATCATTGGATAGAACTAGAACCAACAGATGACAAGTCACATTACATCCTCTCTACGACAGAAGATCTTCCTATACCTAAAGAAGTATTCGAAATTGATATCAAGGCTGGAACTTCAAGAAAATTGAATTAAACAGTATTTCGTTGCACCACCAGCCAATAGCAAGCAAGAGCATCATCTGTCCTGAAGCATTTTCTGGGATGGGACTGCGGATAACCAACAAACAGCTACTCGCGATTAACGGAGTAGCTGTTTGTTCGTTTTTTCCGTTATTGAGGAAGGCCCTCCATCATCAGCGATGATTTTGGCCGGCCCTCCTCTTCCATCCATTAGCTAATCGGCGGAATCGGTTCCTTCTTCTTGAAGACCTTAATGATTTCGACGATGACAACCATGAGCAGCGAGCCTCCAATGATGAGGCTCCATTGCTCCCCACTCAGCGTGGTCAAGCTGAACACGTTCTGCAGGAACGGAACGAGCATGACCGCAAGCAGCAGCAGCGTGGAAGCAGCCGTGGCCAGCAGCATGTACCGGTTGCTGAAAAGGCCGATCTTGAAAATGGATTCCCGCTGCGAGCGGACGTTGAAGGCGTGTGTCACCTGGATGAAGCCAAGCGTTCCGAACGCCATGGTGATGGCTTCCGGCGAGGTGTAGCGATCCAGTGCGTAGAAGAACACGCCGAGCACGATGGCCGCTTCCAGGACCCCTTGATAGAGGATGGTCCATCCCGCTCCTTCGGAAAAGACGCTCGCCTTCGCCGGACGAGGCGGCCTCTTCATGACCCCCTTCTCGGTTTTCTCAACGCCCAGCGCCAATGCCGGGAACGTATCGGTGACGAGGTTGATCCACAGGATATGAATCGGGAAGAGGATCACAGCGCCGAACATGGTGGCGACGAACAAGGTAAGCACCTCACCGATGTTAGCCGACAGCAGGTATTGGATCGCCTTCTTGATGTTGCTGTAGACTTTGCGGCCTTCCTCCACCGCAACCACGATCGTGGAAAAATTGTCGTCGGACAGCACCATGTCGGAGACGCCCTTTGAAACATCTGTCCCGGTGATGCCCATCCCGACGCCAATGTCGGCTGTTTTCAGAGCGGGAGCATCGTTGACCCCGTCCCCGGTCATGGCCACAACCTTGCCTCGATCCTTCCAGGCCTGGACGATGCGAACTTTATGCTCGGGCGAAACGCGGGCGTAGACGGAGTAATGGTCCACCTTCTCCTTGAATTCCTCCGGCGGGATTTGGTCGAGTTCCCGGCCTGTGATCGCTTCGTCTCCGGGTGCCAGGATTCCCAGCTCGCGGGCGATGGCCGAAGCCGTGTCCTTGTGGTCGCCGGTGATCATGACCGGGCGAATGCCCGCTGTTCGGCACACTTCCACCGCGGCCTTCACTTCCTCGCGAGGCGGGTCGATCATGCCCGCCAAGCCGACCAGAACCAGATCGCGTTCCCATTCCTCCGGTTTCGGGTCTTGGGGAACGGCGTCCGTCTCCTTGTAGGCGAGTGCAAGCACGCGCAGAGCCGCATGCCCCATCTCGGCATTCGCCTCCTGAACCTGCTTCCGCCTCTCCCCATCGAAGGCTTCTTCACGGCCGTTCAAGGAGATGTGGCTGCATCTCTCGGCCAATACATCCGGGGCTCCTTTGACAAAGACGAGAACCTTGCCCGACTTCGTCTTGTGGAAGGTCGTCATGAGCTTCCGGTCACTGTCAAAGGGAATTTCCGCTACCCGGGGCAGCTCTTCCTCCTCGGCTTTCTTGCGAACCCCATGGGTTTCTGCATAAGCCACCAAAGCGGTTTCGGTCGGGTCGCCGATCAGCTTAGGCTCGCCTCGCTCCGTAGAGCCTTGGGTTTCATCCACTTTGACATCGTTACACAGACTCATGATTTGCAGGAGGCGTTCGCGTTCCGAAGCGTCTCCTTCCGTTTTGCCTTCCTCCAGCCAACCGGAGGGGGTATACAAACGCTTGATGGTCATTTTGTTCTGGGTGAGTGTTCCCGTCTTGTCGGAGCAGATGATCTCCGTGCTGCCGAGTGTCTCCACGGCAGGAAGCTTGCGGATGATGGCGTTCTGCTTCGCCATCTTCTGAACGCCCATAGCGAGGACGATCGTCACGATGGCGGGAAGCCCTTCTGGTATAGCGGCGACGGCAAGGCTGACAGCCGTCAGGAACATGTCGAGGTAGCCGCGGCCTTGCAAAATCCCCGTGACGAAAATGATCGCCGCGATGATCAGAACCCCGATTGTGAGAACCTTGCCCAGCTCGGCGAGCTTTCGTTGAAGGGGCGTGGTCTCCGGCTCACCGCCGGTCAAGTAGCCGGCAATTTTACCGACCTCTGTGTCCATCCCGGTAGCGGTGACGATGCCGACTCCGCGACCGTACGTCACGCTGCTGCCCAGGTAAGCCATGTTCACCCGGTCCCCGATGACGACATCCTCCCGATCAAGCTTGGCGGTATTCTTCTCGGCTGGAACCGATTCACCGGTCAATGCCGCCTCTTCGATCTTGAGGCTAGCGGCTTCGATCAGCCGGAGGTCTGCCGGTATGTAGTCCCCCGCTTCCATCAGCACGACGTCTCCAGGCACCAGTTCATCCGCCCGGATGTCCTGGACGCGCCCCCCTCTTCGTACACGGGCGTGAGGGGACGACATTTGCTTCAGGGCATCGAGTGCCTTTTCGGCTTTGGCTTCCTGAAAGACCCCGAGGGCAGCATTGAGAATCACCACCATAAAGATGATGATGGCATCTGCCAGCTCACCCAATACGCCGGAAATAACCGCCGCCGCCAGCAAAACGATAACCATGAAATCCTTGAACTGCTCAAGGAATTTCTGCAGAAAGGTTTTCTTCTCTCCTTCCTTCAGCTCGTTTTTGCCGTAGCGGGTCAAGCGGGCGGCCGCTTCCGAGTCGGATAAGCCTTCCGGTTTCGTCTCCAGCGCGCGAAGCACTTCTTCTTCCTGTAGGACATGATAGCGATCTGATTTCAACGAAGTCCCTCCCTTGGTAAAGTCGAACTCCAATAATCCGTCTTTCTCCTTCTTACTTACCCCAAAAGTGAGGAATGCCTCAATGGGAACCTCTTGTCTGTAGGGTATCCCAACGGTAAGCTCCTAACCCTCCGAAGAGAGCTCCAGAGAAGGTGATTTCCTTGTCGCATCCTTATAGGCTATGCTACAATCGGGAGAATCATCTGAGGCGGGGGCATGGCACGTGAAGAAATCGTATGTGGCGGATGCTGTTTTATTAGGGGTGACCTTGGTCTGGGGCTTGATGTTCATTGTGGTCAAGGTTGCTCTCGATGTCATTCCGGCCGTTTCTTATTTGGCGGTGCGCTTCGGACTCGCTTCTCTCTTCCTGCTTGTTGTGTGGAGGTTACTCCCAGCCCGACAGAGGGGCCGCTTAACGGGACAAACGGCGCTCTCCGGCGCAGTGCTCGGCTTTTTTGTTTACGGAGGCTTTACCGGCCAAACCATCGGCTTGCTGTACACCACCGCTTCGCGGGCTGGCTTTTTGACCGGCTTTCTCGTGATCCTGGTTCCGCTTCTTTCCAGGCTTCTGTTCCAAACCCGCATCTCAAAGCTCATGATGCTGGGCATCACGATTGCCTTCATCGGGCTGGGTATGCTCTCCATCGATAAAGCAGAACCTTTTCAATGGGGAGACGCCGTCATTTTGGCCGGTGCGCTCGCTTTTGCCATACATATTGTGCTTACGGATCGATTAACGGCAAAGCATGACACGTATCCGCTCGTTCTCATGCAGCTTGCGACGGTTTCGATCCTGTGTTTCTTCACCTCCTTATTTAACGACGATTGGCGGAGCGCTTATCGATGGGAAGTTCTCTTCGAGCCCAAGGTCCTGCTCGCCCTCGTCATCGGATCGCTCGTCGCCACAACCTTTGCCTACTGGGCGCAGACCCACTTCCAGCGGTATACATCGCCGAGCCATACCGCCCTCATCTTCGCCACCGAGCCGATCTTTGCCGCATGGGGCGGCTATTGGGTCGCAGGCGAACGAATGACAACCCAAGCCGTGATCGGCGCCTGCCTCATTCTGGTGGGAATCCTGATCACAGAGATCAAGCGCCCCGAGGAGACAGTTTCGGAGACCACTCTCGTGATAAAACCAGACATGGACGGTTATGCGCCCCTCTCTCCTCCTCCTACGCAGCAAACCGAGGCGGGTTCCGCTTCGTAAAAACAAGCAAGGGCAAACAATAACGAAAACCGCCCCTCCTCGTAAAGTGGAGTAGGCGGTTTTTAGTCATCATCATCGAAACCGAATGCTGGACACACTGCTGATGAGGAGCCCTTCCTCCCCACCTCGACCAATAGAAGAGATGCGAAACTCAACAACAGCAAGAACAGAAGGACCATGGATGGTAACATCGACCGTTCGCAGGACAGCATCCTTGGTTCCAACATAGTGGGGAACCTGGCGATGGAGGGTTGACGGGTAAGCCGGCGCTGATACAAATTCCAAGGCAAGAACGTTAGGCTTTGCTGAGAGGAAGCTCCCTGGAAGAGGATCGCCTTCCCCGTCCAAGTACAGGTTGCGATGCAAATATTCATAAAAGGTCGCACGACCTGCCGCCTCGTTCCACAGAAGCTTTCCTTCGGCAAGTTGTTCCTCGTCAATATCAAGCGAAGCCGCGCGGGTAGCGAGATCGAGAATCGGCTTTGCTTTGTCCACCGCAAGCGTCTGCTTGCTCCAGTTAACGCTAGCCAACCAGAGGAGGGTCAGACTCACGACCGCCAAAAGCGCCAGAAGCAGCAGAGCAACCCCGCCCTTTTCATTCCTTAGCCGAGAACCAGCCGATCTTCTCCCCTCCCGCGCTTGTTTCATTCGTAAGCCTCGCTTCGCCCTTGCAGGACAACCCGAAATTTTCCCGACTTGCGGTCGGCGGACCCTCCCCCGATCGCGCTGAGCAGCGTAGCAAGGCGCGGTGCCGGGTACCGGATGGTTACCGTGATCACCGGATCGGGATCATCCCGCAGCACCTTATCCACGGTACTGCCGGTGAAATCCGGATAGTCAATGCCGCCTTCCGTCACTTCGCCCATTCCGAGCTTGGTGAGCCGTTCCCGTGTGGACTGGGCGATAGCCGGGGTGAACGAGCCGACGGCTTCTGCTTCCTTCATGGCGTGGTTTGCAATGGCATTCAAATGATCCAGCTTCATCGTATACACGAAGAAAGGAACAATGAGCAAGCTTAGGAACAGCAGAAGGGGCATGATCAGGAGCATGACCAACAGGTTGGACATACCTTTCTCGTTCGATAAACGCCGGTTCCCATGCTTCCACAATACAGTCTTGCAACGGCTCATTCTTCTCCCTCTCCCTAATCCGTTACATAATCAAAGCTCCTCAGCGTATGACTGACCTTATCATGACCGGTTCGAATCGTCTCCGGCAGATCCCTTCCGTTTCCGAACAGGGCAAGGGCCAATCCAAACACCAAAATCGTTAAGAGAAGAGCCGTTATCAGCTTGCTCATTTATGGAGCCGGCATGGTAACGGCACCCGTGCTCGTATTCACGGACGTCGTGGTCAGCGTCGTATTGATGCTGCCTCCCTTGCTCACAACCCCCGGAGCCACTTGCTTTCCACCGACGTAGAGGGCGGCGCCCGTAAGCAAAACGGTGAGGCAGATGGTTACGATCAACTTTGCCATATCATCATTCCTTCTTTCATGAAAGGATTGTTCAGGTTCAAGGAAATGCATCTTGAATCTGTTGATTCGTGCGAGTCCCCGCCGTCTGGGCGCCTGGGATCAGCTGGCCGCCGAATACAGCGAGCACCGCGCCCGCCATCAGGACGGTGAGAAGAATAGTCACAACCAGCTTACTCATGATCTCCCCCTCTTCTTCTGCTATCTTTCCTTTACGATAAGCTGTAGGTGCTCCACAATTGAGTCTGTACGGTAACCACCCACGGATAGAGAAACAATAGAACCACACAACTGAAGGGAACCATGATGCAAAAGCTGATCCAGATCGGCGCATTCTCCAGCCTGCGGGCTATATCGGACTCGAGCGTGGCCTCTATGCTTTTGGTCTGCTCCTGCAAAACCTTAACCACATCCTCTGCTTCCGCACGGCTTAGAGCATGCAGCGCATTCACAAGGGGAAAAACCTCGGTGATTCCCACCGCTTCTTGAAATCGCTCGATGGCCTGCTGCTGGTTTTTCCCCCACATGGTGGCCAGCTCCAGGATAGGAGGCTTTAGCAACACCAGCGGTCGTGCGGCTCGCAGCAGAACGTCTCGAATGTCTGCATTCTCGGTCACGCACAAGGCGAGCCGCTCCGCAAGCTTTGCGATCTCCAGCAGATATCGGCTTTTGGATCGGCTGGCGAGAAAATAGAGACATAGCTCTGGAAGCCACCAACCCATGAAGCTGAATCCGACTCCTCCCAACAGTGTACGGCTTGTCCCAAGCGAACTTGTCAGCGCAAAGCCCTCGCGAGCTTCTCTCAGCACGAGCAGAAGGAGTCCCATCATGACAGCGACCGCCAGCTTGAGAAGTTGAAACCGTTGAAGCGTCCACCCGGGATCAAGGCCCGCCAAACGAGCTCGATCACGATACGCTCTGGCGCGCGGGGATGCCTCGGTCTCGGGGCCTGCCGCTTTAGCAGAAGGCGACTCACGCGCATTCCACAGCTTTCCCTTCAACATGCCGAGCCGGCTCATCCGATTTATTCGAAATCGGCTCACAAGAGGCAGCCACAGCAGAGCGGCTCCCGCGATGAAGAGTATGAGCAACGCAGCAGGCAAGGAGCTTTGGGTCCAGGCTGCTAACCGATCCATTGATCTTCCTCCTTTCCCTCACCATTTGCTGCTAGAACGGCTTGCGACCGGATCGAACAACCATGAGCAGGGACAAAAACAGAATAACAACCGCGCTGCTCATCAACCGTTTGCCGCCGGGCTCCAGAAAATAATGGCGAAAATTCGCAGCATCCGCATAGATGTTAAACAGGACAACGAATGCAGCAAATCCCACCATGAGCGTGGTCCCGATGCGGTAAGCCGTGATCATGGCCATTCGCTTCTCTTCATTGCTTTTGGCGGTTTGCATTCGAGAGACCAGCTTATGCAAAGCCTCTGTCACATCCGTCCCGTAGTGAGCACCCATTAAGAGAAGATCCGCGAGGTCGTCTGCCCAATGGTTGTCGATGCGTGCTGCAAAATCATGGAGCGCTTCTTGAGGGGATTGCATATGGAGCTTGAGAACGAGCCGACTCCACTCCTTCTTGACGTCCACCGGCATCGTTCCGGACGACTTGACCAGCACCTCGGTCAAGGTCAAGGATGGTCGGTAATTGCCGATGATGTTTTGCACCAGCATAATCATCCGCAGGGCAATGCGATGCCTCTTCTTCTGAACCCGAAATTTCAAGAAGAAATAGGGCAGCGAGGCCAACAGGCAGCCGAGAAAGCCGTTAAGCACCCAAGGCGCTGCGCGGATGAACCGATCCGCACCAGATGAAAACCGTTCCTGTAAGAGATGAATCCCGGCTTGGGAGCCGAAAATGCCGATCAGGAAGAGCGCGATCATGCTGCCAAGCAGCCATTCAGGCGAAGCTTTCCACTCAGCAAACTCCATCTCGTCCGCCAGTTGGCGCACCATTCGAAATCGATATAGGAGATTTGGAGTATCCTCCTCCATCGTTTCTTGGAAGCGGCGAATCCGTCTTCGCCTGGCCATGCCGCGGGAGAGAAGGGGGACCGCCGCAAGAAGCAGCATGGCAAATCCGATGATCCACATGCTGAGAAAAAGACCCTTTGCCGCTCCGTGAAAAAGCGAGGTTGTCGAAACATCAAGCCTCATCGCCCGCCACCCCCAATTCCTTGAGCAGCACAGAAGGAGCGCCATTCGCAATGAGATGGTTAATGAGAGGTTTACTGAGTTTCCGCCCCGTCTCCCGCCATCCTTCCTCCGCATAGGACCATTCCACAAGCGGGCTGGCCTTGGCCTCTCCGTGTTCATCCACGTAAAGCTCCGTGATCTCCGTAACCACCCTTTTGTTAACTCCATTAATCTTTAATAACCTTAAAAAGATAACCAGATTGAATGCCCGAGCGATACGGCTTTGCGTGTCGCGATGCTCATGGTCCCGACCATCCTGACGGATCATGTCCTCTACATCCGAGAGGAACGACTCTCGGTATTTGGTATGCATCGTCGCCATGACGTCATGGCCGCGCAAGGCTCCTTGGACCGCTTGCGCCACCTCGGCTCCTTTTGCTTCCCCGAGGATGACCCAATGAGGGGACATGACCAGGAGGGGCTTGTACGCTTCTTCCATCGTCAGCCTCAGCTCTTCGGCTTCCCGAGCGGCCAATATGTTGCGTTTGCCTCGCAACCGTTCGCGCAATGAAATTTCGAAGTCCTTTTCCAAGGTGCGAATGCGTTCGTGTTCTCCTGTCTCCTGTGCTAACGCAAACAGAAAGGTGGTCTTTCCGGTATTGGTGGAACCTCCGATGAGGAAGCTGGCATGATAGCGTACGAATACCTTCAAGAGTTCCGCCATCCGTGCATTGAGAGTGCCCAGCTCCACCAGCTTATCCAGCGTGACATCCTTTACGATGAAATTGCGGATGTGAATGCTGGGGACATCCGTGTAGGGCTCCCGCGTCATGACCAGACGAGATCGGTTCCACAGATAAGTTTGCAAAACGGGCTGCCGCTCATGGATCGGTTTCTTACCGCACAAAGCCAAGCGATCCTGGAGGATGCGAACCTCTTCCAACGATGCGAAGGAGCGATGATGCCGGGTCTGCTCCCCGTTTCTTATCAGGTAGATGTCTTGGCCGATCACCTGGACCTCTTCTACGTCGGGGAGTTGAATCAGGTCCTCGATCAGGCTTGCTCCGCACGTTTCGGCATAAATGCTTTCTGTGAGGGAACAGCCATCAATGAAGCCGGAAGGGTCCACCAGAATCCGGTATTCCATGATCAAGGTGTCGATCAGCGCCTTCATGCTTTCTCGCGCATGAGGATCGCCAAGTCCGGCTTGGAGAATGTCGCGATGCAGGGTGGGGTCCTTGGAGGCACGCGCGGTCAGATGCTCATGGATCAGGGCAGCCGCCTGCTGCAAGCTCAAACGATTGCCCGCAGTTGGTCGGACCAGCCGCACTCCGCTGGAGCGGCTCCATTCCTTTTGCTTCACTTCCTCCAGGTATTGACTGGCGCGAAACACACGCCTGGGCTTCATCCGCTCCAACCTTGTCCGCTGCTGCACGGCTTCTGTCCTCCTCTCCCCCATTATCGCCACGCCAAACGCCTTTCGAAGCCGCGCCAGAATGACTTGCGGCGGACCGACTTCTCCTTCCATTCAACTCCAACCAGCGAAGCAGCCCGGCTTGCCAATTCATCCGCGGAAAGGCGGAAAGGCTCTGCTCCCGGCAGCTCCCAGAATGGGATGCCTTCATTGACCGCCTTTACACCAAGCTCGGTAGGGAGCAACGGAAATTCCCCGACCCCTTCCATTCCAAGAAAGCGAGCCGCAGCGGATGAGTCATCCCGACTGCCCGCCTGGTTCATCACAAAATGAATATCCGAGGGAGCGAGACCGCAATACTTCCAATAGCAGCTATACCACTCCCTCCAACTGCTCTGATAGGAGTCAAAGCGAGGGCGCACAACCAGCCATCGTTCATCCGCACCGCGCACCCCGCAGATGGTTGCCGCATTGTCGGGATAACTGTCCAAGTCGACAAGAGTGAGGTCGAAGGTGCTCCTCGCCACCTGCAGGAGACAATCGATCATCTCGGGAGTGAAATCACCTGCAGAATCCCTTCTTGGCGAGCCCGGCAAGACATGGAGTCGATGGTGGACAACACAGGAAGAAAGCAGTTCGTCTGGGGTGAGCGAGTGGGTGTGCAAGCGAGGCCGAAGCTTGACGTTCGACAGTCCACCTGTACTCAGATTTAAATTGACGCCCAAAGCCGGATTCTTCAGATTGAGATCGAGCAGACCGACGGACAGCTCGCTGTGAGCCGCAAGGGCAAGGGCTGTATTGACTGCTACCGTAGAAGCTCCATCTCCATGATGGGCCGACCAGATCGCAACAATCTTCCCTTCCTCCTCAACCTTTTTCTCGGATGCTTTCCCGGACTGCTTGGAGAGCCTCCCGAGCAAGGCGGCCGCTCCTTCATCTGGTGTAACACTGTGCGGCAGCAAGGCCATTCCCGTCTCATCCGTCAGACGAGTTAGCACTTCAAGGTAAAGAGAGTCATAGACCGATTCCTGCAAAATCAAGCTAATGTCCGCCGTTCCCCTCCGCTTCTCCAACTCGCGAACAACATCCCATGGATAGACATCTTCAAACAGCGAAAGATCCACAGCGATGTGGTCAAATGCCTCCTCCATCCGAAAAAGCAGCTGTTCGCGAGATCCGACGCACTGAAGAGTCAGCCCACCGGGTACTGCCGCGGCTAGACGGGAATACGTCTCTGGGTAAGGAGTTCCAATTAACAGCCTCATGGCTTGCCTCCATTCATTATGGGGTCAGAATGCCCCCATGTATGGGCCATCTCATTCAACCAAGCTTGGAATTGATCGGTGACGCGAGCCGGCTCCTGCTCATTCACCGTCAAGTTCGGCAAGGCAAGCCGAAGGGTTCCATGAGCAGCCGCAGCGGCGTAGGCTTCGTATACTTCGTCACTCATGATGAACGTATTGAGCTCGGGCTTAACGGGTGCTCGACCACGCGATGCGGCAAGTTGCGCGGCGTTGTCGGTCAATAGAACATCAAGCCCTTGCTTATCCCCCACTTCTACACCTTCTGCACTCTTGACTCCTGCTACTGGAAGGGCTTCGATCACCTTTAAGGCCAGCACCTGCTCTTCATTCCCATCGGCAGCGGGTCTCTTCCATTCCAGCCATACGTCAACACGATCGCCTCGGCGAACCATGTTATTCACGTTGGTTACCGCATCGGTCTTGAAGCTGTAATACCTCTCGCCAACATCGGGTGCCAGTTTCACGTTGGCCAGCTTCCAGGCAGCAAGCTCTTCCTCGCGTCCGATCGGCACGAGAACCTGCTTGCCCTCCAGCTGGGAGAGGTCCGTCAGCGCATCTTGGCGATGAGCCTCAACCGGTATGGATACACGGCGCAGCAGAGCAGCGTGAACCACCTCTCCGCTCGTCAACGTACGGATTGGCATCCAGGTTTCAACCGTACTCCGGCTGCGATCCAGCTGCACCATAAAGAGCAAATAGCCGATTACCGAAGCCGCCATCAAGAAGAACCCGACTCCCGCCCGGATCCACTTGCCCATGGATCATTCCCCCTTCCTGCCGACACATGCATATGCAAAAAAGCACCTGAATCGCCCGTAGGCAGATTCAGGTGCTTCCTGATCGCAGTGTAGATTATCTGTGACCGATTATAGCGGAATCCTCCGTCTCTGTAAATACCTTCCTGTCAAGAATCGACACACTAGACCGATTGGAGCTGCTCCTGGCCCAATTTGGAGGTAATGACGGCGAAGGCTTCCCGCCCATAGGAAGAGCTTTCTCCAAGCTGCGAGAGATGCTCGAACTCCTCGCTCGTAATTTCCAGGCAAGCCGCCTTGGAAACCAAAACAATCGAGCCGGTTTCGTGACGGACCAGTTCAAAGGCGGTTTCCGTGACGACGGCGTTCTCTTCCCGAATGTAAAGTTGTTGATATTCTTCGTCGAACATATCGGCGTGAATGAAATACTGTTTCATATTTGATCGCCTCCTGTTTCTTATTGTAAAGCAAAAAGAAAGCGCTTCGAAATGAGAAGGATCACGCCGAAAAAGAAAACGTTATCAAACGAAAAATCGCAAAAATGCGCATTTCCATTGAATTTCCAGAAACGCGCATTCTCCTTGGTGGAGCAATGAGAAAAAAGACTCCAAAATCTTGTGAAAACCATCACAACACAGGGACAAATCGCGTCCCGGCGGGACGAAAGAAGCACATTTTCCCAACCATCTGTACCAGCAGTTTCACCCTGCTGTTCTACTCATGACCAGGGCATTTTTCCCCAAACATGCGATCCATCAGGGACATCCGGCGATAGCGACGCTTCTCCTCCGGTGCCTTCTCCTCCAGGAGAGTGAAGCAGGCGGAGCAGATCTTTTGGCCGACGGCGTCGATCAGCTGCTTGGGCAGCCCTTTGTCGGTCAATTTCTCCTCCCGAGTCTTCACCCCGATGGCTTCGTCAGGCAGGTCTACCGCCCGGTCACTGACGACAACCAGACCGATGTCGCCTACAAAATCCGGTTCGCGCCTGCGCGTGCTTTGCTTGCCAAGCTCGGCTGCCAGATGTTCGTATTTGAGATTGAATCGGTCAGGACTAGTGGCGTCCACGATGAGCTTGTCAGCGCGGGGATCGGACAGTGCGGAGCGAATCTCGTCGTAGACCTCCGGCTCCGCCACTTGCTTGCGCGTAAGCACCTTCAGCACCCGCTCGCGAAATTCGCCCAAGTAGCGCATCTTCTCCTCATGACCGAGCTCCGGAGCACCGTGAATCCCGGCCATAAGCGTCCGTTCCACGGCGCTCTGCCCCGCCGCCCAAGCTCCGGTTTCCAGTGCGGAATCGGCAAGCGATCTTCCAGACCCTTTCCTTTCGTCGTTCTCGTTGGACAACCCAAACACCTTCCTTCTATCGGTTTTTCTTTCTTCTCTACCCGTTCCATTTGCGAAATAAATCCGGCGTCGTCCCTTCCGAGCGCTTAAACAGCAAGCTGAAGTACCCGGGAGTCTCAAAGCCGACGCGTCGAGAAACTTCCTTCACGGTGACGGTCCGCTCCTGGAGCATGATCTCCTTGCTTTTGCGGATGCGCAGCAAATTCAAATACTCCATCGGCCGCAGCTTGATCGACCGCCGAAAGAGGACGCACAGGTGCTTGGCTGACACGCCGATCACCTCTGCCAGCTCCTCCAGGGTGACCGTCTCGGCGTAATGCGTCTCCATATAATCGAATACAGGCTGCAAGCGATCGGAGCCGCTCTCCTGGATGGCCCCCGACCCCTGGCTCAAATAGCGGGTTAAGTCCAGCATCAGCGAGTAGGCCGCTTTGGAGCACTCCAGCCCAACCAGCGGGCGATTGGAGAGTGCGATCGCCTGCGCATGACGAAGGTGGGCGAGCAGCGGCTCCGGGTGAGGAACCTTGTAGACCCCGGATTCGGTGAGACCTGCCAGCAGGGCAAGCGGCTCTACCTGCGACCCATATAAGGTGATCCAGTCCAATTCCCACGGTTCCAGTCCCTCATATTCATGGGGCTCATGCGGATAGAGGAACATTCCGGTTCCCGGAGTGACGGGCAGTTCCTCCCCCCTAACCCGAAGGGTTCCAACCCCCGAGCTGCAATAAAGCCATTGAAAGGAGGGGTAGCCTTCCTTGCGCACCGTCTTCTCCTGATGATCCCAATGCCCGACACTGCGTGTATAGACCGGGAGCTGGGTTTCCTGCTCGGTCAAAATCAAAAAGGACATCCGGTCCATCGGACCCTCTCCCTTCTGCTGATAGCGGCAAGCTGATTCGGTCAGGAGGGTCTTGGGCGAACGCGATTCGTCGGCACTGCCTCCATCGGATCCTCCGGCCAGTAGTGCTTGGGGTACCGGCCCTTCAGGTCTTTCTTTACCTCAAAATAGCCGTTCGCCCAAAAGCTCGCCAGGTCGCGGGTGACCTGTACAGGGCGCTGAGCGGGGGATAAAAGATGCAGCACCACGGGGACGCGGCCGCCGCAAACGCGCGGGGTATCCGTCAACCCGAACAGCTCCTGCAGCCTCACGGCCAGCGCTGGCGCTTCGGGATTCGAATAGTCGACTGGAATCCAGGAACCGCTTGGGACACTCAGGTGCGTAGGGGCCAGCTCTTCCAAAGCGCGCCGCTTGTCCCAAGGGAGAAGCGATTCCAATGCGCTCTGCAGCGAGAGCCGGGACAAGTCGGTACGACTCTTCATCCCGTTCAGGTGCGGAGCGAGCCATTCCTCCAGCGTAGCGAGGAGTCCCTCCTCGGAGACATCGGGCCAGCTGGCATTGTGCCAGCGGACGAATTGGACGCGGGCCAGCCACTGGCGAGCCCCCTTCGTCCAGGGCAGGGCGGTGAGCCCCAGGCGGCGGATGCCCGCGAGAAGCGCGGCCGTCACCTGCTCGGGGTCCGGGTCCGCGAGCGGAGTCTCGCGCAGCACGAGCGCGCCGAGCAGGCGGCGCTTACGGGCGCGAACCGCCTCCGCGTCCGGGTCCCAATAGATCGCGGCTTCTTCGCGGATCAAATCCGCGGCATGCTCCGCGATCTCCGCCTCCGTCAGGGGAGCGGCCAGGCGGATGCGCCCATCGCTCCCCTGGCCGTCCAGGTCCGCCGCGACCAGGTAGCGCGCGGCGGAGAGCACCTGCGGACCGGCGAGAACGGCTCCGCGGCCGCCCGACAAACAGTAGCGGCCGCCTTCCTGCCGTTCGGCGATCCGGTCCGGGTACGCGAAGGCGAGCAAGAGCCCGCTCGCCTCTTCCGAGCCTGCCGGGGCGGCCGCCGACGCGCTCCCGGCGGGCAGGCCGAGCGCGCGGGCCAGCCGCTCCGCCTCGGCGGCGATCCGCCCGAGCGGGCCCTGCCCGCTCCGCGCGCGCAGCACGGCGGCGACGCGCGGGCGCAGGTCCGCCTCGGGCGAGCCGGCTTCCCGGCCGCCGCGGAACGGGTCGCGCTCGCCGAGGAGAGCCGCCAGCGCGCAGCCAACGCGGCCCAGGCCGAGCCGCTGCGCCGCCAGCAGCAGCCGCGCGAGGCGCGGGTGCAGGCCGAGCGCGGCCATGCGGCGCCCGTCCGGCGTGAGCGCGCCGCGGCTGTCAAGCGCGCCGAGCTGCTGCAGCAGCTCGCGGGCTTGCGCCAGGCCGGCCGCAGGCGGCACGTCCAGCCACGCGAGCTCCGCCGCGTCCTGGACGCCCCAAGCGGCCAGCTCCAGCGCCAGCGGCGCGAGGTCGGCCTCCAGCAGCTCGGGCGTGCTTCGCGAGGCGAGGCGGGCGTCCTCCTCGGCTGTCCACAGCCGGTAGCAGACGCCCTCCGCCACGCGGCCCGCGCGCCCGCGGCGCTGATCAGCCGCCGGCCGCGTCACCGCCACGGTGTCGAGGCGGGTCATGCCCGTGCGAGGGGAGAAGCGCGAAACGCGCATGAGCCCGCTGTCCACGACGATGCGAATGCCCTCCACCGTTAGGCTCGTCTCCGCAATCGAGGTCGCTAAGACGACCTTACGCAGCCCAGGCGGAGGCGGGGCGATGGCTTCGTCCTGCTCCTCCGCGCTCAAATCCCCATAAAGGGGGGCCAGCTGAATACCCGATCTTCGCCCGTCAGCGAGTGCCCCGCTTAGCCGCTCTCCGGTTCGGCGGATCTCGGCGACTCCGGGCAGGAAGGCGAGCACATCCCCGGAGTGGCGGTCAAGCGCCGAAAGGATGGTCCGGGTCATAGCACTTTCCAACGCGCCGAATTCATGGCCCGTCGAGCGATCGGCATACACCGTTTCAACGGGATAGGACCTCCCTTCGCTCACGAGCACGGGCGCGCCGCCCATAAGCTGAGCGACAGGCTCCGGCTCTAGCGTAGCAGACATCACCAGAAGCCGGAGGTCCTCCCGGAACAGTTCGCGGGTCTGCAAGCAGAGCGCCAGACCGAGGTCGGCCTGCAGGTGCCGCTCGTGAAATTCATCAAACAAGACCGCCCCGATGCCATCCAGGCTCGGGTCTTCCTGCAGCATGCGGGTGAGTACCCCTTCGGTCACCACCTCGATCCGAGTCTTCGGACCTGTACGGGTGTCATTACGTACGCGATAGCCGATGGTTTCTCCTACGGGTTCCTTCCTTTGTGCTGCCATATAGCGAGCTGCGCTTCTCGCAGCTAATCTTCTGGGCTCCAGCATGAGGAGCTTCTTGCCTGCTAGCCAAGGCTCCTGCAAGAGAGCCAAAGGCACGCAGGTGGTCTTCCCGGCTCCGGGAGGCGCCACCAGCACCCCCATTCCGTGCTCGCGGAGTATGCGGCGCACCTCCGGCAGCACCGGTTCAATCGGCATGGCCGACACGATCATCCCTCCACCCTAAAGCAACCGTTATAATGAAAGACGGTCGCCATCTTGTCTATCACTTTGATGGAATTTTACCAAAAACGCAACTTTTTCTTCCCGTATTCGTCTATCCAGTGTCGCTTCATTTCCTCAATCATCCATCTTAATTGACAAAAAGGAGAGTATGATGAACGTTACAGCCAGATTCCTCAAACGTGCCTTGCCTGCCCTCATGCTACTGTCCCTGCTGCTATCCAGCCTACCTGCCACTGCTGCGGGCATTGTACCCGAGTACATAATGACCCTCACGCTCAACCAGTCAAAAGTTACGGTGAATGGAACCACCTATTCGTCCGCTCTGCCGACTACCTTGCGTTCCGGAGTCACTTATGCCCCGTTGAAAACCCTTGCCGCCCGTTACGGATACACCGTAAGCTTCGACAGCACGACGAAGGAAGCCGTCGTACGGGGAGATGGCAAAGAGATTCGCTTCAAGTCCGGTACAGCAAGCTACAAGGTCGATGGCAAAGCTTCGACTTTTCTTGGGAAGGTTTATGAGAAGTCTGGAGTAACCATGATTCCCGTAAGGGCTTGGGCCAATGCTACCGGGTCTCAGCTCGCTGCTTCCGGCAAAACGATCACCCTCTCCTGGGGACAAAAGAAAGCGACTGCCGACTTCGTCGTGAACCCGAAGGTGATCTATGCGACCCAAACGGCGGTAAGCTATGACAGCAAGTCCATCAATCCGAGCCGCATCCTTGACGAGCGCTGGAGCGGCAATGAAACCGTCTTCCCAGAAGCCGGCATTTACACCGTCACTCGCGAGGTATACGACATGACGGGGGGCTGGAGCCAGCCTTACACCGTTACTTTCGAGGTAAGACCGCCAAACCAACCGCCGGTCGCTTACTTTGAAACCAACAAGACTACCTATCAGATCGGGGAGCCTGTCACCCTGACGGACATGTCCACCGATGATGAAGACGCCATTACGAAGACGGAGTGGACCAATAACAACCCGGCCTTCTTTGAGGAAGGCGAGCACCTCATTACGCTCCGTGTAACCGACAAGCACGGCTTGTCCTCGGATTACAGCCGGATTGTAACGGTTACCTCCGACGTTATGTACACGAAGGATGAGTTCAACCTCATGTTCACCCCCGTCGGCAAAAAGTTTGATATCGTCGGCAGCAGCGTGCTGAAGATGACCGACGTTCCTTACCAATACTCCGACACGGAACGGGTGCTCATGATTTCGGACAGCCCCGAGAAGATTATGGAGCCGGGGATTCTCTACAGCGATTCTCAGGAAGGCAACCTGAGCATGTTCATCTATCACGAAAGCGGAATTCAACAGCCGCTTCGCATTTTCCTCGCCGCTACCAATGAAGGCAAGACCACGGAGACCGTCACCCTGGGAGCAACGGGCAAAGCCGGCCCTAATCCGGTTGGAGCCTATACGGGGAAAGTGGCGGCAGCCCGCTACTTCGAGAACCGCCTGACGGGAACCGAGACGGAGACCGTCTTGAAGCCGGGAGAAACCAAGATCATCATGCCTTCGATCGGCTCTGTAGCCCTGAATTACAAGGATGTCCTTTCCATTCATGCGGACCTCCACACGACCTCGCCGGTGCGCCTCACGGCATTCGTGATCAAGGACGGCGATGATCCCCTCAAGACGCTTCCTACCCTGAAAGCTCTCCCGCGTGACGGTCACGTGCGCGGAACCTTTATGGGAGCAGACCGGACCTTCTACGTGAAACAGACCCTCGGGGAAGTAGCTGACCGCATCCTGTACGGTGACAACAAGCGTGACCCGTATATGTTTGGGGTTGACATGCTGACCGATCGCATCGAGAACAGCGGCGGCAATTACGGTATCCTGTACCGAGCCAAGCTTAAGGTCAAAGCCAACACCATGATCGCCATGAATGCCCGCGGCGGCCTGTTCGCCGGGGTAACGGAAGTGAACGGCAAAGTCGTCTCCGTCACCGACGAAAGCATGCTGACCAATCCGAACCAGGTCTGTGTCCTTTACCGGACGGGGAATCAGGATGAGGACGTGGAGATCACATTCATGACAGGGTTGGGGTCCAACCTTCCCGTGAACCTCCTGTTCCTGCCGCTGCCCAGCCGTGATGCGGCAAAGGTCTATCATCCCTAACTCATCTGAAGGTACGAAACCAAACGAATAAAAGCCACGCGAATCCTGCCCCGACCCGAGGTTCTTCCTTGATCGGGGCAGCTTTGTTTTCCCGCCCGATCTTGTTACGCCCAAGAAACTCAAAAGAGGTAAGTCCAGTGCTCTCTTCTCTCTAGCCTCATGCATAACAGACGGAAGAAATGCCCATACTACAGACACCGGTAAGAAAACGGGTCCGATTGTGCTCTTCGCATTTCCTGAGAATTCCTGTTTCGCATCGGATCGGTCCGGTTAATACTTACCATCACCAAGTAAGCTATACCAAAACAAAACGCAACACAGACAAAGGAGGAACCTACCATGGGATTTATTTGGTCGCTCATTATCGGCGGGATTATCGGATGGCTGGCAGGCCTCATCATGGGGCGTGACATTCCCGGCGGGATTATCGGCAACATCATCGCAGGCTTCATCGGAGCCTGGTTGGGAAGCCTCATTCTCGGCAACTTTGGCCCGAACATGGGTGGCTTCTACCTCGTCCCTGCACTGATCGGAGCTGTCGTGCTGGTGTTTATCGTCAGCCTGATTCTCCGCTCCATGGGACGAAATCGAGCGTAATCGCTCGAAGAAGAAGCAACCGGAGTGGATAGAACCGAGCGGGGTCCTGCCTGTCCTGCCGTCAGGCCTTTGACCAATCGGTAAAAAAGAGAAAAGCAAAAAGAAGGCTTCCGTCCTCACCACTGACGGAAGCCTTCTTTTGGGTTAAGCAGGTATGGGGCTACTCCTCGACCGTCAGCTCCGGCATAAGCGAGGTCAGCAGCTTTTTCATCTCTTGCTCATACCGGCTCTTGTTCGGAAGGATCTCGGTTGACGCCTGACTCAGCGGAACGACCCGATAGCCTTTCCAATTACGGAATTGGATGTAAGTCGGCAGCATGCTAGGCTGTTCTACCGTTACTTCCGTACCAGCGGACGAACGCTTCACACAAAGCTCCATGCGGGCGATTGCCCCGATTTGACGGTAAGGAGGATTGGTTTGCTCCTGAGCCGCGAGGAAATTGCCCAAGGAGTAGAAGACGAGTGTCCGGTGCCCGTCCTTGCCCTCCACCCATTCCACCGGCTGGAGAACGTGGGGATGGTGGCCCAGAATGACGTCCGCTCCTTCATCCGCTGCGAGTTGGGCCCACTGGCGCTGCTCTTCGTTCGGGGTTTGCGCGTATTCGATGCCCCAATGCATGCTCACCACGACCACATCTGCCTCCTGCTTCGCCTGGCGAATGTCGGCGGTAAGCTGATCCCGGTCCAGGAGGTTGACCAGATAATCCTTGCCCTGCGGGATCGGAATGCCGTTTGTGCCATACGTGTAGGCTAGAAACGCTACCTTTACCCCATCGCGCTCCACAATCCGAATCTTGGTTCGTTCCTCTGCGTTCCGATTGGCTCCAGCAAAGGGGATGCCAAGTTTCTCCCAATAATCGGCTGCCTGTAGAATGGCCTTTTCCCGGAAATCCAAGGTGTGGTTGTTGGCCATCGAAACCACGTCCACCCCGGCATCCTTTAAGGCATCCCCAACCTCATGAGGGCTGTTGAAGGCCGGGTAGCTGGACAAGCCCAGGCTTTCACCGCCGATGATGCTCTCGGAGTTGGCAAAGGTAATGTCCGCGTTCTCCAGCTTTTCCTTCACGGTCTTCAACATCGGCTTAAAGTCATACCCGCCCTCGGCCAGCTTGGCATCCTTCCAAACGGATGAATGAATGAGGACATCCCCAATCGCAACGAGCGATAACCGGGTCTCGGTCTCCGCAACAGATGGCTCCGGCGTTGATACAGGTGCCGAAGAGGCTTCCGCAGAAGGAGACTCAACCGGAGCGGATATCGGTGCGGACGATTCCGTTGGGCCGGCTAAAGAACTGCACCCCGTTAGGGCTGCTGCCAGCATGAGCATGAGCCCCGCCGCCCAACGCTTTTTGTGAACTCTTTTTTTCATTTCATGACCCCTCTTTTTCTAGTTCGGTTCCCATTGTACTCCCATAACCCACTTCCGAACAGTCCCCTCTGTTCCCCTCGTGCTTCCCCGCAGTCTCGGCATCCTGTACAATAAGAGGCGACTCCCCATTTTTCCATGATGCAGCGAGGTGCCCCATGAACATCATCAAAGCGAAGGACCGCGAAGAACTGGAGAAACGCATTCCCCTCATGCCTTGGTATGTGGAAAAGTTCCTCATGTACAAGCTGCCTGACTTGTCCCCTTCCTCTCTATTGGAATACACCCGGGATTACGAAACCTTCTTCCACTTTTTGATGGCGGAAGGCTTGACCGACGCTTCACGCATGCAGGACGTGCCTTTGGAGGTTCTGGAACGGCTGCATATGGAGACGATTGATCATTTTCGTATGTTTCTCGCATCCAAGAAGGACGGAGCGAACACGAAGACCACCATCTCCCGCAAGCTGTCTTCTCTGCGCTCCTTGTTTCATTACCTGAGTCAAATTGCCGAGGACGACGACTTCTATCCCCTCTTGAAGCGCAATGTGATGGCGAAGGTGGAGATCAAGCGAACCCATCGGCCCAAAGATACAGCGGCAAAGCTGGAGGGCAAGCTGCTCCAGGAATCCGAGATCGCCGAGTTTATCGCCTACATCCGCACCGGCTTTGAAGAAGACATTGCGGGAAACAAGCAAGCCTTGTACGCCTACCATTTGAACCGGATTCGCGACACATGCATCGTCAGCTTGATTCTGAACTCTGGACTCCGCGTCTCGGAGGTGGTCAACCTCAACGGAGATGACCTCGATTTGAAGAAAAAGACTCTGCATGTCTACCGCAAGGGGAAAAATGACGACACCTTCAAAACCCCCGTCTACTTCCGGGAAAGCGCTCTTGAGGATTTGACTCAATACTTGGAGCAGCGATCCACGCACTACCACGCTCCCAAAAAAGAAAAAGCGCTCTTCCTCACCGTTCCCAACGGGCAGAAGGACGGGAAGCGAATGACCCGGCGCGCCATTCAGGAGATGGTGATCAAATACGCCAAACGGTTTGGCAAGCCTTATCTAACCGTTCACAAGCTGCGGCATTCCTTCGCCACGGATTATTATTTGCAAAATGATCTGTACCGCACGCAAGAGCAGCTGGGCCATGCATCTCCTGACACCACCCAAATCTATGCTCACTTGACGGACAAAACGATGTCGGATGCGATCGACAACCGCAAAGAATAGACGTTTCCTTCGAGAGAAGAGTTGTGCAATCCCGCAGGGCCTCCCGACGATTCCCTTTCATTGTCATCATTCGTTCACAATTCCCAGGATGCGCGAAAAGAGGCCGTGCGTTACAATGAAGCTTGTGTTTTTCCAATCCCTATGCGTGAAAGCCGAGGCCATCATCCATCATGGACCCCTCTTATCGTTGTTTGCGTCAAAACATTCGCCGTAACCTGAACATGGGCATCGCTTCCACGTCCAGCATTAACTTTACGGTTCCGTTCTTCCCCGTCATAGCGGCTCGCTTCGGGGCTACGAACACCGATTATGCCTTGTTGAATTCCATCCCGGCCCTGCTGACGATTCTGTCGACGCTTCCGGCATCCGCCATCATCGCACGCTTCCGTAAGCAAAAACGGATCGCCGCCTGTATCATGCTCGCGAGTCGATTGTGCTTCCCGCTCATGGCGCTGCTGCCGATCTTCTCGGGCAGCCAGGTGAAGCTGCTCATTCTGCTCGTGGGCTTGTACACGGCTGCGAACACAATCTCTACCGTGAGCTGGCAAGCCATAATGGGAGAGCTCATTCCGCTGCAATACCGAAACAAGGTATTCGCCCAGCGCAATGTTTATTCCAGCTTCGTCGGCATGGGCATCGTTCTCATCGCAGGCTGGTATATCGATCATTATTCCTTTCCGGTCGGGTACCAGACCGCGTTCATTCTGGGAACTGCTTGCGGCCTGATTGAATGCTTCTACTTTATCAAGCTGTATGTCCCGAGTGAGAATGCAGGCAGCTCGTGCATGGATGAACCGGCAGTCCTCTCGGGGAACCCGCGGCGGGCAACGGCTTCCGAGCGACTGAAAGCCTTCGCCCGAACCTTTCAATTTCAGGCAGGCAGCGACTTTTACCTGTTCTGTGCCGCAGCCGTCATCTTCTCCTTTACGTGGATGATGGCGTGGCCGGTCTTCACGAAGGTGAAGGTGGACATGCTTCACGCCACGAACAGCCAGATCAGCATTGACACGGTTGCCGCCGCCATCGGCTCCCTGCTCGGGTTTCGCTTCTGGCTGCGGATCGCCGACCGCAAGGGCAACGCGCTTACCCTGTTTCTCTCCGCACTCGGAATTGCATGCAATCCGCTCATGTGGATCTTTGCTTCTTCCATGAAGGCCGTATACATCGCGGACCTTCTCGGCGCATTCGTCACGGCCGGCTTCACACAGTCGCTCTTCAACCGGCAACTTGAGCTTCTGCCGCCTCCTTCCCGCCAGAAGGCCATTGCCTTCTACACCACGCTGTCCCAGATGGCCGCCGTTGTTGCTCCCATCTTCGGCATGAAGCTCTACGAATGGATTGATCTGGACGCCATGCTGGTCGTGTCCAGCATCGCTCGTACCTTCGGAGCGCTCACGCTGCTGATCATTCTTCTGCCCGTCGTTCAGCGCTTCTTGACGAGGAAGAAGAATCTCTCCGCGTAGTGACTTTCTCTACCCCAAACAACACAACACCTCCAGACAAGCGCCCTTCCGAATCAATCGGAAAGGCGAGCTGGAGGTGTTGTGTTATCGTTAAGGCGTGTTGGCAATCCCGCACTTGGTCAAGCCATGAACAAACCATTCGCTCAGTTGTAATCTTAAACTGGGGAATAAAGAAGGCGCTGTAGATGATGCTACAATTCTTCGCATGACGAATATGAAGGCTTGCTTCTTTGTCTTGCCTTCCGCTAGCTTCCGGTGATAATACTCGTAGAAGAGGGGATTTGGGGCTGTCCCAAATAGCCGCCGCGATAGCGCCATGAGACAAAAAAAAGACCACAACACGGGCGGCTAGCTCGATTGTGGCGTATTACATGGGTTATACGTGTTATTCGTTAAATGGCGGGTCATTCCTCGTACATCACAGAGCCTATAAAAGATAGTTTCTTACCGTCTAGCATTGCTTCCTCAACAGCTTCTTCGTATTCAAAATCATATAATCTTATGGCTACATTATATTCATCTGATAATTCATCACCATAAAAGTCTATTAGTTCACTTATGATTGCATCAGAGTAAGACGCATTATTTAAAAGTTTTGATAAGGAAGAGGTAGCGGTTTCAACAAAAGTCCATTCTAGCAAATCTTGATTATAATTAATAAAATCAAGTGAAAAGTCATTCATAAATTTTGATGGAATTCTATTTCCATTATTATCAAATTTTATATCGACATAATCTCTTAGGATATTTTCGCTTTTACAATTCCCTAACCATACTGATACAGCGCCAGGATTATTCACCTATTACTACCCTCCTCATTTATTGTAAACCCTCGGGTAAAGAACCTAATCCACCTTTTAACCTATTGCGCCCAGTTACGCAACTTTCTCTTAAATGTATCACAATCAAAAGAATCATCAATAATCTCCAATAGTTCTCTTGTGTGCAGCTCCTGAACCATCAAAACCATGTTTCCCTGGTGGATAGGAGCACGGGAAACTTAGTACCATTCATGAAATCCACCAGGATAACGAATTCTATCCTCGATAATGCTCCTTAAATTCGGAATAGCCCAAGCTAATTCAAATTCTTCTACACTTAAATCGTTGAACCATTTGGCGTAAACCTGGTTTAGGAGCAGTGCTACCTTCACCCGTCCCCTCAGTCAGCCGAGCGATCCCATTCGTAGCCGACGGCATTCAGGAAAGCCCGGGCGATGACCATTTGCCCTGGAGCATTGGGATGGACGCGATCCCAGGTTAAGGTAGCGGGATAAACATGCTTCAGCATGTGATCAAAGGCCGCCTGCAGATCCACGAAGATGCAGTCATGGCTCTCGGCTATCCTTTTGGCTGCTTGACCGTAAAGGTCCATCGTGGCGCGCATCGGGTCGGATTCGTTGGACTCAAGGTAGAAGGGGCTCATGATCACCAGCCCTTTTACGAGAGGCCGCGTCTTCTCCACCAGCTCATGTAAGGTGGTTTCATATTCGTCGATATAAACATGCCATTCCTTCATGGCAGGGTTGTCGAATTGTCTCCATACATCATTGATCCCGATCAGAATGGACAGCCAGTGCGGCTTGAGCGCAAGGACGTCCGTCTCCCAGCGTTCCTTCAAATGGCGCACCGTGTCGCCGCTAGTTCCCATATTGGCGATGCGAATGGTGCGCTCCGGATAGGTTGCTCCAATCAAAGCCTCGATCAGGGAGACATAGCCTTTCCCCAGCGCTTCATAGACCCCTTCTCCCACCGGACGTGCGCGGCCGCAATCTGTTATCGAATCACCAATCATCAGAAGCTTGTCGTGATCTGCAAAGAGCATGGTTGTGTTCTCCTCTCTTCTCTGGAGCGTGCCATAACACCGGACCAACTTGAAGAACGGTTCGACCCAAGGATCGCTTGGGTTTTTCGCACGCTCAGGCTGACGCTAACTTTGTTTTATCATGAAACTAAGTTTGTTTCAATCTACCTTCTGGAAAAAGAACGAGACTTCTGTCGGTCTGTCCGTTTTTCTGGAACGCTGCGCGTAGCGAGAGGAATTGAAATGGCTCGGATTGTGCGGTTGCCTGGGAAATGGTTTCATTTCCCGAAGACGTCCAAAAGACCAAATGAACCGTGACAATCACGCCGGCACGAGTATAATGATGAGAGCGTGTCCTCAACCCCAAGGCATGGCCGATCGGGTTAAAGAAGACACGCTCTAGGTATGCTGTATACCTGCTATCATTTCCCGAAAGGATGCCTGCCTTCGTGACCTCCTCTTCCTCAACGTCATCCGCTAAGAGAAACAGCGCCGTCTATGGGCTGCTCATGCTCGTCGGAGTGATCGCCATCTCGTTCTCTTCTATCTTTATCAAATGGTCAGATGCTCCGGTATCCGTCATCGGCATGTACCGCCTCCTCATGACCTGTGCGATGCTCTCTCCCTTCCTGTTTCGCTATAAGGAGGAAATTCGCCGAATCACGACCAGGGAATGGCTTCTGCTCATCGTCTCCGGTCTTGCGCTCGGGCTGCATTTTCTATTCTGGATGGGCTCGCTCCGCTATACCTCAGTGGCCAGCTCCACCGCCATCATCGCTTTAGAACCGGTGCTGGTCATGCTTGGCTCCTATTGGGCCTTCCGGGAACGGAATCATCCGCTCGCCATCTTGGGGATGGCCATCGCCATCGTCGGAGCGGTGCTGATCGGATGGGGTGATTTTGGCCTCGCCGCAAAAAATCTGTACGGCGATCTCCTGTCCTTCCTGGGCACCGTGGCCGTGGTCGTTCATATGCTTCTCGGCTCCAAGCTTCGGGAGACGATGTCCACGTTTGTCTACAGCTTCTTCGTCTTCTTAATCGGCTCCCTAGTATTGGGAGTCTACAATGCAGGGATGGGGTACTCGTTCACGGACTACTCCAGCCGTAATTGGGGATTGTTCTTCCTGCTCGCGGCCGTGCCTACGTTATTCGGCCACTATCTTTTCAATTGGCTGCTCAAATACTTGCGAGCTTCCACCGTATCCATGTCCATTCTCGGGGAACCGGTAGGCTCTACGGTGTTGGCCTACTATCTGCTGGGGGAATCGGTTTCTCTCCTGCAAGGCATCGCCGGTCTCCTGCTGCTGGCGGGGGTTTGGGTGTTCCTCAAGGGCAGCTCCCGCCAATCTGACGCCGCAAAGACACACTCTCAGAGTGCAGATATTCCTGTGGAAGCCACTCCTTCTTGATTAATATCCATAAATGATAGGAGACGATCTAATGATTCTATCCGAAAAGTCTTATACCGTTCGCGGGCTGCACTATGTCCTTCGTTCGGCAAAAGAAGAAGATGCCTCTCCTCTCGCTGCCCTTCGCCTTCAAATCGACGGGGAGACGGAATTCATGGATCGGGAACGAGGCGAAGCCGTGATCGACCCGATCCGGTTTGCGCAGCTGATCCAAGCCGATGCGGATGCCCACAGCAATCTGTTTCTGGTAGCGGTCGCCGATGGACAGCTCGCCGGCTATTCCCGCTGCCAGGGAAGCGAGCTTAAGCGCCTCGCGCACAAAGTGGAATTTGGCGTAGGGGTTCCCATGGCCTACTGGGGACACAAGATCGGGGAGCATCTGCTAACCGAGTCCATCGCATGGGCAGACGAGACCGGAATCAAAAAAATGGCCTTATCCGTTCTGGAAACGAACGAGAAGGCCATTCGGCTGTATGAAAAGCTCGGATTTGAACGGGAGGGCTTGCTGCGCAGGGACAAGCTTCTATCGGATGGAGCCTATTACAACACCATCCTCATGGGGAGGCTATCGAAGGAGAACTGAGGGAAGCAGATTGAAAGGCAGCAACCTCGTCTTCGGTCGCCGCGACAGGGCTTGATCGGTGAAAAGCACTGCCGTCCCAGCTCCAATTCGTCTTGTAATAGCCCGCCTCACCCTCCATAGCATAATAGAGATTCCGAAATCCGCTGCCCTCCAGCGGAAACCGATGCGACTCCTCCCGGCTGGCGGAATAAAGGGTTGGAATCAACTCCTCGATGCGGTTCTCCTTCACGGTATAGAGCGAATACTGGCTTCCGTTGCTGCCGATCCACTGCCCGATTGTGAAATCCGGGAAGCCGTCGGCGTTGTAATCGTCAAGCTTGACCTCGAAGGGGAGCTCAAGCTTGCGGAAGGTGTAGTCATCTCCTAAGTCAAGGCTGGCCCGCACCTCGTCCCCTTCTGAATAAACCAGCTGGCACGCTCCGCTGTAAAAGGTTCCTTGCAGCGAGCCCGGGTTTGGATCAGAGGATTCTACACCATTGACAAGAAGCAGGCGAATGCTCGCCTGCTTCTCTTTGGTCTCACGGTTCAGCCATGCTTCCCCCAGAACAACGGGCTCGGTGATGGCGTTGGTGGCGGCGGCAAGGGCGGTGTTCTCTCCATCCCCTGCCTGAGCGCTGGCCTTTTCCTCGACGTAGAAGACCGCGTCCTGCATTTTATGAACCTCGGGGCTGTAGATATGAATCGCCGAATTATAAGTACCGGCTGCGTCCAACGTGACCTTTGCCGTAAAGACTGCCGGATTCTCCGCGATCGGCTTAAAATCAATGCGTTCCCCGCTCCCGGTGTCCACCAGCTTCTTTACTTCGATGTAGACCTCGGTGTCGGACAAGGTGATCGGCCCATTCAGTCGGAGGGTCATGGTAACCTCGTCTCCAACCAGCAGCTTGTCTGGCTCGGTCGCAAAGTCCACCTGTAGCTGCTCCGGCTTGATCTTCTTCACCGCATGATCTTGGGTAGCTTGCGTGCAACCCACGAGCGAGATCGTCATCAGCAAAACCAAAATCGAAACTGCCGATCGCATGAGCATCCTCCTTGTCGGCCTGTCTGATAGGAAAAGGCCTTGTTCGGTCTTCTTCCTATTTATCATAGAGCCGGGAGAAAAGCAAATGCTGAGCTTCACGATTAGGAATCTTGAGGAGTCAGGGGGAGCCGACGGAATACAGCGATCCCGACAACCATAAGCAGGATAAGCCCTATTCCCGTTATACAGACGGGAAGCAGCACGGATCCCCCCGTTCCCTGAGCGAGTCCGCCAAGCAAAAGCTCTTGAGCGCGCGCCGTCAGGATGCCGGGACTTGCCTTCATCCATTGGGGCAAGCTTGATCCCAGCACCGCCAACAAGGCCGCGGAGAGCAGGGTGATGGCCGCAGCAGCTACCGCAGAGCGCATAAGGGCGCTCAGCACCAGGGTGACGGTCAAGTAGAAGGCAAACCACAAAGCGTACAAGGCCAGGCCCTGCAAAGCCAGTCCTGCATCGATGGGACCGATGAGAATCTCGGTGTAATACCAGGCTCCCAAATAGCCGATAACAAGCGACCCGGTGGACAGCAGAACCGTTGCACTCCATTTCGAGCTAAGGTAAGCAGCGGCTGATATCGGCTTTGCCATCAGCATTCCGGTAACACCGCGGCTGCGCTCCCCGGCTACCGCTGCCATGGTCGCGAGTACAAGCACGAGCAGCCCGACCGTGCTGTAGTTGGACAGCGTCCCGGCCAGTACCTCCATCGGCTGGGGAACCGGGATCACCATGACGGCTCCTTCCGGAAGATTGCCAGCTTGTTTGACCAGATCGGGCAGCAGCTTGGACGTAACGGGTTGGGCCACACCGAGCAGGAGAAAGACCAACGGAATCCAGATCAGCTTGAAGTTGCGGAGGGATTCCCGCCACTCCTTGCGAAAGAGTACGCTCCATCCTCTCATGCGCCGACCACCTCCAAGAAGAGCGCTTCGAGCGAGGCATTCGCCGCATCAAACCGCTGTACGGGCAAGCGCCGTTGAGCGATCTCGGCGAAAAGATAATCCCTTGCCTGAGCCACGTGATCCGCCTCTAGGACAAGCCTGCGTTGATCCTCGCTCAGTTCAATCCGCCGAATCGCTGGATTGCGCCTTACCGCTTCGGCGAACTCAACAAGGGATTCCTCCGATTCAACGGTGAGGTGCGGCTTGCCGTGAAGGCGGCGCAGCTCGGCCAGCTGTCCCTGTACGGCGAGCTCCCCCTTGTTGAGGATCAGGATGTCGTCGCACAGCTGCTCCGCATCGTGCAGCACGTGCGTGGAGAAGAGCAGGGTCGTCTCCCGTTTGATTCCTTGAAGGAGGTCGATCAATTCCCTTCGTCCGACCGGATCGAGCGCCGATACCGGTTCGTCGAGAATGAGCAGCTCCGGTCGATGAATCAACGCTTGGGCGATGCCCAGCCGTTGCTTCATCCCGCCGGAGTAGCTGCCGATTCGCTTTCTGGCTGCATCGGCCAGGCCGAGCTGTTCGAGGAGATCTCCCGCTCGTGCACGGAGCTTCGTCCCCTTCAGCCCAAATAATTCTCCGGCGAACTTCATATATTCACGCCCAGTCATCCAGTTAAAGAAGACCGGATGCTGCGGCAAATAGCCAATTCTTTCCCGGCGGTCTCCCCCTGCATCTCCAGCGACTTGGATACTCCCGGATGTCGCAGGAAGGAGTCCGCTCAGCATGGACAGCGTCGTCGTCTTGCCCGCCCCGTTCGGCCCAAGCAGCCCGGTTGCCCTTCCCTTGACTAGAGCGAAGTCGAGGCTGCGGACAGCTTCGAACTCGCCATACCGTTTCGAGAGTCCCTTGACAGACAAGATCGAATCCATCAATCGTTCCTCCTGCCCGCTACAAAGTAAACAACCGGCCCGATCAGCTCTCCAAACACGATGACGAGCGCCCATGCCCACTTCGGTCCGCAAATCCTCCCCTTGTCCTGCCGGAGCAAATCCAGCCCGGCGATGATCATCAAGATCAGTTGGAGGACAACAAGGGGCAGCAACAGCCGCCAATCAAAGCCAAGCATATCGTTCCACTCTTTCATTCGGCATCTCTCCTTAGGTTCGGTTCCGTTTGAACCGTCGGAACCACGTTCGGATCAGCCTTGCTCCACCCCGGACGGTAAGCCAGTACACAAGGAGCGGTGTCGGGGCCTGAATGCAGCCCCATAAGCCCCAGAACCAATACCAAGCGCCGCGCTTCCTCGCATCTCGAAAGAGCCAGATTCCTTGAGTAAGCAAGATGGCCGCGAGGAAGAGCCATGCCCACAGCGCCAAGCCATTCCCTTCGGTTGGATAAGGAGTCATCAACCAGTCCAGAACCGTCTTCATGGCTTCGCCTTCCTTCGGCGGCCCCTGGCCCCATTTCGCCAGAGAAGCAAAAGAAGCGGTACGACCATGGCTCCAATCTGAATAGGGATCAACACAGCTGTCGCATGAAGGAGAAGGAGGAAAAACCCGCCGACGATCGTCATTGCAGCGAAGACAAAGCCGACCAGCTCACTTAAGGAGCGACGGCGAACCGCTTCTTTCTCGGCGGATAGCATCGCTTGAAGGTTGCGGAGGTCCGGAACGTTCGCAGGCAAGGACTCCTCCACCCGAGTCAGATCCTTCACAAGGCGACTCAACAGTTCCTCCTCCGTCAGAGATGAGGATAATTCAACCGTTTGCTTCTTCGGCATGGGCTCCTGATGTTCAGGATTCTTCGTCATGGGTGGTCAGCTCCTTCCGCAAACTTTTCAAACCGAGGTGCACACGCGATTTTACCGTTCCTTCCGGAACACCGGTGATAGCGGCAATCTCCTGCTGGGAATATCCATAATAATGCCTCAAGACGACAGCGAATCGCTGCTCTTCCTTCAAGGTTGACAGCCCCTCCAGAACATCCGTCCATTCCGCTCCTTGACTCTCCAGCCTCCAGCGCAGAAGCCGCGAGGAATCTTCCTGCTCCTTCGCTTGCCGCTGCAGGAATCTCCACTCTCTCTTGCGCTTGCGATCGGCATCGATGACGAGTCGGGTCGCGATCGTGATCAGCCAGGTCGAGAACTTGGACCGCCCATCAAACGTATGGATCTTCTCCACCGAGCGCAAAAGGGTGTCCTGGGTGAAATCCTGAGCTTTATCCGGGTTCAAGGTGATTTTGAGCAAGTAGTGATACAGGAAGCGATAATGCTCTTGAAGAAGTTCGGCGAGGGCATCCATATCGCCGCCTTGGGCGCGCTCCATAAGCTGGCGTTCCAGATCCACTCGTCCTCCCCCTTCCCTTCCTGTCTGCTGAATGAGACGTCGAACCGGTTAATTTCGTTCACGCTGAATTATTTTTTTGATGCCACGCTCTAGCGAATCAGGCGAATCATCTGCCTGACCAGACGCCGGTCACCGGCCAGTTCTACTTCCTTGGCCTTCAATTGGGAAGAGCCGTCTCCGTCCAGGAAAATGCCGTCCACGAACGTCTCTCCGCCCCACTCCAGCACTGCCGCTCGGAAGTCGCCTGCCGTACACAAATCGTTGGTTACCAGTAGCTGAAGCTGCCCGTCCTTGGTATATACCAATCCCGTTCTCATATGCAAGTTGTCGATGCCCGGCATATGCTCCGCTTCCGCTAGGGTATGCCAGCTCTCACCTGCCTGCAGGTTCATGCTGATGCCTCCCTGCGCCCAATAGCGTTCGGGTTGGGTGACCGTCAGCTTGTCTGCGCTCGTGACCACTTGCACGGAAAATTTCTTGCTTTCCCGGTCCCAGACAAGCGTCCCGCGAGCGTATTTGACATTGCTCCAGCCGGATCCATACCCGCCCGGCTTGCCGATCACCGGTTGCCCGTCATTAACGGCGATGCTGAGCAGGCTGCTCTCATAAAAGAACCCCCCGTTCATGCCATAGCGAGGAAGGTCCAGCAGGTTTTGTTCAATGGCTTCCAGGCGGATATTCTCTGGATCGGTTATGAGGGCATGCAGAACAAGGCCGTTGGTTGCCTGGAAGGTTTCATAGGTATACTGAGTGGGCAGATCGATCTCAGGTTCCCCGGGTTTCAGGATCGTCCACAGGATAAGTCCCAACAGCAGTAAGCCAAGCGCAATATAAGCAAAAGACTTTCCAAGCGAGCTCTTCTCCTTCAGGTGGGCAAGGGCAGTTGAAATTCGCATGTTCTCTCTCCTTCATCGAATGCCGTGGGGATCTACTCTACCGAAGTAGACGCTTCTCGGTCTTCTTTGGATACAGCCCTGGCTTTGCAACTCATCAAAAAACGGCGCCGCTCACTCGGGAGTATCCCGAGCGGCGAGCGCCGCTTCCGTCTTAGCTTCGTTCCAGCTCAAGGTGAGCCGAGACGATGTCCTTGACTGCCCCCACCGTGGATTGCAGCAGATCGTTCATGTCCACCTGAAGCTGCTGGTACTCCCGAACAAGTGGTATATCGTCCAGTTCCTTCTGAAGAACGGCGATCTCCTGATCGATCTTGCCAACCATGGTCGTGTTTCCAAGGGATTCGAAGGCTACGATTTCTTTTTGCTTTTTCTTAATGGCGTTAATGAGCGTCTGAATATGCCCATTTTGATCAATCTTCGCCTCTGCCTTTCGGAAGGTTTCGGCCTCTTCGGAACGAGCGATGATCGCAGCCAGCTCGCGAGCCTTGTTCAGAATTTCCTCACGTCCGACTTTGTCGCCCTCCGGGCGGTTATCCTCTTCATGCATGACGCAACACCGCCTCCTCAATAAGTTCTGCTTTTAGAAGCCATGTTTGCGGATCGGTGATGTGTACGGTGACGAGCTTGCCGATCAGCTCCTTCGGTCCCGCAAAGTGAACGAGCTTGTTCGAGCGGGTCCGTGCGGAGAGAATGTCCGGGTTCATCTTGCTTTCTCCCTCCACCAATACCTCCACCACCTGATCCTTCATCCGTTCATTGCCGATGCGGCTGAATTCATTCAGCGTGTCGTTCAGGCGGTAGAGCCGCTCTTTCTTCGTTTCCTCTGGAATCGTATCTTCCATTCCTGCAGCCGGAGTCCCGGCACGCGGCGAGTAGATGAAGGTATAAGCACTGTCGAAGCCAACCTCTCGAACGAGGGACAGGGTGTCTTCAAACTGCTCATCGGTTTCACCCGGGAATCCGACGATGATATCGGTTGAGAGCACCACATCGGGTATCGCTGCGCGAATCTTTCGCACAAGCTCCAGGTACTGCTCCCGGTTGTATTTGCGGCTCATCTTCTTGAGAACATCCGAACTGCCGGATTGGACGGGCAGGTGGATGTGTTCCATTAAGTTGCCCTTCTTGGCGAGCACCTCGATGAGGTGATCGTCAAAGTCGCGCGGATGCGAGGTCATAAACCGAACCCGCGGGACGTCGATCTTGTGAATGTCATCCATCAGATCCCCAAAACGATAGTCGAGATCCTCAAAGTCTTTGCCGTATGCGTTAACGTTCTGACCGAGCAAGGTGATCTCCTGAAAGCCCTTACGGGCGAGATCACGGACTTCCGCCAGAATGTCCTCTGGACGGCGGCTGCGCTCCTTGCCCCGTGTATAGGGAACGATGCAATACGTACAGAACTTGTCGCAGCCGTACATGATGTTGACCCAAGCCTTGACGCCTTCGCGCTTCTTGGGGAGGTTCTCAATGATGTCCCCTTCCATTGACCAAACCTCAATGACCAACTCTTTGTTGAACATCGCATCGCGGAGCAGCTCCGGAAGCCGATGAATGTTATGCGTTCCGAAGATGAGATCGACGAAGGGGTACGTCTTCATAATGCGTCCAACTACCGCTTCTTCCTGCGACATGCAGCCACACACCCCGAGGAGCAGCGATGGCTTCTCGGTCTTCAGGTGCTTCAGGTGGCCCAGTTCGCCGAACACCCTATCTTCGGCATTTTCGCGGATGGCGCAGGTGTTGAGCAGGATGAGATCGGCTTCCCGCCGATCCTCGGTCGGCTGGTAGCCCATGGCCTCCAGCAGTCCGCGCATCGTCTCGGAATCGTGCTCGTTCATTTGACAGCCGTACGTGGTCAAATGGTACAGCTTGCCTTCCCCCGCCTTGCGCATGGGTTCCGGGATGTCGAAATCGTAGTGCACCTCCACCGCTTCTTTGCCGCGGCGCTTGCCTTCCTTATATGTTGGGCGTGAATTGATCTGCACATTGCGGCCTTTGATTCGGTAGGTGGTTTTCCCCTCCGCTTCCGCCACAATCTTCGCATCTGAGAAGTCGAAATACTTGGAAAAGTCCTTTTGTTCTTTGTCCATGTAGATGACACATCCTTACTCGTTCTTAGCTAAGCTAATAGCCACTCTTCAAGAACATATGGATGTATTATACCATACGGAAAGGAAGCCTTGCGAATGGGCATGGCTATTCACGACCGTCTATTAAAAACCAAAGGAGCCGCGTATGGGGTTCACACGCAGCTCCTTTGGTTTGGTGCCCATTCATCTGCAGAACACCTTCTCACGAAGGCATTCCCTCATTCTCAGCCGATGATTTCAGCCAAGTCGCCGGTCTTCGCACCCGCTGCATTGGCTTCATCCGTATCGATATGGAAGTCGAGAGCAAAGCTGTCCGACACGCGGGCTACCACGTCTTCGAAGATCAGCGGACGCTCGGTGTTCAGGCGGACGCTCAGCTTTTGCTTGTCCTGGATGCCCCACTTCTCGGCATCACTCGTATGGAAGTGAATGTGGCGGGCAGCCACGATGACGCCTTCCGAGATTTCGACTTCGCCAGCCGGTCCTACAATCTTGATGCCGGGCGTTCCAGCGGTATCGCCGGATTCGCGAACCGGTGCCTTCACGCCGATGGCGAAGGAATCGGTACGGGAGATTTCAAGCTGGGTTGCCTTGCGAACCGGTCCGAGAATCCGAACCTTGTCGAACTTGCCCTTCGGGCCGATGACGGCAACGGTTTCTTCCGCTGCATATTGCCCCGGTTGGGACAGGTCCTTCATGACGTGCAGCTCGGCACCCGGTCCGAACAGCGTTTCCAGGTCTGCCTGGCTCACATGGATATGTCGTGCAGATACACCGACAGGAACTTGTTTCATCGTTTTCTTCACTCCTTGGATAATAAGGGCTCTCATCTTCAAATGGCTCGAAAACCGGCCCCGTATTGGCCATGCAGGGATCAAGGCGGGCTTGTCCGAAGCGAACTCCGCCGCAAGGATGGGAACGCAAAGCGTTCTGCAAAAATCCCCTTCCTATTGTACTCTTTTTTACCCAAAAGAAAAGACAGATGCATCACACACCTGTCAAATTTTTCGATTCCACTTTATTAATGTCATTTATTATAGATTTTTTAGGCGAATGAATTCATCATCTTCTCAAACTCCGCTTCCTCCAGCGCGATCGGCTGCCTGACGAGCGGCTCCTGGCGAAACCCGGGAATGCGCTCTTCATAAGGAAGCTGCTGCTCATTCTGATAAAGCAGGCCGGTGACGAGTCCGTTTGTCTCCATGAGCGTTGTCATCGCCGCCACGCGGTTGGATGGATCATAGCCCGGAATCTCGGACACGTCCTTCAACACTTCCTTAAACCAGTCATACGTATTGACCTTGTTGAAGGTCACGCATGGGCTGAACACGTTGACCAGCGAGAACCCTTTGTGTCGGATGGCCTGTTCAATAAGGTCGGTCAACTGCTTGATGTTGCTGGAAAAGGACTGCGCCAGGAAGGTTGCACCAGAGGCGAGTGCGACCTCCATGGGGGACAAAGCCGGTTCGATGGCACCCATCGGTGTGCTTTTGGTTTGGAAGCCCGCCCCGCTCCGCGGTGACGTCTGCCCCTTGGTCAGCCCATAAATCTGATTGTCCATGACGATATAGGTCATGTCGATGTTGCGGCGGATGGCATGAATCGTATGCCCGATGCCAATGGCAAAGCCGTCTCCGTCGCCTCCCGAAGCAATGACCGTCAGTTCCCGGTTGGCGATCTTGACGCCCTGTGCGATCGGAAGAGAGCGTCCGTGAATGCCATGGAACCCGTAAGCATGAACATAGCCGGAGATGCGGCCGGAACAGCCGATTCCCGTCACCAGAGCGACTTGTTCCGGTTCCAGGCCGCTATTCGCTGCCGCACGCTGAATGGCCGCCTGCACAGAGAAGTCGCCGCAAGCCGGACACCAGTTGGGTTTTACCTCGTTGCGAAAGTCCTTTACGGTTGCCATACGAACATCTCCTTGCATCCCGTATAGATTTCCGAAGGAAGAAACGGCTTGCCGTTATATTTCAATTGATGGCGAATCCTCCCGGCATACTCAGGCAGGTTCATTCGGATCAGACTGGCGAGCTGCCCCGTTGCATTGTTTTCAACGACTATCACTCTCCGCGCTTTCTCAAGATGCGGCTTCAGCTCAGCTATTGGAAAAGGATGCAGGAGGCGCACCGCCACTTGATTGGCCTTGATCCCCTCTTGTTGCAGGCGCTCTCGCGCTTCGGCAATCGTTCCGCCTGTGGAGCCCATACCGATGATTAGCAGATCCGGCTCCGTATGCGGGGCATCCGCTCGAATCGCACTATCCAGCTGGAAGGTGCTCAGCTTCGACATCCGCTTGTTCATCATCGTCAGGCGATTGCGAGAATTCTCCGAAGGCCGTCCGTCCTCCGCATGTTCAACCCCTGTAACGTGATGGATGCCGTGCTTCTGACCGGGTATCGTACGCGGTGAAATACCGTCCAGCGCGTGTTCGTACCGCTTGAACAAGCCACCTTCGCTGCGGGGAGCCGGGTCCTCAATCAACCTTCCCCGATCGATCGAGATTTTTCGATAGTCAAAGGGTTCTGCCGATTGCTTGCCCAAGCTGAGCTGGAGATCGGTGACCAGAATGACAGGGCATTGATATCTCTCCGCCAAGTTAAACGCTTCCACCGTGTCGTAGAAGCAGTCCTCTATGGTACCAGGCGCAATGACGATCTTCGGAATTTCCCCATGGGTTCCATAGATCATGGCCATGATGTCGCTCTGCTCCTGCTTGGTCGGCAACCCTGTTGAAGGGCCTCCTCGCTGGGTATTCACAATCACGAGCGGGGTCTCCGTCATCCCGGCAAGGCCGATCGCCTCCATCATCAGGGACAGCCCCGGTCCAGCGGATGCGGTAAACGAACGGGCTCCCGCATAATTCGCTCCGATCGCCATGGTGACCGCAGCAATCTCATCCTCCGTTTGGATGACCGTTCCGCCTAGACGCGGTAGCTCCTTGATCAAGTACTCCATGATTTCTGAAGCGGGTGTTATCGGATAGGCAGCCATGACACGGCAGCCGGCTGCAACAGCTCCAAGCCCGATGGCCTCGTTGCCGATCAGAAAAAGCTTCCGTTTGCCGTCTGCCGGAGCAAGTCGGAATTCTTCCACAGGTCCTCCTGCCAGCTGAAGCACATGCTCGGCCCCACGGCGAACCGCCTCCTGATTCTTCAGAACGACCTTCTCTCCCTTTCGCCCGAATTCCGCCTCGACCGCTTGATTCAACAAGTCGAGAGGAAGGCCGAGCAGCGCCCAAGATGCGCCTGTCGCCACCATGTTTTTCATTAAGGACGTTCCATGCTCCTCCGCGATGCGGGTGAAGGGAACGGCAAACAACCGAGCTTGGGCTCCCTCCGGAATGACCGGATGAACTTTCTCATCGGCTAGAATAATCCCATCGCTTGTCAGCTCGGCTGCGTTCAGGTCGATGCTCTCCTGGTCGAACGCGACCAGAAGATGCAGCTCATCCGATATGGCTCGCAGCGGCTCGACACTGATGCGGATTTTATTATTCGTGTGACCACCCTTGATACGCGAGGAGAAATGACGGTATCCGTACAGATAATAGCCCAATCGGTTCAACGCAGTGGAAAAAATGCGGTCCGTGCTTTCTACGCCTTCCCCCTGCTGACCGCCGATCTTCCATGACAGCTCCCTTTTCACAGATCGTTCATCCCCTTTGAATGATCCTGCTTTGGTGTTCGGGAAAGATGATTGTAACAATTTGGTCACATTCTCTACTTCAAGATTATGAGAATTATTATCAAAAGGCAAGGGGATTGACCCGGAAAAGGTATAGTAAGTTTCGATTGAATTCATATCATATTGAGAACGTTTCGACATGCGTAACCGTTTCCAATGGATGAGAATAAAAAATTCCGTTCATCCCGATCACCCCAAGCAAGAAAAACCTGTTTACTCGAAAGTAAACAGGGGGGCCCTTCTTCATTCCACAGTCCTTTGGGGTGTCCCGTCAACGGGGCTCAACGATCAGCTTGATGGCCGTACGGTCTTCCCCGTCGATGACAATATCGGTAAAGGCCGGGATGCAGATCAAGTCCACCCCGCTCGGAGCGACAAACCCCCGGGCTATGGCCACAGCCTTGATGGCTTGATTGAGCGCACCGGCTCCAATCGCTTGCAGTTCAGCGGCCCCGCGCTCCCGAAGGACACCGGCCAGAGCTCCGGCTACGGAGTTGGGGTTGGATTTTGCTGAAACTTTCAATACTTCCATGAAAGGTACCTCCTCAGGAATGATGAATGGCTTCCAATAATCATCCTATTCGCTGAGGAGATCGTTCATGCCTTGTGATCCTTATTCGATGATGGTTCGGTCCTCGTCCTCCCGGATCAAGCGGACGGCTTTCGCCCGGTTCGTGGCATCATCCGTTTCAATAAAGGCTCCATTCAACTGCCATTTGCCTTCATCCACTACAAAACGAACGGGCATCCCGCTCAGAAACTTGCTGATGACCGCATCCTTTTCCATACCCAGAATGCCGTTCAAAGGCCCGGTCATCCCAACATCCGTCACATAGGCGGTTCCATCCGGCAGTACCCGGTCATCATGGCTTTGCACATGGGTATGCGTGCCGACGACAGCGGAGACTCGTCCATCCAAATACCAGCCCATGGCGATCTTCTCCGATGTCGCCTCTGCGTGGAAATCAACGAGGATCGGGATGTTGCGTCCTTCCAATTGTTCGAGGATTTCATCTGCCTTGCGGAACGGGCAATCTGAGGTTGGGGGCAGGAAGGTCCGGCCTTGAAGGCTGATGATCGCCATCTCCTTCGAGCCCGCCTTCAGAATGGCCCATCCGGCTCCCGGGTTGTTGTCCGGAAAGTTCGCCGGCCGAATCAGCCTGGGCTCGTCATCGATAAACTCATAGATCTCCCGCTGATCCCAGGTGTGGTTGCCCATCGTGATGCCGTGGATTCCCCATTCGAAGAAGCTGGTGGCAATCGGCTTCGTGATGCCTCGGCCGTGTGCGGCGTTCTCCCCGTTCACGACGATGAAATCCGGCCGATGCTTGGCCTTGAGTGCGGGTAGACGCTTACGCAGCGCTTCCCGGCCCACAGATCCGACGACATCCCCAATAAACAGAATTCTCATAGCTGCGGTAGCTCCTTTCGTGCGCTCATTTCGGTTATAACGATGAAAAGTGGCCGTAACGGCCACTTTTCGAACGTGAATTATTTGGCGTATTCCACGGCGCGGGTTTCGCGAATGACCGTGACCTTGATGTGTCCCGGGTAATCGAGTTCGTTCTCGATCTTCTTCGTGATATCCCGAGCCAGCCGGAAAGCTTCGGTATCGTCGACCTTCTCGGGCTGTACCATGACGCGAATTTCGCGTCCAGCTTGAATGGCGTAAGACTTCTCGACTCCTTCGAAGGATTCCGAGATATCTTCCAGCCGCTCCAGCCGCTTGATGTACGTCTCCAAGGTCTCCCGGCGTGCTCCCGGTCTTGCTGCAGACAAAGCGTCTGCTGCGCCAACGAGCATCGCGATAACCGAGGTTGCCTCCGTGTCTCCGTGGTGAGAAGCAATGCTGTTGATCACAACCGGATGTTCCCGGTACTTGCGGGCGATCTCCACGCCAATTTCCACGTGAGAACCTTCCACTTCGTGATCAAGCGCTTTGCCGATGTCATGCAGAAGTCCGGAACGTTTCGCCAAAGTAACGTCTTCCCCGAGCTCTCCTGCCATGAGTCCCGCCAGGTAAGCCACTTCCATCGAGTGCTTGAGTACATTTTGACCATAGCTGGTCCGAAAACGCAGACGCCCCAAGATTTTAATGAGGTCCGGGTGAAGCCCGTGAACCCCCACCTCAAAGGTAGCCTGTTCTCCGTATTCGCGAATCCGTTCGTCCACTTCTTTGCGGGACTTCTCGACCATTTCCTCGATGCGAGCCGGGTGAATCCGGCCGTCTGCAACGAGCTTCTCGAGTGCGTTCCGAGCAACCTCGCGGCGAATCGGGTCGAAGCCGGACAGAATGACTGCCTCAGGCGTATCGTCGATGATCAGGTCGATCCCGGTGAGCGTTTCCAAGGCACGGATATTCCGGCCTTCGCGTCCGATGATGCGGCCCTTCATCTCCTCATTGGGCAAGGTAACCACCGATACGGTCGTTTCGGCGACGTGATCGGCAGCGCAACGTTGAATGGCAAGGGAGATAATCTCCCGAGCTTTCTTGTCTGCTTCTTCCTTGGCTTGCGTTTCGATCTCTTTGATCATCTGCGCCGTCTCGTGACGGATTTCCTGCTCGACGTTCGTGATGATGATCGTCTTCGCATCCTCCATGGTGAGGCCAGAGATCCGTTCCAACTCGGCGACTTGCGTTTTCAAAAGCTGATCGATTTGCGCTTGCGTTTCATCGATCCGCTTCTCTTTGTTGGCCATAAGTTCTTCTTTGCGTTCCAGAGAATCGTGTTTTTTATCCAGTGATTCCTCTTTTTGCAACAACCGCCGCTCTTGACGAGCAGTTTCGTTTCGACGTTCGCGAATTTCTTTTTCCGCTTCGGTACGAAGTTTGTGAATTTCGTCCTTCGCTTCGAGCACCGTTTCCTTTTTCAAGGCGTCGGAGTCCTTTTTCGCCTGTTCGACAATCAATTCGGCCGCACGTTCGGCACTTGAAATCTTCGCTTCAGCAAGAGATTTCCGGATAAAATAGCCAATCCCACCGCCAAGAAGGCCAACGAGAAGGGAGATCAATGCCGCAAGCCATATTGGCATGCTCGACATCTGCCTGTTTCACCTCCTCGCTATTCCCTGTAGAGTAGCTTGGGATTTGTTCGGTTTTTAGCCCATTCCATTTTCCAGGAAGTTCTGGATTAACATGTTTTCATCAGTACTGCGACAGCACCGATTCACGATTCGCATGGTACAGAATAAAAAGTAAAAATTGGCGATTTTACTTTGCGAATCTCCTCTTGTCACAAAGAGTTATCAATATTTTATCTTTTTGTTCAGATTGTTGTCAAGTTTCCGGACAAACGAAGCAAGGCATCTGTGACAAACCCATTCACAGGGATTCCCAATCCCAGTCTTCGGAGTCCATCGGCTCAGCCGCGCTAACTTGTCGAACCACATTCCCTACCAGCTGTGGGGCATACCCGCGCCGGGCTAAGAAGGCATACAGCTTCCTTTTTTTATCAGCGGGTTCTCCCTTGAGCAGCTTCCAGCGTTTGGTAGCCACCACCAAGGCTTGTTCCTCTTCTTCCTCCGGGTTGATGCGCCCGATTGCCTCGGCCACGGTCTGCTTGTCGACTCCCTTGTGGCGAAGCTCCTGCTCCACCCACTTCCTCCCCTTCTTCTGAAGGGAGATGCGTTCCCGTGTCCACAAATCCGCAAAATCCCGGTCGTTCAAATACCCCTGCTCGGTCAATTGAGCGACGACCTGTTGAATCAGAGGAGGTTCATACCCTCTGCTCTTCAGCTTCTTGCGTACTTCATCGACCGAACGAGAGCGCACACCCAGAAAGCGTACCGCATCCAAATAGGCTCGATGCCGTTCATCTGCGTGCAAAATCTCTTGCAAGGTCGAAGCGTTCACCGTCTCCCCCTTCAAGAGGCGATAGTGAACAAGAAGATCCTCATGAACGGAGAAGGCATATTCCCCATCCAGGTGAAGGTTGTATCGGCTGCGATTCTTCTTCTGCTGTTCCACCTGGGTGATCATCGCGGTCTTGTTTGGGGTTTGTTCGGCCAGCCCATCCGGCCCCTCTGTTTCTCTCGCTTTCGGCGCCTGGTCGTCCATGCAGCCGCCTCCTTTCGTCGGGTTCGCACACGCTTCCTCCCCTTGGGTTTCCGCACAATAGGCAAATGCCGCGCCGGTTCAACACCGGTGCGGCACGAGATTCCACCAGCTCATAGGCTGGATTTATTCATTCGTTCTCTTCGAATTCAAGCGCATCCTCGTCGTCTTCTTCCTCTTGGGCCGAAGGAACAATCGTGGACAGGTTGCTGTTCTCGCGGATCTTCCGTTCGATTGTCTCGGCAATCTTCGGGTTGTCCTTCAGGAACTGCTTGGCGTTCTCACGCCCTTGGCCAAGTCGCTCGCCTTCGTAGGAATACCAGGCACCGCTCTTGTCGACGATATCCATCTCCGTCCCGATATCGACGAGGCTGCCTTCCTTCGAAATGCCTTCGCCATACATCATATCGACCTCTGCTTGCTTGAAAGGCGGAGCTACTTTATTCTTGACGACCTTAATCCGGGTGCGATTGCCAACCAAATCATTGCCTTGCTTGATCGAATCGATCCGACGAACGTCCAGCCGTACAGTGGAGTAGAACTTGAGGGCGCGACCGCCCGGCGTAACCTCGGGGTTGCCGAACATAACGCCGACTTTCTCCCGCAACTGGTTGATAAAGATCGCGATGACCTTCGATTTGTTGATGGCACCCGACAGCTTCCGAAGGGCTTGGGACATCAGACGAGCTTGAAGCCCGACGTGAGAGTCGCCCATCTCCCCTTCGATTTCAGCCTTCGGCACGAGGGCTGCAACGGAGTCGATGACGATGATATCGACAGCACCGCTGCGTACGAGCGCTTCCGCGATCTCCAGCGCCTGCTCACCGGTATCCGGTTGGGACAGGAGCAGTTCGTCGATGTTGATGCCGAGCTTCCGGGCATAGAGCGGATCGAGCGCATGTTCTGCGTCGATGAAAGCAGCTTGTCCGCCGGTCTTCTGTACCTCGGCGATGGCATGCAGCGCAATCGTCGTCTTACCGGAAGATTCCGGTCCGTAGATTTCGATGATTCTTCCTCTTGGGAACCCGCCGGTTCCAAGAGCTATATCGAGAGCGAGGGAACCGCTCGGTACCGTCTCCACCTGCATGTGGGTGGATTCCCCGAGCTTCATAATGGACCCCTTGCCGAATTGCTTCTCAATGTTGCGTAATGCCATCTCCAACGCAGCGCGACGATCTGACAATCGACTCACATCCTTCTCTCAACTTGATAAGTTTATTTTACTCGATTCGGAGGCATTTGCCAAGCTTTTTTCGAACATATATTCGCATTTTTCGAAATGCCTGCAAACAACAAAACACCGCAACGAAAGATGGGCTTTCGCTGCGGTGCTTCCGCTAATGGATACTCCCTATTATAAAAGGCGCCTATGAAATCTGTCAATGAGCGTTGATGAGCGACTAGATCGAAACCTCGAACGATTCCACATAAACCGCCGTCCCCGTAATTTCAATCTGCTCGCCATTCGTAACCGTAACCTGAACCCTGCCGTCTCGCCCCAGTTCTTGTCCCTGCTCGATCAGCAGCTCCAGAACCGGACCATCCTGAATGTATGCCGCATAATAAGCCCCCATCACTCCGGAGGCCGTACCGGTAACGGGATCTTCCACGGTGCCGGAGTAAGGGGAAGAGAAATGTCGGGCATGCATATTCGCAGCAGGGTCTAGCGTTTCCAAGCAAAAGGGATGGACAGACGCGCTCGGCATCGCGCTTAAAATCGCGGGAAAGAGCTTGTTTTGCGGGTTCATCCGTTCCATAACCGCAAGAGATCTCACCGGTACCAGCAGCGTCCAGGTTCCGGTACTCCCGTACACAATGGGCAGTTCCGTTGCCAAGTCTCTCTCTTCGAGTCCGATCGATGCGGCAAGCTGCTTCCTTGAGCCATCGAAAGAGGCAAATTGAGGAGCAGCCTGCCTCATCGTGATGAAGAGCCCTTCTTCCCTCTCCGCCAGCTTGATGGGCAGAACGCCTGCTTTTGTCTCGATGGTCCATTCTGTCTTGCCGTCAAGCATTCCCTTGGTCCTCATAGCAAAGATCGTGGCCATCGTCGCATGGCCGCACAGGTTGATTTCGTGGCCGGGGGTAAAAAAGCGAATGCGGACATCCGCCCTGTCGGAGCTCAGGAGAAACGCCGTCTCATTAAAATCAACCACACGAGCGATCTCTTGCATCTGTTCCTCCGTCAGGGACTCGCCCTCCAGGACTACGCCTGCGGGATTTCCCTTGTGAGGAGTGCCGCTGAACGCATCATAATGATGAACCTGAACTGGTTTTGCCGCCATTTGTCTCTATCCCTTCTTTTCAATGAGAGGTGCCAAGCCTTCTCCAAAGGTGATAGAGAGCGGCTTTGGCCGTTTTGAGCTTGATCGTTTCGCGGCTGCCATTGTACCGGGCTTCCATAACCTCCGTATCTTGTCCGCGGCAAGCAATCCCGAAGTAAACAAGCCCGACCGGCTTGCCCTCTGAGGGCTCCGGTCCTGCCACGCCGGTGATCGAGACGGCATAGTCCGTTCCGGCCCTTGCCAGCAGGCCTTCCGCCATGGCTCTTGCGGTCTCGCGGCTAACCGCCCCCGGCGCTCCTTCCCCTTCCAGAAGCTCGGCAGGGACGCCTAGAAACACCTTTTTGAGCTCATTGGAATAGGAGACAACACCCCCGCGAAAGACAGCAGAGCTGCCCGGTATTGCGGTCAAAAGGTCCGATAGCAGCCCGCCCGAGCAGCTCTCCGCCACCGCCAGCGTCTTCCCTTCCTGCTTTAGTGTGGTATAGATCACCTGCTCCATGGTGACATCTTCCTTGGCGTACAGGTATTCGCCGACCCGCTGTTGGATCATCTCCTCCACCTGCTCCATCTTGGCGAAGGCTTCGCTCTCCGTCTTGGCACGACTCGTCAGCCGAATCGTCACTTCCCCTTCCTTGGCATAGGGAGCGATGGTCGGGTCTGTCTGCTCATGAATGAGGTCAAGCAGGGCATGCTCGAGGTTCGATTCGCCGATCCCGGCAAACTTCAACATCTTGCTGAAGAGAGGGACCTCATCGGTCATGATGCTGCGAATCCAGGGGAGCGCATAATCCCGAAACATCGGTTTCATTTCCTTAGGAGGGCCCGGCAGCAGAATGTAGTGCTTGCCCTCTTGGCTGACGGCGGTTCCGACGGCTAGCCCCGTGTCGTTCACAAGCGTGACGCTTCCTTCGAGGGTCATGGCCTGACGAGCGTTGCTCGCAACCATCTCCATCTTCCGAACTTTAAAGAAGCTCGTCATCTTGTCCATCGCGGGACGGTCAACCACCAGCTTCCGGTTCAGCCGCTCGGCCAGCACATCCTTGGTGAGATCATCCTGGGTCGGTCCCAGCCCTCCCGTGCAGATGATAAGATCAGCACGCGATTCCGCAATTGCGAGTGCTTGAACAAGGCGTTCGGGGTTGTCCCCAACGACCGTCTGGAAATAGACATCCACTCCGATGGTTGCACATTCCCCGGATAGGTATTGGGCATTGCTGTTGACGATTTGACCAAGCAGAAGCTCGGTTCCCACGGCAATGAGTTCGGCTTTCATGCGTAAATCCTCCTCTGGTCATAGCAAAAACCCCTTCCCTCTCCCGGAAGCCGTCTGCGTGCAGCGCAAGACGGTTCCGATCGATGGCAAGGAGCAATTGAACGTTATTTGTGATCCATATTAAACAATTCCTTGTTTTTGACGAAGTAATCCACACCGGAGTAGATCGTAATGACAACTGCTACCCACATGGAAATTTCGTCGAAGGGGAAGTTAATAAACGCAAAGGGGAAGTTGTTCAGCAGGAGTGCGATAATCGCCGTAATCTGCGTCGCCGTCTTCCACTTGCCCCATTTGCTGGCGGCCAGGGCCTGTCCTTCAAGGGCAGCAATCTGCCGCAGCATCGTAACGGCCCACTCCCGGCTGATGATGATGATGGTCATCCAGGCCGGGGACTTACCGAGTTGTACCAGGCAGATAAGAACCGCCGTTACGAGCAGCTTGTCGGCAAGCGGGTCAAGCAGCTTGCCCAGATTGGTGACCAGCTTGTTCTTGCGAGCTATGTACCCGTCGAGGCTGTCGGTACTCGCCGCGAGGATAAAGATCAATGTGCCGATGATCTGGTTAACCGTTATTTCAAAATCTTTAAACTCCAGTATCGGAAGATCCACATTAATGAGCAGGATAATGACAATGATTGGCACGAGGAAAATCCGTGCCAATGTGATCTTGTTGGGCAGGTTCATGCGATCTCCTCCCCGGACAGATCATATTCAAACGAGTGTGTAATGCGCACTTTGGCTATCTCCCCGATGCTGGTCTTGCATCCCGCAACAAAAACTTCTCCATCGATCTCTGGAGCGTCGAATTGGGAGCGCCCAACGTAAATGTCATTGCGTCCGTCGTACTTTTCAATCAAAACGTCGATCTCATGCCCGATCAAGCGCTCGTTGCGATCCTTCGCAATCTCTCGCTGGACTTCCATCAGCCTGTTCGCGCGAAGCTCCTTCACATCCTCCGAAACTTGATTCGGGAGGCGGGAAGCGGGCGTGTCTTCCTCCTGCGAGTACGTGAATACCCCGAGGCGGTCGAATTTCACATCCTTCACGAACTCAACCAGTCGCTCGAAATCCTCCTCGGTTTCACCGGGGAATCCCACGATCAGAGAGGTGCGAAGCGAAACCTCCGGAATGCTGCTGCGAATCTTCGCAATCAGTTCGCGGGCATCACGCTGGCGTCCCGGTCTTCTCATCCGTCTCAGAATGGTATCCTCGCTGTGTTGCAAAGGAAGGTCAATGTACTTGCATATCTTAGAGTTGGACGCCATCTCTTCAATCAGATCATCCGTGAAAAAGCCCGGGTAAGCATAGTGAAGGCGGACCCACCGAACACCTTCGACTTCGCTCACGCGGCGCATCAATTCGGGAAGCCGATGCTCGCCGAACAAGTCCATGCCATAGTGAGTAGAGTCCTGGGCGATCAAGCTGATCTCCTTCACTCCCTGCTCGGTTAGGCTATGTACTTCTTCAAGAATCGATTCCATCGAGCGGCTGCGGAACGCGCCCCGCATAATCGGAATGCTGCAGAAGGTACAAGCGTTGTCACAGCCCTCTGCGATTTTGACATAAGCGGTGTGCCGAGGTGTGGAGAGCTTTCGAGGAAGCTTCTGCTCGTAGTTGAAGATGGGATTCCCGACATAAGCGGGCTTCTGTCCGGCTAATGCTTGGTCAATGATTTCGTTGATCTTATGGAAATCACCGGTACCGACAATTCCGTCAATCTCCGGCATCTCATTCATCAGGTCTTCCTTGTACCTCTGCGTCAAGCAGCCGGATACAATGAGTGCTTTCAGGGATGCGGTCTCCTTCAAATCCGCCAGGCCGAGTATCGTGTTGACGGATTCCTCCTTGGCCGCATCGATAAATCCGCAGGTATTAACGATGATTACGGTCGCCTCTTCCGCATCGTCCGTGAGCTGGAAACCGCGCTCATGGACGAGTCCGGACATGATCTCCGAGTCGACGAGGTTCTTCTCGCACCCCAGCGTAACCACCTTGATTTTCTCAGTCATGGCGGAGCCTCCAATGGTGTCCCTAAACTTTCGTTACAAGTATAATACAAGCCCGAAATCGTGTCAAAACAAGCGAAAGCCTTCGGTTCCTGACCAGAACCGAAGGCGCGTATGCCGATATGAACCCTACTTATCGGAAATTGACGAATTGAAGCTCGACCGGCAAATCCGCTTGCTTGAGCAGCTGCATGATCGCCTGCAGGTCGTCGCGGCTCTTGCCGCTCACCCGAATTTGATCGCCCTGGATCTGGCTGGTGACCTTCTTCTTGGAGTCACGAACCATGATATTAATCTTCTTCGCAATCTCCTGGTCGATGCCTTGGCGAATCTTGATCCGTTGACGGACCATAGCGCCGGAAGCCGGCTCCACCTTTCCATAGTCCAGGTTCTTCAAGGAAATGCCGCGCTTTGCCATCTTGCCGATGAGAATGTCCAGAACGTTCTGGAGCTTGAATTCATCGTCCGACAGAATGATGATCTCTTCCTTATCCAGCGTAATCTCACTCTTGCTGCCCTTGAAGTCGAAGCGAGTCTCGATTTCACGAGATGCTTGATTCATCGCATTGTTCAATTCGGGCATATCAATCTTCGATACAACGTCAAACGAATTATCACTAGCCATGGTTCCACTCCTTATTGGACGCCTGTGCTCGGAGACGGCGAAATCGCGGCGCTTCCGAACTCAAGCTGAAATTTCTTCGTACTGGGGTTGGGGCCGACAGGAAGCTCCTGGCCGTTAACGGTTACCTTGGCTGCGTTGGCGCGGCCTAACCGAAGGAAGAGCGCCTTGGACGATTCCCAGCTTCGCTTGTCTGCATGAGTCAGGGAGCCTTGCTCAACCTGCTGCTTTTTGCCGCCCTCTAACGTTTCCAGGCTGAACCAGCAAGCATCTCCGACGATTTCCAAGTCAAGCTTCATGGACGGAGGGCCGCTGATCAGATAGAAATCGGTTGAGCCTTCCGATTTGACCAGCTTCACGCTGGCTTCCGGGGTCGGCGTCGGGGTCGGCGCAAGGGAAGGCGTCGGCGTTTCGCTCGGCAATGCCGCACTTGCTCCGGACACGGTAGGCGCTGGCGTACTTTCGGTAATCCGATTTTGATCGCGGTCCGTAACCGTCTTTGAGGGGTCGCTCCCGTTGCGGGCGATAAAGTAATAGATCACCCCGACAATCAGGATGAAAAAAGCCCACAACAGCAGCCCGGTCACCCAACTTGCCCACTTGATCGGCACCTTGGGCTTGCTCCGGCTCCTGCGCAGCGGCTCCTGGGTTTGCTCCGGTACGGCAGTTGGAATTACGTTTTTGTACAGGCCGAGAACCTCGTTCGGATCAAGCCCCACCGCTTCTGCATAACTCTTGATGAAGGCACGGACATAAAAATTGCCGGGCAAGACCTTAAAATTGCCTTCTTCAATGGCCTCCAGGTACCGTTTGCGAATCTTCGTCATTTCCTGAAGATCCTCCATGGTGATGCCCCGGTCGAGTCTCGCCTTTTTCAGCATTTGGCCAAGTTCGAACACGCAAGTCACCTCCTTATATCATCATGCAATCCCCGAACAAGGGTCCGGGGTTCGCGAATGGGCTTATTTTTCTTGAATGTATCTGCAAACATGCTCTAGTAGATAGACGATGCTCGCTGCCGATTGGATTCAAAATCCTTCATATTGATCGGCGAACGCATCGTAGGAGATCACTTCATCCTCCGTATTGCGAAGCTCAATGATGTAATCGAAGTCGCTGTATTGGTATCCCGATTCCCGGATGAAAATATCCGGATGCTCGATGACCTTTGTGGACGGAGCCTTCATGATGTCCTGCAGCAGGGCAAAATGCTTCTCGTTCGAACGGATGGTGGAGACGATCCCATCGATGATGAACACGTTGCCGGGATTCATCTCGTCCTCGGACAGCTGGCTGCGAACGGTCTGGCGAAGCAGCGTAGAGGACACAAACGTCCAGCGCTTGTTCGAACAGACACTTCCCGCGATGATTGATTCTGTCTTGCCTACACGCGGCATCCCCCGAAGACCAATCACCTGATTGCCTTCTCTCTTGAAGATCTCGCCCAGGAAGTCAACCAAGAGCCCCAACTCATCCCGCGTGAAACGAAACGTTTTGCGGTCATCCGAATCGCGTTCGATATAGCGACCGTGGCGCACGGCCAGAATGTCGACCAGCTTCGTTTCCCGAAGAGCGTTCACCGTGATGTTGTCGACCTTCTGCAATAACTTACCCAACAAATGGATCTTCTCATCATCATTCGTCTGCAGAAGCATCCCGCGCGTGCGGTCCTCAACCCCGTTGATCGTGATGATGTTGATTTCGAGCATCCCCATGAGGGAAGCAATATCGCCCAGAAGACCCGGACGGTTTTTGTGAATTTTATATTCCATGTACCATTGTTTCATCTTGGCAAAAACTCCCGTTCCGGACCAAAAAAAAGGCTCCGCTCATTATTCTACAGGATAAGACAGGATGCTTCAATAGCCCAGTGAAATCGTAGGATTGCTCATGCGAGAAGACCTCCCGAATGCCCAGGAGGTCTTCTCGAACCGTCGTAAGAAAGCATCAAGCCAGTCGGTTCACGATCATTGAGCGTGGTTCTTGGACAGCTTGAACATGATGCTTGCAATGCTCTTGCGTTCGTTCTCGTCCGCGGCGTCCCACATATTCTTCAGCAAGCGTTCTTCCACATTCTCCGGGTCGATCTTGTCCGACAGGTAGCCGCCGATCTCAGTCGCCAGCTTGATGATCGTCTGATCGTTTACCCCAAGACGTTCTGCCTCGCTGATTCGGTTGCCGAGGAAGGTCTGCCATTTCTCGAACGACTTCAAGACCGTCGCCATCTCGATCACTCCTCTTTCGAATAGATGAAAGCAGTGATTAGGATTTCCGACGGGAAGTCAACGTATGCATGAGGACAAAATGGTTTATTTCGGTGTAGGGGCTGAAGAAACACACTACGTCATCCAACCGCCGTTCGCGCTGACGATCTGCCCGGTTATGTATCCCGATTCGGGAAGAGATAAGTAATAAATGAGCGATGCAATCTCGTCGGGCTGAGCAAAACGGCCAGCCGGGATTTCTTGCGCAATGGCGAGCTTCTCCTCGGCGCTGAAGCCTCCCATCATCTCGGTATCCACCGGGCCGGGAGCGACCGCATTGACGGTTACGCCGGACGGCGCCAGTTCCTTGGCAAGCGCCTTGGTGAAGGCATTGAGCCCCCCCTTGGCGGCCGAATAAGCCACCTCGCAGGAGGCTCCAGCCATTCCCCATATGGAGGAGACGTTGATGATCCGGCCGTACTTGTTCCGGATCATCTCGTCCATAAAGAGCTGGGTCGTGAGGTAAGCTCCTCGCAGGTTCGTATCCATGACGCGGTCCCAGTCCTCATCCTTCAGGTCAGACAGGAGACCGTAATGGGATACCCCCGCGTTGTTTACCAAAACATCAGGAGCTTGAAAGCCATGAGAAGCGATCTTGTCCTTCATCTGCTGGACCTGCTCCCGCGATCGGATATCGCAGGAAACGGTCAGCACGCGGGAGCCCCGCTCCACGCAGCGCCGGGCAACCTCGTTGGCCGCCTCGTGGGAATGCAGGTAATGGAGAATAAGTGTCAGCCGGGCAGAGGCAAAGCGTTCCGCGATCGCGGCGCCGATCCCCCGGCTCGCTCCCGTGATCAGCACCGTCTGCTCGGGGAAAGCCTTCGTCATTGGTCTTCGCCTCGCACGATGCACACGGCCAGGCGGCTCCAGTCAAAATGCTCCCGCAGAAGGCTGTTGATTTCGTCCAGGGTCAGCGATTCATACAGCGGCAGCAGCTCAAACAGGTCGCCGCCCGCGAAGCGAATGCGCGTAAACTCATTGGCAATTGCCTCCGGCGAATTCAGCATCCGCAGGTAGGAGCCGATTCGCTTGCGCCTCGTGCGCTCAAAGTCAGCCTCCGCGACTCCAGCCGTCAGCACCGGCTCGATGAGCTCGCGCACCCGGGCAAGCAGGCGATCCGGGTCTGGGGTATCCCCCCCGATGATCGAAAAGGCATAATCCGGTGCAATGTTGTACTCATGTCCAAAGGAATCGGAGATGAGATGCTCTTCATACAGCGTCTGATAGATGGATGTGCTGGAGCCGATGAGCGTATCCAGCATCACCTTGACCGCCAGCTCGCGGCGAACCAGCTCCTCGCCCACCGGCACGCCGGATGGCTCCTTAAAGCCAAAATACATCTTAGGCATGGAGACCGGCAAGTGAACGATCAGCTGCTTTTGCCCTACAGCGGCCGGTTCCTTCGGCTGAAGCCGTTCGATCGGGCCCTGCGGCGGGAAGGTCTTCGCCGCTTGATTCGTACGGACGAGCTCCAACACCTTCTCCGGCTCGATGCCGCCCACCACAAACAACAGCATGTTGCTCGGATGGTAGAAGGTATGGTAGCAGGAGTACAGCGTCTCCTTGTCGATGTGCGAGATCGTTTCCACCGTCCCCGCAATATCGATGCGAACGGGGTGCTCCTGATACATCGCGGAGATCAGTCCGAAGTAGGAGCGCCAATCCGGGTTATCCTCGTACATCTTGATCTCCTGGCCGATGATTCCCTTTTCTTTCTCGACGTTCTGGTCGGTGAAATAGGGATTCTGAACGAAGTCGATCAAGGTTTTCAGGTTATCATAGACATGGTCCGTCGCCGAGAAGAGATAGGCGGTTCGTTCAAATCCTGTAAACGCGTTAGCCGAAGCGCCGTGGGAAGCAAAAGTGGCAAAGATGTCCCCCTCCGGTTCTTCAAACATCTTGTGCTCCAGGAAGTGAGCGATGCCGTCAGGAACGCGGATGTCCTCCCCGCCGGCAAGACGGAAATGATTATCAATGGAACCGAAGTCCGTGGTGAAGGTCGCATACGTTTTGCTGAAACCCGGCTTGGGCAGTACGTAAACGGTCAATCCGTTCGGCAGGACCTCACGATACAGCTTCTCCTGCAGGCGATCGATTTGTATAGGCTCCATCGGTCAGTCCTCCTTCCGGTCACGCAAGAAATAGATGGTGTCGAGCTGGACCGTTTCAGCGAATTGCCGAATTTCATCCGTTGTTACACGGGTGATCGCCTCGGCAATCTCTTCGGGCGTTCTTTTTTTGCCGGAGAGCACCGTGTTGAAATCAAAGGCGATGCGGTCGAATGCGGAGTCATTGCCCTCACGCAGCTGATTGGTGATCATCGCACGGGTTTGCGTAAGCTCGGTTTCGCTGATCTTGCCGGCTCGCATCTCCTCCAGCTGCTCCTGGATGATCGCGCAGGCTTGTTCATAATTGGCCACCTCAATCCCGGATTGGATGGTCAGGATGCCCTTGTGGCCGTCATAACGCGAGGCGGCGTAATAGGCGAGACTCGCCTTTTCCCGCACGTTCAGGAACAGCTTTGAATGCGGAAAAGCCCCCAGAATACCGTTATACATCAAAGCCGCCGGGTACCGGTCATCCGCATACGTTACGTCGCAGCGAAGCCCCATGTTAAGCTTGCCTTGGCTGACATCCAGCTTCTCCACTACCGTATTGACGCTGCCTTCCTTCTTCGTCGGTATAGCCCGGACATAATCCGGACTGGAGGCCCGTTCCGGGAAAGCGAAGGCTTCCTCTACATAAGCTTTCACTTCGTCCAGCGTGGTATTGCCCACGATGTAGAGATCCATCGGCGATTCCTTCAGCCATTCGATGTAGTTGTTGTACAGCTCATCCGAGGTGAGGGAAGCGAGATCGGCGATCTTGCCCAATGGGTGGAGACGATAGGGCTCATGCTTGCACATCTCCTCCATGCACCGCTCGGCGGCATACCGGATTTTATCATTCACAATGGCTTCCAACCGTTTGCGGACCGTCTCCTTCTCGTCTTGAACGTACCGATCGAGAAAATGTCCGTTTTCCAAGGCAGGCTTGGTGACGGCCTCACCCAAAAAGTGTAAGCCCTGGCGAAGCAAAGAATCCGATTCGCTTACGTACTTGTCGTCCACAATGTCCAGTTGGAACTGAACGAGCTGGTAGTCTCCCCGCTTGTATACATCAAAGCCGAAGCCCGCTCCGTACAGGTCCGCTTGCTTTTCCCGAAAGAGCTGGGTGGTGGGGTACGTCTTCGTCCCTCTTCGAAGCACAAAAGGAGCGAGCGCATTTCGCGTCACGCGATCCTCTCGGAGAGGGCTCCCTATGTACAGCGCGACGGCGTAGGTTTTGAAGCGATCCGTCGGCAGCACATGCAGCCGGACATTTCCGACTGCCGTTCGTTGAAAGCTGGCTTCCGTCAATCCGAGCACTCTCCTTCATCCATCAGGTCTATCCATTATATTCCTAGCGCAAGAAAAGAAGCAACCAGGCGGCCACTTCTTCTCCCCAAGCTTGTCTGCAGATCTCCATCACCTGTTACTTGCAAAAAATATGCTTGCCGATCTTCATGATCTGCGGGCGGCTCCAAATCCATTTGGATGTTGCCGTCTCGGGATTGAAGTAGTACGTACATCCGTTGGTCGGGTCAATCCCGTTTACCGCATCCTGAACCGCTCTTCTCGAAGTGTCGTTCGGGGTAAGCCAGATTTGTCCGTCCGCTACCGCCGTAAAAGCCCCCGGTTGAAAAATAACACCAGAGACCGAATTCGGGAAGTTGGAGTCTCCTACGCGATTCAAGATAACGGCAGCCACCGCGACTTGCCCTCGGTAAGGCTCGCCTCGGCTTTCTCCAAATACCGCGTTGGACATTATCTTGATGTCGTTCTCGCTAATGCCGGGATGGGAGCTGTTCGTCGTGCTCGTGTCGGTGCTGCTTCCCCCCCCACCGCCAGTAGAGGATTCGGATTTGTAGGCGCCGGTCGGCTTCCAATTCTTCGTAGCCTGCCAGAGCTTTAGCTTCGTCTTCGATCCGACGACACCGTCGATCTTGAGACCGAACTCGGCTTGAAACCACTTGACGGACTTCAAGGTTCGCCAGCCGTAAATTCCGTCCAGCTTGCTCGCGTAGAAGCCTAGGTATTTGAGCCTTCCTTGCAGCTCGTAGACATCGCTTCCCGTTGATCCATACCGAACGGTCTGCTTGCTGAATACCTCTTGCGCCGGCTCCGATGCGGAGAGACCCTTGGATACGGGCGAAGGGGCTCCTCCCTGCTTGATCTGGACGACTGCGAGAAGAGCCAGAATCAAAGCCATGGAGAGGATGAGGTAGCGATACTTCTTAGTAGACATGTGCATTCCCTTCCTTCCTGTTCATGGTTCCATTGTCTGCCTTAGTATTCAACTCCTCGCCTTTTCTATTCGGCATTTGACCCTCAACAAAGAAAGCCCCGCCATCCCAGTTCGGGATGTGCGGGGCTATAGCCAAACGGGCGTCTGGCGGCACAGTACAGCGCGTACAATCGGTTAGGAGCTGGCTCGCATTTGTTGGAATTGCTCCAGGGAGACGAGAACCTCGCGAGGCTTGCTGCCCTCGTAGGGGCCGACAACGCCTTTCGCTTCCATGGCGTCGATCAGACGAGCGGCCCTCGTATAGCCGACGCGCATCCGACGCTGCAGGAGAGAAACAGACGCCTGCTTCGCCTCCACGACGATCTGCACGGCCTGATCATAAAGCTCGTCCGCAAAGACGTCTTCCTGCTCCGCGGATTCATCAATCTGCGGCACCAGGTCTTCCTGGTACTGCGCTTTTTCTTGGTGGCTCACGAAGCCAACAACCGCCTCCACCTCCTGATCGGAGAGGAATGCCCCCTGCACTCGAACGGGTTTGGAGGCGCCGACCGGCAGGTAGAGCATGTCGCCACGGCCGAGCAGCTTCTCCGCCCCGGCCATATCGAGGATCGTTCGCGAGTCCACTTGAGACGAAACACCGAAGGCGATCCGCGAAGGAATGTTGGCCTTGATGACCCCGGTGATGACGTCGACCGAGGGACGCTGGGTCGCAATGATCAAGTGGATGCCCGCCGCACGTGCCATTTGGGCCAGGCGGCAGATGGCATCTTCCACATCCCCGGCGGCAACCATCATCAGGTCGGCAAGCTCGTCCACGATGACCACGATCAGAGGCAGCGGGGCCTCTGGATTCGGGTTGTTCGGGTCGGTTACATGGGTATTATAGCCCTCGATATTACGCGTACCGGTTTTGGAGAACAGCTCGTATCGCTTCTCCATCTCGACGACGATCTTCTTGAGCGCAAGCGATGCCCGCCGCGGATCGGTGACGACCGGAGCAAGCAGATGCGGGATGCCGTTGTAGACATTCAGCTCGACCATCTTCGGGTCCACCATGAGGAACTTGACTTCATCCGGCTTCGCCTTGTAGAGGATGCTCGTGATGATGCCGTTGATGCAGACCGATTTCCCGGAGCCGGTAGCTCCCGCAACGAGCACGTGAGGCATCTTCGCCAGGTTGCCGACGATCGGCTGCCCGGAGATATCCCGGCCAAGAACGACGGACAGCTTGGCCGCTGCGTCTTGGAAGAGGGAAGTTTCCATCACTTCCCGCAGGGTAACGATCGAGACCTCGGAGTTGGGCACCTCGATCCCGATAGCGGACTTGCCGGGGATCGGCGCCTCCATCCGAATGTCCTTGGCGGCGAGGGCGAGCGCGATGTCATCGGTGAGGCTGACGATCCGGCTGACTTTCACGCCGACATCCGGTTGAACCTCGTAGCGCGTAACAGCCGGACCACGAACGACCTCCAACACCTTCGCGCGAACGCCAAAGCTCTCCAACGTGGCTTCCAGCTTGCGGGCGTTGGCTTTGTAATCGCTCAGCTCGGAACCCTTGCCGGAAGCCGCCGGGCGGCTGAGCAACTGAAGGCCGGGCATCTGATAAGGCTTCGGTGGCGGAGCAACTTGCTGCAGGTTCAAGGCCACCTCGCCCGCATCCAGGCCTTCCGGGGAACCCGCTTCCTCGCCACTCTTGGCATTCGCGGAAGGCGAGACTTCCACAGGAGGAAGATTGTCGGACGGCATGGAGTTCCCCTGCAGATCCGCAGTCGGGTCCACTCCAGGCTCCACATGATCCAGGAAGTCGCGAATGAACGGCGTGTCCTGCACTGGGGAACGATCAAGGTCCATGGGCTCCAGCCCCGCGCCGTCCATCCCTAAGGATGAATCCCGATCTTCCTCGGTTGCCAGAGGCGTCACGTCCACGATGGTTCGACTTTTCCGTCCCTTGCCCTTGCGCGTCAAAGACAATGCGGTTTCTTCTTCGTCATCGTCCTCTTCATCGAAGTCTTCATCCGTGTGCAGGAGAGCCGGCTGCTTTTTCCCGGCTCCCCCCGGTTTCTTGCGGCGAGGCACGAACAGCTTGCGCCGAATTCCCTTGTTGAGGGTCCGGAAGAATTCACGAATGCGTTTGCCTACCTCCACGAAGGAGATGCCCGTTACGAGCATGATCCCCACGGCGAACAGTGCGATCGCCACGATCACGGTTCCTTCATAGCTGAAGAGATAATCCAGCACCGAGTAGAGCCCCGCACCGATGATTCCCCCGCCCACTTGCCGGGTAAGGATATCACCCGCCGAAGGATAAACCTGAATACCCTCCCACAGGGTCTTCCAGGTCTCTTTCCAGATAAAGCCTGGCGCGACATCCCCGGGATGAACGACAATCTTGCGGATCATCGCCATCTCCATAAGAAGAACGAACCCGATCAGCAGCACGAGAAGTCCGGATTTTTTCCGTGTCCATTTACGCGGCCACGCACGATTGATCATCACGAACAATCCGACATATATGACGATTAACGGGATGACCCAGTCCAGCACCCCAACCAAAAAGCGAAAGAGCAGCGTGAGTGACCGGCCGACAGAGCCTGCCCGAAACAAAGCAATGATGGAAAATATCAGCATGCCGATCCCATATAGCTCGTACTTGAGAAAGGGTTTGCCTTTGTTCTTGGATGACTTTCGTTTCTTGCTTCTCGTTGCCAATATTTTCACCCCCGACTTGCATTATAGCACAAGCGCCGGAGGTTCAGATAGGCTTGGGTTCAGCGGGGTCAATCGGATTCCCGGACAGGCTGGTAACGAATAATGGAACCTGGGGAATACCGGGGATTCAAGTAATCCGCCAAGTCCGCACTGTACAGTCGCACGATGCGCGCTCTTGTGGCTCCCAAAAATTCCACCTGCATGGAGATTCCGTTGATGACCACATCCTCAAAGGCATAGTCCATCTCTTCCACCCCGGCCAGCACATGCTCCAGAGGAAGCACCGTGTAAAGGGTCATTGAAGCGGCACCTCCATCGGACGGCCCGCCCGTCGCTCCTCCATGCGCCGGTTCAGCTCGCGGATCGCGTCCCCGATTCCGCCTACCTGATGAATCAGTCCATAACGAACGGCATCCGGACCGCCAACCGTTGCTCCGATGTCCCGAGGGACCTCCCCCGTCTTGAACAGAAGCTCCTTCAGCTTTTCCTCGGAGATGCGCGAATGAGTGACAATGAAGCGATTGACGCGCTCCTGCATTTTGTCCAGGTACTCGAAGGTCTGCGGCACGCTGATGACGAGTCCGGTCATACGAATGGGATGGATCGTCATTGTCGCCGATTCCGCGATGATGGAGTGATCCGCAGAAACCGCGATGGGCACGCCGATGCTGTGTCCTCCGCCCAGAACCAGGGTGACCGTTGGCTTCGACAGGCTCGCGATCATCTCGGCAATGGCAAGTCCCGCCTCCACGTCTCCCCCGACGGTGTTCAAGATGATCAGAACGCCCTCGATCCGCGGATTTTGTTCCGCCGCAACCAGTTGGGGGATCAGATGCTCGTATTTGGTCGTTTTGTTCTGCGGAGGCAGGATCATATGTCCTTCCACCTGCCCAATCACAGACAAGCAAAAGATATTGCTCTCCATGGTCGGTACATTGATCTGCCCCAACTGCTGAATGTTGTCGGTGGCGGCACTGCGCCGATGATCAGGACCTACTTCAGGCGGAGCTTGTTCACTCACGAATGGCACAGAAAGTCCCTCCTTCTCTTGGATGCTCCCTAGTATGCCCATTCGCACATGAAAAAAGCTCCTGTGAAAACGGGGTTACCCGTTTCAGCAGGAGCAAGTGGTCTGGATTCGGTCAAGTGACTGACTGATGGGTCCGGCTTCAAACCTCCATGATAATCGGGAGGATCATCGGCCTTCTTCTGGTTTGTTCATATAAAAAGCGTCCAAGGGCTTCTTTCACATGAGTTTTGAGGGAAGCCCACTCGTTTACATTTTCGCTCATCAACTTGGTAAGGGTGCTTGTGACGATTCGGCTGGATTCGTCCAGCAGGCCTTCGGACTCGCGGACATAGACGAACCCGCGAGAAATGATGTCCGGACCGGACAAAATCGTCTTTTCTTGCTTGCTCAGGGTTACGACCACAACCAGGATGCCGTCTTGGGACAGCAGCTTGCGGTCGCGGAGAACGATATTGCCGACATCTCCGATGCCCAGGCCATCAATGAGAATGTTGCCGGCTTGGACCTTGCCGCTCTTGCGGGCAACGCCGTTCTGTACTTCCAGAATATCGCCGTTGTCCGTCAAGAAGATATCCTCCGGCTCAATGCCGACCGATTCAGCCAGTTTGCCGTGCTGACGAAGCATACGGTACTCCCCGTGAATCGGCATGAAGTAGCGGGGACGCATCAGGTTAAGCATCAGCTTGAGCTCTTCCTGGCTGCCGTGACCCGAAACGTGGACGCCGGACACAGATCCCGGGCCGTAGATAACATGGGCTCCGAGGCGGAACAATTCGTCGACCGTCCGGCCTACGTACTTCTCATTGCCAGGGATCGGCGTTGCCGAGATGACAACGGTGTCCCCCGGAAGAATCTCCACCTTGCGATGCGTATTGCGGGCCATCCGCGTAAGAGCGGACATCGGCTCGCCCTGGCTGCCGGTGGACAGAATGACAACGCGGTCGGCCGCCATCTTATTGATTTCTTCCGGCTCGATCAGCATGCCTTCCGGGATCCGAAGATAGCCGAGCTCCGAAGCGATCGAAACCACGTTAACCATGCTTCGTCCGACAACCGTGACCTTCCGGTGATTCGCTTCCGCTGCATCGATGACTTGCTGAATCCGGTGCACATTGGAGGCGAAGGTAGCGACCACGACGCGCTGCTTGGCGCGACGGAATACATCCACCAGCTCGGCTCCAACGCTCTTCTCCGAACCCGTGTAGCCCGGACGTTCGGCATTGGTGCTGTCCGACAGCAAGAGCAGAACGCCCTTCTTGCCGATTTCAGCCATTTGGTGCAAATCGGCATATTGCCCGTTAACCGGGGTTTGATCGAATTTGAAGTCCCCGGTATGAACCACGACGCCTTCCGGGGTTTCCAGAACGATCCCGACCGAATCGGGAATGCTGTGATTCGTGCGGAAGAAGGTAGCCTTGATCGACCCGAGGGAAAGCTCCGAGTTGGCATCGATCAGAATCCGCTTCGTCTCCCCAAGGAGTCCCGCTTCCTTCAGCTTTCCTTCTACGAGTCCCAGCGTCAGCTTCGTGCCGTATACCGGCACATTCAGCTGGCGAAGGACATAAGGCAGGCCGCCGATGTGATCCTCGTGGCCGTGGGTAAGCAGAATTGCGCGAACCTTATCCCGGTTCTCGATCAGGTAGGAGATGTCGGGAATGACGATGTCAACGCCGAGCATATCCTCTTCCGGGAATTTCAAGCCCGAATCGACAACGACGATATCGTTGCCATATTGAATGCAATACATGTTTTTGCCGATCTCGCCCACGCCGCCTAGGGCAAAGACCTGAAGCTTGTCTACGTTCTTTTTAGCCAAAACAGTTCCTCCTTCTTGGATTTGGACGACGATTTTATATGCCAAACCGTATATGAACCGCACCAGTCACTTGTTTCCATTATACATGATGGAAATCATCGATGACAAGTTGATGAAGCTAGTGTGACCCTTTCACGCCGCGAACATGCCGTCCCTATTGGAAATTTTCGCAGTGTCCCCTCTCCGGCTATATGGAAAAAACCGGCGCGTATCGCACCGGTTTTGGATGGTATGGATTCAATTGGTTATCCGGATTAGCCTTGTAATTCGGGGAAGAGATCGCGGATATAGGCGCTCTCTGTTTCGGTGCAGGGCACGAGCGGCAAGCGAAGGCCACCGACCTCGAATCCATGGTGGATCAAGGCGTTCTTCACCGGTGCCGGGCTCGCTACCCGATGCGGGCAGAAGAACAAGCCTTTGAAGACAGGGTAGAGCTTACGATGAAGCTCCGCCGCTCCCTTGATGTCGCCGGACAAGTAGGTGTCGATGAGCTCCTTCATCTTCGCTCCGATCACATGACTTGCTACGCTGACGACACCGTGCGCTCCGATGGACAGGTACGGAAGGGTGAGGGCATCCTCCCCACAGTAAATCTTGAAGTCGTCCGGCAGCTCGCGGGTAAGCTGGGTGATGAAGTTCAGGTCTTCGTGAGCTTCCTTCGTCGCAACGACATTCGGCAGCTCGGCGATCCGAAGCACCGTCTCGAGCTCTACGTTAACGCCGGTACGACCTGGAATGTTATAGAGCATTACTGGGAGGTCCGACGCCTCTGCAACCGCGTGGAAGTGCTGGTAGATCCCTTCCTGAGTCGGCCGTACGTAATAAGGAGCTACGACAAGGATGCCGTCTGCCCCAACCGCCTTCGCTTTCTTGGTCATCTCCACGCTGTGAGCCGTGTCGTTGCTTCCGGTTCCCGCGATAACCTTACAGCGTCCGTTCGCGAGTCTTACCGTCTCGCGGAACAAACTCTCCTTCTCGTCGTCGGTCAGCGTACCGGACTCCCCGGTCGTACCGCTAACGATGAGGGCTTCACTTTTTTGTTCCACAATGAGGTACTCCACCAGCTTTTCCAACTGCTTATAATCCACTTGAAGATCTTTATCAAAAGGGGTAACCATCGCCGTAATCAATCTTCCGAAATCCAAAGCAGTTCCTCCGTTCCGTACTAGCATTGCAAAAATGATGAATGAAGAGCCTGCACCGCTCGAACCATATCGTGACCGCCCACGAGAACCCAGATGGTGATATTGGAGTCGGCCGATTGAAGGATCGTAATATCCTGCTCCGTTAACGCTTCGACGATCCGAGCCATAATACCGGGAACCCCATTGATTCCGCCGCCGATAACGGACACCTTGGCGCAGTTCTGGAGTACCTTCGGCGCATACCCCATAGCCTGCAGCGTGTCGACTGCTCGCTCGGCTACTTGGTCGGAGACCGTAAAGACGAGGCCGGACGGATAGACATTAATGAAATCCACGCTAATGGACTGCTGCGCCATCGCTTTAAAGACTCTAAGCTGGAGGTCGTATTGCCCCTCCTCCTGCACGATCTGGATTTGCGTAACATGCGCGACATGGGCAATCGCCGTCACCGTGCGATCGCCTACCCGTCCCCCATTCTCCCGCGCTTCCGAGATGCTCGTGACCAACGTTCCCTCCGTATCGGAAAAGGTCGAACGGACGCGGACAGGCATGTTCGCGTGCATCGCGATCTCCACGGCGCGGGGGTGAATGACCTTGGCCCCATTATAAGCCATGTTGCAGATCTCCGTGAACGAAATCTGCGGCAGTTGACGAGCATCCTGCACGATCTTCGGATCCGCAGTCAAAATCCCGTCTACGTCGGTGAAGATGTCAACAATCTCGGCATGGAGGGCAACCCCAAGCGCCGTGGCGGTCGTGTCGCTTCCTCCGCGACCAAGCGTCGTGATATCGTCTGTCGCGGTTCGGCCTTGGAAGCCGGTTACAATAACCACTTGATCCTCTTCCAGCGCCTCGACGATCCGAGCCGGATTAATCGATAGAATTTGTGCGTTGCCGAACGCGTCATTCGTCAAAATTCCCGCTTGTCCTCCATTAAAAACAGTGGCGGAAATCCCCTCCGCATGAAGCAGGCTGCACAGGGTCACGGCCGAAATCATCTCTCCGCAATAGAGCAGCAGATCTTTTTCGCGTTCGGGCAACGTCCCGCCCGCCCCATGGGCCAGTTCAAGCAGCGTATCGGTTGCATAAGGCTCACCCTTGCGCCCCATAGCAGACACGACTACAACCAGTTTATAGGATTCATCAAGCGCCTTCCGGATGTGCCGGATGACGTGTGTTCTCGCTTCCGCATTCGATACGGATGTGCCGCCAAACTTTTGCACAAGAATCCGCACGGTTCTCCCTCTTTCCACTCTTCGGATTGAACTTCAACAGCGGACACATCGGTCCGCTGTCTCATCCTTATTTTAGCCCTGCTGCACCAAATGTTCCCCGATCTGAACCGCATTCCAGGCAGCGCCCTTCAAGAGGTTATCCGATACGATCCAGAGGTTTAATGCCCGAGGATTATCCAAATCCCGACGGACGCGGCCGACGAAGGTCTCAATCTTCCCGGCGGCAGTTGATGCGAGCGGGTACCGCTGTTCGGCCGGTTCGTCTTCCAGCACGATGCCCGGCGCATTCGCGAGCAGCTCGCGAATCTCTTCCATTTCGAAATCGCTCTTCAGTTCCACATAAACGGATTCGGAGTGGCCGTAATAGACCGGAATGCGCACGCAGGTCGCCGTAACCTTGATGCTTTCGTCTCCCATGATCTTCTTCGTTTCCCGGACCATCTTCATCTCTTCATTGGTGAAGCCGTTATCGAGGAATTTGTCGATCTGCGGAATGGCGTTGAAGGCGATCTGATGCTTCACCGCCAAGGAAGAGACCGGCAGGATCTGCGGGTCCACTTCCAGGCCTTTGACCACCTGCTCGGATTGGCGGGTCAGTTCATTAATGGCGCTCGCGCCTGCACCCGATACCGCTTGGTAAGTCGAAACGATGACGCGATCAATTCCATACCGGTCATAAAGCGGCTTAAGCGTAGCGACCATCTGAATGGTCGAACAGTTCGGGTTGGCAATAACGCCCTTGTTCTTGAAAGCTTCTTCGATGTTTACTTCCGGTACGACCAAAGGGGTTTCCGGATCCATGCGGAACGCGCTGGTGTTGTCGATGCAGACGGCACCCGCTTTCACCGCCGCCGGAACCAGCTCCTTGCTGATGTCCCCGCCGGCACTGAAAAAGGCGATCTGAACGCCTTGAAAGCTGTCCGGAGTGGCTTCCTCAATGGTGACGTCTTTTCCCTTGAAGCGAACCGTTTTGCCAGCCGAACGGGCGCTCGCGAGCAATGTAAGCTCACCCACCGGGAAATCCCTCTCCTCCAACAGACGAATGATCTGCTGGCCGACCGCTCCGGTGATCCCGACAACGGCAACATTGAACAGCTTTTGTTCCGACATGCTTCCGACACTCCCTTTTTTTATGATTCTTCTATCGTATGAAAGCTGTAGACATCAGTGGAATCGCTCGATGAGGAGCGGCTGCAGCTGCTTGCCGGCCAGAGCCGCCTCGCAGGCTTCGGGAATGAGCTCCATCCTCGCGACAAGGGAATTGGGCTTCACTTCAGGGGCATCCTGGCCAAACGGTACGAAGTACACATTCTTCGTGATGAGAAGCCGCGCAATGTTCGCCGCGTTCAGCCCAAGGCCATCGTTCGTGGAGATGGCGAGTACGAGCGGCCGCTGATTGCGCAATTGCGCTTTGGCTGCCATCAGCACCGGACCATCTGTCATCGCGTTCGCCAGCTTGCTCGTCGTATTCCCGGTACAGGGCGCGATCACTAGCACGTCTAGTTTCTTTGACGGGCCTAACGTTTCGGCCTCCACAATTGTAGAAATGATATCATTTCCGGTACGTTCTTTCAACTCTTTTTGCCAGGAAGCGCTTGTTCCAAAACGGGTGTCCGTGGTCATCAAAGTTTGCGAAGCGAGCGGAACGACGGCGGCTCCCAGCGCGACCAGCCGGTCGATCACCGGCATCACCTCGGCAAAGGTGCAATGGGAACCGGTAAGTGCAAAGCCGACGGTCAATCCTTGCCAATTCATGAGGAGTCCCTCCCGTTTCCTTGGTCTTCCACTAACAATTGACTGAGGGTCTCCCCGATGATTTTCCCTGCGGTTCGCGGCGCTACGATACCAGGCAGACCGGGAGCGAGCATCGCCTTAATCCCGCGCTTCTCCGCAAAACGAAAATCCGTACCGCCCGGCTTGCTTGCCAAATCAAGGATGAAGGCATGAGCCGGGAGCTTGGCGATCACATTTGCGGTGAGCACCAGCGAGGGAATGGTATTGAAGACGAGGTCCGCCCGGCAGGCTTCATCCGCCAGGGAATCGGGATAGAACGGAGTGAACCCCATCTCCAGCGCTCGCGCATAATGCTCGGGCCGGCGGACCATGACAGCCGTTTTGGAGCCCAGGCTTTGCAGGACACGAGCCATTGTCGCTCCTGTTCGACCGAAGCCGAGTACGAGGCTGCGAGAACCGTGAATGGTGAAGTCCGTATTTTGAACCGTGATCATAAGCGCGCCTTCCGCCGTTGGAATCGAATTGAGAATGGCGACATCGTCGCGATCGAACAGCTCGGTCAGGCGAATGGAATGACGCTCGCACAGCGTTCGGAGATAAGGCTTCGCCATACCGGTAAAGAGATGCACATTCGGAGAAGCCGTCTTGGCGAGCTCATCCGTCAGGACGAGCGGTTTCGCTGAAAAGACCGAATCGATCCGTCCGGTGTCATCCGTTCCCACTGCGGGGAGCAGGATGGCATCGGTCTGCGAGATCGTCTCGGCGTTCAGTTCTGCATGCCGCACACCGCTCAGGCGGCATTCCCAGTTGTCAAATCCGACCATCTGAACGGTAGCATCCAGCTCACTGAGATGTCGGATCACCTCCAATTGTCTGGCATCCCCGCCAATGATGGTTACCCGGGTACCGGTAAGCATGAGGTCACACCCTTTTTAGACCGTATAACGTGCAGAGAGACACAATCTTTAAGCGCGTCGATAACGTATCTTATGCCCGCCTTGCCGGATGGGTGCTTTGCCTCCTCTTCCCTGAACAGCAAAAAGCCGCTGTGCACGGTCAGCACATAGCGGCTTTTCAATTCTCCATCCTCTTATCGATTCGGAAGCGACTGCACGTACTCGTCGCACAGCTTAATCAAATCCAAGGCGCGGTCGTACTCTTCTTTGGTCGTCAATGTTCCGCTCGTCGGCTCTTCGCTCTCCGGCAGCGGATAGGTTTCTCCGTCCTCATAGCCCTTGCCTGGAACGAAGATGGCCTTGTTGTTGATGAACGAGCCGGAAGGCAAGTAATACCGCTCAGGCAGAAGCTCACTGCGGTTGTTCAGGATATCTTGGCCGAATACGACCATGTTCCCCAGAGGGAGGCCGCTCAGGTTGGCGATCGTCGGCAGAAGGTCGACCTGCCCGCCAATGTGGCCGTAGGTCTTCGCTTCCAGCTTCCCGGGAACCGAAATGATGAGCGGAATGTTCATCATATCCTGATAATTGTATTCACGACCCAGGTAATCCTTCAACAAGTCCTTCTCGTAGTCCGTCAGGGAATAGATAGGCATCCCCATGTGGTCGCCGTAGAGAACGATCAAGCTGTTGTCCCAGACGCCGTTTGCCTTCAGCTCATCAATGAACTGGCCGAGGGCGTGATCCGCATAATTCTCAGCGGTGATGTAGTCCCCGACGAAGGTGTCCTGGTACTTGTCCGGCAGTTGGATCAGCCGACGCTCTGCCGGCATGTTGAACGGGTGATGACTGGACATGGAGATCACATTCGCATAAAATTTTTGCCCGCTCTTCTGCATGCGCGCCATCTCGTCCGCTGTCTTCTTATAGAGCACCGGGTCCGATGCCCCGAAGAACAGGAAGTCCTCATCCTGGAAGAAGGTTTTGTCATAATGTTTATCGAAGCCGAGTGCAGCATACAGCTCTTTGCGGTTCCAGAACTCCACATCGTTCGTGTGGAAGGTGGCCGTTTCGTAGCCTTCCTTCTTGAACAGCTTGGGCAGACTGGGAAGCTGCTTCCCCACATAGGTTTGGGCCGCCGCTCCATTGGGCGGAACAAACAGCGAAGTGTTGAGCAGGAATTCCGCATCGGATGTATTGCCCTGCCCCGCCTGCTGGAAGAAATTATTGAAGTAGACGTTCTCCTTGGCAAGCTTGTTCATGGTTGGCGTCAGCTCGATGCCGTCGATGGACTTGCCGATCAGGATGTCCTGGAAAGCTTCCAACTGGATAACGATGATGTTGCGGCCCTTCGCGATTCCGGCGAGGGTATTGGCCGTTGTCGGATCAATCGGGCTCGTTCCTTTGATCGCCTGCACCATTTGCGGGGTAACGGGAACGGCCTTCTCCGGTCCTTTTACCAGGTCAGAGGCGATGGTGTATACCTCATAGTTGAGGATGCCCATCTGTTGAGCGCGTTTGACTTCATTGACAATGTTCCGATGGACGCTAACCGCTGTAACGGAGATGACAAAGGAAAGCGCAAGTCCAATCGCTGCCCATTTGCGAAGCGCGGTCCTCTCCCGCTCTCTCCCCCAGGTACGGAAGGGACGAACGAATAGCTGCAATAGCAGCATGACCACGATGTCCACATAAATCAAAAGGAAATAGGGGTGCATCAGATGCATGACGCTGCCGCTTACCTGCGTGACTTGATTGGCCTGCTGCAGGGCTCGGTATGTCACGATAACCCCATAGTACTTGTAATACATAATGGCGGCAAAATAGATCGAGGTCAGCACGATGTTCACGATCAAGTAAGCCAAGTACTTTCGCTTGGAAGCCAGGAGCTCGATTCCAAAAAACGGCACCCACACGGAGATCAATGAGATGAGAAGCGGAAGGGCCTCGGGTTCCGCACCGAAGATGACGAACCACGACAAATAAATCTTGATAACCACGAGAACGGTGAAGACGAAGAATGGCTTCTTATAAAAAGATTGCTTCTGTTCCAGCTGCATGATTGAAGTTCCTCCCGGCCGTTAGGCGGTGCTTGTTAAAGACTGCGACGAAACGTACCGCGAATTGGCTGACAAACCCCCAGACTCGTGAGCTCTTGTCAGCAAAAGCGGATAGTCATTTCCTCGCAGCTCCTTAGTCTAGTTTCACCCGGAGCCTGTTTTTAAGTCGAAAGCTCATAGGACCATGAGCCCTCCATTTGAAAACACGTTCTGGTCGAACCACGCTTTTTCCGCCAAATTCCTAATACGGGATAAGCTTACTCCGGGTTTCCTAATTTTTCAATGACCGATATCCGATTCCACGCAAAAGGGCCACCCGTAGGGGCAGCCCCTGCTCGTTCTCCAATAACCGGAAAGCATCATTGCCAGGGGTTTATCGAGTTCCCGTATGCCCGAATCCTCCAGCGCCTCTCCCCGATTCGGGAAGCTCGTCCGCTTCTGACAATGTGACTTGAGGAACCCGTTGGAACACCATCTGGGCGATCCGCTCCCTACGATTGATGAGAAAGGGTTCACTGCCGAGATTCACAAGCAAAACCTTCACTTCTCCGCGATAATCCGCGTCGATTGTACCAGGGGAGTTCAAACAGGTGATCCCGTGCTTCAAGGCGAGCCCGCTGCGAGGACGGATTTGCGCCTCCAGCTCGGGCGGCATGGCCATTTGAAACCCGGCGGGAATGAGCGCTCGCTCTCCCGGCTTCAATTCAACCGGCTCGCTTACTGCCGCATATAGATCGAAGCCTGCAGCAAGCTCCGACATCCGCTCGGGAAGCGGTAAATCCTCGTGGCCCGAAAGTTTTTTAATGAGCACTTGATGAGACAAAGCAATCCCTCCTGACGGCCTGAACAGCCTTGTCGCTTGCGCCGACGAGCGAGGCTGCGAACGGATGGGCAAACAGCTCGCGAGTGAGCTCCCCCATCTCCTCCAGCGTGACCGCTTCAATCCGCGCGAGGATGTTATTGATGGTGTCGTGCTTGCCGAGCATGAGCTCGTTTTTGCCAACGCGGTTCATACGGCTCCCGGAGCTTTCCAGTCCGAGAATGAGGCTGCCCTTCAGCTGTTCCTTGTATCTTTTCAGCTCTTCCGGGGTTAAGCCCTCTTCCACCACTTGGCCAAGCAGCTCAAAGGTAAGCTTAAGCACCTCTTCCGTCTGTTTGGGCGCGGTGCCCGCGTAGATGGTGAACATCCCGCTGTCTGCATGAGCGGAATGATAGGAGTAGACAGAATATGCAAGCCCGCGTTTTTCACGGATCTCCTGGAACAAGCGGGAGCTCATGCCTCCTCCAATGGCATTGTTAAGCAGCACCATCGCATAGAGGCGATCATCCTTCAAGGAACATCCCGGAAGAGAAAGGCAAAGGTGGGTTTGCTCGGTTTTCTTGCTGTGCACTTCAAGGCCGGATAAAAAGGTCGGCGGCTCGGTCTCGGCTGCAGTTCCCGCATTGCGGTACGAACCAAATTTCTCTTCCAACAGCTCCAGAATGTCAGCCGGGTAGTTGCCCGCGATGGCAATGACAATATCCTCCACACGATAGCGATCCTTCATATAATGCCGAAGTGTATCGGGGGTAAAGCGTTTCAGGTTCTCCTCCGGACCCAGGATCGTTGAACCGAGCGGGTGCGTGCCGTAAGCCGCCTTGGAGATGAGGTCGTGAACCAGGTCGTCCGGTGTGTCTTCGTACATGGAGATTTCCTCCAGAATCACACCGCGTTCCTTGTCTAATTCCTCAGCATCAAAACGGGAGTGGAAGAACATATCGGCGAGCACCTCTACCGCGATGGGCAGGTGGTCATCGAGTACTTTGGCATAGTAGCAGGTATATTCCTTCGCCGTAAAGGCGTTCACGTTCCCCCCGATGCCGTCAAAGATATCGGCGATGTCCTTCGCCGTCCGCTTTTCTGTCCCTTTAAAAAGCATATGTTCGATAAAATGAGTAACGCCGTTCTGCTCGGGACGTTCGTTGCGCGAGCCAGCCTTCACCCAAATGCCGAATGAAACGGAACGCAGGGTGGGAATCGGCTCCAGAACGACCCTCAGGCCGTTGGACAATTGATGTTTGATCACGGAGTACCTCCATATTCATTGATCGAGACCGGGGCTTCTCCTGCCCCCGGAAGCGGGATACGGTCAGACCATTCCAATTGGGTGACTCGCTTGGTCGAGAGAACCTCGCTCACGGTTCCAAGTGCAAGTCCCTTTCGCTTGATGGATCGGATGACCTCCTGAAGGGCATCTCGAGTCGGCGCAGTAGGATGCATCAGGATGAGGGAGCCGGGCTCAACACGTGAATTCACTCGCCTCACGATAACGGAAGGCGCCGGTTTCTTCCAATCCACGGTATCCACGGTCCACAAGACCGTCGACAGCCCCTGCTCCTTGGCGATGCGAACCGTCTCCTCGTCGAAATCACCCGATGGCGGTGCAAACCAAACATTCTGCACCCCCAGCTTTTCCTTTAGCAGGGTCTCTGTCTTCGAAATTTCATTAGCCGCTTGGGTACGGCTCAACTGGCTCATGTTGGGATGACTGTAAGCATGATTGGAAAGTTCATGCCCGGCTGCACCAATCCGTTTGGCGAGCTCCACATTCTTCGACAGCCATGAACCGTCAAAGAAGAATGTAGCACGAACATTTTCGTTAAGCAAGGTTTCCAGCATGCCCGGCAAGTATTCCTCTCCCCACGCAACGTTGATCATGAGGGCAACCATCGGTTTTTCAGGATTGCCTTTATAGATCGGCTCCACCGCAAGGTCCTTCAGATTAATGGACGGCTTCGTCTCGCTGAACACAAAAGGAAGAGGGTCCTTCTCGCTTATTCTGCGTGCAAGGGCAAGCTTTAAGGTCTTCTCTTGGTCGACTTCGACTCCGTTGTAGCCAGGGATGGCTTTCCATACCCGATCAATTTGGGCATTGATCGGCGGAATGCTCCGATTGGCCGCCTCGGTCTGGATTCGCATGCGCAGGGCCTCTTCTTTCATGGGGGTATCGGCTGGACCGGATGACGGATAGGCAACGGCAACCTCTCCTGCCTCCCCATTGATCTTCACGGACGCCACAAAAGCATCCACACCAAGCCAAGGTCCCGAGGCCCCGATTATCGCCACCACTAAGACAAACGCGAAGATAAGGATACGATCATTCGGCTTCCGCACCACAGCCGCCTCCGTTTCAGGCCAGTACCGACCTCTTTTGCTTCATCGTATGCGGAGGAGGCCAAGCTTAGAAGGTCTGGCGAAGCACCGGGTATGCCCGAAACCGAACACAAAAAAGAGGGAGAACCTGTCTCCCTCTTGCTATGCCTTCCGTTGTGAGAAGTACGTCTCAGTTATCTCCGTTCCGGGCGAGGACCGCGGGGACGGTCACCCGAAGGACGGCCGCCTTCTGGACGAGGGGTGCGGACGACCTCAGCAGAAGCTGTCGGGTCAAGGACAACCTTGCGGGAAAGGTTAATTCTTCCCTGCGGGTCGATCTCGGTTACCTTCACCGTGAGGGTATCCCCGATGTTGGCGACGTCCTCCACCTTGGCTACGCGTTCCGTGGACAGTTGGGAAATGTGAACGAGCCCTTCCTTGCCAGGAAGCACTTCGACAAATGCCCCGAACTTCTCTACGCGCTTCACGGTACCCACATAGATCTCACCCACGAGGACATCGCGGACGATGCCTTCAATGATGGAGCGTGCCTTCTCGTTCATCTCTTGGTTAGAGGAGGCAATGTATACCTTGCCATCCTGTTCGATGTCGATCTTGACGCCGGTCTCCTCGATGATCTTGTTGATGATTTTGCCGCCAGCACCGATGACATCGCGGATCTTGTCCGGATTGATCTGCATGATGATGATCTTCGGAGCGTACTTGGACAGCTCCTTGCGCGGCTCGCTGATGGTGCTGAGCATCTTGTCCATGATGTGCAGGCGACCCTTGTAGGCTTGCTCCAGCGCTTCGGCCAGAATCCGACGGTCGATGCCATCGATCTTGATGTCCATCTGGATGGCGGTGACGCCCTTCTTGGTTCCGGCTACCTTGAAGTCCATGTCGCCCAGGTGGTCTTCCATGCCTTGGATATCCGTCAGGATCGACACGTGCTCGCCGTCCTTGATCAGCCCCATGGCGACACCGGCAACCGGCGCCTTGATGGGAACCCCGGCGTCCATCATGGCCATGCAGCTTGCGCAGATGCTGGCCTGAGAGGTGGAACCGTTCGATTCCAGAACCTCGGCTACGAGACGGATCGTGTACGGGAACTCCGCTTCATCCGGCAGCACCATCTCGAGCGCGCGTTCGCCGAGGGCGCCATGACCGATTTCACGACGGCCTGGTGCACGGAGCGGACGGGCTTCGCCAACGCTGAACGGCGGGAAGTTATAGTGATGCATGAACCGCTTCGACTCTTCAAGGTCGAGTCCGTCCAGGATTTGAACATCGCCGAGCGCGCCAAGCGTACAAACGCTGAGCGCCTGGGTTTGTCCACGCGTAAAGAGCGCAGAGCCGTGCGTGCGGGGAAGGAGTGATGTGTCGCAGCTGATCGGACGGATTTCGTCGAGTGCGCGGCCGTCCGGACGCACCTTGTCGTGCGTGATCAAGCGGCGAACTTCTTCCTTCACGATGTCGTACAGCACTTCCTTGACATCGTCGATCTTGTCCCCGTCAAGCTCGTACTTTTCTCCGAAATGGGCAACGGCTTCTGCGTTGATGGCATCGATCGCTTCTTGACGGGCTTGCTTTTCGCTGATGCGAACCGCCTCCACCAAGCGACCTTGCGCATACTCGCGAACGTCACGGTTAACCTCGGCATCGACTTGATGGAGCTTAACCTCCATCTTCGGCTTGCCGATTTCGCTCACCATCGCTTCGATCTGCGCCACGATCTTCTTGATTTCGTCGTGACCGAACATGATCGCTTCGAGCATGATCTCTTCCGGCACTTCGTGTGCTTCCGCTTCCACCATCATGATGGCGTCCTTCGTGCCGGCTACGACGAGGAACAGCTCCGTCTTCTCCGCCTGCTCCACCGTCGGGTTGATGATGAATTCACCGTCGATGCGGCCTACGATGACGCCGCCGATCGGTCCGTTGAACGGAACGTCGGACAGCGACAGGGCAGCCGAGGTCCCGATCATCGCTACGATGTCGGGGGCGCAGTCTTGATCCACGCTCATGACGAGGTTTACGATCTGTACGTCATTGCGGAACCCCTCAGGGAAGAGCGGGCGAATCGGGCGGTCGGTCAACCGGCTCGCCAGAATCGCTTTTTGGGTGGGGCGGCCTTCGCGCTTGATGTAACCCCCCGGGATTTTGCCTACCGCATACATCCGTTCTTCGTAGTTTACGGTAAGCGGAAAGAAGTCGAGATCCTTCGGCTCAGACGATGCGGTTACCGTACACAGAACAGCGGTGTCTCCGTACCGAGCCATTACGGCTCCGTTGGCTTGCTTGGCCAATTTGCCGGTCTCCAGACTGAACGTCCTTCCCGCCAAATCGAACTGAATGATTTTTTCCATGTCTGCCTCCTACTCTAACCTAACAATGGGCCGTACCTTAATCCTTCCACATCTGGAGCATAACGATGAGTATGCTCGTCCCGATAACCGGAAGGCTTGTTTCTTCTACTTATTATGCTTCATCCCTTGAAACAGCAAATGTCGCTTCCTCCACCCTTGTACGGATGGGAGAAGCGGTTACAAATTCCTTATAGAAACCGCGGGCAAGGGAGGTTTCGACGCATCGGCAACCGACAGTCACCTTATGTAGGAAAACGTCTCGCTTGCGCACGGGAGAACACGTTGTGGGGGTCAAGCTTGTTTTCGCTTGCACCTGAGCAGGCAATAGCTGACTCAATCGGCGCAATCTGGAAAGGCGAATAATCCAAGAAAAAGCAACCCCGTCCCCCAAACCATGCGGTATGGGGGAGCACCGGTTGCTTCCCGCGTTCCATATTACCTGCGGAGACCGAGCTTTTCGATCAACGCGCTGTACCGTTTCACGTCTTTGTTCTTCAGGTAAGCCAGCAGCTTGCGGCGCTGTCCGACCATTTGAAGCAGTCCTCGACGAGAATGGTGATCTTTCTTGTGAATGCGCAGATGGTTGTTCAGGTTGACGATGTTTTCCGTCAGGATCGCAACTTGAACTTCGGGGGAACCCGTGTCCGTATCGTGAACCTTATGTTCGGAAATCAACTCTTGTTTCCGTTCCTGGGTCAATGCCATGTACGCTCACCTCCTTTTAGCCATAATGGTTCGGTATTCCATCCCCATGAGCCCAGAAGCCGCCGGTGAGTGCGCGCATCCAAGCAAAGGTTCTGTAGCAATACCGTTGATTAGTATAGCATAGATGTTACAAAGACTTCAAGCGAGACTTGGCCTCTTCCGCGTCGAGCTTGATCTGAGCGATCAGTTCCTCAGCAGACGAAAATTTCTTTTCCGGGCGGAGCATGGCATGGAAATGAACCCGCAGCTTCTCCCCGTAGAGAGAGCCGGTATAGTCGAACAGGTGGGCTTCCAGCGTGCGCCCTTCGTCTACATGAAAGGTGGGCTTCACTCCAATGTTCATGACGCCGCCGTACGTACCCGAATCGGTCTCAGCCGTAACGACATAAACCCCATTAGCCGGGATGACATATTTGTGAGCCGGCTGAATGTTCGCCGTCGGGAAGCCGATCGTTCGACCTCTCCCTGCTCCGGTTACGACTTCCCCGCTGATCGAATAGGGTCGCTCAAGAAGACGGTTCGCCTGCTCCAGCTGCCCTTCCGTCAAGCTCTCTCGAATGAGCGTGCTGCTCACCTTTTGTCCATCGGACTGAAAGGGTCGAACCACTTCGACAGCAAACCTGCCATGGGCTAGCGTTGCGAGGGAATCAGGCGTTCCTGCGCCTCCCCGGCCGAAGCGGAAATCAAAGCCAACCACGACCGTGTCCAGGTTCAGCTTCACGAGCACTTGTTCCACGAACTCCTCGGGAGTCAGTTGGGAAAAGGCTTGATCGAACTTGACCAGGAAAGTATAGGTCAGCCCCAGCTCCTCCATCAAGCGAAGCTTGTCCGGGAGCGGAGTCAGGATATGCCGGTACATCTCTCGTCCGAGAACTTCACGCGGATGAGGATGAAAGGTCATCACGGCAGAAGCCAGCTTGCGCTCAGCTGCTCGTGAAATCGCGCGTCGGATCACTTCCCGATGACCTTGATGGACTCCGTCAAAATCGCCGATCGCGAGAACGAGTCCCGGGGAATGAGCCAGCTCCTGTGTCGGTTGATAGGGATGGTTCAGCTCAATGACATGCATGATCGTCGTTCTCCGGTTCTTAAGAATGATGCCTTAGAAGGCAAAATACCCTTTGAATAAAATGCGTGATTCCGTCGTCAGGCGAAGACCTTTTCGGGCTTTAACAGCTTGCCGGAAGGATCATAGCAGAAGAGACCGAGGAACCGTTCTGCTTCCTCTGAATCCGGCTGACCGTAAACCCGGCACAGCCCTTCTGCCCATGCTTCGTGGCCCGGAACAGGGTTCGTACGAACCGTTCTTCCCTGCAAAGCGAATTGGGCCTCACGGGCGGGAAGATGAACCTCAGGCAGGTGGGAAATGGCAACATCCGCTGGCAGCAAGCAGGCAGCCAAGCTGCCGTTGCTCACTCGCTCCGCAATCTCTTCGAGCGTCAAGCACTGCTCACGGCGAATGCCGCCGGTGCTCGTCCGAACAAGCTCGGACATAACAGCAGGATAGCCAAGCGCTCGGCCGATATCCGTACAAAGGGTTCGAATGTACGTCCCCTTCGAGCAGCGAACGCGGAAACGAAGGCTCGGATGTCGATCCTCCAGGTTCATGGAGAGCACGTCCAATCCGTAAATCTCCACTTTCCTTGCTTTTCGCTCCACTTCCACGCCTGCTCTTGCGAGCTCATAAAGCCTCTTGCCCTCCACCTTGACGGCGGAGTACATCGGCGGAACTTGCTCAATCACGCCTAGAAAGCGGTCCAGAACCTGAAGCACCTGTTCCCGATCCAGCTGCACGTGCTCCACGCTCTCGACCACTTCACCGGTAGCATCCTCGGTATCCGTCGAATAGCCCACGGTGAGCTCGGCTTCGTATTCCTTGGGTAACTCCTGGATGTATTCCACAACCCGGGTAGCTCGTCCCACGCATAGCGGGAGGACCCCGGTTACGGCCGGGTCGAGCGTTCCGGTGTGTCCGATCCGGCGGACACCGAGCAGACGCCGGGCTTTGGCCACGACATCATGCGAGGTGAAGCCGACCGGCTTCCAAACCGGAAGAACGCCTTCATACCCTTCTTTCAACTCGTGGTCATTCATGCCCATGCTTTCCCCGCTTCCTCCAGGACGCGAGCCACAACCTCATCGAGCGTTCCGGGAATGGAACAACCCGACGCGCGAACATGGCCGCCTCCGCCAAAAGCTTGTGCCAATTGAGCCACGTTGACTTCCCCATTGGATCGCAGGCTTACCTTGAAGATCCCAGGCTTCGTCTCCTTAAATAAGATCCCCAGCTCCACGCCTTCAATGTTGCGCGGGTAACTGACGAGGTTATCCAGGTCGTCACTCGTCGCCCCAAGCTCTTCAATATCCGAATGAGTGATGCTGACCCAAGCGATTTTGCCGTCCGGCGAAAGCGCGAGCGTCGACAACCCTCTCTGGAGAAGGCGAACCTGGGTGAAGGTCAGCCGCTCCAGAAGCCGTTCCGCCAACGTGTTGGCGGGAACCCCTTCGTCAAGCAGCTTCGAGGCAATCTTCATTACGCCAGAGGTGGTATTGGAATAGCGAAATCCACCGGTATCGGTAAGAAGTCCGGTATAGATAAAGGTGGCGAGATCCCGGTTCCACGTGAGCCCCAGTTCTTCGATGAGGGCATAGAGGACTTCAGCCGTAGCAGCGGCATCCGGCCGAAGAAGGGCAACGGTCCCGAACGCATCGTTGGTCGGATGATGATCGATGTTGAGCAGCGGTGTTTCCTCGGCAATGCGGTCGCGAACGCGTCCAAGACGGGCATAGTCCGCACAATCGACCGTGACCACTTGGCTAAAGGAAACCTCCGGCTCCTCCGCGTCATTGAGTATGACTCGATCCCCGGCTAGAAAAGCAAATTTCGCCGGATTGCCGGATTCGTTGATGAGCGTGTACCGTTTGCCAAGCTGAGTCAGAATCTCTCCAAGCGCCAAAGTAGAACTGATGGCGTCCCCGTCAGGACTGACATGGGACACCACCAGAAAATCGTTCCCCTCGCGAAGAAATCGCGCGGCTTCTTTTAGCTGCTCAGAAAAGAGCGGCAAGCTGCCGCTCATTCCTCTGCCTTTCCATCGTTCAGATCCGCAAGCAAGGATTCTATCTTGCTTCCGTAATCGATGGAATGGTCGAATTTGAAGATGAGCTCCGGAACGATTCGGAGCCGTATCTTTTTGCCAAGCTCGGAGCGAAGGAAGCCTTTCCCGCGGGCAAGCGCCTTGAGAGACGCTTCCCGCTGTTCCTCGGAACCGAGGACGCTGAGATAGACCTTGGCCTGCGAGAGGTCATTGGTGACCTCTACACCGGTAATTGTCAGGAACCCGAGACGCGGGTCCTTGAATTCAAGCTGCAGAATCTGGCTGAGTTCCTTCTTGATCTCTTCCGCTACCCGGCCGGTACGAATTCTGGCCAATTTCTGATCACCTCTCTACCTTTTCCATGACGAAGGCTTCGATGACGTCGCCTTCCTTGAGGTCGTTGTATTTCTCGAGAGTGATACCGCATTCGTAGCCTTGGGCTACATCCTTCGCGTCATCCTTGAACCGTTTCAAGGAATCGATCTTGCCTTCGTAAACCACGATGCCGTTGCGAATGAGACGCGCTTCTGCCGAACGGCTGATCTTGCCTTGCGTTACCATACAACCGGCGATGGAGCCGATCTTCGAAACCTTGAAGACGTTCCGGACTTCGGCATGGCCGATGATGTTTTCCTTGAAGACCGGATCCAGCATTCCCTTCATCGCCTGCTCGATTTCCTCGATGACGTTGTAGATGATGCGGTGCAGGCGAAGGTCAACCTTCTCTTGATCTGCCGTGAGCTTGGCTTGCGGCTCCGGACGAACGTTGAAGCCGATGATGATCGCGTTCGAAGCGGATGCGAGCGAAACGTCGGATTCCGTGATCGCACCTACACCCGTGTGGATGATCTTGACGCGAACGCCTTCGATGTCGATCTTCTCCAGCGAGCTGCGAAGGGCCTCAGCAGAGCCTTGTACGTCTGCCTTGATGATGACAAACAGGTCCTTGATCTCGCCTTCTTGAATGTGCTTGAAGAGATCATCAAGGGTTACGCGTACATTCGCCCCAAACTCCGTTTGACGGAGAGTGCTGGCACGGCGTTCTGCGATTGCGCGTGCTTTGCGCTCATCTTCGTATGCCAGGAATGGGTCACCCGCATGCGGCACTTCGGTAAGACCGGTAATTTCCACCGGAGTGGAAGGTCCCGCTTCCTTGAGACGCTTGCCTTTGTCATTGACCATGGCACGGACACGGCCGAAGCTTACGCCAGCGATGAAGCTGTCCCCAACCTTGAGCGTACCATTTTGAATCAAGACGCGAACAACCGGACCTTTGCCCTTGTCGAGCTCGGCTTCGATAACGGTGCCTCTCGCCCGCTTGTCGGGGTTCGCCCGCAGTTCCTTGACTTCGGAGACGAGAAGGATCATCTCGAGCAGCTCTTCCAGGTTCGTGCGCTGCTTCGCCGAGATGTTGACGAAGATCGTGTCTCCGCCCCACTCTTCGGGAACCAACTCATATTCGGTCAGCTCTTGCTTGATCTTGTCGGGATTCGCGCCCGGCTTGTCGATCTTGTTGACGGCAACAATGATCGGAACGCCTGCTGCCTTCGCATGGTTGATGGCTTCCACCGTTTGCGGCATAACGCCGTCGTCCGCTGCCACCACAAGAATGGTGATATCCGTTACTTGAGCGCCGCGTGCCCGCATCGAGGTGAAGGCTTCGTGGCCCGGGGTATCCAGGAACGTGATCTTCTTGCCATTGACTTCGACTTGGTAGGCCCCGATGTGCTGGGTGATGCCACCGGCTTCTCCTTCGGTGACACTGGATTCGCGGATGGCGTCAAGCAGCGTCGTCTTGCCGTGGTCGACGTGACCCATGATGGTGACAACCGGCGGACGTTCGAGCAGATCAGCTTCAGCGTCCACTTCTTCAATGGCTTCAAAGTTGTCTTCATCCACCGCAATCTTCAGTTCGACTTCAACGCCGAACTCGGTAGCAAGCAGTTGGATCGCATCAAGATCCAGCTCTTGGTTGATCGTAGCCATCGTTCCCATGAGCAGAAGCTTCTTGATGACTTCGGAAAGGTCTTTGTGAAGCAGCTTGGCAACTTCACCGACGGTCATCGCACCGCGCACGATAATCTTCTTCGGCGTGTTGTCAATCTTCTCCCTGCGGACCATAGGAGCCTGATTGCGGCCTCTGTTCCGGTTATTGCGGCCTCCACTGCGATCGTCATACCGTTTGCCGGTTTTTTGACGTTTGGAGGCTACGCCTTCATTCGCTTTGACATCCATTTCGTCTACGCCTGGAACATAAGCGTTACGGTTCGGACGTCCGCCAGCGTCATGTGCGCGAGCCGGGGTTTTGGTGTCCTTTTCCTTCTCCTTCAGACGGCGCGGTTCCGGACGGTTGGCCGTCGTGGATGCCGGTGCCGGTGTGCTCGAAGCAGGACGTTGGCCGTAGCCGCCGCCTTGACCCTGCGGGCGACCGCCACCTTGACCGCCGGGACGGTTGTATCCGCCTTGGCCTTGTGGACGGCCTTGACCGCCATCGCGGTTGTATCCGCCGCCGCCTTGACCGCCGGGACGACCTTGACCGCCGCCTTGGCCTTGCGGACGGCCTTGGCCGCCATCGCGGTTGTACCCGCCGCCTTGACCCTGCGGACGGCCTTGACCGCCATCGCGGTTATACCCGCCGCCGCCTTGTCCTTGCGGACGGCCTTGACCGCCATCACGGTTGTATCCGCCGCCGCCTTGGCCTTGCGGACGACCTTGGCCGCCATCGCGGTTGTATCCGCCGCCTTGTCCTTGCGGACGGCCTTGACCGCCATCGCGGTTGTATCCGCCGCCTTGACCTTGCGGACGACCTTGACCGCCATCACGGTTGTATCCGCCGCCGCCTTGACCCTGCGGACGACCTTGACCGCCATCACGGTTGTATCCGCCGCCGCCTTGACCCTGCGGACGGCCTTGACCGCCGCTGCGGTTGTATCCGCCGCCACCTTGGCCTTGCGGACGGCCTTGCCCGCCATCACGGTTGTATCCGCCTTGGCCTTGACCTTGCGGACGATCGCTGCGAGCCGGCTGTTCGCCTTGCGGACGCGGGGATTCGCTGTTCGCTTGCCCTTGACGTTCCGCCGTTCCGCGTTCTTCTTGCGAAGAACCTTGCGCAGCAGTTGCCGAGCTTCCTCCTTCAGCGGCTGCAGGAGCTGCCGGACGATTGCCGGATTGTCCCCCGTTGCCTCCCGAACGAGGACGGTCTCCTCCTTGGCCCTTCGGTCCGTTGTTCGAGGAACCTTGGCCTTGCTTGTTGCTGGAGCCGCCTTCTTGCGCCCGCTTTGCTGCCGCATTCGACTTCACATCGTGGAAGAATTTCTCCACCGCTTGAACAGAATTATTTTCCATGACGCTCATGTGGTTATTAACGGATATATTCAGTCGTTTAAGAATAGTAATAATCTCCTTACTGCTCATATTCAAGGATTTGGCGTATTCGTACACCCTGAGCTTATCTTTATTATTGTCTTGTTTATTCAAATCGTTCCACCTCCGCAGGTTTTCCCTGGCTCTCGGTTAACAGCCGCGCGAATCCAGCGTCTGTCACGGCTACGACAACCCGAGATTCTTTCCCGATCGCGGCGCCCAGATCATCTCGGACACCGTATTCCACAAGCGGGATCTGGTAATGACTGCACTTGTCGGCTACCTTCTTGCGTGTGTTGTCCGACGCATCGGTTGCGACGACAACCAGCTTCGCTTCCTTGGAACGAACGGCATCGAGCACGGCTTGATCTCCGTGCACCACCTTGCCCGCCCTCATCGCAAGCCCCATCCGGTTGTAGAATTTGTTATTCTCCATCGTCGTCACCCACCTCTGCTTGCACAGCCCGAAACTCCTCTTCCGACTTGATGAAGTCCTGCTCGAGCCTCCGGTAGATGTCCGCCCCAACCGGCGCCTTCAGCGCCCGGTCGAGTGCCTTGTTCTTCGATGCGAGCTTGAAGCAGGACAATTTGCCGCACAGATAAGCGCCGCGTCCCGACTTTTTGCCTCTGAGGTCAATCTCGGTTTCGCCTTCCGGCGTACGGACGACCCGGATCAATTCCTTCTTGGGCATCATTTGCTGACACGCCACGCATTTGCGCATGGGGATTTTTCGCTGCTTCATTCGTACCACCGCCTGTTCAATTCCCTTGCTGCCGAACCTTTAGCCTGGCTGATCAGTCGATGCTGATCGAGTCCTGCTGCATTTCGTCTGTTAACGATCTGGGCCGGCCGTATTCCTGCTCGGCTTGGGTTTCACTCTTGATGTCGATCTTCCAACCGGTCAGCTTGGCGGCCAGGCGGGCATTTTGCCCTTTGATGCCGATGGCCAGCGACAGCTGATGATCCGGGACGATGACACGAGACATCTTTTCATTCTCGAATACGTTAACCTCCAGCACCTTGGAAGGGCTGAGGGCGTTCGCTACGTACTCTTCAACCGCATCGGACCAGCGGACGATATCGATCTTCTCGCCGCGCAGCTCGTTCACGATCGTTTGCACGCGAATGCCCTTCGGTCCGACGCAGGACCCGACGGGATCCACTTCGGAATTGCGGGAATGAACCGCAATCTTCGAACGAAGGCCGGCTTCCCGTGCAACCGAGCGAATTTCGACGACTCCGTCGTAAATTTCAGGAACCTCGAGTTCAAACAGTCGCTTGAGAAGGCCCGGATGGGTGCGGGACAGGAAGATTTGCGGTCCCTTCGTCGTGTTCTCTACCTTCGTGATGTAGGCCTTGATGCGGTCGTTGTGTTTGAACTTCTCACCCGGCATCAGCTCGGTAAGCGGCAGCACGGCTTCCACCTTGCCCAGGTCGACGAACAGGCTCCGGGTGTCTTGGCGCTGCACAATCCCCGTCACGATGTCCTCTTCCTTTTCGATGAAGGCATTGTAGATGAGCCCGCGCTCGGCTTCCCGAATGCGCTGGGTGACCACCTGCTTTGCCGTTTGCGCTGCAATGCGGCCGAAATCACGAGGGGTTACCTCAATCTCGACGATATCGCCGAGCACAAAGTTTCCGCTGATTTCGCGAGCCGCCTCCAGGGAGATCTCCAGCCTCGGATCGAGGACCTCCTCGCTCACCGTCTTCCGCGCGTAGACCTTGATAACGCCGGTTTGACGGTTTACATCCACGCGAACATTCTGGGCTGTATTAAAATTGCGTTTGTAGCTGGAGATCAAGGCCGCCTCGATCGCTTCGATCAAGATGTCCTTGCTGATGCCTTTCATTGTTTCAATTTCTTGCAGCGCGTCGATAAAATCGGTGTTCATGGCGCTGTTGATTCCCCCTTCCATGGTGTGACAGCTCTCCTACGACTAGAAGACGATGGCAAGCCGTGCTCCGGCGACCTTGTCGCGCGGAATCTCGTATTCTTTCTTCCCCACTCGAACGGTCAGATGCTCATCGGTAACCTTGGTGAGCAGCCCTTCAAATTCCTTTAGCTTCTGAATCGGCTCATACGTCGTGATGAACACCGTTTTGCCTTCTGCTTTTACGAAGTCCTGCGGCTTCTTGAGCGGACGCTCGGCTCCGGGAGAAGAGACCTCCAGGAAGTACGCGTCTGAAATGGGATCGAGTTCATCCAGCTTCGCACTTACGAATTCGCTGATCCTGCCGCAGTCGTCAATGTCGATTCCGCCGTCCTTGTCCACATAGATGCGCAGAAACCAATTGCTGCCTTCTTTTACATACTCCACATCCACCAGCTCAAAGCCGTGCTCGGTCAGCCACGTCAGAGCGAAGTCTTCTACGATGGACTTGATGTTCGCGCTCAAAGAGTTTTACCCCCTTTATACCCCTCTTGTTCACTGTCCGTTCCCGCAGCCGCTCGGCTCGCAAGCGAGAAATTCAATCCCGCAACTTTCCCTGACGCATGACGATATACGGCGAAACCGTTCCCTTGCGAAAAGGAACAGGGCCGTTTACCGGACAAATCAGAGCGGCACAGCTGCCGGAACCGATGAGGTCTGATTTATAAATGTAAAGAGTGGGTTTCCCCACTCTCTCGCAAACGGACGTTTACTTTCATTATTGCCAAAAAAAATTATACCATAACCGGTGTACCCTTACAATAGCCGTAAAGCAAGAAACCTTTACATTTCCCCCGGAGAAATTGGTTGTAGCCAAAGTGTATCCCTTCCGGGTTAATGCGTTCGCGAACCCGTTGCAGCTTTAGAAAAGAGAAAGCTGATTCGACTCCGGAAGCCCGCGGAAGCAGCCCAAGGTCGTGAGGAGTTCAATGACGGTCTTCGATGCTTTGGCCCGACGCTGGAAGTCTTCTACGGAAAGGAAGTCTCCTTCTTCCTTCGCAGCAGCAATCTGCTTGGCGGCGTTTTCCCCGATGCCCGCAATCGCGGAGAATGGAGGAATCAAGGAATCACCGTCGACCAGGAACTTCGTCGCGTGCGAGCGATAGAGGTCGAGCGGCTTGAACTTGAACCCGCGCGCCGTCATTTCGAGGCCCATTTCCAGAACCGGACACATCGCCTTTTCCTTCGGAACGGCTTGGAAGCCTTTGTTTTCGATCTCAATCAGCTTCTTCAGGATCGCATCATAGCCTTGGCAGAACAGCTCGATATCGAAGTCCTCCGCCCGAACGGAGTAATAGGTCGCATAGTAAGCAATGGGATGATACAGCTTGTAATAGGCTGTACGAACGGCAGAGATGACGTACGCCGAAGCATGCGCCTTCGGGAACATGTACTTGATGCGTTCGCAGGAATCGATGTACCAGGCCGGAACGTTGCATTTGCGCATTTCGTCTTTCCATTCCTCGCTGAGTCCTTTACCCTTCCGAACGCTTTCCGTGATTTTGAATGCAAGCCCTGCATCCATACCGGCTTTGTAGATCAAATAAAGCATGATGTCATCTCGGCAGCCGATAACCGTCTTGATCGTACAGACGCCCCGACGGATAAGCTCCTGCGCATTGCCAAGCCAAACACCCGTTCCGTGCGACAGCCCGGAGATCTGCAGCAAGTCGGCAAAGGTGGTCGGATGCGTCTCCTGCAGCATCTGACGAACAAAGCCAGTTCCCATCTCGGGCACCCCGTAGGTAGCGACAGGCGTTCGAATTTGCTCGGGCTTAACCCCGAGCGCCTCGGTCGAGCTGAAGAGGCTCATGACTTTGGGGTCGTTCATCGGGATCGTCGTCGGGTCGACTCCGGTCAAGTCCTGAAGCATCCGCATCATCGTCGGATCATCGTGCCCGAGAATATCGAGCTTGAGCAGGTTCTCTTCGAAGGAGTGGTAATCGAAGTGCGTCGTCATCCAGTCCGCGCTCGTGTCGTCAGCCGGATATTGCACCGGGGTGACATCCTCGACATCGATGTAGTCCGGCACCACGACAATACCGCCGGGGTGCTGGCCGGTACTGCGGCGCACGCCGGTACAGCCCATGGCGAGCCGTTCCACTTCAGCTTTGCGCCACGATTTGCCCATATGCTCTTCGTATTTCTTGGTATAGCCAAAGGCGGTTTTCTCGGCAACGGTACCGATGGTGCCCGCACGGAAGACGTTTTTCTCCCCGAACATGATCTTCGTGAAGTTGTGTGCCACCGGCTGATATTCCCCGGAGAAATTCAAGTCGATATCAGGCACCTTGTCTCCCTTGAATCCGAGGAACGTTTCGAACGGAATATCTTGCCCTTCCCCGCGCAGCTTCTCCCCGCAGGTGGGGCAGCTCTTATCGGGAAGATCGAATCCGGATGGCACGCTGCCGTCTGTGAAGAATTCACTGTGTTTGCAGGACGGACACACGTAGTGCGGCGGAAGCGGGTTCACTTCCGAGATGCCGAGCATGGTTGCGACAAAGGACGAGCCGACCGATCCCCGCGAGCCGACCAGGTACCCGTCGGCATTCGACTTCTTGACGAGCCGTTCGGAGATGAGGTAGTTCGCCGCGAAACCGTAGCCGATGATCGGCTTCAGTTCCTTCTCAAGCCGAGCCGTGACAATCTCGGGAATCGGCTCCCCATAGAGGGCTCGTGCTGTCGAATAGCACGTATCGCGAATCTCTTCCTCGGCCCCTTCGATGATCGGGGAAAACAGGCCGTTGTCGGTTGGCCCCCCCTTGCGTGGAAACAGGCTGATCTCTTCGAACTCGTCGGCAAGGCGATCCGTCGCTTCTACAACAACTTCCCGCGCCTTTTCCGCTCCAAGGAAAGCAAACTCCTCCAGCATTTCGTCAGTGGTACGGAAATGCGCATCCGGCTTGCGCTGATCCTTGAGCGGACTGAAGCCGGTAATCCCGTTAATGGTAATGTCCCGGCATATCTTATCGCGGGGGTCCAAGTAGTGAACATTTCCGGTTGCAATGACAGGCTTGCCCTGCTTATAGCCGATCTCGCAGATCGTGCGGACGGCCTTTTCCAAATCGAGCTTGCTGCCGACGAGTCCCTTATCCACAAGGTGGAGGTACATCTCGATCGGCTGGATTTCCAGCACATCGTAGAACTCGGCTACACGCTCCGCTTCATCGCGCGATTTATTCAACACAGTTTCGAAGAGCTCGCCCTTCTCACAGCCGGAGATAATCATGAGCCCCTCGCGGTACTCCTTCAAACGGGTGCGCGGGATCGTCGGAACCCGGTTAAAGTGCTCGGTATGCGACAGCGAGATGAGCTTGTACAGGTTTTTCTTGCCCGCCTGAGTGCGCGCATAAATGTTGCAGTGGAAGGGCCGCTGGTTGGACAGGTCCTTGCCGACATTGTCATTGAGAGCGGACAGACGCGTGAATCCACGCTCCTGTACCGCATCCTTCAGCATGCCGTGCAGAATGCCGCCAAGCGCCTCCGCATCGTCGATGGCTCGGTGATGGTTTTCCAGGCTGATCTTGAACTTCGCAGACAAGGTGTTCAGCCGGTGGTTCTTCATGTCCGGGTACAGAAAGCGGGCCAACTCCAATGTATCGAGGACGGGGTTGGGCAGTGTCGGTAAACCGAGCTGCTTAAGATTTAGTTGAATGAAGCCCATGTCGAAGGTAGCATTGTGCGCCACGATGACGCTGTCTCCCACAAACTCAACAAACTTCGGAAGTATCTCAACGAGCTCCGGAGCTCCCTGCACCATTTCGTTGGTGATGTTGGTGAGCTGCGTAATGTTGTACGGAATGTTCTCATGCGGATCGATAAAGGTCGAGAATCGATCGATGACCTGGTCACCGCGCATTTTGACTCCGGCGATTTCAATGATCTTGTTGTTCACCACGGACAGCCCCGTGGTTTCGATATCAAATACGATATAGTCTGTCTCGGTGAGGGAGCGATCATCGGGCTGCATGACGATCGGAACCGAGTCGTTCACAACATTGGCTTCGACTCCATAAATCACCTTGATGCCGTGCTTCTTCGCCGCCTTGCCAGCTTCCGGGTAGGCTTGAACGGTACTGTGGTCGGTCACCGCTATCGCTTTCATTCCCCATTTGGCCGCGGTCTTGATGTATTCATCTATCGGGGTAATGCCATCCATCGTACTCATGGCCGTGTGAAGGTGGAACTCGACGCGCTTCTTCGATGCTTCATCCTTACGCGCCGGGGGTGCGCTTACTTCGCACAAATCCGACGGGATGAACATCAATTCCGGCGGTTGGCTGAACGTATCGTATTCCACCTTCCCTCGAGTGCGAATCCACTTGCCGTTCGCGAGCAGCCCGTAAATCTTCGCATCATCCTTGTTGCGGGCGAACGCTTTGACCATGATCGAATCGGTAAAGTCCGTCAGGTTGAACATAAACAGCGTGTTCCCGTTCTTCAGCTCGCGGGAATCAAGATTAAACACCATCCCTTGAATCGTAATCTTCTTCTCGACATCCTGGATGGTTTGAATCGGCACCGGGGTATCCCGGATCTCATAGCCGAGCATAAGCTTGATTTCCGCTTCTGCCTGCTTCCCGCTCTCGTTTTCCTTTTCGATGGAGGTGAAGATTTCCTGCACGACGCTGTTGCCTTCTTCTTCAATCTGCTTGGCGAACTGCTCCAGCTCCTGCTCCCGGTTTTCGGACATAACAAGCGTGACCTGGCACTCCTGGCCGAAAAAATCGCGGAAAAAGCGAATGATAAGCTGGTCCAGCTGCTTTTTGCGAGCGAGGTCCAACCCGATGCGATCAAGAAGGTGCAGCGTAATGCGCGAGCCTGCCGCTTCCATCTTCGCCTTGGTCAACCAGCCGTTGATGGACACTTCTTCCCTCTGCACCCATTCAATCAGCATGCTCCAGTACTCTTCCACCAATTGCTCGGTCGGGCAACTTTCTCCATATCTTATAATGAAACGAACCTTGGCGATCGGCTGAATCTTCTCCTGGATCATGCGGCAAAAGGAACGGTAAACGTCCGCCGGAACCAATCGCTCCTTCATCAGATGGATGGTCCAGGCCTTGTTCCCTTCGTTCACCTCGACCTGCTCGATATAGCCGTCGGCGAAATAAGACGCCACCACGTCCTGCGGAACTTCGGCAAACTGCATCAGCTGCTCGAAGCGGGTTCTCTTGTCCGCCAAACTGCTCAATCGGATCACCTCTGCTTTGCTTATCGTTCGAACAAAGAAAGAGCAAAGGAACGGACCCGTTCACGCCGGTCCATCCCCGTGCTCTTTCTATTGTAGCGGATTGACTCCCTTTCTACCACTTGAAAAAAGAAGATTCTATTTGGAAGCTTGGTTGAAAATCGGGTAAGCTTGGGATCGCAAAGTTAGCGGCGCTGCCAACTCGGCCAGCGTTCTTTGGCTCAAGAAAGGAGCAAGACCAGCCAAATGAACATAGTCTCCGTTCGCCATCGCCAGTTCTGCCAACTGGTCAAGCGCTTCCCGACTGAGAAAAGGCGCAAGGGCAACAAGTTCTTGACGGTAACCCTTTCTTACTGAATCAAGGGCCAATCGATCCAGAACTTCTCTGCTGACAAAGGGAGCGATCCCCTCCAAATGAACGAAACTTGCCCGCTCGGCAGCACTTTCCGCCAGCTGATCCATTACCGGCCGACTTACGAAGGGAGCGAGAGGAATCACATCCTTCGGATACCCGGTTTCCATCAGTCGTATCGCTAGCCCATCCAACACCCCACGGCTGATAAATGGAGCCAGAGCATGAAGCTGCCGTAGCCTTTCTGTTTGGCCAACCGCTGATTCTGCCAGCCGGTCCAATACGGATCGGCTGACAAAGGGGGCGATCCCCACCAGCCCGTCATAATCTCCCTCTGCAGCCGCTTGTTCTACAAGCGGATCAAGGATTTCACGACCGAGGAACGGAGCGAGCGGCACCAGGTCAGACAATCGCTGAGGAACTCCCATCCGATCCACAACTTCCTGCGTCTGTGCAGGCTTCAAGATCGGTGCGAGCTCTGCCACTTCCTCCACCCCGATCTCATGGGCCGACAGGTACGTCTCTACCTTGTTTTCCAGTACACTTTGAAGCAGGCCAGAGGACGGGTCGTTTCCTAACAACGCATCCACGCTCACTCCGAACAGCTCTGCAAGCTCCGGCAGCTTGGAGATATCCGGCATCGAAGTTCCTCTTTCCCAATTGCTCACGGCTTGATAGCTGATCCCCAGCCGATCCGCCAGTTCCATTTGGGTCATGTCCGCTTTTTTGCGCATTTCATTGATCGTCTGCCCCACTCGTCTCATATCAAACATCTCATCTCATCCTTTCCATGGGAATGGCTCCATCCTAGCGGGCAAGTCCCTGAAATGTCTATCAATCGTTCGTTGAGAGAATCGATTACTTCAAGCCGAAGATACTTCGCAAATGCTCGTCCAAAGCTCCTCTTGGCAGAAAGGGCAGGATCGGTTCGAGCGCTTCGATGCCGTGCTTTTCCATGGTATCCACTGCCAAGCGGACGAGAACGTCTTTGTCCAAAAACGGAAATAATTCCTCCAACTCCTCCAGGCCTTCCTTCTCGTAGGCAGCTTCCGCTATCATGGCCAACTGCTCTTTTCCGAGAAAAGGCAGCAGGTCCTCAATGTCGCTCAAGTCACCGGTTTTCAAAATCTGCAAAGCTCCCAGCAACAAAGCTTCCTTGCTGGTAAAAGGGGCTAGCTCCTCCAAATCCCCTTCTCTTCGAACTCCCTCCAGGAAGAGACGATCCACTGCGGCCCGATCCAGATACGGCAGGAGATCCTCCACATCCTCTCCTCTCTCCTGCATACCTATCGCAATAGTCCCGAGAACCTCTCGGCTCAGGTAAGGTGCTAATTCATCAATCCCGTCTGTGTTCCCTGCGGTTGCCGATGCAGCGGCCAACTGGTCCAAAGTTTCCCTGCTTAGATAAGGGGCAAGCTCGGCCAGATCCTCCAGGCTGGATTCCTTCATCAACCGTGCTGCCGCAAGCTCTGTCTGCCGAGGTTTTAAGATAGGCGCCAACTCCGCCACTTCTTCGTTGCTGACCGAATGGGTCTCCAGATAAGCCTCCATCCGATTTTCCAACGCGCTGTGCAGCAGCTCGGATTTCGGTGTTTCTCCGAGCAGAGCGTCTACACTTACACCGAGAATACCAGCCAAATCTGCCAGCTTGGAGATGTCGGGCATCGACTGCCCTCTCTCCCAATTGCTTACCGCTTGATAGCTGATCCCCAGCCGATCCGCCAATTCCATCTGAGTCATATTCGCCTTCTTGCGCAGCTCTCCGATGGCTTGTCCAACTTTCCCCATATCAAACATGGCGATTTCTCCCTTTCTCGTGGAATGTCCCCAGCATATAACCAATCTGCCGGGCAAGCTATCAAGCGTTCGTTGAGTGTTTCGAACCCTTGTTTTCTCGCGATTCTATCTCCACTCAAGCAACCGTTGAGTCCGCCAATAGGCGGTTGTCTATGAATATGCAAAAGAGCCGTGCTCCCAAAACGGGAACACGGCCTTCCTTGTCTTAATAAGCGCGTCCGAAAACAACGGTGTGCTTGGCAGCTTCTCCACAGCAGACACAGGTGGTCTTGGTGACCGCAGGCTCGAACGGAATGTTCCGGCTCGTTGCCCCTGTCTCTTCCTTGACCTGTTCTTCGCAGGCGTTGGAGCCGCACCAGCCGGCGTAAGCAAAGCCCTTCGTTTCTTCCAGGAAGCGATTCAGCTCGTCCATCGTGTCAACGGACGTGAAGTGTTCTTCCCGGAACTGCTTCGCCTTCTCGAACATATCTTGATGAACCTGCTCCAGCATCGCTTGGACTTCTGCGGTCAGGTTCTCTTGAGTGACAATCTTCTTTTCGCCCGTGACGCGGGAGACGATTACCGCTTGTCCGCTCTCCATGTCGCGCGGCCCGATCTCAATACGAAGCGGAATGCCTCGCATTTCGTATTCATTGAACTTCCAGCCGGGGCTTTGGTTCGTATCGTCGTCCACCTTGCTGCGAACACCCGCTTGGCGAAGAGCCTCGTTCAGCTCCTTCACGCGAGCCACGACCGGCTCTCTCAGCTTCGGCGGGCCAACCGGGATCATCACCACTTGGGTTGGAGCCACCTTCGGAGGCAACACGAGGCCTCGGTCATCGCCATGCACCATGATCAAAGCGCCGATCAGACGGGTGCTGACGCCCCATGAGGTCGTGTGACAGAAGGTGTGGGTGTTTTCGCGGTTCAGGTACTTGATATCAAAAGCAACGGCGAAGTTCGTTCCCAGGTAATGGGACGTTCCTGCTTGAACGGCTTTGCCGTCCTTCATCATCGCTTCGATGGAGTAGGTATCCACAGCACCGGCGAATTTCTCCGAAGGAGTTTTCTGGCCCATGATGACCGGAATGGCGAGAACTCCTTCCACGAATTCCCGATAAATCTCCAGCATCTGCATCGTTTCCCGGCGAGCATCCGCTTCGTCTTCATGAGCGGTATGCCCTTCCTGCCAGAGAAACTCGCTCGTGCGAAGGAACGGCTGCGTCCGCTTTTCCCAGCGAACCACGTTTGCCCATTGGTTGATGAGCATCGGAAGGTCACGATAGGAATTGATCCACTCGGAATACATATGCCCGATCATCGTCTCAGACGTCGGCCGAATGGCGAGGCGCTCTTCCAGCTTCTCGCCTCCGGCTTCGGTTACCCAGGGAAGCTCGGGGTTAAAGCCCTCTACGTGCTCCTTCTCTTTTTGGAAGAAGCTCTCGGGGATAAAGAGCGGGAAGTAGGCGTTGCGGTGACCGGTCTCCTTGAATCGAGCATCCAGGTGCTTCTGACAGAGCTCCCAGATTTCATAGCTGTCCGGCTTGAACACGATGCAGCCGCGAACCGGTGAATAGCTCATCAGGTCGGCCTTCTTGATGACATCGATGTACCAGCGGGAGAAATCCTCGCTCTGCGGGGTGATTTCTTTAACGAATTGCTTTTCTTTATCCTTCGACATGGTTACCTCCGACCAAGGTGAGGGCCTTCCTTATGGAGGAAGGCGCTCTACCAAGGATTTAAGATCTTTTATCAGATGAGCCGGACGTCGTTACCCTTGGAACAATCGCAGGATATCGTTGTACGTCACGGCAATCATGAGCAGCATCAGCATCGCAAAACCGATGAAATGCACGAGGCTCTCGCGGTTCGGATCGATCGGCTTGCCGCGCAGGGCTTCGACGATCAGGAATACGAGCCGGCTTCCATCAAGAGCCGGAATGGGCAACAGGTTGAAGATCGCAAGATACAGGCTGAGCAGAGCCGACCAACGCACCATCGGCGCAACGCCGGCGGATGCGATCTCAGCGGTAAACTTGACGGTTCCCACCGGTCCGGCCAGGTCGTCCATCTTGAAATCGCCGACGATCAGCTTCTTGAAGCTCATCAGAATCTGCTCGGTCATGAAGGTCATGTCTTTCCATGCCCCCGTGACCGCTTCCCCAAACTGGGTGCGGCGCGTTTCATAACCAAGGGCGGTTCCGATGCGAATCGTCTCGCCCATCTGCACCGGCGTGACTTCCTTCTGCAACTGCTCCCCGCCGCGGTTCACAATGAGGAGAACCGGCTTTCCTGGCGAGGCTTGAATCAGTTCGACCAATCGGTCCCCGTCGCGGCCAATGGCTTCGCCGTTCACGGACAGGATGACGTCGCCCTTCTTCAAATCGGCTTGGGCCGCAGGGCTTCCCGCTTCGATGGTTCCCAGCTTGATGTTGGTAGGGACACCGGCGGAAAAGGCATAGATCAGGAACAGGAGAAACGCGAGCAGCACGTTCATCACCGGCCCGGCCAGGATGGTCAGGAACCGCTGGAACACCGTCTTGCTGCCAAATTGCCGATCCTTGGGAGCAATCTGCGTCTCTTTGCCTTGGCTGATGATGTCAGCCTTCGGGTAAACAGGGAAGCGGTGGCTTTCCCCGTCAATCGACAGGACGAGGAATAAGCCGTCCTCCAGATCGAAATCCTCAATCTCTCCGACCAGGAGATTCGGCAGCCGTTCAAAGCGGTCGGTGTGAAGCTCGGTAACCTGGCCGTCCTTCAACCGAACACCGACGGTCTGCCCGGTCGCCACTTGCAGAATCTCGGGGTCTTCTCCTGCCATCCGCGCAAAACCGCCAATGGGAAGCAGTCGCAGCGTATAGCGAGTTTCCCCGCGTTTGTACGAAAAAATCTTGGGGCCAAAGCCGATTGCAAATTCTCTTACCAGAATGCCCGCACGCTTCGCAAAGTACAGATGTCCGAACTCATGCAAAGACACCAGAACGAAAAACATCAGCACAATCTGGAACGCAATTTGAATGGAATTCATGGGCTTCTGCCCTCCTTGCCGCAGACTTCTTCCGGCGCGTGCAGGCAGCACGCGGTTACGGATTCATTTCCTAAGAGTACCACGACTACCGAACACTAGACAAGTTAGCGCATGGGGTGAGCGCGAATGCTCTAACCGTATGCAGGCCAGGGCCGAGCTATGCCTCTTCCCTGCTGCGAGCAACGGCTCGCAAGGATCGTCTGTACCGTTGCTTCTGTGAAGCAGACTTACATCCGCTCTGCTACATCGTTCGCCATCTTCCGCGCTTCCGCATCAACAGCCAGTATTTCTTCGAGAGACGGATTCGCCACCCGCTTGTGCTTCTCGAGCGTCGAGGCAATCACATCCTCAATGCCGAGGAACGAGATTTCTCCGCGGAGAAAACGAGCGACAGCCACTTCATTCGCTGCATTGAAGGCCGTGGACAGCGATCCTCCGGCTCGTCCGCACTCGTAGGCGAAACGCAGACAGGGATAGCGTTCCTCGTCCATCTCGCGGAAGTGGAGCTTGCCAATCTGGGCAAGGTTCAGCGGCGTCGTGGGAGTCGGGAACCGCTCCGGGTACGTGAGCGCGTATTGAATCGGCACACGCATATCGGGATTCCCCAATTGCGCGATAACGCTGTTGTCTTGGAACTCGACCATGGAATGGATGATACTCTCAGGGTGCAGCAGCACCTCAATTTGATCATACTCCATATCAAACAGCCAGTGGGCTTCGATCACTTCAAGCCCTTTGTTCACCATGGTAGCCGAATCGATGGTAATCTTCGCTCCCATCGACCAGTTGGGGTGCTTCAAAGCCTCTTCTACCGTGACACCTCGGAGCTGCTCGCGGGTGCGATCCCGGAAGGAGCCGCCGGAGGCGGTAATGATCAGCTTCCGCACCGCTTGGCGAGGTTCTCCGTTCAAGCATTGGAAGATGGCGGAATGCTCGCTGTCGATGGGCATCAGTTGGATGCCTTGCTTCCGTGCAGCCTCGGTCACCAGATGTCCTGCGCTGACGAGCGTTTCTTTGTTCGCGAGTCCGATGTCCTTGCCTGCGCGGATAGCAGCAAGCGTCGGCTCCAGGCCCATGCTTCCGACTACGGAGGTAATCACGAGATCCGCATCGGTGCTTGCTGCCGTCTCCATCAACCCTTCTGCGCCGTAAAGGACTTTTACCGACGAATCCACGCGCAAGCGAAGCTTGTCAGCCGCTTCCTTGCTATGTACGGACACAAGTTTCGGACGAAACCGGCGAATCTGCTCTTCTAATCGCTCGACATTGTTCCCTGCTGCGAGGGCTTCCACCTGGTAGCGTTCGGGATCATGGGCCACTACATCGAGGGCTTGCGTTCCGATGGAGCCGGTTGAGCCGAGAATGGCAAGTTTTTTCATGACGATCACCTCACAAAAGTCCGATCAGGTGCAGGAACGGGAATACGATCAGCCAGCTGTCCGTGCGATCTAGGATCCCTCCGTGTCCCGGAAGCAAGGTTCCGGAGTCCTTCACCCCTTTGACGCGCTTGTAGGCGGATTGCATCAAGTCTCCAAGCGTTCCAACGATTGCGATCACTACACCTAAGGCAATCGCATGCCCCAGGGAAACGAGCTCCGGCTTGGCAAAATGAAACGAGATGGCCACGACCACTGCGAGCAGAATACCTCCGACCGCCCCTTCAACTGTCTTGTTGGGGCTGATGGCCGGCCACAGCTTGGTGAGCGTCCACAGTTTGGCTTTGCCGATCAGACTACCGGTGAAATAAGCTCCGGCATCCGAAGCCCAGATGGCGAGAAAAACAAAAAGCGTCCAGAAGAGGCCATGCTCTCCCTCCACTCGGGTTTCCATCATATAGAAGAAACCGATGCCCAAGTAGATCGTGCCCAAAAAGAGATAGGCCGCTTGATCGATGGTTGTTTTGTTCTTGGAGAAAACGGTCACAGCCAAGAGAGCAAAGAGCAGGAACCAAACCAATCTCTCCTGGGTCACGACTTCGGTCCACTTGCTCCCGAGATCAAATGAAGGAGCGAGAACTAACACCAAGCCGGCATATCCGCAAAGGGCTGCCGCACCAAAACGCTTCATTTTATTCATTCGAACCAATTCATCATAGCCAATGAGTGCCATAAGCGCGATGAGGGCGCTGTAAGCATAACCTCCCAGAAGGAGAAGACCGATGAACGCGGCGCCGGCCACGACACCGGTAATGATGCGCGTACGCATGAGTCATAGACTCCCTTCCGTCACTTTAAACCGCCGTAGCGGCGGGTTCGACGTTGGTATTCCCGAACCGCTTCTTCAAAGTCTTCCTTGCCGAAATCCGGCCAATACCGATTGGAGAACCAAAATTCGGTGTAGGCGGATTGCCACAGCATAAAGTTGCTCAACCGAATTTCTCCGCTTGTTCGGATCAGGAGATCGGGATCTGGTAAATCCGCCGTAAGCAGCTTCTTCGTGAACGTCTCCTCGTCCAGCTTGTCGAGATCGAGGGTTCCGGCCTCCGCTTCCCGTGCAACGGTTTTGACGGCCTCCAGAATTTCTCTTCGCGATCCATAGTTCAAAGCAAAATTAAGGATGAGGCCGGTATTGTGCCGGGTATCCGCCTCCGCTTGATCAAGGGCGGCCAAGGTATGCGCGGGCAAGCCTTCTCTCCACCCCGTCATGCGCACCTGAACGTTCTTCTCGATGAGCTCCTGAAGCTCAATGGCAAGAAACTCAGAGGGAAGCCTCATCAAGTAATCGACTTCCTCACGCGGACGAGTCCAGTTCTCAGTGGAAAAGGCATACATCGTCAAGGTCTTCACGCCCAGCTCATCCGCGGCAATGGTGATCCGTTTCACGGCCTTCATTCCGGCATGATGACCCGCCACGCGCGGCAGACCGCGCTGCTTGGCCCAGCGGCCGTTCCCGTCCATGATCACTGCCACATGCTGCGGAATGTTATCCCGATCCAGAGGCGAAAGCGCGTTCGCTTCGGGTTTTGACTTTTTCCATAACCAGGCCATAATAACCTCCAACGCAGGCCGCGTAAGAAGCAGCCGTCTTGTCTCCATTCAGAAAGAGGCGTTTTCTCACCCGGCTGGCCGGGACTCAAAAACGCCTCTTCGCTCACTATGAAACTGAATGGGGCACTGCCGCTTTCTGCTGTTACACTTCCATGATTTCTTTTTCTTTGGCGGCGAGGATTTTATCCACTTCGACGATGTAGCGATCCGTCAGCTTTTGGATATCATCCTGATGGCGGCGGGTTTCGTCTTCCGAAATCCCGTCCGTCTTTTCCAGCTTCTTGACTTCGTCGTTGGCATCACGGCGAATGTTCCGAACCGCCACCTTGGCATCTTCCCCGTATTTGCGGGTCATCTTCGCCAATTCGGCACGGCGTTCTTCCGTCAGCGCCGGAATGACGATCCGAATCACGGTTCCGTCATTCGAAGGATTCAGGCCGAGCTCTGACTTGAGGATCGCCTTCTCAATGGCTCCGATGACCGATTTGTCCCAAGGCTGAATCAGCAGGGTGCGGGAATCGGGGGTCGTGACTCCCGCCATTTGGTTCAGCGGGGTCATCGAACCGTAATACTCCACTTGAACTCGATCCAGGAGGGATGCGGAAGCGCGTCCGGCCCGGAGGCTGGCCATTTCCCGCTTGAGGGCGGCCATGGCCTTTTCCATGCGGTCTTCCGCGTTTTTCTTCACGGATGCTGGCATTACTCGACACTCCCTTTTACGATAGTTCCGATTTTCTCGCCCACTACCACACGCTTGATGTTGCCTTCTTCCGTGATGGAGAAGACGATCAGCGGGATGTTGTTGTCCATGCAGAGCGAGGATGCGGTGGTATCCATGACTCCGAGGTTGTTGCTGATGACCTCCAGATAAGTCAGGGATTCATACTTGATTGCCGTTTCGTCCTTAAATGGATCCGCAGAATAAACGCCGTCCACCTTGTTCTTGGCCATCAGGATGACTTCCGCTTCGATTTCAGCGGCGCGCAGAGCGGCCGTCGTATCGGTGGAGAAGTACGGATTCCCGGTACCAGCTGCAAAAATGACGACGCGGCCCTTTTCCAGATGGCGGATGGCCCGTCTGCGAATGTAAGGCTCGGCGATTTGCTGCATGGAGATGGAGGTTTGGACACGGGTAGGCACACCGGCGTTTTCAAGCGCATCCTGCAGGGCAAGGGAGTTCATGACCGTGGCGAGCATTCCCATGTAATCGGCAGTAGCTCGATCAATGCCTTTTTGGCTTCCGGCTATTCCGCGCCAGATGTTGCCGCCGCCGCATACAATGGCAACCTCAACGCCGAGCTCATGAACACTCTTGACTTGTTCTGCAATGGAAATGATGGTCTGGGAATCGATTCCGAACCCCTGTTGGCCAGCCAGCGCTTCTCCGCTGAGCTTCAGCACGATCCGTTTAAACTTGGGCTGTTCCAAACCTGGTTACCTCCAGTAAGTAAGATAAAAGCCGGATTCCATTTCAAAGGAAGGAACACGCAAGGCGCCCCTTCCCCTAGTAGAAATCGGATTACATTTTGGCTTGAGCCATAACTTCTTCCACGAAGTTGTCTTGCTTCTTCTCAAGGCCTTCGCCGAGCTCGTAACGAGCAAAACGACGGATGGTGATGTTTTCGCCGATCGTGCTGATCTTTTCGTTCAGCAGTTGAGCGACGGTCTTGTCCGGGTCCTTGATGAAGGATTGTTCCATCAGGCAGAATTCTTCGTAGAATTTGCCGATGCGGCCTTCCACCATCTTGTCGACGATCTTCTCCGGCTTGCCTTCGTTCAGAGCTTGTGCGCGAAGGATTTCGCGTTCCTTTTCGATGTCCTCGCTCGGAACTTCTTCACGGCGAACATAGCGCGGGCTGGTAGCCGAGATTTGCATAGCGATGTCTTTGACCAGTGCTTGGAAAGCATCCGTCTTTGCAACGAAGTCAGTTTCGCAGTTCACTTCGACGAGAACGCCGATGCGGCCGCCGGCATGGATGTAGGAGCCAACAGCACCTTCAGTAGCGATGCGGCCTGCTTTGTTAGCAGCAGCGGCAAGGCCTTTTTCGCGAAGGATTTCAGAAGCCTTCGTGATGTCGCCATTTGCTTCTTCCAATGCTTTTTTACAATCGAGCATACCTGCTCCGGTTTTCTCGCGCAATTCTTTCACTTGTGCAGCAGTAACAGCCATGGGTGAAACCTCCTGTATATGTGGGGGAATGGGGTGATTCAATTTCGATATAAAGAAAGGGTGGGCGTCGGTTCTTAGACCTTCAACCCACCCCGCTATTTCAAGATTTAAGCTGTCGTTTGTTCGCCTTGGTGCGCTTCAACAACGGCGTCTGCTACCTTGGAGGTGAGCAGCTTAACGGCGCGGATTGCGTCGTCGTTACCCGGAATCACATAATCGATTTCATCCGGATCGCAGTTGGTGTCGACAATCCCGACAATCGGGATACCCAGCTTGCGGGCTTCGGCAACCGCAATGCGTTCTTTGCGCGGGTCGATAATGAAGAGTGCGCTCGGCAGGTTCTTCATGTTCTTGATGCCGCCCAGGAACTTGTCAAGACGCTCTTTCTCTTTGCGGAGAAGGATAACTTCTTTCTTCGGAAGAAGTTCGAACGTGCCGTCCTCTTCCCACTTTTCAAGCTCGTGCAGGCGGGAAATCCGCTTTTGGATCGTTTGGAAGTTGGTCAGCGTACCGCCGAGCCAACGTTGGTTGATGTAGTGCATTCCGCAACGCTCAGCTTCTTCCTTAACGGAATCTTGAGCTTGCTTCTTGGTTCCGACGAAGAGGAACGTGCCTCCATCAGCCGCAACACTCTTAACAAAGTTGTACGCTTCCTCTACTTTCTTGACCGTCTTTTGCAGGTCAATAATGTAGATTCCGTTTCTTTCAGTGAAGATGTATTTGTCCATTTTCGGGTTCCAACGACGGGTTTGGTGACCGAAGTGTACCCCAGCTTCCAGAAGCTGTTTCATGGAAATAACTGCCATCTCCACACCTCCTCAATATGGTTTATTTTGTCCTCCGCCTTTCTCATTTTCGTCCGGGACTGCCGACTGGCAGCACCTCCGTCCGAATTAAAAGGCGTGTGTGTTCTTGACACCGCTAATTACTATACCACAGAAGGTTTTCCCAATGCAACTATTCTTCGACGGATTTCTCACGAGTCCGAAGCGCGTTGGTAACGAGCTTGACATAAAAAACAGCGGCCGCTGAAGGCTCCTCCCTTAGCGGTTGGCGCCAGTCAGTTCGGCCACTACTTGGTCGATGTCACTATTCAATTCGAACGAGTACAGGCCCGCGACCAGCTTCTTCGTCAATCCCTGCTTGCGCAGCTTTTCTTGGAACACATAGCGATCCTGAACAACCCCCGCTTGGTACAAATACTCGACGACGGCGGTTGAATTCATTCCGCTATAAACATAGAGGAAGCGTTTGGTCGGAACGAGGGCAGGAGTCGAGGTTGCCGGAGCAGGCGTAGGGGTCTGCTTCCATTTTTCAAAGTCGTCCTTCGAGATCACAACCTTCCCCTTCTCCTCCGCAGCCTTGGTCAGCTCTTCCTCCGTCCAAACAACAGGAGCTGGCGCCGAACTCGGCGATGCGGACGGCTGGAGAGAAGGTGAAGCAGCTTCTCCGATATGACTGAGCTGTACCAGGATTGCGCCGATCATGATCCCGGTGCCGAGCCCAAAGAGGAACCTTCGGTTTCTAGCCATGATGCTCTTCCTCCTGCTTCGCGAGCTGCAGGATGAGCGCAGCCTCTCCGGTCGTCAACCCAACCTGGCGTGCGATATCCTCCATGCTCCGGCCGGCTTCCTTCAACTCAAACAGCTCCGGGTACCGGGCACGAATCCCGTTAGCCGGGTAGATTCGTGCGGGTGCTTTGGTTTCTCGAAGCTCCGACGGAAGGGCCGATTCGACTGTCGCCTGGACGGAATCGTTTCGAACTCCCATGCGCTGCACTTCTTGAAGACTGGTCGATAAACCATCCGAGAAAAGCCGCTGCTCGTCCAGCTCTTCCTTTAATTCCTTAACTTGCTTCTCCAGGAGGACTGCCTTCGCCTCCCAGGCTTCGGATCGGAGAGCATCCTCTCGCTTCATGGCATTCATCGCTTCGAGAAGCTTCCGGTTCTCCTCCTCCATGCTGGCCACGACCAGGTCCATGGCATTCTCGATGTCAGCGGCCACCGGACTTGCCGGCTCGCGGTCCTTCTGAAACCATGAGAACAGGATGCAAAAAATTCCGATGATTACCACCACTACCCATGGCTGCAATGCATCCATCTCCTTGCTTCACTTGATTGATCGCCCATTAAAGCTTGATATCGAGTCGATGTCCCTTATAGGGATGGGGCGTCTCCGTTTGCTCGTTTTCCTGATCGGAAGCGGCTCGGCTCAAAAACCGGCCATGGCTTTCTTTCTTCTCCCGCTCGCCCGATTGACGGATGGTCCCCTCCTCCGCCTTGGAGGCTTCAGGACTGCGGCGGCGTTGAACTTCATCCTGCTTGAGCTGGCTGGAAGCCGCTGCAGATTGATCCAGAACCGGCTTTTCGCTAAGCTGCCTCTGGATGAGACTGACATCCGGCTGCTTGTGAACCGCTATCTGCATATCAATGGACTTGAAGCTCATCGCCGATCCCGCCTCTCTAAAGTGATCCTGCGGTTAAACGTGGGTTAGCAAGCCGATATCCCCATCGACAATACGGAATTTGCACCGCGAAACCGAGTCCTTGATGAATCGGGTGTACCGACCCATCACGATTTTGGCACCGCCATAGATGACCGAACCAATTTCGATTACAGCCGAATTAGACAGCTCCTGCATCGTCTCCAGCTCGAGCAGCCGTTCCTTCATTTCAATAATATCTTCCCCTGTCTTCCGACGGGTTTGATTCAGCTTGATGCGCATCGCCATCTTCTCAACGGACAATTGCCCGCTTGCCGCGAGCGGATCGAGCAGGGCCAGCGCTTGCTCGGTCTTCCGCAATGCCTCCGTGCTGTCCTTCAATTGGGCTCGAAGGGTGATGAGCTCATTTCGGCGCTCCGGAAGCACGCCGACTTCAATCACCGTAACCGTGGACAAGGAATTGCCGACGGTGCGAGCAACCACCTTTTCTCCCGCCTGAATGAGGCCGCCTACGATAAGCCCCTTCGCCCCTGTGCAGAGAACAGAACGGCCCGCGCGAACCGTGGAATGCATGATGCTCTGGTTGATGATGACGTCCTCTCCCGCTTCCACCCGGCCCTCCTGGATGAAGGAGCTGCGGATCGATTTACCGGCTTTGACCAGCCCTTTTGTTTGCCCGAGAATGCCTCCCGAGATCTCAATCGAGCCTTCCGCGTACAGCTCAGCGGCTTCGACTCCGCCGGTGATCCGGATATCGCCCGATGCCTTCACGCGGAAGCCGCTGCGAACATTCCCGCGAATGACAACCGATCCGACAAAATCGATGTTGCCGATGTTGTAGTCTACATCGCCGTTCACTTCGTAGATGGGGAATACGTTGATTTTATCGCCGTCTGTGCGGGTAATAACCCCGCTGATGGAAGCAAACAATGCGGTTTGCTCCGCATCGGTCATGACGTTCTTGCCTATCTTGAATCGGGCATCCTTCCCTCGTTTGAAGGCAATCGGCTCCCCTTTTACATTCGTTCCGGGTGTCCCGTCCTCAGGAGATACACGCTCCGCAATCTTTTCCCCTTGGCGGATGTTCAGAATCTGGGTCATCTCGCGATAATCGACGGTTCCGTTCTCCAGCATCTGAGGCTTCTTGTCCGTGCTGTTCAGATCGAAGAGAAAGCGGATGTAGCCGTCCTTGCCGTCTTTGGCAGGTACACCTGCTGCAACGGTGAGCAGCGCGCCTAGACAAGAGGAAGGCGACGAAACCAGCTTTTCGACCGCTTGCGGCTGAACGCCATAAACCACGTTATTTGCTCTTAGAAAGTCCAGAATCTCTGTCGTTGTGCAGCTGAAGCTATCATCGTATTGTTCCATGGTGAGCCATACGGTAAGTTTGTCGTCCGAGGTCTTTAGCTTCAGGTAGTGGTCGATCGGAAATCTTCTCGATCCCACACAATTTCCCCCCTAACGTGAACTAGGAATACGTTCCTTCAATCAGCCATCAACTGTCCTTTTAACCGGGTGAGGGAACCTCTCAGCCTCAAAATGGCTTTGGAATGAAGTTGGGAGATTCGAGACGGAGACAGGCTCATGACCTCCGCGATTTCACTCAAGGACAATTCTTCATAATAAAACAGGGAAACGACCGTCCGCTCTTTCTCCGTCAAGCGGTCAATCGCTTTGGACAGCGTCTCTTTTTGAAAAAACTCATGGACCTGATAGTCGGGATTGCGGGCTTTCTCGTCGATCAAGTAGGCGAGCTTGGATTCGTACTCGTCCTCCTTGACCGGCTCATCGATGGAAGTGATCGTCGATACGGCCACTTCCTGCAGCATATGATGAAACTCACTCTCTTTTATGCCAAGGAAGTCGCTGATCTCGCGATCGGAGACACTTCTCATGTATTGCTGCTCCAGCTTCTGGTAGGCCTCTTCAATGCGCTTGGCTTTCTCTCGAACCGACCTCGGCACCCAATCATTCTGCCGAAGCCCGTCAATCATAGCCCCGCGTATACGCCAGGAAGCATAGGTTTCGAATTGCAAGCCACGCTCGTAATCGAATTTCTCAATTGCATCGATCAGACCGAGAATGCCGGTACTGGTCAAATCTTCTTTGGAAACGGATTTAGGCAGCCCGACCGCTAGCCGACCGGCCGCATAGTCCACCAAAGGGAGATAGCTTTCGATCAGTTCCTTCTTCGCGCTCTCGTCTCCCTCTTCCTTCCACCGCTTCCATAGGGTTGCCCCGGATTTGAGAGATTTGTCGCTTTCCTTCACGGTCATGCTTCACCACCTTACTCCTCAGACATCGTTCGGAGTGCATCAGCAAATCGTTGAGCCTCCAAATCGGTTCGGGTTGTCAGCTTGGGCGGGTCGAGTGGTTCAAATGACGCGGGTTCGGATTCTGGCTTGGTTCCGCGAATCAGATCGTTTAATTCATCCGCCTCGTCCGGCGTGGTCAGGTCGAGTGCGCTCCCTCTCTCTTCTCCTTCAAGGGGAGGAGGAGTCGAAGGAAGAGACGGTTTGACCGCCGTGCCTCCCTCAAGAGCGCCAAGCGCCCACAGCACCACCGCTCCGATTGCGAACATAAGCACTCCGCTGAGCAATCCTCGGGTGAGCGAGGTGCTCAGGACATTTCGCGAAAAAGAAAGCAGAAACGTGAATACGAAACCGGCCAAAGCCAGCCCGAGCGGCAAACGAATGAATTTCTTCATCAGCTACAATTCCTTCGTACCCTGTTGGACGCTTGATATGAGAAGCAGTCCGGTCGACGAGTCGAATTCGATGGTCCGACCGTAACTGCCTCCCGTATCTTCCGCCATAAGGGGAATTCGGTATTGGTCCAGCATCAGCTTGCAGGATTCTACATTGCGCGGCCCGATTCTCATCGTGTCCTTGGTCGTGCTGAAGGCGAACATTTGCGCCCCGCCCGCCATCTTCGAAACCATTCGGCTCACGGAAGCCCCGAGCGCAACCATTCGCTCAATCATGAGGGGGATGGCGGTGTCCGCATATTTGGCTTGATTCAGCTGCCCTTCCTTCGCGATATCGGAGGAAGGGAGCATCACGTGAGCCATCCCGGCTATTTGGGTTCTTGGATCATACAGGGTGAGGCCCACACAAGATCCAAGGCCGGTTGTTTTCAAGATTCCTGGGGCGGGTGATACGTTTAAATCCGCCATCCCCACTTTGATCAACGTCCGTTCTATCATTCGGCAGCGACTCCCAATGCAGCAAATATCCGGTCAAAGGATTCTGGATCGGGAATCAAAAAGAAATGCCCTTCCACCTCATCGCCATTTTGCAGAAATTTGGTATCGATGAACAGGGCTTGGTCCCCCATTTCACCGAATTGAAGCAGGCCGTAGCTTAAGATGGCTCCCGCCATATCGACGGCTAATGACGGAACGGTCGGGTACATGCTGAGTTGAGTGAAGTCCGCCAAGGAAGACAGATAAGAGCCCGCTAGGATGTTGCCTATTTCATTTAAAGCCGACAGCTCCAGTTCGTTGAACTCTTCTCCGCTCGCTCCTTCGAGGCCGACAAGCTTCTTCAGAAGGCTGCGCGCTGATTCGATCGAGAGAATGAAGAACAAGTTGCCCGGCGTCTCTCCTTCCACTCGAAGAAAGATGGCGATCACGACGGTTTCGGAGCCTCCCACGCTTTCCGAAATCTCTTCGAAGGGCACGAAGCGGACGGTGGGGATGAGCATGTCGACCGGCTTGTTTAGCATCGTTGACAGCGCCGTAGCGGCGTGGCCGGCGCCGATGTTGCCGACTTCTCGGAGGACATCCAGATGGAAGTCGGCAAGAGATCCAAATGCCACAGGCTACTCCTCCAACTCTTCCAGTTGAATAAGTTCTCCCTTGTTCAGAACCTCCTTCAGGTTCAGGAGAATGAGCAAACGGTCTTCCCCTACACGCGCCACGCCGCGCAAGTACTTCGCCTTCACTCCGCCTACGATTTCCGGAGGATCGGAGATGGTATCGGTGTCTACATCGATGACATCGTCTGCAGAATCCACGATCATCCCGACCTTCAGGTCTTCAATCGCAATGATAATGATTCGGCTAGCATCCGTATAAGCCGTTTCTTCCAGATTGAAGCGTCCTCGCAGGTCCAGTACCGGAACGACGACTCCTCGAAGATTCATAACTCCCTTGATAAAGGGCGGGGTTTTGGGGACGCGGGTCAGATGCTGAATCCGTTCGATGGTCTCCACCTTTTCGACTTCGACCCCGTATTCCTCTGCACCCAGCTTGAAGACGATCACTTTGATTTCTTCACTCATTTGCGAACAACCTCCTTGGACGGATCCTTCTCTGACTTGTGCTATTTGATCAACGCGTTCGGATTGATGATGAGGGCGACCTGACCGTCGCCGAGGATCGTTGCACCCGAGACAGCGAACGCCTTATTCAAGTATTTGCCGAGGTTCTTCAGAACGATCTCCTGCTGCCCGACAAAATCGCTTACGATGAGTGCAGCCAGCTTCTCGCGCTTGCGAATGATGACGAGGTTCCGTTCGCCTCCATCCTCCAGGCCGTAGCCGGGGACTTCGAGGATCTTGCCCAGGTCGATCACCGGAATGACGCTTCCGCGATAATCGAGGTGATCCCTGCCGTGAACGCGGCGGATCTTGCTCACCTCAACAGCAGCGGTTTCCACAATGGAATTAAGCGGAATGGCGTACTTCTCGCTGCCGACGGCGATGAGCATCGCGCCGATAATCGAGAGGGTAAGCGGCAGGTTGACGGAGAACGTTGTGCCGACGCCTTCCTTCGACGAGATGTGAATCTGCCCGCCGAGGGATTCGATCTTCGTCTTGACGACATCGAGCCCGACTCCGCGGCCCGAGAGGTCCGAGATCTTGTCGGCGGTGCTGAAGCCGCTTGCGAACAGGAGTCGATAAACCTCTTCGTCCGACATCCGCTCGGCAGCTTCTTCCGTCACGACACCCTTCTTGATGGCGGCGGCGAGCGTCTTCGCCCGGTTGATCCCGGCCCCGTCATCCGACACTTCAATGATGACGTGGTTCCCACTGTGGTAAGCGCGAAGCTGAATGACTCCCGTTTCGTCTTTCCCTGCCTTGCGGCGGTTTTCGATCGTCTCGATCCCGTGATCTGCCGAGTTACGCAGAAGGTGAACGAGGGGATCGCCAATCTCATCGACTACGGTACGGTCCAGCTCAGTTTCGGCGCCGCTGATGACGAGCTCCAGCTTCTTGCCGAGCGTCTTCGCCACATCCCGGATCATGCGCGGGAAGCGGTTGAACACCGTATCGATCGGCACCATCCGCAGGTTGAGGACGATGTTCTGCAGGTCGCTGCTTACCCGGGACATGTGCTCGACCGTTTCGGTCAAGTCGGAGCGGCGAATCTCGGATGCGAGCTGCTCCAGACGCACGCGATCGATCAGAAGCTCGCTGAAGAGGTTCATCAAATGATCGAGGCGGTCGAGGTCAACCCGGATCGTCCGGTTAGCTACGGCGTGCACGGCCGGTGCAGCAGCCGCTTTGGCTGGAGCGGCAGAAGCCGGTTGGTCGACGGATACAACCGGAGCTGCACTTGCCGCCGCCGTCTCCGCAGCGGCCGGACTCGGAACCGCGATCAGCTTGAGGCTGTCGTGATCGAGCGGCGTCACGGTGGCGGAGCGAATCTCTGAGACGTCTTCAATCAAGTGCACGATGGTCTCTTGCGGTTGTTTTGAGACGTAATAGAGAGAGAAAGCCCGGTCGAACTTATCCTGTTCGATCTCTTCAACCGACGGGAACGACTTGATGATCTCTCCGTTGTCTTCCAGTTGACGGAAGACCATGTACGCGCGAGCGGCTCTCAGCACGCACTCCTCCGTAAGCTCGGTGCGGATGAAGTACACGTTGAAGTCCGAATCCAGGGATTGCTCCAAAACCGACAGCTGGAACTGATCGAGTGTGACCGCATCTTCTCCGGTTGACGCTTTGGGAGCCGCAGCTGCCGCTGCTTCCTTGTACTCCCCACTGACAATGGACTTCAGCACGGCGACGATTGCGCTGACGTCGGCTTGTCCGGTTCCTCCATTGATGATGTCCGACAGCATGGACTCCAAAGCGTCCGTGCTCTTGAAGAGCCCGTCGAACACAAAGGAATCGACGGAGAGTTTGCTGCCTCTGACAAGGTCAAGCACATTCTCCATTTGGTGAGTCAGCGACGCGAGGTCTTCAAAGCCCATCGTCGCCGCCATCCCCTTCAGGGTATGGGCAGAGCGGAAAACCACATTAACGATATCGAGATTGTCCGGACTCTGCTCCAACTCGAGGAGCTTTTCATTGATCGCTTGCAGATGCTCCGTAGATTCATCGATAAACATGGACAAATACTGATTCAGTTCCAAAGGCGTTGCACCTCCGAGTCATTCTAACCCTGTATCATTACCGACAATTTGCCGGGAATTTCGTGAAGCGGGAGGATATGAGTTACGCATTCCAGTTGAACGGCCGCACGCGGCATGCCATACACGACACAGGTTTCTTCCGCCTCGGCAATGGTGGCAGCCGCACCTGACAGGGCGAGGGCCTGCATTCCTTTTGCCCCGTCGCTGCCCATTCCCGTCATCAAGACCACGTACCTTTTCAATTCTGTAAAAGAGAGCAATGATTCAAACATCACATTTACGGAGGGACGATGGCCGGACACCGGATCGTCTAGCGTCAACTTGATTCGATACTGACCTTTGTCATCCCGAATCATGAGCATGTGCTGTCCGCCGGGTGCAATGTACGCGGTTCCTTTTTCGACCGTCATCCCATCCGCTGCTTCCACAACGGTAATGGCGCTGTTCGCATTCAGCCGTTCGGCAAGAGACTTCGTGAACTTGGGGGGCATGTGCTGCACGACAAGAACCGGGGCATTCAGGTTTCCTGGCAGTGCAGTCAGTACGGCATGAAGGGCCCGCGGCCCTCCGGTAGATGTGCCGATGGCGATCAAGTTTTGAAAAGGCGGAGCGGGCCTGGCTCTCCCGGGAATTCCCGGTACGGCATCCTCTTTCTGTATGGGCACCGGATTACCTCCTCTGCTTTCTTGGGTGTCATCAACATCACGTCCCCGTATAGCGGTCGTTCCCAGCTTAAGACGGGGGCTGGTTTAGCAAGCGGAGCATTTTCGACAAGAAGCCTTTGATGCCGGGTGCGGGGGAGTTCTGCCTGCTGGCTCGATGCAACCCTGCATAGCGCTCAGCAATCACTCGAATCTCCTTAGCCGCGTCGCTGCCCGGATAAGCAGCCGTGAAAGGAATTTGCTTTCGAACCGCTCGTGACACATGAACATCGTCTTTGATGTAGCCGAGTGTCGGAATATCGATGCCGAGAAACCGCTTGGCGACGAGCGAGATTTTTTCCGACGTCACTTTTCCCTCCTTTTCATCAGTCACCCGATTGATCACGAGCTGAAACGGAACGCCTCCCTCCATCTGATGAACCATCTTGATGATGGCATATCCATCGGTCAGGGAGGTCGGCTCCGGAGTCGTTACCACGAACGTTTCGTGGGCGGCCAGGATAAACTTCAACGTTTCCTTGGACAATCCGGCTCCGGTATCGAAGAGAATAAAATCGAAATGTCCATTCAACAAGCTTACTTGCTCGGCAAAGTCATTGAGTTCCTCATCGCTTAATCGAAGTAGATCGGTGAAGCCCGAGCCGCCTGCGATGAAACGAACTCCTCCGTAGCCGATTTGCACGATATCGAAGATCGACTTCTCCTTCTTGAGCAAATGATAGAGGCTGTAAGAAGGGCTGATTCCCATCAGCACATCGATGTTCGCCAGACCGATGTCCGCATCGAAGATCAAGACCTGGTAGCCTAACTGCTGGAGGGCGATCGAGAAGTTCAAAGTAAAGTTCGACTTGCCGACTCCTCCTTTGCCGCTGGTCACCGTGATGACACGGGTATCCCGCTCCTTTTGAGGATCGAGGGAAGGGCTTGTGGAGCCTTGCATTCGAGATTCGACTAGACGTCTCAATCGTTCTGCTTGATCGTTCATCTAGGCTCCTTCTCCCATAATCCAATCGACCAGCATGTCCTCGGTCAGCAATTGAATGTCTTCCGGGACGTTCTGTCCGTTCGTCACGTACGACAAGCGAAGCGGGAATTCATACAGCAGATTGAGAATCGCCCCGTAGGAGCCTGTCTCATCCCACTTCGTGAAGAGCACCTTCTCCACCCCGTAGGGAACAAAATGTTCGGCAATGACCTTCATATCGGAGAATTTATTGGTTAAGCTGAGCACCAGGTAGGTGTCGCTGCCTCCACGGGCTTGCAAAAGGGTATTCAGCTCCGATACATACCGCTCGTTACGATAGTTTCGGCCCGCCGTATCCATGAAGATGATCTCGCAGGTGTCGAGCCGATCGAAGGCTTTGGTCAGGTCAGAGGGTGAGAAAACAACCTCCATCGGAACGTTCAGAATCGTCGCATAGGTCTTAAGCTGCTCCACCGCTGCGATTCGGTAGGTGTCCGCCGTAATAAAGCCGGTTTTCCGATGGGAGCGGAGAACCTGATCGGCTGCGAGCTTGGCGATTGTCGTTGTCTTCCCAACTCCCGTTGGGCCGACGAAATTGACAACCTTCGCGTCTGGTGCCAGAGGGGTTCCGCCTCGACCGGATACAAACCCGAGGAGAACGGAACGCACGTGGTCTCTCACCTTGTCTTCGGTGAGGAAATCCGGCTCGCTCTCCGCCCGCAGCTCAATGGAGCCGAGGACGTCGCTTACGATGCTGGCCGACAGATCCTGCTCCGCCAACCGCTCTGCCCATCGTTCCACCAGAGGATGACGTTTGCCAACCGTCTGGCTGAGCGCCATGGTTCGCATCATGTCCTTCATCTGCCGGATTTCCGCGAGCAGGTCCGGATCGTTCGCCGTTCCTCTGGCAGCTGCTGCTGTTGCGGCGGTAGCGGACGCCGATCTAGTTCCCGCATGGGGCAAAGTCGACGCTGCCGCGGTCTCCTGAGCCGCCAGAACATCCGGAACATGGGGCATCGACAGCTTTGCCGCTGCCGGAGCAGCAGGCGTTCCGCCGCCATACGCCCGTACCGCCGTATTCTTCGGCACGGTGGTTACCGCCGCAGGAGCCATGTCCGCTGCCGGCGCTTTCGCGCTAACGACGGGACTCGCCGGAAGCGGCCTTCCGGCCTTCGCATCCGTGGCTTCCGCCGTATCGGTTGCAGCGACGACCTCGATCTTCTTCTTGCCGAAGAGACCGAGAAACCCGCCGGTTCGAATGTCCTTGGTGCTCAGGATGACCGCATCGCTGCCCAGTTCACTGCGAATCCGCTGCAGGGCTTCGGGCATGGTCTCGACCACGTATCGTTTCACCCTCATAAATTCACAACTCCCAGACTTTGAATTTCTACGCTCGGTTCAAGCTCGCTGTACGAGAGAACCGGCACATCCTGCAGGGTTCTTTCGAGCAGCTGCTTCAGGTACATCCGAATGGTCGGCGAAGTCAAGATAACCGGCTGCTGGCCGGATTGAACTGCCTTGGTGACCTGTTCCGAGAAACGATGGTGTATCATTTGCGACGAGGAAGGATCGAGGGCCAGGTAAGACCCCTGCTCGGTCTGTTGGACCGATTCCACGATCTTGCGCTCGAGGCTCGGTCCGACGGTGATCACCTTCAACGACTCTCCGTCCATCGCATACTGAAGGGTAATCTGCCTCGACAACGCTTGGCGGACATACTCCGTCAGAATGTCAGGGTCCTTGGTGTAGGTTCCGTAGTCAGCGAGTGTCTCCAGAATGGTCACCATATCGCGAACCGATATCTTTTCCCGCAGCATTTTGGCCAGAACCTTCTGGATGTCTCCAATCGTCAGAACACTCGGCACCAGCTCTTCGACAAGAGTTGGGTACGATTCCTTGACATTGTCGACAAGCGCCCTCGTTTCCTGACGGCCGATAAGCTCATGGGCGTGACGCTTCACCACTTCGGTCAAGTGAGTCGCCACGACCGAGGGCGGATCCACTACCGTATAACCGGACAGCTCCGCCCGTTCCTTGGTGGCGTCGTCAATCCAGATCGCCGGGAGTCCGAAGGCTGGTTCAACGGTCTCAATACCGGAGACCGCCTCGTCCTCAAACCCGGGACTCATGGCGAGATAGTGATTAAGGAGTAATTCACCACGCGCTACGGAATTTCCTTTAATTTTAATGACATATTCGTTCGGTTTTAGTTGGATATTGTCGCGAATTCGGATAACCGGGACGACAATTCCAAGCTCAAGCGCACATTGGCGCCGAATAAGGATGATTCTGTCGAGAAGATCTCCACCTTGCTGCGAATCCGCGAGCGGAATGAGGCCGTAGCCGAACTCGAACTCGATCGGATCGACATGCAACAGGCTGATAACGCTCTCCGGACTCCGAACTTCCTCGATCTGCTGCTCTTCCTCCAACTGCTCGTCAGCTGCTTGCTTTTTGCGCAGATTCCCCTTCATGCGGTATCCGGCAAAAATCAAAAGTCCAGCAATCGGGTACGTGGATATGATGCCAATCGGCGTAAAGGTTCCCAGAAGAATGAGCGTTCCCGCTGCGATAAACATCAGCTTGGGGTAAGCGAAGAGCTGTTTGGTCAAATCGTCTGCGAGGTTGCCGTCCGAAGTGGCTCGGGTCACGATTAGACCCGATGCGGTGGATATGAGAAGCGCCGGAATTTGGCTGACCAGCCCGTCGCCGATGGACAGGATGGTGTACAGCTTGGCCGAATCGGCCAATTCCTTACCGTCCAGCATCCCGATGATGAAGCCGCCGACGAGGTTGACGATCAGGATGATGATACTGGCGATCGCGTCCCCTTTGACGAACTTACTGGCACCGTCCATCGCTCCGTAGAAGTCCGCTTCCTTCTCAATCTTCGAACGCCGTTCTCTCGCCTGCTGCTCATTGATGAGGCCAGCGTTCAAGTCGGCGTCGATACTCATTTGCTTACCCGGCATCGCGTCCAAGGTGAAGCGAGCCGCGACTTCCGCTACCCGCTCCGACCCCTTCGTAATGACGATGAATTGCACAATGACAAGGATCAAGAAAACGACAAATCCGACGACTAGGTTGCCGCCGGCGACGAACGATCCAAAGGTGTGAACCACATCCCCTGCCTCACCGTGCGCCAGAATGTTCCGGGTTGTCGAGACGTTTAGAGCTAACCGGAACAAGGTGGTGATCAGCAAAAGAGAGGGGAATATCGAAAATTGCAGAGCCTCCTGCGTATTCATCGAGACAAGCAGAATGAGGATGGCCAGCGTGATGTTGATGACCAGCAGCACATCGAGAAGACCGATGGGAACAGGGACGATCATCATGAGCACGATGCTGATGATGCCGATCAAAACGGTTAACTCTTTGGTCTTCACGACACGTACCTCCTCTCCCTTATATCCATTGCATCATTTGGCCTTGCCTTTAAGCTTATACACATAGGCCAGCACCTCCGCCACCGCTTGAAAGAGCTCTGCCGGGATCGCTTGACCGATCTCTACTTGACCGTAGAGCGCGCGGGCAAGCGGTTTGTTTTCCATCAAAACGATGTCATGCTGCCGGCCAAGCTCCTTGATCTTCAAGGCGATATAATCGGCTCCTTTGGCAATCACCCGGGGAGCTGCCATCTCGTCTGCGTCATACTTGAGCGCGACAGCGAAGTGAGTCGGGTTCGTGATGATCACATCCGCGTTCGGAATTTCCTGCATCATCCGCGACATCGCCATTTGGCGCTGCTTTTCCCGAATCTTCCCCTTGATCTTCGGGTCACCTTCGGTCTTCTTATATTCATCCTTGATGTCCTGTTTGGACATCCGCAGATTTTTTTCGTGGTCAAATTTCTGGTAGGCATAATCCAGGATCGCGAGAATGACCAGGATGATGCCGATCTTGATCCCGAGACTTACCGTCAATTTGGCAACATAGGAGATGGTATCCCGCAGAGGAACATGACCGAGTACAAGAAGTTTGCCCCGCTCCGCCCAGAAGGTCTGGTAGACGACAAGGCCGATGATGCTCATCTTGAGGATGGATTTCAGAAATTCCACGACTGCCTTCAAACCGAACATTCGTTTGAATCCTTCGATCGGGTTGATCTTGCTGAATTTCATCTTGAGCGGGTCTCCCGTAAAGAGAACCCCTACCTGAATAAAGTTCGCGAGGAGAGCGACGAGAACGCTGACGAAAAAGATCGGGGCGAGAAGGAGCAACCCTTCCTTGAGAAGATTCCCAAACAGCGAGACGACATTTGGAATCGTGATATCGGCAAGCAGGTACTCCTGAAAGGTAGCCTGAAACAGGTTGAAATACCTTTCCTTCATATAGCCGCCAAACATGGAAAAGGAAGCAAAGCACGCCAGCAAGACGATTGCACCCGGAAGCTCCTGGCTCTTCGCAACCTGGCCCTTCTCTCTTGCTTCCCGCCTCTTTTTCGGGGTCGCTTTTTCCGTCTTCTCTCCGGCGAACAGCTGCAGGTCTATGGGATAACGATAGCTGGTCATGGATTTTCCCCTTCAATCGGCGTTCAGGAGGACGCAGGGCTGGATCCGAGGAGACGAAGCAGATTCTCCATAGCCGCAAACATCGCATTGAACAGCTCCCGGAACAGATTGGGAAATGCCGATACGAGCAAGATAAGCAAAAGGAGTCCGACGATAATCTTGATGGGAATCCCGACTACGAAAATGTTGAACTGAGGGGCAACCCGGGCCAAAATGCCCAGGCCCACATCCACCAAAAACAGGGCGATGACAATAGGAGCCGACATTTGCAGAGCAAGTCCAAACACCTGCGAAACGGATCTCACAAAAAACTCATTGAGGCTTCCGTGGTAGATTCGCGCAAATACCTCGTTGTCGAGCGGAACCCAGTTATAGCTCCCCATGATCCCCTTCAGCAGGGCGTGGTGCCCGTTGAAGGAGAGAAACAGCATCGTGCCGACCATGTACTTGAAGTTCCCGAGGATGGGGCTTGGCGTCCCGGTCATCGGATCGATAATGTTGGCCAAACTGTACCCGATCTGCATATCCATGAAGGACCCGGCAATTTGCACGACCGTAAAAAACAGATAGGCGACAAACCCTAGCATGAGACCGACGAGAGTTTCCTTCGCGATCAGCAAGACAAATCCAGGGTCCATAGGGAAGGTTTCCGTCGGCGCAACCACCCCGTAGGTGATCAACGTAACGAAGAAGGACAGACCGATTTTGAACGGAACCGGGACATTTCGCGAAGAAAAGACCGGAACACTAACAAAAAACGCCGTAATCCGACAAAAAATCAACAGAAAGGCAGGAAGGGCATCGAGGAGTACATTCATATCCCCTATCCGCCGTATTGGTATAGATTGCTGAGCAGGTTATAGGTGAAATCTACAATGGTTGCCAAAATCCAAGGGCCAAAGATCAGGAGACTGAGCAAGACCGCGAGAATCTTGGGGACGAAGGCCAGCGTCTGCTCTTGAATTTGCGTTGTAGCCTGAAACACGCTGATCACAAGACCGATCACGAGGGCTACCAGCATCATGGGCGCACTTGCCTTGAGCACCGTGTAGACCGCTTGTCCTGCCAGCTTTACAATAAACTCGGTACTCACGGTCATCCTCCCTTATGTTCCGAAACTTCGGAGCAGAGACTGTACAACAAGATACCAGCCATCCACAAGAACGAATAGAAGGATCTTAAAGGGCAGTGATATCATGACCGGCGGAAGCATCATCATCCCCATTGCCATCAAGGTGCTGGAGATGACCATGTCGATGACCAGAAACGGCACGAAGATGATAAAGCCCATCGTAAAGGCTCTTTTTAGCTCGCTGATGGCATACGCGGGAACAAGCGTAGTCAGCGGAATGTCTTGGATACTCTTCGGCTTCTCCGCTTTCGAGTAATCCAGGAACAGCTTCAAGTCCTTCTCCTCCGTCTGCTTGCCCATGAATTCCTTCAGCGGGATCGTAGCCTTGGTGAAAGCCTCCTGCTGTGAAATCTCCTTCTTCAGGTAGGGTTGAAGCGCCGTCTCGTTAATGGTGCCGAATGTCGGGGCCATCACGAAAAAGGTTATAAACAGAGCAAGCCCGATCAAGACCTGGTTAGGCGGCATCTGCTGCGTACCAAGCGACGTCCGGACAAAACCGAGTACGATGATGATCCGAGTGAAGCAGGTCATCATGATCAGAATGGCCGGCGCCAAGCTGAGAACCGTGAGAAGCAGAATGATGCTGATGGTATCCGAGCCCTCTGCACCGCTCGTGCCGGTCTGAATGTTGATGCTGGGTAAAGTCAAACCGGCGGTTGATGGGCTTGGACTCGTTTCGGGAGCCGCTATCGCTGTTGCCACCCAGAACAGGGAGAGAAGAACAACGAGCGGAATGAGTAAAGCTTTCTTCCTATTCATCGACCGAATCCTTCCGTTGTTCCGAGGTCGCATCCTGCTCCAGCAGGTCGCCAACGCTCTTCCTTCCCTCTCTCATCGCTGCCATTCGGTCCTGAAACACCTGGCCGAAATCAGACCATTCCTCTTCAGGGGCGTTCTTCTTCTTGCGGTTGTCCCACCATTCCTTCACGGTTGGAAAGGTCCTTCCGGAAGTCGCGGGGCCTTCAAGAGTCGAACGAATCGCTTCGACCTCTTCCGGATCCTCGATCTTGGCGATGAGGTGAATGTTCTCGCCAATCCCGAGGATATAATAGGCTCCGCCGATTTCAACCACCTGAACCGACTTGCCGGAACCGAGAGCGGAGCCTCCAAGCGTTCGGACAATCCTTCCAGGCAGCATGGTCCGATTGCGTTTTGCGATCAACTTGATGATGAGAAGAAACATCCCGATGATCAGGGCAAGGTATAACCCCACCATCAGGAGCATAGTTCCAGAACTGCTCGGCATGGCCGCTTACCCAAGCGTTTTGCGAATCGCTTCGATAACGCGGTCCGACTGGAACGGTTTGACGATAAAGTCCTTCGCCCCAGCTTGGATCGCATCGATAACCATCGCTTGCTGCCCCATGGCGGAGCACATGATAACTTTAGCATTCGGATCGATCTTCTTGATTTCCTTCAGCGCATTGATTCCGTCCATCTCCGGCATCGTGATGTCCATCGTGATAAGGTCAGGGCGGAATTCCTTGAATTTCTCAATGGCTTGTGCGCCATCATTGGCTTCTCCGCAAACCTCATATCCGTTCTTCGTCAGGATGTCACGGATCATCATTCTCATAAAGGCAGCGTCGTCCACGATCAAGATACGATTCGACATTAGTAAACAGTCCTCCTAGTTATTGGATCTTCTGAATTCGTTCCCACTGGTTGATGATATCCGTCACGCGGACCCCAAAGTTTTCGTCGATAACGACGACTTCGCCTTTGGCAATCAGCTTGTTGTTCACGAGAATATCAACGGGTTCCCCAGCCAGCTTGTCCAACTCGATGATCGACCCCTGCGACAACTGCAAAATATCTTTGATCAGCATCTTGGATCGACCCAGCTCTACCGTCACCTTAAGCGGAATGTCCATCAAAAGTCCGAGGTTGCCCTCGTCTACAGGCGGGACGAGTCCCGGCGTGAACCCGCTGAACTGAGCGGGCTGTACATTCACGTTGCGGTTGACAGCAGAACCAAACGAAGGTTGAGCCGGCATCCCCATCGGTTGTCCCGGATAAGGCGGATAACCATACGCCCCAGGCTGCGGAGCTGGATACGGGGGATAATAGGGATTCTGCGGCGGATAGGTCGGTGCTCCCGATTGCATCCCGTCGAAGGGCTGCTGCGGCGGCTGCGCGGGAATAGACGCAGCGGGCGGCGGCGTTTGCGCGGCAGGCATTTCTTGCGGCGGTGCCGCAGCCGGTGCGGGAGGCGTAATCGCGGGCTCGGATTTTGTCGATTCCGGTACCGATTCGTCGGAACCGCCGATTAAGGTTCGCACCATCTCCTTAGAAAAATCGACCGGAAGCAACTGCATGATGTTCGAGTCGATAAGATCTCCGATCCTTAAGCGGAACGAAATTTTCACAAACACTTCTTCGGCAGGAAGACTGTCTTTTCCTTCTTGCGAAGCAAGATCCATAATGTCGATTCCTGGAGGTGAAATATTTACCATCCGGTTGAAGATCGTCGACATCGAGGTTGCCGATGAACCCATCATCTGATTCATGGCTTCTTGAACGGCGCTGATGTGCAGGTCGTTCAGCTCGGTATTCTCAAGACCCGTTCCCGAACCGCCCATCATCAGGTCGGCAATGACCTGGGCGTCGCGAACTTTGATCACGAGCAAGTTGATGCCGTGGAAGCCGTCCACATAGTTCACATGAACCGTGACATGAGGCTTAGGGAACTCCTTCTGAAGCTCTGCTCTCGGAAGGATGGAGACCTTTGGCGTAGTGATGTCGACTTTCTTGCCAAGCAGAGTCGACAAAGCGGTAGCCGCGCTTCCAAACGTGATGTTCCCAATCTCGCCTAAGGCGTCTTGTTCCATGCTCGTGAGGTATTGGTACAGATCCGGCGAAGCCTCCTCCGTCGGAGAGCCCTCTCCATCATCCGAGGTTTGCCTCAAGAGAGCATCGATCTCTTCCTGGGACAAGTAATCCCGGTTATTCGTCATGTTCTTCCACTCCCTCGCTTACGATCTGCGTGATTTGTAGCGCGACCTTCCCTCTCATCGTGCCCGGACTTCCGATATATTTCGTCTGGCTCCCGACTTTGACCAATAGCCCTTCTTCCACTGGCTTGTTCAAGGTGATGACATCCCCCGGCGATAGGCTGAGGAATTCCTGAACCGTAAGTCGCGATTCACCGAGCTCGGCCACAATGTCGAGCGGAGCCAAGTTTACCCGATCTTGCAAGGCTTCGTATTCTTCCGTCGTCTTGCTCTTCTTCTGGGTGACAAACATATGGTGGACCGATAGTCGAGGCATCATCGGCTCGATGACCACGTGCGGGATACAAAGGTTGATCATCCCGGTCGTTTCCCCAATTTTGGTGCTGAGCGAGATGAGTGCGATCGTATCGTTCGCCGAAGCGATCTGCATAAATTGAGGGTTCGTTTCAAGCGAATCCAGGCGCGGGCTGATGTCCGCAACGGTTTTCCAAGCTTCTTGAAGGCTCTCCAAGGCTCGCCCGAACATCCGTTCCATGATCATGTTTTCGATCTCGGTCAGCACGGTTGCTTTGCTGGTCGAGGTTCCGGAACCGCCTAGCATGCGATCCACCATGGCGAAGGCGACGTTCGGATTCACCTCCAGTACCATGCGGCCTTCAAGCGGCTCGGCTTCGAAGATATTCAAGATCGTCATCTTCGGGATGGATCGAATGAATTCATCGTATGGAAGCTGTTCCACCTGCACGACGCTGATCTGGACGAAGGTTCTCAAGGTGGTGGAAAAGTACGTCGTCAGAAATCTCGCAAAGTTCTCATGTATTCGCGTCAAGCTTCGGAGATGGTCCTTGGAAAATCTCGTAGCTCTCTTGAAATTGTAACCGCGTATTTTTTTCTGGGTCTCTTCCTTTTTGAGCTCCTCAGCGTCCATTTCTCCTGAAGAGAGGGCCGCGAGGAGCGCATCAATCTCATTCTGCGAGAGTACGTCTACCAAATCTGTCACCTCCCCGTAGCAAAATAGTCAGGCTCATTATTGCACGATCAATTCGGTGATGTTGATCCGGCTTACCTTGCCTTCGGTCAGAAAGCCGTTGATTTTGTTCATCAACAAGGAAGCCAGGTAATCTTGCCCTTTGCTTCCGGCCAGCTGTTCGTTGGTCAGATCGGCAAGGGTGCTGTTGATCACGCTTTTTACGCGAGTATCAAAGTTTTCAAATTCGGTTTTTCCTTTGTCGCCGCTAAGCTCAAAGGCGAAGCTTGCCTTCACGGCTTTGTTCGGTTCATTCAGGTTGGTGATGACATTATCGATGGTGACGGTAAGCTTTTTGATTTCGGCAGCCGAAACCTTCTTTCCTTCCACCGTCTCTACCGAATTTACAGCCTTCTTCCCCGGGTCCGCGATGCTGTTCTGATCGGACAGGAAATTGTACAGCCAAACGGCAGCAAAAGCGACCAGAAGCCCTGCGCAAAGCATCCCCAAGCTGAGGGTAATGATTTTTTTACTGTTCATTCCGACTCCTCCACCTTCCTGATCTTTACACCGGCTCCCAAAAGGCCGAGCTGCCCGTAATAGGAGGTAATCCGCTCGTTCACTTCTGGCATAGGTTCGAGCACCATCAGTTTTTTCCCTGTGGTCAAGGTGATCATGGTGTCCGGGGTCTCCTCTACGCTTTCGATGAGCAGGGCATTGATGGTGATGGTCTTGCCGTTAAGCCGGGTAACCGATATCACGTGAATTCCCTCCTTGCCTAAGTCCCGTTAATCCGGGCAAGCTGAATGCGAATCGAAGGATTTTGCTGTTATACGCCGGGACGAGAGAAGCTCGTCCCGGCGCTATTGCGATTATCGCTTCAGATTCACGATTTCTTGCAGAACTTCGTCTGATGTGGTGATGATCCGGGAGTTCGCTTGGAACCCGCGTTGAGCGACGATCATTTCACTGAATTCGCTCGTGAGGTCCACGTTCGACATCTCCAGCTGACCTGCGATGATCAAGCCGTTTCCTTCCACGCCGGCCGTTCCAACGGTTACTTCCGTTATGCCTTCACCCATGGCGGTTGTCGTCGGACGGTACAGGTTGCCGCCGATCTTTTCCAGACCACCTGGGTTCGCCACTTTCACGACACCAACCCGCACATCGAGAGGAGTTGCATTCCCTTCGCTGTCGATCGAGATGAGCGAGCCGTCCTGACCGATCGTAAAGGCCGTTACCGTGTCGTCCAACTGAATCACGTCGCCGTCTTCAGCGGAGAGAACGAACATTCCGTCCCCATTTACAAGCCGGCGGTTCGAGTCCAACGTGAAGTTCCCGGCACGCGTCAAGAAGATGGAATCGGAGTCGGAGCTCGTCTTGACAGCAAAGAATCCATCACCGTCGATCCGAAGGTCCGTAGAGACGTTCGTCGTCATTGCGCTGCCCGGTGTGTGAACCGTGTCGATCGTTCCCAGCGCCACGCCGAGACCGACTTGCTTCGGATTGACACCGCCGGTCGTATCGGTAGGAGGCGTCGAACCGGCGACGGTCTGGCTGAGGATGTCTTTGAACATTACCCGGCCAGCCTTAAAGCCAATGGTGTTTACGTTTGCGATGTTGTTCCCGATGACGTCCAGCTTGGTTTGAAAGCCGCGCATACCCGAAATGCCCGAATACAAGGATCTAAGCATCGATTCAAAACCTCCTAAGTTGTTTTGGAAATGTTGGGCTGCATCTGTCATTCAGCAGACCCTGGGCCTCCATTTCGGGCCAGCCCGGTGCTTCCTCAAATCACAATGGCGCTGTCGATGGAAGTGAACACGTTGTCCTTCATCGAGGTGCCGTCCATTGCTGTTACAATCGTCTTGCTTTTTACATTTACGATAAAGGCAAGGTCTCGCATGAGAACGAGCGATTCCTTGGCTCCTTTGGCTTCTGCCTTCTCCACCGCAGTCCGAATTTGTTCCATCTGCTCCGGCTTCAGGTTGATGCCCCGTTCTTGCAGACGGTTCTGAGCATGCTTGCTGATGCGCATCTCCTGTTGGAGCACATCTTGGAAGCGGACCGACGGCTTGGTAGTGTCGGAAGAAGCATTCGTCCGTTTGGTTAGACCGGGAGGAACCGGATTGGGATAAAGCCTGCCGAGAGATACGGAATCCTTCATGATCAACCCTCCGCCTTCTCGACCCGGGTCAGCAGCTCCACGCTGATATCCTTCCCGTCCACCTGCACGTACTGAACCCCTTTTTTCATCGAAAGGCCTGTGACGATTCCAGATTGTGTGACCGTTGCTCCTGTGGAATCCTTGGCTTCCCAAGTCACTTTCTTATCGATTAGTTCGGGGCTGAGCCCGGCAGACAAACGAAGCAGTTTCATCTCATTGGCCATGTTGGACAATTGCTCGACCGAGCTGAATTGTGCCATTTGAGCAATGAATTCCTGATCCTTCATCGGATTCATCGGGTCTTGATTTTTCAACTGCGCGATCAGGATCTTCATAAACTGATCCTTGCCGAGCGATTGGTCCGCTTTTGCAGCGGTGCTTGTATTGCCGCTGGAATAATAAGGCCATACATTCTTTGTGCTAACCGCATTGTCAGCCATACGTCACCTCCTCTTACCACTTTTTCCTTCGCTATGCGGTGAAGTCCACCGTCGCTCCGGCTGCATCCCTCCGCAGTTCGTCGACATGATCGAGTTGAGCTTCAAACTCTTCTTCCGTCAAGTCCACGACATGCGAGCGATTCCCTTGACTGTTTTCCTTGGTTTGCCGGAAAGCCTGTCTTCCTTGATCCCCTTGGAACATACCGGATTGAAGGGAAGGACTGTGCGTCACCTCCAACCGTTCGACCTGATAGCCTTGGTTCTGAAGGGTAACACGCAACTGTGTCATTTGGTTCTCCAACACGTCTTTGGCGAGCGATTGCTGAGCGGCAAAGTGTGCCACGAGCTGACCATTGTGAAGAGTAATCCGAACGTCAACTGCGCCAAGATGCTCCGGCCTTAAGAGAAGTCTGGCTTCGGTTAAATTCCCGAGAATGCCGGTTTTGCTGTTCTTGGCAAGCAATGATGCCATTTCATCAGCAAAGTTTCTAACCTGTACGGGAATCTCGAGCTTGTCCGGCTTCAGCAGCTCGGCTGCGGACGATTTCAAAGATGCGGCCAATATGGGCTGGGCATCAGGAGAGACCGGTTCTTCCTTCGCCCCGGAAACGAGAGCGGCGGTTCCTGGCTGCGCCTCTTCCTTTTGCACGGTCGCACTAGTTGCAACCGGTTGAGCAAGAGTCACCGCAGGTGCAGGCTCTTCGCTGGAAAGAGCAGCGGAATCCGCAGCTAACGCCTGCATTTGCTCCGGATGAAGGCCTTTGCGGAAGGTTAGGGCTTCCAGTGCAGAATGCGCAGACTTGGTTACCTTAACGGCAACTTGAACCTCTCCTTGCTCGGGGGAGGAAGGTTGAGCATTAGAATCTGCCGCCGGCTTAGCTTCCACAGTCGGTTCAGAGTCCTTTTGCTGGGCCGCAAGGAGCTTAGCAAACCCTTCCGCCAGTTGAACGGGCAATACGGTCTCCGGCTCGGTCTGCAGGGCGGTCAATAGTCCGCTCAGAACGGATTCAACTTTCGCCGTAACGGGTAGAGAAGTCGAACTTCCTGCGGTGTCCGAGTTCGGATCAACGTTCAACGCTTGAAGCAGTGCATCCGCTTGAGTAAGCCAGGCTTGGCCATCCAGGGTGTTCAGCAGCTCGGCTACCTTATCCGAATTGTCTAAGGCTTCTTGAATCAACGAGATCAGGTTCTCCCGATCCGGCCTATTCGTCAAGCCAGCCCCTCCAAGCAGGATGGCGATCAGATTGGCGTCCACCGCTTGAGAGGAGTCAGTTGCCGTTTCGCCTTTTGCAACGGGTTCGGCTACGGTGCTGTCTGATGACGGCGAAGCGGTATCTGTCTGGGCGGCACTCTTGTTCGCCTGATTCAACGCATCCTTGAAAGCTGTTTTTGAAGTACTCCCTCCAGCTTGACCGTTTGCGGCTGCGCTGGAGGCAGCCCCATTTCCTTTTGCAGCCTCGGCAGAAGGTACTGCTGCCGCGGTCGGCGCAGGCGATGCAGCCGGTCCAATCGAAATTCGATTATCCATGGTTTCACCTCCTTTCGTGGGGTAATCAGAGATTTCTTCGATTACGGTGCCAGCTTGGCTGAGATTTCCGCCGCCTTCTTAGCATCCGCGGTCGTCATCGCGCTGAGGATCGAGGACCGAGCCGAGGAATCCGCTGCTTTCAGCACCGAGATCACTTTGGCTGGACTTGATTTGTACATTTCCAGAAGCAGAGCAGAGGCTTGCTTCGCCTGCATTCCCGCTACGGTGGCGCCCAGGTCCGTGATGGTAAACGAGGTGCTCGTTGTGGAGGAGGTCAGTTTTTTGACTCGCTCTTGCAGGGCCAGCAGTTCCCGGTCCCGTGCAGGCACTTGATCCTTGAGCAAAACCGAGACGTCTGCTGCATTCGTCGGTGTCATCTTTTCCAGAATCCGGGTTTGCTCCGCGGTCTTCATGCCGCTTAAGATCAGGACCTGCTCTGCCTTCGTCATCGCCTCCAGGATCGGAGCCGCCTTGGAGGGACTCATCGTGGCATAGACCTTGCTGGTCTCCGACACGGCTTGATCGTAGGCCTCGTTGCTGGACTCCAGCTTCTTCATGTCTTCTTCAAGCTTGTCCTGCTTGGCTTGCAGGTCCTTGAGCTCCTGATCCTTTTTCAGGTAAGAGGATTGGAACTGGTTGGCGTCTGCTTTCGCTTCCTTCAACTGAGCTTGCAGATCCGCGATTTGCTTATCCTTGGCCGATTCGCTCGGTTGCTCTTCGGCGCCCTTCTTTTCCCCGTCCACTGGCTCGGCCGGCGTCTTCTTCGGATCCGGCACCCACTTTTCGACGATGGGAATGCGATTGCCGATGTTCATGGCCTGTTGCTTGATGTCTACCCCGAGAAGGGTCATCATCACCAGGATCAGCACGATTCCGAATACTACCGGAACAAGGAACCAGATCAAAAACCGCTCAAATCCGTTCATCTCCGATTTTTCTTCCGTATCCATGAATTCCGTTCACCTTCCTCGCAGTCCCCTGCTGGTTCAATCTAGCTCTCCACACGCCTTAGGAAGGACGTTTGTATCGGGTGAGCGCCATTTCGTCCAGCGTCTCCTGCTCTTTCTTTTGCGCCTCTGCCAGGAAAAGATCACGGGCTTTGTCCCTCGCCCGAAACCAAACCTTCTCTTCCACAGCTTTCTCCGAGAGGTGTGTCCGGCTTGTGGATACTTGCTCCTCCGCCTGTTTCACATCGAGCAGCTTTGCATCGATCCGCTGGTCCATGTGCGTGAGGTAATTCTGGAAGAGGAGCAAGTCGGACACCGTTGTGCTGGCAATCGACGCATCCATCAGCATGCCTTCAATCCCTTGACGCTCGATGCGAAGCTCCGTCAGGCTGGATTCCTCCACCCTCAGTTGGCTGACAGCGGAAGACAGGATCCATTCGGCTTGTGTCTTCTCATTGGATTTCAGGTCGACGATCTTTTGAAACGTGTAGCGGAATTTCACTGCGATCAACCTCCTGAGAATTCGGCCATGAGCCGCTCCTGCGCTTCCTCGAAGTTCACTTTTTCATGCGTCTTCTGCCTCGTGTACTGATTGATCGCACCAATGAACTGAATGGATTGGTCAATCTGCGTGTTCGAACCTTCCTGGTACGCCCCAATATTAATCAAATCTTCCGAATCCTTATAAGTAGATAGCAGTTTCTTGAGGAAATCAGCAGCATCCTGATGCTCCTCCGGAACGATTTCCTTCATGACCCGGCTGATGCTCGCCAGCACATCAATGGCCGGGTAATGGCCCTTGTGCGCGATATTGCGGTTCAGCACGATGTGGCCATCCAGAATCCCCCGCACCGCATCGGCAATCGGCTCGTTCATGTCATCCCCATCGACCAACACCGTGTAAAAGGCGGTAATCGACCCCTTCGGTCCGGTACCGGAGCGTTCCAGGAGCTTCGGCAGCATCGCGAATACCGACGGGGTATAGCCGCGGGTTGCTGGAGGCTCCCCAACGGCGAGCCCGACCTCCCGCTGCGCCATGGCAAACCGGGTGACCGAATCCATCATGAACATGACATTCAACCCGCGGTCGCGGAAATACTCGGCGATGCTGGTTGCGATCAGCGCCCCCTTGATCCGGATCAAAGCGGGCTGATCCGAGGTTGCCACGATGACGACCGAACGGGCAAGGCCTTCCGGCCCGAGGTCGCGCTCGATGAAGTCAAGCACCTCGCGGCCGCGTTCTCCGATCAGCGCAATGACGTTGACGTCCGCCTCTGTGTTGCGGGCGACCATCCCGAGCAAGGTGCTCTTCCCGACGCCTGAACCTGCGAAAATCCCGACCCGCTGCCCCTTGCCGATGGTCAGCAGACCATCGATGCAGCGAACCCCCACACTGATCGGGGTGAGCACCCGAGGCCGTTTCAACGGATTCCCCGGCTGATTATTCGTGGAATAATGCGCCATGCGGGCAGGCAGCTTGGAGCCGTCCAAGGGCTGTCCCAGACCGTCCAGTACTTTGCCGAGAAGCTCATGACCCACTTGAACCGTGAGCGGCTTGCCCGTACTGACAACCTCGCAGCCAGGACCAATGGAATGAAGCTCGCCAAGCGGCATGAGAATCACTTTGTTATCCCGAAACCCGACGACCTCCGCTTGGAGCGGTTTGCCGGCCTTGTACGGATAAATCAGACAGACATCGCCGACACTGGCGTCCGGTCCTTCCGATTCCACGGTAAGGCCGATAACCTGGGTTACCCGGCCTCCGACAACAACCGGATCCAACTGCTGCAGGTGTTCTACGTAACGAGCGGCATCCAGACGGCTACTCATCGGAGTCCCCTCCGTCCTCAGCGGGGTCTGTAATGGCAAGGGCGGCAAGGGCTTGCTTGATCTCCTTCAACTGGGTATCGATGCGAGCATCGACGCTGCCCAGGTTCGTGCGAACCACGCAGCCATAATCCGGAACAGAAGCATCCGGAAGAATCACCAGCTCCGCTTGCGAATCGACAGCGAGAAGCAGCTCTTCTCTGGCATCATGGAAGTACGAGAAGTGTTGAGGGGCTACGCAGAGGGTAATTGTCCCGTTCTCCCGTTTCCGCGAGAGGACGGAGCGGGTCATGTCCCGAATCCAGTTCGGTTCGAGCGTGAGCTGCTTGTTGATAATCTTCTCCGCGATGGAGGTGGCCAGCTCGATCAGAAACGGCTCCGCCTCCTGGATAATCTCCGTCTTCAAGCGGTAAGACTGCTCCAGAACGGTTGCCGCCTCCTGCGTCATCTGGCTGTACTCCTGGCGTACCTCTTCATCGGCTTTCAGAATTCCTTCTTTGTAGCCGATCTGGTAGCCATGCTGACGGGCAGCCTCCTCGGCCTCCGCATCATGGCTCCTTCTTTCTTCCCACCAGGCGGCCAGATCGGCTTCGGTTTCCTCCCGCAGCTGATCGGCTTCCTCTTGCGCCTGCCGGATTCGTTCTTCCGCCATTCGCTCGGCGTCGAGAATAATTCCGTCCTTCATGGCATTTAATTCGGCCAGTTCACGATCTCTTTTCTCGGTTTGCTCATCGGCCAGACTCTCTTTCATGCTCTCCGCGCGGCGCTCCAAGATCCACTTTTCCATGTGCTGCACGAGCTTCGCTTCATCCAGGGCAATATAGCCGTCCGGCTTGATGAGATTAGACAATGACATCGTCCCCCCCGCCACGGGCGATAATGATCTCTCCAGCTTCCTCGAGTCGACGGATCGTCGAGACGATTCGGGTTTGCGCTTCTTCTACATCGCGCAGGCGAACCGGTCCCATGAACTCCATCTCTTCGCGGAAGGTTTCGACCATCCGCTTGGACATGTTCCGGAAGATAACTTCCCGAACCTCGTCGCTTGCCACCTTGAGCGCCAGTTGAAGGTCGGCATTCTCGATGTCGCGGATGATACGCTGTATCGAACGGTTGTCGATGTTGACAATGTCTTCGAAGACAAACATCCGCTTCTTGATTTCTTCGGCAAGCTCGGGGTCCTGAATCTCGAGAGAGTCCAGAATCGTCCGTTCGGTACCGCGGTCGACGCCGTTCAAGATTTGAACGATCGCCTCGATGCCGCCTGCCGACGTGTAATCCTGCGTGACGGTCGCAGACAGCTTCTGCTCGAGAACTCGCTCGACTTGAGCGATGATCTCCGGGGAAGTGCTGTCCATAAGGGCGATCCGTTTGGCCACTTCCGCCTGCTTCTCTTGCGGAAGTGACGACAGGATCATAGAGGCTTGGTCCGCCTGCAGATAAGAGAGAACAAGTGCAATGGTCTGCGAGTTTTCATTCTGAATGAAGTTCAGAATCTGCCCTGGATCTGCCTTGCGGGCGAAATCAAAGGGACGAACCTGCAGGGTGGCCGTAAGCCGGTTGATAATATCGATCGCCTTCTGCGACCCGAGAGCCTTCTCCAAAATTTCCTTGGCGTAATTGATCCCGCCTTGAGAGATAAATTCTTGGGCCATGCAGATTTGATGAAATTCTTGCAGGATCATTTCTTTTTCGGAGGAGTCCACCTTACGGACGTTGGCGATCTCCAAAGTCAGCTGCTCAATTTCCTCATCGCGCAAGTGCTTGAAGATTTGAGCAGACACTTCCGGGCCGAGGCTGATGAGCAGAATCGCCGCCTTTTGCCTGCCCGATAAAACGGGTTGTTGAGCGTAAGCTTTAGCCAAGAATCGACACCCCTATTCGTCTACCAGCCAAGTCCGGAGCAGGTTGACAAACTCATCCGGTTTTTTCTTGGCCAACATTTCAAGCTGCTTGCGCATCTGAGTTTCCCCGGTCTCCGCATCCAGATCGATAGTCGGATATTCCACACGGGTCGGTGCCGGTTCGAACTCTTCCACCAGCGCGTTATTCCTCCGTCTCCTCGCCAGAAGGAAACCCCCTAGGCCGGCGAGCGCTAACACAGCCGCGCCGATTCCTCCGATCAGGTACCAGTTCAGTCCGTTCGAGGCTGCTGTCGCAGTCGTCGCAGTGGAATTATTTTCAAAGACCGTAACTTTTGCCGTCAGATCATCGTCTGTTAATGCAGAAGCATTTTCGCGGTTGGCAAGCGATGCACTGACTACGCTTTTGAGCAGCTTTTGAATATTCGTTCGCAGGTCATCCGACAACGGTTGTCCGTTTGGTGTTTCAATGCCTACGGAAATGGATAAATCGTTGATATAGTACGGGCTCTTCTCAATGACATTATGAATGCGGTTAACCTCGTTGTTGATCGTCTTTTGGACCTTCTCCGAAGTGGTTTTGCCGCTGTTCGTGTCGGACGGATAAGTCGGGACATCGGTTTCCCCGGTGCCGGCTGCTCCGCTTGCCGAACTGCCATCGCTGGAATAGCTCTCTTGAATCTCCTGCACGCTGATAGCGATCCCTTCGTTATCCACAACCGGGGTAACGAGATTTTCTTCGCTCGTCTTCTTGTCGAAGTTGAGGCTTGCGACAACGATCGGAACGACCTTGCCCTCCGACCCAATCACTTCGCTCAAGATCTTCGTTACGTTCGCCTGGATGTCGCGCTCGAATTGCTTCTTGATCTGGAACTGAACCGATGCAGCTGTCGTGGCGGAAGCCGTCGCTTCATCAGACTTCGAAAAGGGAAGCAGGTCCCCGTTCGCTTCCGAAATCGTGACATTGCCGACCGGAAGGTTCTTCACGCTGTGCGAGACGAGCTGGTACATCGTGTCGATCTTCTGCTGATCGAGCAGGTAGCCCGGCTTCAGCGTCAGGATGACCGCTGCCGTGGACGCTTCCTTTTCCGAATCCGTCAAGAAGACCGATTCCTTCGGCAGGTTGATCATGACATTGGAGCGCGCCACCGCATCAAAGGTATTAAGCATCTTTTCGACTTCGCCTTGCAGCATGGACAGCTGTTTAACGTCGAATTCGCGGTCCGTAGTACCGAAGGCGCTGTCCTTCAGCGATTCATATCCAATCGCGCCGTTCTGGTTCAAGCCTTGTTGTACGACATCGATCTTGATGGTGGCCGCTTTGTTGCGCGGCACCGAAATGTTCTTCCCGTCATCGCTCAGCTGATAGGGAATGGAACTGGAATCGAGATAATTCTTGATCGCCGCCGCATCATTTGGTTGAAGATCGGTAAAGGCGAGCGAGTATTCGGTTCGAGAGAAATACATAATGAGCATCGGAACCGATATAAGCAAAATCAATAAAATCGAAACAAAAGCTATCTTTTGGCTTTTTCCGAAGCGAAGCCAGCGTTCCTTGGCTCCGTCCCAGTAGCGTCGAATCGTTTCGTTCACCGTGTCACCCCATCATAAACAGGCAATAAATGATTCATTACAGCTGCATCCTCATAATTTCTTGGTAGGCTTCTATCATTTTATTGCGTGCTTGTACGGTGAGCTCGAGTCCGAGGGACACCTTCTCTTGAGCAACCATCAGAGTGTGGATATCCGTAGACTCTCCTTGAATGAAGGCCGTCGTCAAGTTTTTCGTCGTTTGCTCATCCTGGCTAAGCTTCGTAAGCGCTCCGTTCAAATAGTCACCGAATTGGCCAGCCAGCTCGGTTCCGGTAACAGATCCTGCCGTTTTGGTTCCGGCCGCTTGAAGCGATTGAATGGAAATCGGGTTAATCATGTACGGATTCCTCCATCAGTGCCGCTCTTGATGCGGTTTTTTCTCTAGCGATTATCTTCCGATTTCAAGCGCTTTGGTCACCATCGCCTTAGAGGCATTCAGAGCGGTTACGTTGGCTTCATACGAGCGTGTCGCTGCGATCATGTCCACCATTTCCTTCAGGACATCGACATTCGGCATCAGGACATTGCCGTTCTCATCGGCATCGGGATGCGTCGGGTTGTAGACGATTTTGTAAGGAGCGCTGTCCTCGGTAATCTTCGTCACCTTGACCCCATCCCCTGCGGACTTGTTCATGGCGGTATTCATATAAGATTGAAATGACTTTGCATTCGGCTCCATCACGACCATCTTGCGGGTATAAGGCTCCCACTTGCCATTGACCAGCTTGCTGCGAGTCGTGTTGGCATTCGAGATGTTCGAGGAGACGACGTCCATGCGAAGCCGTTCGGCCGTAAGGGCGGATGCACTAATGTCAAATCCGGTGTTCAGTCTCATGGATTACCCTCTCCCCCCAATGGCAGTGCGTAGATGCTTGATGTCATAGTTGGCCTGTGAAATGAGCGTATAGTAGCTAAGCTGATTTTCAGCCAGCTTCGTCATTTCGGAATCCACATCCACATTGTTCTTGTTGTTATTCATCACGGAGGTCTCATCCGTCACAATACGAGGATCTACCGAAGATCCCGAGCCGCTGAACGGAATGTGCCTCGAGTCGGTCCGTTTCGCTTCGATGCTGAACGAAGAGGTCATTTCCTTTTGCAAAACTTTCGCAAAGTCGACATCGGAACGCTTGAAGTTCGGCGTCTCGATGTTCGCCAGGTTGTTCACCAGCACCCGTTGCCGCAAAGCAGAAGAATCAAGGGTATTTTCAAGCAGTCGAAAAGTTGAATTCGTAAGCAAGGTCGTCATTGTCCCCCTTTACCTGGTTTCATTTAGACAGCTCGTCAGCCTTGTAGCAACATCTTAGGAAGGTAATTCGTCGAAAAGGCCTGCTTTCCCTTCTTGATTCGACAGGAATCAAGAAAAATGCAACTTTTGTCGCATTCGTGCGAACGATCACACCATCTGATTATTCCTTTTTTCCCCATTTCATTCAATATGAAAAAAGCACTATCTTCCTGTGAGATAGTGCTCATCTGTTTCCGTTATTTAATTTAATCCCCAGAACGCTTTTATTGAATTTTTGCTTTATCCAGACCGGACAAAAGCTGGTCGTTCAAAATCCGGATGTACGTTCCCTTCATGCCGAGCGAGCGGGTCTCGATCACACCGGCGCTCTCCAGCTTGCGCAGAGCGTTGACGATGACCGACCGTGTGATGCCGACCCGGTCCGCCACCTTGCTCGCCACCAGCAGGCCTTCTTTGCCGTTCAGCTCCTCGAAGATATGCTCGACGGCCTCCAGCTCGCTGTAAGACAGGGAATTAACCGCAACCTGAACCACAGTACGGCTGCGAATTTCCTGGCCATATTCCTCCGCTTTTTCCCGCAGGATTTCCATGCCGACAATGGTAGAGCCGTATTCCGCCAGGATCAGATCGTCATCGGTAAACAGCTGATCAGGACGGGAGAGGACGAGCGTACCTACACGTTCCCCTGCGCCGATAATGGGCACAACGGTTAGAATTCCAGGTGCAAACAAAGAATGAAGCGGGTCCTCCGTATTGGACAGAGTCTCGTCGATCTTCAGCAAACGATGATTGTAATCGGCCGGAATCCGACGCTCCTGGTTGATGGAGCGCTCGGCTTCCTCCGAGCCGAACGGGCCGGATACCGCGAACCCCAGCATCTTGCCCCGTCGGCTGATCACGAAGACGCTTGCTCCCAGGATGTCCCGCAGCACCTCCGCCATTTCCCTAAAATTAACTGCCTTCCCAGCGGCTTTTTGCAGCAGCCGGTTCAGGGTTCGTGTTTTTCCCAATAAGCTCATCTCTATACCCCCATCATATCCGTACAGCCCATCATGATCTTGCGGAAAGACCTTTGATAAAAATTAGGTCTATCGACCTATAAAATATACTGACTTAAATCCCGATTCTTCGCGATCTCCACCAGCTTCTCCCGGACGTATTCCGGGGTGATGACGAAATGCTCCAACTGGAGGTCCGGAGCCTCAAAGGAAAGATCCTCCAGAAGCTTTTCCAGGATGGTGTGCAGACGCCTGGCCCCGATATTCTCCGTATTGCGGTTGACCTCGGCCGCAATCTTGGCAATCTCGCGAATGGCCTCTTCGGAGAATTCCACATCGATCCCCTCCGTCTGGAGAAGAGCCGTGTATTGCTTGGTCAGGGCGTTTCTCGGTTCCGTCAAAATGCAGTAGAAGTCGTCTTCACTTAAGTTGGTCAGCTCCACCCGAATCGGAAAGCGTCCTTGCAGCTCCGGGATCAGATCGGAAGGCTTCGAAATGTGAAAAGCTCCTGCTGCTATGAAGAGAATGTAATCGGTGTGGATCGGACCGTATTTGGTGGATACCGTAGAGCCTTCGACGATCGGCAAAATATCACGCTGCACGCCCTCTCGGGATACATCTGGCCCGCTTCCTTTGCCGCCGCTGGCGACTTTGTCGATTTCATCGATGAAGATGATCCCGGACTGCTCGGCGCGTCTAAGCGCCTCCTGGTTCACCTCATCCATATCCATCAGCTTTTGAGCTTCCTCCTGGAGGAGCACCTGACGCGCCTCTCTCACCTTGAGACGGCGTTTCTTTCGACGCTTCGGCATCATGTTGCCGAACATCTCCTGGAGGTTCATGCCCATCTGCTCGTTCCCTTGGCCGGCCAGCATATCGAGCATCGTCGGGGAATGATCCTCCACGTCGATCTCGACCGTCTCTTCTTCCAGTTCCCCGCGCTTCAGACGATCCAACGTTTCCCGACGCTTGGCATCCAAGGAAGGATCCTGGGCTTGCGGTTCCGGTGCAGATGCATTCTGCCCGCCGAACAGCATTTCAAACGGATTTCGGGAGGATTTGGCGGATTCGGGCTGTGGAACGAGAATCGCAGCAAGCCGCTCTTCCGCCAGCTCCCCCGCACGGTCCTTCAGCTCCTCGGCCTTCTCCGCCTTCACGATGCGGATCGAGGTCTCCACCAGGTCGCGCACCATCGACTCGACATCCCGTCCGACGTAGCCGACCTCGGTGAACTTGGTCGCCTCCACCTTCACGAAAGGCGCGCCTACGAGTTTGGCGAGCCGGCGGGCAATCTCCGTCTTGCCCACGCCGGTCGGGCCGATCATCAGAATGTTCTTCGGAACCACTTCGTCGCGAAGCTGCTCCTCGAGCTTGCTCCGCCGATAACGATTGCGCAGGGCAACCGCTACCGAGCGCTTGGCCTTGGCCTGGCCCACTATGTACTTATCCAGCTCCGCTACGATCTCGCGCGGGGTGAACACCGTCTGCTTTTTCATACGAAGATCGCCTCCTTCGGGCTTTATGCGCGAAGCGCATGATCGGTTCAGATCTCTTCCACGATGATATTGCCGTTCGTATAGACACAGATTTCCGATGCCGTCTCAAGTGCCGCCTTGGCGATGTCCCTCGCTTCAAGCTGCGGGGAATACCGATGCAGGGCTCTACCAGCCGCCAGGGCGAAATTGCCGCCCGAACCGATGGCCAAAATCCCGTCATCCGGCTCAATAATCTCTCCATTCCCGGAGATGAGCAACAGTCCCTCTGCATCCATGACGATCATCATCGCTTCCAGCCTGCGAAGAACGCGGTCTGATCTCCACTCCTTGGCCAACTCCACCGCGGAGCGCTGCAGGTTGCCTCCATGCTCCTCCAGCTTGCCCTCGAATTTCTCAAAAAGCGTGATCGCATCCGCGACCGATCCGGCAAAGCCTGCGACTACCTTGCCTCGATAGAGGCGCCGCACCTTCTTCGCCGTGTTCTTCATGACAACGCTGTTGCCGAACGTGACTTGGCCGTCGCCCGCAATGGCTCCTTTGCCATTGTGACGGATCGCAAAGATTGTGGTTGCATGAAAATCTCCCATGGTGAATCCCTCCTTGCCGGGTTCCGACATTATTAACTGAATATTCTGACCGGGGGAGTCAAAGCCCCGTCCCTCATTGCCTCATGTGACAAACACACCTATCGTATCACACCTGTGCTTGGCCTCACAAGCGGATTTGGCCAACGACTAATGAAAGAAACCGGCCGAAGCAAGAAGAGCCTCTTGAGAGGTCTTCCCGCTTCGAGCCGGCAGCAGCGGACGATTTGGTTGACGAATGAACCGCTGCTTACGAATTCAGCGTTGGCAAAAAGGCTTGGACCGCATCGAGCGCGCGATGAGCCAGCTTCTCGTTCTTCGCCTGCTTGTTGCGAATCTTCTCTCCGAGCGGCGGGAACAGGCCGAAGTTCGCGTTCATCGGCTGGAAAGCCCCTGGATCGGCATTCGTCACGTAATGGGCCATACCGCCTAACGTCGATTCCAGCGGGAAGACGACAGGCTCCAGCCCGCGAGCAAGACGGCCTGCGTTCATGCCGGCCAACAGACCCGAAGCCGCCGACTCCACATAGCCTTCAACTCCGGTCATTTGCCCGGCGAAGAAGAGGTCATGGCGCTGCTTGAACTGATAAGTCGGTTCGAGCAGGCGGGGAGCATTCAGGAACGTGTTGCGGTGCATTACGCCGTAACGAACGAATTCTGCGTTTTCCAGTCCCGGGATGAGCGAGAATACCCTCTTCTGCTCCCCCCACTTCAGATGTGTCTGGAAGCCTACCAGGTTGTAGAGCGTCCCAGCCGCATTGTCCTGTCTCAGCTGGAGTACCGCATGCGGAATCTTTCCTGTGCGTGGATCGGGCAAGCCAACCGGCTTCATGGGGCCAAACAGGAGCGTCTGACGGCCGCGGGAGGCCATGATTTCGACCGGCATGCAGCCCTCGAAGTAAATCTCCTTCTCGAACTCCTTCAAGGGAACGGCCTCTGCCGTTGTCAGCGCATCGTAGAACGCATTGAACTCATCCTCGTTCATCGGGCAGTTGATGTAGGCTGCCTCTCCCTTGTCATAACGGGAAGCGATGAACACCTTGTCCATGTCGATGGAGTCCTTCTCCACGATCGGCGCAGCAGCATCGTAGAAGTAGAGGTACTCTTCTCCTATGAGGCCTCGCAGCTTCTCCGACAGAGACGGAGAGGTGAGTGGACCGGATGCGACCACAGTAATCCCTTCCGGAATCTCCGTCAGCTCTTCGTTGACGACTTCCACCAAGGGATGCTGGTGAAGAATTTCGGTAATTTCGCCGGAGAATCCGTCACGATCCACGGCGAGTGCTCCACCGGCAGGAACGGCATGCTTGTCGGCGCTTCGCATGATGAGAGAATCCAGACGTCGCATCTCTTCTTTAAGAACGCCGACGGCATTGGTCAGGCCGTTGGCTCGCAGCGAATTGCTGCAGACGAGCTCGGCGAATTTATCGGAAATGTGCGCCGGGGTTTTCCGAACGGGGCGCATTTCGTAGAGCCTCACCGGGACGCCTTGCTTGACGATTTGCCAGGCTGCCTCGCTGCCGGCCAGACCGGCTCCGATGACGGTAACACGCGGGAATGCAGATGAACTCATGAGGGTAACTCCTTCCGTAATAGACGCGAAGACAAGAAGAAACGGTGACGCCGAAAGTGTTGCGGCGGCGTCCCGTCTCCACAGCTAGAGCGTGTCCGGCAGCCCGGAGAATGAACCCCAGGCTGCCCACACGCTCTTGCCGATGGCAGCCTATTCGCTGCCGCTCTTATTCCAGATCGTCGCCGCTCTCTTCCTCTTGCGGCTCTTCTTTGTAATCGCATTTGGTACATTGAATCACAGGACCGTTCTTCGTATTCTTTACGATCATGAGACCGCCGCACTCCGGACAAGGTTTTCCGGCCGGACGATCCCAGGATACGAAGTCGCAATCGGGGTATCGGTCGCAGCCGTAGAAGATTCGGCCTTTCTTACTGCGCCGCTCGATGATTTTGCCCTGGTTGCACTGCGGGCAGGTGACCCCTGTATCCTTCACAATCGGTTTCGTGTTCCGGCAATCGGGGAACCCGGAGCAGGCGAGGAATTTGCCGAAGCGGCCCATTTTGTAGACCATGTGACGACCGCACTTCTCACAGATGACATCCGAGACCTCGTCTTGAATCTCGATCTCCTTCATCTCTTCCTCGGCGTACTCCAGCCGTTTGGAGAAGGTTTCATAGAAGGTTTCCAAGACTTGGACCCAATCTTCCTTGCCTTCCTCCACATGGTCAAGGTCCTGCTCCATGTGGGCAGTGAACTCGACGTTGAGGATTTCGGGGAAGAACTCCTCCATCTGAGCGATGACCAGCTCTCCGAGCTCGGTCGGCATGAATTTCTTCTCTTCCAAGGCCACATACCCGCGCTTCTGGATGGTTTCCAGAGTCGGGGCGTAGGTGCTCGGACGTCCGATTCCAATCTCCTCCAGCGCTCGAACGAGCCGTGCTTCCGTGTACCGAGGAGGGGGCTGAGTAAAGTGCTGCTTCGGATCGATGCTCTGCACAGAAGGCCGATCCTCCGCATGCAGCGGCGGCAGGAGCCCATCGTCCTCCGCGACGCTGTCATCGCTTCCTTCGATGTACACCTTCATAAAGCCCGGGAATTTCACCTGCGAACCCGCGGCACGGAAAAGATGGGGCCCCGCGCTCAAATCCGCCGTAACGGTATCCATAACGGCCGAGGCCATCTGACTTGCGACAAACCGTTCCCAGACGAGCTTGTACAGGCGGAATTGATCCCGAGAGAGGAATTCCTTGATCAACTCAGGCTCACGCAGCACCGAGCTGGGACGGACCGCTTCATGTGCGTCCTGGGTGTTGGCGTTCTTCTTGGTATAGACACGTGGGGTCTCCGGGACAAAAGCCTCTCCATACTTGCCTTGGATGAATTCTTTGGCTTCTTCCTGTGCGACCGGCGAAATCCGGGTGGAGTCGGTCCGCATGTAGGTGATGAGACCGACGGTCCCTTCCTTGCCGAGATCGATCCCTTCGTAAAGCTGCTGGGCGACGGACATCGTCTTGGCGGCGCGGAAATTCAACTTGCGGGCCGCCTCCTGCTGCAGCGTACTCGTAATGAAAGGAGCTGATGGATGCCGGAGGCGTTCCTTCTCTCGCACATCCACAACGACGAAGGAACCCTGCTCGAGATCCTTCAAGACGGCTTGGACATCCGCCTCCGATCCGAGCTCCCTCTTCTCACCGTTCGTCCCGTAATATTTCGCTTCGAAGGCAGCGCCCTTCTGCTGCAGCTTGGCCGTGATCGACCAATACTCTTCGGGCAGGAAATCACGGATCTCATTTTCCCGGTCGATGATCAGCTTCACCGATACGGATTGAACGCGCCCGGCTGACAGACCTTTCTTAACCTTCTTCCAGAGAAGAGGGCTGATCTTGTAGCCGACGAGCCGATCGAGAATCCGCCGCGCCTGTTGGGCATTGACCAGATCCATGTTGATCGGACGCGGGGTTTTGAAGGCGTCCTTCACTGCTTGCTTGGTAATTTCGTTAAACACGACGCGGCAGGTCGCGCTCTCGTCCACGTTCAGGTAATGAGCGAGATGCCAGGCAATCGCTTCCCCTTCGCGGTCAGGGTCAGCCGCGAGATAGATATGTTTGACTTTGCGGCTCGCATCCTTCAGTTCCTTCAGAACGGAACCTTTGCCGCGAATGGTGATGTATTTGGGCTCGAAGCTGTTCTCGACCTCGACGCCGATCTGGCTTTTGGGCAGATCGCGAATATGCCCCATTGAGGCTTTGACGATATATTTACTTCCGAGATATTTGCCGATCGTTTTCGCTTTGGCGGGTGATTCTACGATCACCAGGGAATCTGCCATGCGTCCGACCTCCCTTACTGTGTACAATCTTCTATTTTGGCGTAGGCCGCACCTGGCAGCGCTTTGATCCTTTTGGTCAAAACTAAATTTAGCAGAAGTTCATGCAAATGTCCAAAATTTGTTTGACTCTTGGCGAGCAGCGTGTCGAGGGTGACCGGACCTTCCGGAAAGGAAGCGAGAAGCCGGGCTTCCTCTTCGCTTAGCTCAGGGAGCTTATCACGGGGAGGTCCCGCCGTCAAGACAACACCGGCCGATGGGAAGCTTGCCGCATATTCGCGAATGATGTCAGCGGGCTCAATCACGATTCGCGCACCTTGTCGAATCAATTCGTGGGTCCCGCGACTCTTGGGCGAGCTGATCGGCCCGGGCACAGCGAAGACATCCCGCGACTCATCGAGAGCCTGGTCCGCCGTAATGAGCGAACCGCTCCGAACCGCTGCCTCCACCACCACGGTCCCAAGCGAGAGACCGGCAATAATCCGATTGCGGAGCGGGAACAGCCCCGGTGAAATCCTCGTACCCGGCGGAAATTCGGAGAGGATAAGGCCGCGCGTCGCCATCTCTGTATACAAGGCCCGATGCTCCGGTGGGTAGATGACATCCGGCCCGCCGCCGACAACGGCGATGGTGCCTCCACTCCCCGAGAGAGCACCTCGATGGACCGCACCGTCGATCCCTCGGGCAAGTCCGCTGACCGCGACTCCTCCAGACTGGTCAAGAAGCTTCCCCAGTTCCTCGGCCACGCGCGTCCCGTACGCCGTAGGCGTTCGAGTGCCCACGACCGCGACGCAGGGAAGGGGAAGAAGCTCTGTTCGACCGATGGCATAGAGCACCCAAGGCGGCTGGGATGTCTGTTTGAGGAGAGCCGGATAGTCCTCGTCGTAGATGGTGATGGCGCGAACGCGCTTCCGGGCATACTCCTCTTCCAGCTTCTCTGTGTCGATATCCCGAAGAGACGATAGGATCATCTCCGCTTTTGACGCAGGGAACCCTAAGCCGGCAATCTCTTCCGAGGACATGCTCGGTAATACGCTGAGCCTCGTGAGTCCTGAGACTAGACGCAGCACCGTCTTCCAGCCCACGCCTTTGATTTCTTGAAGGGCCAGCATGACACTTCTCTCTTCCATATACCCACTCCTTTACGAAGATTCATTCGATCCGGTTTCATTCAGCCATGGATAGCCGTATATAAAAAGAAAAACCTTTCCCGCCCGGTTAGGGTCAGGAAAGGTTGCTTACCAATCCAAATCTGCTGTTGTGTTTGGTTGAGATAAGCATAATATGGAAACCCATTAGGCGCAAGCGCTTCTTCCTACTTCCCACCTGCTGCCACTGAGCCAGCCGGTTCCGCCGTGATGCAGGCGGCAAGGATGCCGCGTTCGGCGAGCAGGGCTGCCATGGTTTCACCCATCTGCGAGGGAGTGGGGGAAACCTTGATTCCCGCCTCGGACAAGGCCGCAACCTTCTCTGCCGCGGTTCCGGTTCCTCCCGAGATGATGGCGCCGGCATGCCCCATCCTCTTGCCGGGCGGCGCGGTCTGTCCGCCGATAAACGCCGCCACCGGTTTTTTCATATGCGCTTGAATCCACCGAGCCGCTTCCTCTTCAGCGGTTCCTCCGATTTCCCCAATCAGGAACACGGCATACGTGTCGGGATCCTCATTGAAGCGCTCCAGGATGTCGATGAAATCCGCCCCTTTCACCGGATCGCCTCCGATGCCGACCGCCGTCGATTGGCCGATGCCGCGCACGCTCAGCTGATGAACCGCCTCGTAGGTCAGCGTTCCGCTGCGGGAAATGACGCCTATATGACCCGGTGTATGAATATAGCCCGGCATGATGCCGATCTTGCACTCGCCCGGGGTGATGATACCGGGGCAGTTCGGACCGATGAGCACGGTCTTCTTGCCCTCCAGGTACCGCTTCACCTGAACCATATCCCGAACCGGGATGCCTTCCGTGATGCAGATAACGAGCTCCAGCTCCGCATCAATGGCTTCCATGATGGAATCCGCGGCATAGGCGGGAGGAACATAAATGACCGAAGCTGTCGCTCCCGTAGCCCGCTTCGCCTCCACCACCGTGTCGAAGATTGGCAGACGGACTCCTGTCCCGTTATCAAGGGTTACCTCGATTTCGGTTCCGCCTTTGCCAGGCGTGACCCCTCCGACCATGTGCGTGCCGTACTCCAGCGCTCCTTTTGTATGGAAGAGTCCCGTTGCCCCGGTCATTCCCTGCGTCAGAACCCGCGTGCTCCTGTTCACCAGAATGCTCATGCGCTCATTCCTCCCCGGTGCTCGACTTCCTGCACGATTCGGCGGGCTCCGTCCGCCATGGATACAGCCGTCAGGATCGGCAAGCCCGATTGCTCGAGCACTCGTCTCCCTGTCTCCACATGAGTTCCTTCCAGACGAACGACCAGCGGGCGATCCAATCCTACCTCTTTCGCTGCGCTGACGATTCCATTCGCGATGACATCACAGCGCATGATACCGCCGAAGATGTTGACGAAGATGCCCTTCACCTGGTCGTCGGACAGGATGAGCTTGAACGCTTCCGTTACCTTCTCGGTGCTGGCACCGCCTCCCACATCGAGGAAGTTGGCGGGTTCTCCGCCATAATAATGGATAATATCCATCGTCGCCATCGCGAGACCCGCCCCGTTAACCATGCATCCGATGTTTCCGTTTAGGGCGATGTAAGATAAGTCCAGCTTAGCGGCACGGCGCTCCTTCTCGTCTTCTTCCCCCGGGTCGCGAAGCTCTTGAAGCTCGGGATGGCGGAACAAAGCGTTGTCGTCAAAATTCAGCTTCGCATCCAGCGCAAGCAGCTCTCCGTCCCCCGTCAAGACGAGGGGGTTGATCTCCGCAATCGAGCAATCCAGATCGGTGAAAGCGCTGTACAAACTCTGCAGAAGCCGCACGGCCTTGCCGGTTAGCGCCGCGGGTATCCCGATGGCAAGCGCCAGCCGCCTGGCCTGAAAAGGAGCAAGCCCCGCAGCCGGATCGACCGTTTCCTTGACGACCTTTTCCGGGGTGCGTTTCGCTACCTCTTCGATCTCCGTCCCGCCTTCCTCGGAGCCCATGAGGACCACTCGCCCCGTTACCCGGTCGATGACGAGCCCGATATACAGCTCTTTGCGAATGTCGCAGCCTTCCTCGATCAGAAGCCGCTTTACCTCTCGCCCTTCCGGCCCTGTTTGATGCGTTACGAGCACCTTGCCGAGCAGTTCCTCCGCATAAACCCGCACGTCTTCGATCGACCTCGCCAGCTTGACGCCTCCTGCTTTCCCTCGTCCACCCGCATGAATTTGAGCCTTCACAACGGTGACCGGGGCTGCCAGCTCTTCTGCCGCCTGAACGGCCTCCTCCACGGTAAACACAGCCTTGCCTCGCGGAACTTGAACGCCGTACCTCTTCAACAGCTCCTTGCCCTGGTGCTCGTGAATGTTCATCCCCGTTCCTCCCATCAGAGAATGCGAAATTGTGCCAATTTTGCAACATCTACAGATGATAAACGAGTAATCCTATATTCTATTTTATTGACAAACTGGAAATTAGCAATCGTTTCATTTGAAAAAAGGGGATTTCTTTTTGAATGATTTTCCTTTCCCTCCTCTATCGGGCCGCGAGGACCCCTGCCGAGGATTGTACATTAGCGAAGTTTTCTTTTATAGTTAGAGAAAAGACTCTGCAGGCCACACCGAAAGGAAGATGATTCATGACCTCAACCACCCAAATTCCCGCCATCCGCATCGTTCGCTCAGAAGCGATGAAGCCGAAGCCTGACCCGAAGGAGCTTGGGTTCGGCCGCTACTTTACCGATCATATGCTTCTGGTTGATTACACCGACGAAAAGGGCTGGCACGATGCTCGTATCGTTCCTTACGGTCCCTTCTCTCTCGACCCTTCCGCTATGGTGTTCCATTACGGGCAGACGGTCTTCGAGGGCATGAAGGCATTCAAGGCAGAGGACGGCCGCATTCTCCTGTTCCGTCCGGATCGCAATGCTGCCCGCTTCAACATTTCGTGTGAACGCCTGAATATTCCGGAATTCGATGAAGCCTTCTTCGTCGAAGCCATTCGCAAGCTGGTAGAGGTCGAGGCCAGCTGGGTTCCGGATGCGGAAGGCTCCTCCTTGTATATTCGTCCCTTCGTGATCGCCACGGAAGCGGGGCTCGGTGTTCGCCCGTCTAACCGTTACCTGTTCTCCGTCATCCTCTCCCCGAGCGGCGCCTATTACAGCTCCGGACTCAACCCGGTTCAAATTCGCGTGGAAGACGCCTATGTTCGTTCCGTTCGCGGCGGCACCGGCTTCGCGAAGACGGCGGGGAACTACGCAGCAAGCCTCAAGGCGCAAGTCATCGCCAAAAAGGACCACTGCGATCAAGTGCTCTGGCTGGATGGCATCGAGCAGCGTTACATTGAGGAAGTCGGCAGCATGAACGTCTTCTTCAAGGTGGCGGGAGAAGTCATCACCCCTGAGCTAAATGGCAGCATCCTGGACGGGATCACCCGTCAATCAGTCATGCACCTGCTCCGCAGCTGGGGCATTCCGGTAACCGAACGCCGCATCTCCATTGAAGAGCTGGCGGAAGCCTACAAGAAAGGCGAGCTGGAAGAAGCGTTCGGCACCGGGACCGCTGCCGTCATCTCTCCCGTCGGCCGCCTGAGCTGGAAGGACGTGGACATGCGGATCGGGAACGGCTCCATCGGCGAGCTGTCTCAACGCCTGTATGATTCGATCACCGGCATCCAAACCGGCAAGCTGGAGGATTCCTTCGGCTGGAACGTTCCGGTGTAAAGGACAAACCTAATAAAAGCCGCTTCCCTCCGATTTCGGAGAGAAGCGGCTTTTCTCTGTCTTACGTGTAGGTGGACGTCACCGGGGTTACCGTTCGCGGCTCTCTCTCCGCCTGTTTGATAAATCGCAGCTCGTTGCCGGCAAACTGGCAAACCTGACACTGGATGATGTCCTCCTCATCGGGAACCAGCATCGGCTCGTCCGTTTCGAGCAGAGCGCCGGTTATGGCGTCCTTGCGAAAAGGAGTAGAAAACGTCGTAATTCGGCTGAACTTGAATCGATTGGAGCGGCAGTTGGGGCAAAAATAGGGTTTCTCTTCCATCGGATCACCTCTCGTACAGAATGCCCTTTTTTGGAAGAGATTATGTGAGGCAACACTGTCGCAGCGGCGCTCGTGTTAGTCCCACCACACGGCTGCGGGCTGCTTCTGAATGACAATATCCTTCAAAAATGCAATGGCTTTTTCCAAGCCTTCTTCAATGGACATGAATGCATCCTCGTGCTCGATGCTGATTGCTCCGTCATAGCCAATCAACCGCAGAGCAGTGATGATTTCTTTCCACTCGTCAGCATCATGCCCCCAGCCTACAGAGCGGAACAACCAACTGCGGTCCGAGAGATCTCCATAGCTTCCGGTATCCAGTACACCATTGATTTGAGTATTCGTTTTATCCACTTTTGTATCTTTGGCATGAAAATGATAGATCGCCCCTTTGAGTGCCTTGATCGCCTCGGATGGACGAATTCCCTGCCAAAACAGGTGACTGGGATCAAAATTGGCGCCGATTGCATCGCCGACCGCTTCTCTTAAGCGAAGGAGCGTGGCCGTATTGTACACGTTAAAGCCGGGATGCAATTCCAGTGCAATTTTATGTACACCGTAATTGGCTGCTTCAGCAGCAGCACCTTGCCAGAACGGAATCAGGACTTCATTCCACTGATAGTCAAGCACTTGCCGATAGTCCGTTGGCCAGGAGCAAGTGACCCAGTTGGGGTATTTTGCACCTTCGAAATCACCGGGACATCCGGAAAAGGTGACGACCGTATCCACTCCCAGCTTTTCTGCCAAACGCAGTGTCTGAGTAAAGTCCTTTGCAGCGAGGGCTCTTACATCGGCATTCGGATGGACATGGTTAGAGTGACAGCTCAATGCGCTTATTTCCAAGTTGTATTTCTTCAGCAAATCCTGATAGGCCGATAACTTGATCTCGCTGGAAAGCAATTCTTCCGGATTGGAGTGCTGACTGCCTGGAGAACCGCCTGTACCAATTTCAACGGTTTGTACCCCTAAGCTGCTAAGATAGCGGAATGCTTCCTCTGCACTGCGATCGTATAACGGAACGGTTAATACGCCTAATTTCATAGCCATTCTCCTTTCGGTTTACAAAATGATCTGACGTCCTTCTTTTGCCGACTGGTACACAGCATCGAGAATCTGGGTAACAACCGCAGCCTGCTCCGGCAGTACGACCAGCTCTCCCTTACCGCGGATTGCATGGAAGAAGGTTTGTTGCTCGACAACTTCCGGAGTGGTGGTGTTACCGTCATAGAAGGCAACTCCTCCCGCTTCCAGGTTAGGCTTCAGCTCGTACAGTCGGTCATTTTTCGTTCCATTGATCGTCAGGCCATTCAACATGTCCGCCCCGGCCTTCGTACCGCACAGAACCGTCTTGGCCTCATGCACGTCCAAGGAGTTGAGTGCCCAGCTTGCTTCCAATGTAATCGTGGCGCCATCTTCCATCACAATAAAGCCAAAAGCACTGTCTTCCACTGTAAACTGATCAGGATTCCATGGTCCCCAAGCATTGGCAGGCTGGGTTTCCCCGTTGAGCTTATGGTATACCGTACCTACCACGCTCTTCGGTTTATAATTGTTCATCATCCAAAGCGTTAGATCGAGTGCATGCGTGCCGATATCGATCAAAGGGCCTCCCCCCTGCTCGTACTCGTTCAAAAATACCCCCCATGTGGGTACAGCCCGGCGACGGATAGCTTTCGCTTTCGCATAATAAACGTCACCCAGTTCCCCGCTGACGCATTCCTGCTTGAGGTAAGTACTATCCGGACGGTAACGATTTTGGTAGCCGATCGTTAGCAACTTATTCGTTTTCTTGGCGGCCTCTACCATCTCTAAGGCTTGCGCGTAGTTGATCGCCATTGGTTTTTCACACATCACATGCTTTCCAGCATGAAGGGCAGCAACCGAGATTTCACAATGAGAACGGTTAGGGGTACATACATATACAGCATCTAAATCCAAGCGGATCAGTTCCCGATAATCCACAAACACCTTTGCATCGCTTGTGCCATATTTTTTTGCAGCCTCTTCCGCACGTTCTTTGATAATGTCGCAAAAGGCAACTACCTCCGCAGTCCCTTCTTGTTGGATAGCCGGCAAATGTTTACCGTTGGCAATGCCTCCACATCCGATAATCCCAATTTTTATAGGTTCCATCCGATCTCATCCTTTCATCCTCTTTCAAAAGGTTCATCCTGCTGTGTGTTCTATTCGATGAAATTATAGTATATTGATTCAAGATTAGCTTGCCGTAAACCATATATCTTGTGCCATAATTAGCTACGATGCACTTGTTGTTGTGAGGAGAAATGATGATGGCTAACCAAATGTATGATTACGAAATTGCAAGAGACAACCAGGCAGATCCCGCCTGTTGGAATTCTCCAAATAACAATTGCGCCCCCCATTTTCACAGCACGTTAGAACTGGTGTATGTCCGCAGCGGCATCATGGAAGCGACACTAAACGGGCAATTTTTCAGTATTCAAAGCGGTGAGCTTTTGTTGGTCCCAAGTTATACGGTGCATCGCTACGTAACACCGGACAAATCGGATACCGTGGTTATGACCATTCCTCTCTCCTATCTTCCAACCTTTCAAAAGGTTCTGAGAGGAAAAAGCTTTGCGCAAAGTCATTTGTCGGACAAAGCACTAACTAAAGAAATCGCACGCTGCATGCGCTGCTGCTGCACCTTGCAGCAAACGAGGCCGGATTCTAAGGCGCTAAAAGGGTATATCCATGTGATCATGGCCTTACTGACAGAAACCATTCCATTAGAAGAGATCCATGCAAAAGATGATGATGCATTGGTCCGCAATATCCTTACCTATCTACACATCAATTACAAGAACCCCCTGTCACTGAGATCCATTGCTGAGGATTTTGGCTATAGTGCCAGTCGGTTCTCTCATATCTTTAATAAGCACATCGGGTGCAGCATCAGCGAATACGTCAACGCCTTGCGATGCAGGCAGGTCGCGGGCATGCTATTGGATGGCGAGGAATCCATCACTCAGATCGCGTTGGGTGCTGGCTTTAATAGCATGCGGACCTTTTACCGCTCGTTTATGCATGTGTTTGGGATCAGCCCAAGCAAGTATGTTGAATTGTCGAAAGAAAATGACAATCTCAAGCACTCTAGTGCAAGCTATCATTCCCCGCATCACGACAGTGCCGCACCTGCACCTGCATCCGAACGATGATCCCTCGAAGGCTTGAGCAGGATCTCCGTAAAGGACGGTGAGCGTGCGCGAAGAGTTGGAAAAGCCTTTAACGGTATGAGTTACTGTAAAGAGTTTTCCAATTTGCGCAACCGCCTCCCGTTTCAAGAGTCTATATGGAAGAATGCCCATCTTCCGAATCGGAAAGGAGCTCGTTATGTTCTTCATCATCCTCATCCTGCTGTTCCTGCTTATCCAAACCATTCTCCTCTTCAGCATAAACGCCAAGCTATCCCCTTCAACCAAAGACTTGGTTCAACGAGCACTCGAACGAGATGGAATCGCTGATCGCATGAAAAATTCAGAATGAGGGTTTCGGGTTCATGAACCCTCGTCTGATCATTCAGATGAAATGTCTGCCTAACCGAGAAGCTTAGGCAGGAATTTACTCCCTTACGGCGAAATGGGTAAGATCGGATCAAATTCAATAGCATCCAGGAAAAAGGAAGCACCTTTTCCGCAAACAGCCGCCCCTGTCACCAGGGAGATTCGTTGTTTTTGGAGGAGGGCTTTTTTATGTTTGCCAAAGTGACCACCGCCTGCGTCGTCGGAATGGACGGCCAGTTGATCGAAGTGGAGGTAGACCTGTCCCACGGTCTCCCCCAAGTAAACCTAGTCGGCCTTCCAGATTCTGCGGTTCGCGAATCGGTCGAAAGAGTTCGCGCCGCCATCCGCAATTGCGGGTACACGTTTCCTCAGGAGAGGATCACCGTCAATTTGGCCCCGGCCGACGTACGGAAAGAAGGGACATCTTATGACCTGGCCATTGCACTGGGCATGCTGCTTGCAAGCGGTCAGCTCTCCCCTGCGCAATTAGCAGACACCCTTGTCATCGGGGAGCTTGCCCTGAACGGAGACCTGCGTCCGGTGCCAGGCGTTCTCGCTATGGTTCATCATGCGAAGGCGCACGGCTACGAAAAGGTTCTCTTGCCTGCCGCCAACGAAAGAGAAGCCTTCCTGATCGACAAGATTGCCGTGTGTGCGCTGACAAATCTGAAGGAGGTTCGTCCGTTTACAGAAGGCAACAGCCATTGGTCGAAGTCCGACAGGCTTCAGGAGCAGCTTGGCGCTGTCGAAGCAAAGCCAGCATCGGATAAGACCAGCGCCGATAGTCTGCCAGAGCAAGGGATCGACTATGCTGACATTTGCGGACAGCTGCATGCAAAACGGGCTCTCATGATCGCAGCGGCCGGTTTCCACAATGCTCTCATGATTGGACCGCCGGGTACCGGCAAAACCATGCTGGCTCGTCGACTCCCTACGATACTTCCCGTGCTCGACGACGAGGAAGCCATGGAAACAACCAAGCTGTACAGCATTGCCGGGAAGCTCATGAGCCGTTCCGAGCTGATGCGCGTCCGCCCTTTTCGCGCGCCGCATCACACGGTATCCTCCGCAGGCTTAATCGGCGGAGGGTCTGTTCCTCGTCCGGGAGAGGCCAGCCTAGCCCACAACGGGGTCCTCTTCCTCGATGAATTGCCCGAGTTTTCCCGAGCGACCTTGGAGGTGCTCCGCCAGCCGCTCGAGGACCGGAAGGTGACCATTGGACGCGCCAAAGCTGTATATACCTACCCGGCGAGTTTTATGCTTATCTGCTCCATGAACCCTTGTCCGTGCGGCTTCTATGGAGCAGACTCCGCTCATGCCGCGTGCACCTGCTCCCCCAATCGGCTGCTTCAATACCGCTCGCGGATCTCCGGCCCGCTGCTCGACCGCATCGATCTGCACGTCGAAGTTCCCCGGGTAGATTTTCAGGAATTGAGTGCTTCGATGCCGTCTTTATCTTCTGCCGAGATGAAGGCGCATGTTTTGGCCGCACGTGAGGTGCAATCGCGGCGCTATGCGGGCACTGGCATTCGCTGCAACAGCGAGCTAACCGGCCGCCTGCTTCGCAAGCATTGCCGCCTGGAGCCGAAGGCGGAGGCGATGCTGGGGCAAACTTTCGAGGCCCTTGGCCTCAGCATTCGGGCGCATGACCGCATTCTCAAGATCGCGCGGACCATCGCAGACCTGGAGCACGAGCCCGCCATTGCGGTCCGACACGTTGCGGAAGCGGTGCAGTTCCGCCAGTTGGACAAACGAGACAGGTAAACAGCCATCTGTTCAATCGATTTTTCTCTAGCGGATTCGATCTTTTATGGAATATTCCCCCTTTATTTGCACTGGAATCTATGGTAGTCTCAGAGGATGCTGAGCATTTATACCTATTTAAAAGGGTAGTATGGCTGAAATGAAGAAACCGATTCATAAAAAGTGGTGGTTCTGGGTACTTATCGTGATTTTGTTGGGAATCATCGGGGCTCAACTGGGCGGAAAAGAGGAAAAAACCGTTTCCGGCCCTTCCAGTTCGACAGCAGGTGCCAAGACAGCAACGGATGGCTCATCGCCAAGTCCTGAAGCATCCAAAGAGCCAGAGGAGATCGCCATCACGAAGCCTGGCGAAACCATTACGACGAAAAACTTCAAGCTGACCGTCGAAGCCCTCAACAAGCTTTCCGGTTCGGACTTTGTTAAGCCGACGGATGGCAACGAATTCGTTCAAGTGGTGGTTCTGATTGAAAACATCTCCAAGAAGGACTACATGGTGAGCTCGGCTTTGATGTTCGATGCGTACCAAGACGACTTCTCCATCAATCAGGATTTCATGGCCTTGACCTTGGACAACAAGCTCTCCACCTTAGACGGCGAATTGGCAGCAGGCAAGAAGCTGCGCGGTCAATTGGCTTATGAAGTGCCGAAGGATTGGAAGCAGCTCGAAATCAACGTAGACCTGACCAAGCTCAGCTTCAGCAATGACGGGGAGATCAAAATCAAGCTTCCCAACGAAAAGTAAGCACGTTATGATCTGCATTAGGTCAAATGCAACAAATGCAGGAAGCGTCAGCCTCCAAGCTGGCGCTTTTATTTGTCCCACAGGTTCAGAAAGTGTCGAGAAATATAGGCAAAACCGATCATGTTTTGCGGATTTATTTCAAATTCCTGCTTTCTTCGCAAAAAAATCTATGGTAATCTCAGATAATGCTGAGCATCATTACCTTTTCAACTTCAACCTTTTAACACTTGAGGTAATAAGAGTAAGGATGGGCTTTAATCCAATTTGGGGGAATGCGTACATGTCGACGGCAAAGGTTTGGATGTTAATTACTGGTATTTTTGAAATTCTTCTTGGTATTCCCGTTTTGGGAGGACTGTTCATATTGAGCACCTTCTATACACCGTTGTTTGTTATGTTTTTCCTGCATATTGTCACTCTCGCTGTATCTGCGAGATACAATGAGGCGAAACACGGCTCCATTTTAGGTATCATCACATCCTTGGTTGCTGTGATCCCCTTCGTGGGAATGGTCATGCACTTGATTACGGGAATTCTGCTGGTGGTAAGCGCCGCTCAAAAGCAACCGCAGCACCGCACCACCAACATGTAATACGAATAAGCAGCATTTTGGTCAAATGCTGCTGAAAGACAGCAAAGCCCATTCGCTACCCACCCGGGTACGAAAGGGCTTTGCTTATTTTTCTTATGTGTCCCATTTATGCATCCGCGAGGCGGGGAGGAATCAGCCGAGTTGCGGCTGTTCCTTCACCCATACGGTCATTTCCCCTTTGCCACGGTTGGCCCATGCGTAATAGGGAATGAACACCGCGTGGAACGGCTTCGTCACCGGCGGCCGATCAGCGTGGTAGAGGGTGTCGCGGTCGGAATCCGGACGTTCCATGCGCCACGCCTCTGCATGAAGAACGATCATTCCATCCAGGAGCTCCTCATCCCATTCCGGCTGGATCGGAGCCGAAGACTCCGATCTCGAGAGCCACACTTGACTAAGCAGAGGCCCGTTATCAGCTTCCTCCAGGCAGTAGACCAGCGGTCCCCGCTGCAGGGCAACCTTCCCGGCATCTGCTCTCACCTTCGGATGGCTGTACAACCTCAGCACCGGCATCTCCAGCGCCAGCTCGATCGTATCGCCGTCCTTCCACTCTCTTTCAAGATGGAAGTACCCGTCTGCCTCCGGCGTCACCAGAATGCTCTCCTGCCCATTCACGAGAAGGCGAGCACCGCGGCTCCACTCGGGTACCCGAAGGGCTAACGCGAAGGAAACGGGAAGAGCCGTCTGCACCTGGAATCGCACGTTTCCGCTCCAAGGCAGTTCTGCTTGTTGATCCAGCATCACGTCTTGTCCCTTCACCTGAACGGTCGCTTTCCCTCCAATGTAAAGATGGGCAAACACCGTATCGTTCTGAACCGTATAGAGATAATCGCCAAGCGATGCGATCAGACGAGCAATATTCGGAGGACAGCAAGCACAGCCGAACCATTCCTGCCGCACCGGCTTGACATGGTTAAAGCCAAGGTTTTTTCCCTCACAAACATGGGGTTCGACCTCAAGCGGATTCACATAGAAGAAGTGACGACCGTCCTTGGCCATTCCCGCAAGCACCGTGTTATACAAAGCCCGTTCCATCACATCGGCATACTTGCGCTGAGGACTCATCTGGAGCATTCTCCAGGCGAAAAAGATCAACCCAATCGAAGCACAGGTCTCCGAATAAGCCGTATCGTTCGGGAGATCATAGTCGACGGAGAACGCTTCCCCTTGCGCCATGGAGCCGATCCCGCCTGTTACATACATCTGCCGGGAAGCAATGTTCGTCCATAAGCGCTCACAAGCCGCTTTCATGGCCTCGTCTCCATTGATTCTAGCGACATCCGCCATTCCGGCGCAAAGGTAAACCATCCGTACCGCGTGACCAACCGCTGTATCCATCTCAACCACCGGCTTATGCGACTGCCAATATTCCGGCTCAAGCTTCATTGGTCCCGGATGCCAATGCCCCGTCCAGCCGCGCTTCTCGGCCTCTTCTTCAAAAAAGTTCGGCTGTTGGCCGCGCTTGTTCAGGAAGTAATTGCTTAGATCCAAATACTTTTGATTTCCTGTCGCCCGGTAAAGCTTGATCAACGCAAGCTCCACTTCAGGATGCCCGTCATAACCGGGAAGCTGCCCAGGACCATCTCCGAATACGTCTGCGATATTGTCCGTCATGCGACATACCAGGTCCAACAGCGGGGTTTTTCCCGTCGCCTCGTAATAAGCGACCGCCGCTTCCATGAAGTGGCCGGCAACATACAGCTCGTGGCATTCTGCCAAATTGGTCCACCGCTTGCCAGGCTCCTTCAACGTATAGTACGTATTCAAGTACCCATCCTCAAGCTGAGCTTTCTCTAGAATCGAGATCATCTCATCCGCAATGGCTTCCAGTTCGGGGTCTCGTTGTTCTTGAAGCACGTAACCAATGGCCTCCAGCCACTTGGCGATGTCGCTGTCCTGAAAGACCATCCCGCCGAATTGACCCTGCTCCAGTCCAGCTGCTATTTTAAAGTTTTGGACCGCGTAGCTTTTTTCCGCTCCAGGGATGCGATCATTCAAGGCCTCCCATTGGTAAGGCAATACGACATCCCGCACAAGCGAACGATAGTTGCTCCAGAATGCATCCTCTATCTTGGCGTGAACCGTATTCTCTGCTAGTGCCCCATTGTTTTTCCATTCTTGGGTCATCGCTGCGAAGCCTCCTCTTGATTTGCACAATCTTCACTTGCTATTATGGATTGTATCCCTTTTTCCATTAGGAGAAAATCAAGAGAAGCAACTTCTTTCTATCAATATTTCACACAAAATCTGCAATGGCTAAAATAAGGAGACTTTCCATGGAGACATCCCCCATCCTGCGGTTTTCGGTTCCGCCCGTCCCCTACCTTCTGGAGAGCGGCCGGGTTGACTATGCTCCGGGAGATCGCCATCCGGATCGACAATCCATCGGCGTATTCGATCTGATCGTGGTGGAGGAAGGCATGCTCTACTTGGGGGAAGACGACTTAACCTGGAGCCTCAGTCCCGGTCAAAGCCTTGTGCTGCTTCCCAACCGGTTCCATTACTCCGTCAAGCCCGTCGAGACGAGGACCGTATTCAGTTGGGTACACTTTCAAGCGGTAGGCGAATGGACGCGAAGCGATCCAGGCGGGGAGCCCGCTGCTCCCGATTACGACGCTCACTGGAAGCAATTCGGGACATCCCCGCACTCGCTGCGCATAAAACAAAGCTGGAGCTTTCCCGATCCCGAGCAAGCTTTTCACCTGCTGAATCGTTTGCATGAAGCGGAGCAAGAACGGCCGTCGCTTGCTTTTTGGGCACGGCAGCAAGCCTTTGAGGAACTGCTTCGCCACCTTGACTTACGGCAAAACGATCGGGATGCCAGTCCAGTATTGGCTCTGGCCGAGCAAGCAGAAGCCTACCTCAAGGCTCATTATCCACAGCCCATTACAAGCGGAATGATGGCCGAAGCCTTGTCCTTTCATTACAATTACATTTCCCGATGTATGAAGCAGGTTTATGGGCAGCCTCCGATGGAATACCTGATGAATTACCGTTTGGAGCAGGCCAAGCTGCTGCTTGTCAAAACCGAATGGCCGATCTCGGAGATCGCTGCTCGCGTAGGCTTCGAGAGCCTGTCGTACTTCACCAGCTGCTTTTCGGCCAAGGTTGGACTGGCCCCCACCAAATACAGAAGCCGCTACCTCCGGTAATCCGAGGCAGCGGCTTATTGTGGGTAGTTACTTGTATTGTTCAGGGTAAAGCTCTTGGTTTACTTGTTGAGTTTCCTCCACAAATGCTTCATACAGCGACGGTTCCTTCTCGGATTGGCTTGTGAGCAGCTGTTCAAATCGCGCAATCACATCGCCTTTCCTCTCCAATTCCTTCCATACCCGCTGGACAGCAGGATCTGTTGAGTCGCTTTGGTCGGCATAAGCCGCACTCTCGATGGCATACAGGTCCTTGTAACCGGCAAAAGCTTGAAGAAACCGTTCCCGATCGCTTTGGGGATTTCGTGCGGCTTCCAAGTCAGCTGCCTCCGTCTGCTTAACCTTCACGAGCTGTTCATCGATAGCCACTTCACATGGAACAACAACAGAGGTTTCTCCAGGCTTAGCCTTATCCACCACGCCATTCGCCAGTGCCACCCCGCCAAAAATCAGGGAACAAGATACCGCAAGAACCACCCACGTATGCTTTTTCAACTGATCTTCCTCCTATCGCACCAACCCATTGGCAGGCTTTTCCTTATTGACGCGAAGTAGGGTAGAAAAGTTGCGGAACGACCACGATTCGCCACAGCATAAGTCGGGGTCCTCAGAGAGACTGAACCTCAAGATAGGGCCGAATAGCAGTTAAAAGGCATGCGGATAATGCTCCAGGCTCTGAATCATCCCCTGCCCGTCCAACCGCACCGCAATGACATCAAACCGTATGCGGCTGTCGCTGCGCCGATTCTGATGGAGGTAAACCTCGGCGGTTCGACGGACTTGCAGCTGCTTGCGCCCATCCACGGACTCCTGCGGGGAGCCAAACCGCGCAGAGGGCTTCCGGGTTCGGACCTCCACGATCACGAGACATCCGTCCTGCTCGGCAATCAGATCCAGCTCACCGGAGCGGCAACGCCAATTTCGCTGCAAGAGGGTATACCCCTTCTCCTGCAAATAGCGGGCAGCCGCTTCTTCTCCGATTGTTCCCGTCCTCCGGCGTGTATCCGCCGCCGCACGGCCAGATGGCGGAGGGTTCTCCTTCATCCTCATTCCGCTGTTCCGCCCCCTCCTGCCTTGCTGTCCATCCGGTACACAAAGCTGAGAATCTCTGCCACCAGTTGGTAAAGCTCCTCTGGTATTTCCTGATTCAGCTCCAGCTGTCCCAGTACCTCCACAAGGGAAGCATCCTCCTGAATGGGAACGCCGTGCTCGCGGGCTTTTTGGAGGATATCCTCGGCTACCAGCCCTTTGCCTTTGGCCACAACCGAGGGGGCTTGCATCTCTTGGGGACTGTATTTGAGCGCCACGGCCTTCTTCATCTTCGAAGAGGAGTTCTTCATATTCGCACATCCATGCTCTTGTAGGGTCGGGAGTGATAGTCGAGTCGTTCCCTCAAGCCAACGTCGGCCCATCCGTCCGTTGCCGCTGTCTCCTCACCCGAAGGGCGAAAGGTCGGGTACTCTCCAGTCGTGAGAAAGGCCAGGCGATAACCCGTCGATTCCAACATGGCCGAGAGTTCCCCGCGGGCCGATTCAAAAATCCCATTGGGTTTGCCTTGGCCGTTCAGAAGCCGGATGCCGACCGCCCGGTCGGTCACCTGCACATCCACAATCATCGGGCCGAGCGTCCGCATCGACAGGTCGAAGAGCAGCCGGCAGTTATCCGCATCCAGCTCGCCGCGGCTCCCCCTTCGCGATTCGATATGAACCGCAGCGGTCTGCTGCCCTTGTTCGTTGTAAAAGGGGACCATCACCGTCAGATGAGCAAGCGGCTGCGTCCGATCTCCTGCGAGCAGGAGCTGCTGCCCGGTAACCTGCAGCAAAGCCCGGCTCGCGGATTCTTTCAGCGCGGGGGGCAGGTCCTCTTGGCGGCTAACCTGTAAGAGCAGCTCCTTCAAGGTTTCCCCGCCTTTGGCATGCGGGCCTTCCGCTCTCAGCCCTCCCAACTGCTCGCTTCGCTCTGCAAGCTTAGCCTCGTGCTCGACGCCGAGCTCCGTCAGCAGCTGACTCAGCCAGTCAGCTCTCCCCGCTTGCGGGCTGGCAGCAGCATCCGCTGCGGTCTCCCCGAGGCCGGCGGCGGCTAGCGGCGGCCCTGCGGTACGCTCCGGCGCGAGGCGCCCTGCGGCGGCAGCGCTCTCCGGCAGCGCCGATGGCGCGGCATCGCCGGGCGCTTGCGCAGCACCGGCACCTGCCGCTGCGCTGGCCGCCGGGCGACTCGCCGCAGCCGCAGGGTTCGCCGCCGGGGCGGTCTCCGCCTGGACGCCGGCGTGAGCGCCGTCCGGCGTTGCCGCGCCCGCCGGGCTAGCGGCGCGGCCCGCGCCGAGGTCCGCCGCCGCGCGGGCAGTCCCGGCAGCCGCCGCATCCCCGCGCGCGCCTTGCTGCACCGCCTCGGCCAGCCGCGTAAGCAGCTCGCCGAGCTGGCGGAGCGGCGCGGCATTCTTGGCTGCGCCGCCTTCCTCTGCGAGCGCCGCGCGGATCTGCTGGCCAAGCGTCGCCAGCGTCTCATCCGGGCTCGGCCCGGAGGTAAGGCTGGCGAGCGAGGCCAGTGTCTCCCGGCTCAGCGGCAGTCCCTTGGCCAGCGCGAGGCGAACGGCTGCCTGCCACTCCCCCTTGCCGACTCCTGTCGGCGGTGATTGAAGGGCCAGCGCCGCTTCCTGCACGCCGGTCTTCGTCACAGGCAAGCCGAGCTCCTCAAGAAGCGCAAGCGCCTGCTGGTTTCCCTTTGTCGCAGACAAGCCCAAGCCTGCGAGCTTTCCGTCCGTTTGGGCGGGAGCGGCTCCTTGCGGAAGCTCCGAAGCCGTCTGTGCCAGCTTCAACCGGATGGCTCCGTCCGCGCCGGGTGGCTGAACCTGGAGCCATGCCGCATCTCCTGCCGACAGTCCGACTTCCAGTAATGCCTGAACCGCCACACCGTTGATCATGACCGTGGCTTGCCGGTCCGCACCGACATTTCCCACTACCCCGCGGACAATCTGCCCCGGCTTGAGCGCAAGCGATCGAGCTTCCCCGGTCCGCAGCTCTCCAAAGAGACTACGAACCGCTTGTCCAATGTTCATCTCCTCGCCCCCTTCCTACCTTCTATATCGGCAGGATGCTCCGCTTCTCAGAGATCCAATTGAAATTCCTGCTGCTCCGCTTCCATCTCTGCAAACAAGTTTTTGAGAAAGGTTGTGCGATGCAGGGGCGTCGGACCAAATGCCTTCAGCATGTCCCGATGCTGCTTGGTCGCGTAGCCTTTATGTATGCCGATGCCGTACTCGGGATATTGCTTGTCCCATTCCAAGCACATGCGGTCCCGGGTTACTTTGGCAAGAATGGATGCCGCCGCGATCGATTGGCTGCAAGCATCCCCGTGAATAAGGGCAAGCTGGGGCAAGGGGGAATCCACCTTTTCCGCGTCAACAAGCAGATAATGCGGGGAAGGATTCAGCTGCTCGAGGGCCTGCTTCATGGCAAGTCGAGCCGCCTGCTTGATGTTGATCCGGTCGACCACTTCATTTGAGACCTTTGATATTCCATAGGAAACCGCTTGTTCACAGATCATCTCGTACAGCTCATCGCGCTTTTTGGCGCTGAGCTTTTTGGAATCGTCGACTCCCTCCAGCACGAGACCTTTCGGCAAAATGACGGCGGCCGCGACGACATCTCCAAACAGGCAGCCCCGACCCACCTCGTCAATTCCGGCAATAAACGTCAAGCCCCTCTCCGACCAGAGCCTCTTTTCGTATTCGAGCAAATCTACATCCGGTTTCTCCACCGCTTTTTTCATCTCAACCGCACTCCTGCGGGAATCCAACGTTCCCATTTCTATGATCCTCGTATTATACTAAAATTCAGCCATCTCAGCATCCCTACCTGTGCATTTTCCATCCCATCCAAAAGGAGAAATCTGCATGACCGAAAGCATCGAAATCCCAAAATGGAGCCATCGTGAGCTTGCCGTATCCTGTTTCAATCAAGTGTGGGACCTGCTGGACAAAGTGACTCGGACCGAGCAGGAAGACGAGCAGATGGCTCACCTCTGCCACACCTCTTACTGGCATTGGACCCAAACCCCCGAACACACGGTAAAAAATCTAAGCATCGGCTGCTGGCAGCTGGCGAGGGTCTATGCCGTTCTGGGACGGGGGGAAACCGCTCTTCGTTACGCCAAGCAATGCAAAGACGTATCCCTTCCGGCGGAGCTGGCACCTTTCTACAAGGCATATGCCTTTGAAGCGGAAGCTCGAGCTCTTCAGACACTGGGCCTTCACGAGCAAGCTCAGGAAGCCCTTCAGGAAGCGAAGAAGCTCGCAGAGCTTATCACCGACCTGTCGAGTCAGGAAGCGCTCTTGAACGACCTCAAGACCATTGAGGCTGAGCTCGCTTAAGTGCCCCGCGATTCTGCCCATCCGAGAATAAGTCCATAACAAAATAACGGACATCTGCTACCCTTACCCGTCCTTCGAAGGTGCATTCCCTCGAATAGATGGTGAGAGTCTTGGATGTCCGTTTCGTTTTGCAGCATTCCCGTTCAGCCCAAGTCCAACGGGCTTTCCAGGCTGACGCGGCCAAGCTTGCCATCGCGTAAATCCCGGAGGAACAATTGCGAGGCTTTCTCCAGATCGACTCGTCCGCCGCTCACCAGGCACCCGCGCTTGCGCCCGATGCCTTCCATGATCGCAACCAACTCATCCGGGTTGTCCACGTCCAGCTGATCCGGATTGATCGAAAGCAGGTAGCGTTCGTTCAGTTCCTTCGCATAATGCAGGCCGAGGTATTTCAGCGTGTAAAATACGACGTCTTGGACATGAAGCACTTCGTCACGGATAGCGCCGGTCGCAGCAAGCCGCACCCCGACCTTTTGATCCTCAAACTTGGGCCACAGAATCCCCGGCGTATCGAGCAAATCCAACCCTTCCGCCGTCTTGATCCACTGCTGCCCCTTGGTCACGCCGGGCTTGTCGCCGGTGATGGCGACCTTTCGTCCCGCCAAGCGGTTGATCAGCGTCGACTTGCCTACGTTCGGGATGCCGACGATCAGCCCGCGAATGGCCCGGGGATTCACGCCTCGCGCCCGTTGGGCTTCGATCTTGGCTGTCAGAAGCTCCCGGCTTCTCGGAACGATCTCCTTCACGCCGGCGCCGCTGTTCGCATCGATCGGAAGTGCATCAAGGCCTTGCTCCCGGAAATAAGCAACCCACTCGGAAGTGATCTTCGGATCGGCCAGGTCCTGCTTGTTCAGCAAGATAATTCGCGGCTTGTCCTTCAAAATCTGGTCGATCATCGGGTTTCGGCTCGACAACGGCACACGGGCATCCAGCAGCTCGATGGCGAGATCGATCAGCTTGAGCTTTTCTTCAATTTGACGGCGTGCCCGTGTCATGTGACCGGGAAACCATTGAATGGTCAAGCGGCTCACCTCTCTTCGGTACCGAAGAGACCGAGCCCGTCTCTATCGGTTAGTTCTTATGATTGACGATTTGTGCTTTGTTTAACGGCCAGAAGACGATGTCCGCCCGACCGATGATTTCACCGTAATTCACGGGGCCGATGATTCGGCTGTCCGTGCTGTCCACGCGATTGTCGCCGAGGACAAAAACAGTCCCTTCCGGAACGGTCTGCTCCGGAAAATCCGCACTGTAGTTTCCGTTGGTTTCTTCCTTGTATCTCTTCGCAGCATCTGCAATATAAGGCTCGTCCAATGGCGATCCATTTATGTATACGGTGCCGTCAGAGATGGAGATGGTTTCTCCCGGAAGGGCGATGACCCGCTTGATGTAGTCCTTTTCCTTCGAAGCATGGAAGACGACAACCTCTCCACGATGAGGCTTACGCAGGTGATAAATCCATTCGCTGACAATCAATCGTTCGCCTGTAAAAAAGTTCGGCTGCATCGAAGGTCCATCGACGATAAATGGCTTGAAGATAAACATGCGGATGACGATGACCAAAACCACCGCGATCAGAATTGCTTTGGACCACTCCCAAACTTCACTTTTGGCAGCAGGCTTAACCGGCTCAGCAAGCTCGTCCTTCTCGTCCAGTTCCATGGCGGGGCCTCTCTTTCTCCACATCGAATGCCGTTCAACTTATCCCCGGGGGACAAATCGCACCTGAAAAGCAATCAACGAAAAGGGGCTTGTCTCAACAACAAGCCCCTTGGTCGTTTTAGCGGATTTCTTGAATTCTGGCTGCCTTCCCGCGCAGACCGCGCAGGTAGTACAGTTTCGCACGGCGGACTTTACCGCGGCGAGCCACTTCAATTTTGTCAATCTTCGGGGAGTGCAGCGGAAGCGTACGCTCAACGCCTACTCCGTAGGAAATTTTGCGAACGGTAAACGTTTCGCTGATTCCGCCGCCGCGGCGCTTGATAACCACGCCTTCGAACAGCTGAACCCGCTCGCGAGAACCCTCGATAACTTTCACATAGACCTTCAGCGTATCGCCAGGGCGAAAGCTCGGAATGTCTTTGCGAAGTTGTTCCTTCGTAATCTCTTGAATCAAATTCATAGGATTCCCTCCTTCCCCACAGGTGTTCATGGCGCTCTCATAGATGTCGGTACTGAGAAGGTAGGCGCAGAGGACCACCGGATTAAAAACCACAACATGAATCATGATACCATATCATCCTGCAAAAAACAACACGAAAAGAGGCGCTGCTGCGCACTTTTTCAGCCGTTCTTCCCGTTCACAGGAGACGAAAACGGACCCCAAATCAGGCGAACATCATGACGTCGTCGAATTCTCTGCGGGATCGGTTTGGCGAACCTTTTCCGCTTCCCACTGCTCGATTCGCTTGCGCTCTTTGGCCGTAAGCTCCACCGAGGCCAACAGGTCCGGACGGCGTTCCCAGGTACGGCGAAGCGATTGCTCGCGGCGCCACGCCTCAATATTGCCGTGATGGCCGGAGATCAGCACATCCGGTACATCCCAGCCGCGGAAGCTGGCAGGCCGCGTAAAGTGTGGATACTCCAGCAAGCCGGTGCTGAAGGAATCCGTCACGGCGGAGGTTTCATTGCCGAGAACCCCCGGCAAGAGGCGCACGACGCTGTCGATGACCACCATCGCCGGCAGTTCCCCGCCTGTGAGCACATAGTCGCCGATGGACAGCTCGTCCGTGACAAGATGCTCGCGAATGCGCTCGTCATAGCCCTCATAGTGGCCGCAGATGAACACCAGGTGCTCCTCGCGAGCCAGCTCTTCCGCTTTGCTTTGGGTGAAGGTCTCTCCCTGCGGGCACATGAGGATAACGCGCGGACGCACCGGCTGGGCCTCCTGCGTCCTGACATCCTCTCCGTGATTCTCGACCGGAGTCGATGTCTCGACACCTGCCCCACTCTCACCGTCCCCGGCTTCGCGGACCTCGACGGGAGCCTCTGCTTGCTGAGCCAGCAGGTCTTCCACCGCTGCAAAGATCGGGTCCGGCTTCAGTACCATGCCGCCCCCGCCGCCAAATGGATAGTCGTCTACGGTGTTGTGCTTGTTGGTCGAATATTGGCGGAAGTTCACGGTATCCAGCTGAACGAGCCCTTTGTCGCGGGCCTTTCCGAGAATGCTCGCTCCGAAAACCCCATCGAACATCTCGGGGAACAGCGTCAGTACGTCAATTCTCATCGTTACAGAAGTCCCTCCATCAGTCGGACCGTTACTTTTTGGGCCGTCTTGTCGACCGTTACTACCACGTCATCAATGTAGGGAAGGAGCAAGTCCTTGCCATTCGGCATCTCCACGACCCAAACATCATTGGCTCCCGGCGTGAGGATTTCCTTGATGGTGCCGAGATCCTCTCCTTCTTCTGTGAACACGCGGCAACCAATGATTTCGTGGTAATAGAATTCCCCTTCGTCCAGATCAACCAAGTCTTCACTGCTCACCTTGACTTCCCAGTTCTTGACCTTCTCGGCGGCGTTGATGTCTGCAAATTCCTTGAATTTGACCATCCACACGTTCTTTTGCGGACGGCCCGATTCCACCGTCACCGGAAGCCGCTCGCCCTTCGGACCAAGCAGAAGCAGCTCACTTCCTTTGGCGAAGCGTACATCGGGGAAATCGGTCTGTGGAACGAGCTTCAGCTCGCCGCGGACCCCGTGGGTGTTAACGATTTTCGCAACATTATACAGTTTCCCTTCCATGTGAACCCCCTTGAATGATGGACGGATCGGGCCCGTCCGAACGTTTCGAACCCCTTTGCTTCCAAAAACACACAAAGAGCCTGCCCGGCGTCGGCCGGAGACAGACTCCCCCCGCTCGTGCTTAGGATCCCATCCGCTTAGGACAGGATCTCCACAGACACGCGCTTGTTCTCCTTCACGGACGCCGAAGTGACAACCGTTCGGAGTGCTTTGGCGATGCGTCCTTGCTTGCCGATTACCTTCCCGATATCACTCGAGTTCACCGACAGCTCATACACGATGCCATATTTGTCTTCCACTTCGTTCACACGCACATCTTCGGGATGATCAACCAACGCTTTCGCGATCACGGTCACTAGATCCTTCATGGGCATTCCTCCAACCGATTTCGGTTACTTCTGGAGTTTGGATTCGTGGAATTTCGTCATAATTCCAGCCTTGCTGAACAGGCTGCGGACGGTATCGGAAGCTTGAGCTCCGTTTTGGAGCCACTTCAGCGCTTTCTCTTCGTCAAGGGTAACCGTAGCCGGCTTCGTCAGCGGGTTGTACGTCCCGATCTCTTCAATGAAGCGACCATCGCGGGGCGAACGGGATTCCGCAACGACGACACGGTAAAAAGGGGCTTTGTGAGCACCCATACGTTTCAAACGAATGCGAACTGCCATGATTAAATGTCACCTCCTTACTAGAATAACAAGCGGATTTATCAAACGGCCATCACAATCAGCCGAATGGAAAACGGAAGTTCTTGCCCATCTTGCCGAGCGGGCCTTTGCCTTTGTTCTTGAAGCCTTTGCCTCCCGGACCCATCATCCCGGAGAATTGCTTCATGACCTTGCGCATATCGTCAAACTGCTTGATCACTTTGTTGACTTCCTGGATCGATGTTCCGCTGCCGTTCGCAATCCGCTTGCGTCGGCTGGCGTTGAGTAGCTCCGGCTTCTCCTTCTCGATCTTGGTCATCGAGCGAACGATGGCGGTTACACGACCGAACTGCTTGTCGTCAACCTTCATGTCCTGAGCGCCCTTCAGCTTGCCCATGCCCGGAATCATGTTCATGAGCTCATCCAGCGGTCCCATCTTCTTCACTTGCTCCATCTGCTCGATCAGGTCGTCGAAGGTGAATTCGGCGTTACGCATTTTGCGCTCCATCTCTTTCGCCTTATCGGCATCGATGCCCGCCTGCGCCTTCTCGATCAGGGTGAGCATGTCGCCCATGCCGAGAATCCGCGAAGCCATCCGATCAGGATAGAACGGTTCGAGCGCGTCGGTCTTTTCACCCATCGCCGCAAACTTGATCGGGCAGCCGGTTACCGCTTTGACGGACAAGGCTGCACCACCGCGGGTATCGCCATCCAGCTTCGTCAGGACGACCCCGGTCAGCTCCGTCTGCTTGTTGAAGCTTTCGGCCACGTTGACGGCGTCCTGCCCGGTCATGGCATCCACGACGAGCAGCACTTCATCCGGCGAGACCACCTCGCGGATTTGCTTCAGCTCGTCCATGAGCGCTTCGTCGATATGCAGACGTCCGGCGGTATCGACGATCAGGTAATCGTGGTTGTTGTCCTTGGCATGCTCCAGAGCGTTCTTGGCGATCTCTACCGGGCTTGTCTTGTCGCCCATGGTGAAGACCGGGACCTTGAGCTGCTCCCCCAGCACCTGCAGCTGCTTGATGGCAGCGGGGCGGTAGATATCGCACGCTGCGAGCAGCGGACGGTGATTCTGCTTCTGCAGCAGGCGGGCCAGCTTGCCGGAGGTGGTCGTCTTCCCTGCGCCTTGCAGACCGACCATCAGGATGACCGTCGGCGGGCGATTCGAGCGGGCCAGCTTGCTTTGCGTACCGCCCATCAGCGCCGTCAGTTCCTTGTTGACGATGTCGATGACGACCATGCCGGGCGTAAAGCTCTTCATGACCTCTTGCCCGACAGCCTGTTCCTTGATCTTGGCGACCAGTTCCTTCACTACCTTGAAGTTAACGTCCGCTTCCAGGAGGGCAAGCCGCACTTCGCGGAGGGCTTCGTTCACATCGTCTTCGGAGAGCTTGCCTTTGCCTCGCAGCTTGCCGAACACATTCTGCAGTCGACTGGACAGACTTTCAAATGCCATTGCCGCACCTCCTCTTCGATTCCCTAGTTACCCATGGTACACCATCTATACGGTCTAGCCTTCTATTTGTTCCAATTGCTCGATGCAAGCGAGCGCCTTCTTGCGGAAGTAGCTGTCGCGCTCATCCGGCTTCCAGGTGTCCACCGCCGTCTTGAGATCGGCGAGAATCGCCGTTCTTCGCTCGTGATCGGCAGCGAGGCCCAGCTTCTCCTCGTACCCTTCGAGGGTGGCTTCCGCGCGGCGAATGTGTTCGTACACGGCCTGACGGCTGATGCCGAACTCCGCGGCGATCTCGCCGAGCGACAAATCATCGAGAAAATAACACGTCAGAAAGGTTTGCTGCTTCTCGGTGAGGAGCGGTCCGTAAAAATCGAACAGCAGATTCACCCGGGTTGTCTTCTCGAGCACGTTGTCCGAGGACATGCCGCCTTCCCTCCCCGTAAAGAAAAAAACCTTTACACATCATCAACCTTGAACAGTTTACCCGAATCCGATCCGATTGTCAACCACTTAACGTTGTCACGTTTCCCTCTTTTCATTTGACAAAAAAGATGACATCACGGTATAAATGGAGTGAATGCGTCTATAGTAGAAGAAACCCGACAATTCCATGAAGAGAGCAACACCGCCGGACCTTCCGCCCCCAGAGAGTTGGCACATGCTGCGAGCCAATGGTTGAACCCGCCGGATATCCTCTCGGAGAAGCGAGGCCGAACAACGGGACCTGCAGAAGTCATCATGAATGAGACTCCTCTCTCCCCTAAGAGTAAGCCTTGACGGCATGCCTCCGTTACCGGGCACGCGCTGGCAGTCAGCGCAGCAAAGCGTCGTGCTTGTTCGACCGCGTCGCCTTCGGGCGACCGTTTCTCATGCACGAAACAAGGGTGGTACCGCGAGAACGTCTCGTCCCTTCGGGGAACGGGGCTTTTTTTATTTTTATTGCATCAAAAGAGAAGGATGGGATGGTCATGATGGGAGTTTCGCCCGATGATCGAGTCGGGATGCAGGAGATTGTGTACGCGCACCATATGCTGAAGGATGTCATCACCCGGACTCCGCTCCTTCGGGATTCGTACCTGTCCGGCAAATACGGCTGCAACGTCTTTTTAAAGCGAGAGGATCTGCAGGTGGTCCGCTCGTTTAAGATTCGCGGCGCCTACCACCGCATCCGGTCCCTGACGGAAGCCGAACGGGCCAAAGGCATTGTCTGTGCCAGTGCGGGCAACCATGCCCAGGGCGTCGCCTATTCCTGCCAAGCACTCGGGATCCAAGGCAAAATCTTCATGCCCAGCACCACCCCCCGGCAAAAGGTAACCCAAGTGAACTTTTTCGGCGGCGCGAATGTGGAAGTCATCCTGACAGGCGATACCTTCGACGACGCCTTCGCGGAAGCGATGCGCACCTGCGAGGAGACGGGCATGACCTTCGTCCATCCCTTCGATGATGCGCGCATTGTGGCCGGCAACGGCACGATCGGCATGGAGATTATGGAAGACATGCAGGCCCCCGTCGATTATCTGTTTGTTACCGTAGGGGGCGGCGGTTTGATCTCCGGCGTCGGGGCTTATGTGAAAGCAATCAGCCCGGATACAAAGATCATCGCCGTCGAGCCGGAGGGTGCCGCCTCGCTCAAGGAATCTTTTGCGCGCGGCGAAGTCGTTACGCTTGATACCATCGAGAAGTTCGTGGACGGAGCTGCCGTCAAGCGAGTCGGCAGCCTGAATTACACCATTGCCCGCGAGGTCGTCGATGACATCGTCCTCGTACCGGAGGGAAAAGTTTGCACCACCATTCTCGGCCTCTACAACCAGAATGCCATTGTGGCCGAGCCTGCCGGCGCTCTCCCCATCGCCGCCCTCGATTTCTATCGGGAGGAGATCAAGGGAAAGAACGTCGTCTGCATCATCAGCGGCGGGAACAACGACATTGATCGGATGCAGGAGATCAAAGAGCGCTCGATGATCTATGAGGGCTTGAAGCATTATTTCACGGTTCAATTCCCTCAACGGGCCGGAGCGCTCCGCGAGTTCCTCGTCGATGTCCTCGGACCGACCGACGACATCGTGCTCTTCGAATATACGAAGAAGAACAACAAGGACAACGGACCTGCGCTTGTAGGCGTTGAACTCAAAAACCGCGAGGACTATGAGCCTCTTCTGGGGCGGATGAACAAGAAGGGATACCCGTTCAAGGAGCTGAACGAAGATCCTATTCTTTTTCAGCAATTGATTTAGAGGCGTCTGCAACCTTTTTCGGGGAACCTCCGTCTGGAGGGTGCTGGAGGGAACTTTCTCCAATCCAACTCAGATGAGGTGAGCTTTTCATGAACATGAAAAAAACAACCGCCGCCGTATCCCTGGCGGCCATCCTTGCCGGTACGCTCGCAGGTCAAGCCTTCGCGGCCAACGGCTTTCAAGATTTGAAGGGCGTTCCCCAAGCAACCCAGATCGAGACCCTCCGGGAACGTGGAATCGTGCAAGGCGTGAAAGACGGTATTTTTGCTCCGAAGGAAACCCTTACGGTAGCGGAAGGCATCACCCTGATCGTCAATTCGCTTCGAGATAGGCTAGGCCTTGAAACCGTCAAGCTGGCTGGACCGAACGCCACCTTCCCGAAGGTTTCCAACCAAGCGTGGTACGCCTACTCCTTCTCGATTGCAGGCTACAAGGCGTTCGGCCTTCCCGAAAACATCGATCCCAACCGACCGATAACAAAGGAAGAGTACGTCTTCTATCTGCAGCAAGCGATCGAAGCGACCGGTCAATACCCGCTCATCAAAATTTACATCAACATCACCGATGGTGATTCGCTTACCACGTCGTACCAAGGAGCCATTCAACGGTCCCTGATCATGAAGATCAGCGAGCTGGACTCGGCCGGCAACTTCAATCCGAAGGCCGTATTGACCCGTGCGGAAGCCGCTCAATACGCCTACAATGCGATGACGTATGTCGAAACCCGCAAGTCCCTGGAAGAGGAGCTAGCAAAGGATCCCTTTGAAGCGGAAGCCCAGCTCACCGGCGGTTCGGCCATCTACCGGATCGTGAAAGGGTTGGAGATGAGCTTTGCCGCGATCGACTTCAATGTCGTTCCGACGCCCAACGAGCTCTTCCCGAACGTTTCGAATGACGCGTTTTATGCAGACGCTCTAGTGGTTGCCCACGGCCATGGAGTGGAGCTGCCGAAAACCTTTGATCCGTCCAAGGCGCTCACCCGAGAGGAGTTCACCTTCTACCTGCAGCAAGCGTTGGAGAAATCCCGTCATTATCCGCTGATCAAGCTCGTTCCTGCTCCCATCGCGGACGAAAACGACATCACCCCCGAATACCAAGGAGCCATTCAACGCGCCTTGAACAAGGGCATCATCAGCTTGAACAAGGACGGCGAGTTCCTTCCTAAGGAGTTCATTACCCAGCAGGAGGCCACCGACCTGCTGCAAAAGGCTGTCGACTACGCCGCCGCCCATCCGGACACGGGTATCGTCGCAGAGTAACTCGCCTGATCCGCAAAATGAATACGGACCTCTCCTCCCACCTACCGTGGAGGATGAGGTCCTTTTTTCATGCATTCTTCCCCCGTTACCAATTGCTGTCCTCCGGCATGTCTTCTGCATGGACCCATTCGACCTGAATGGAACGCTCACCGGACTTCCGGAACTCGCAGATCGCTTCCCATGCTGCCTCTACGGGTAAAAAGAGGCCGACCGACGCGTACCACTCATCCGATAGATCGACCCATTCCTCTAGAGCGGACCGATTGCTTAAGGACAGCCATTCCTCGGTGACTCTATGGTTGGTAAGGAGGAGGTACTTCAAGTAGATTCCATGCTCCTGATTCAAAAAAAGCAGAAGCGACCGCGCCCCCTTCTCCTCGTCCTCATAATCGAGGACTGCCGTTCTCGTTCCTTGTTGGCAAAGGGCGGGAAGCGCCTCGATCAGTTGCTGTCTCAATAGGTCCTCACTCGGGTTGTCAATCACCTCACCGCTTGGCATTTCCGCTCGAAGCATCCTGACTCCTCCTACTTACGATTCTCCTTTATTTGAAGAAAAGGCTCAAACGAAAGGAATCGTTTGAGCCTTTAGCAAACCTTACATTCAACCGACCATCGATTATCCACATGGCCGGTAATTACAGACACTTCCGTTCTTGACGAGCTATGCCTCGTCCTTCTCGCCTTCTGATTCCTGAATCATTCCGGCGAAGAGGGCATGGACGAATTGCTCGGAATCGAACTCCTGCATGTCGTCCATCTTCTCCCCTAAGCCAACAAACTTCACGGGAATGTCCAGCTCCTGCCGGATGGCGATGACGATGCCACCCTTGGCTGTGCCGTCCAGCTTGGTGAGGATGAGGCCGGTCACTCCGGTTTTCTCGCCAAACAGCTTCGCCTGGCTGAGCGCATTCTGTCCGGTCGTCGCATCCAGAACCAGCAGCACTTCGTGAGGGGCGTCGGGAATCTCGCGCTTGATGACGCGATAGATTTTGTTCAACTCTTCCATGAGGTTGACCTTGTTCTGCAAGCGGCCTGCCGTATCGCACAGGAGCACATCCACGCCGCGGGTTTTCGCCGCCTGAATGGCGTCGAACATGACGGCAGCTGGGTCCGATCCGGCCTGCTGGCGGATGACATCAACGCCTACGCGCTGCCCCCACACCTCCAACTGCTCGATGGCCCCAGCGCGGAAGGTATCTCCAGCTGCGAGCATTACCTTCTTGCCGTCCTTCTTGAAACGGTGGGCCAGCTTGCCGATACTGGTCGTTTTGCCGACTCCGTTCACACCCACGAAGAGGATGACCGTGATGCCGCTGGAGGCCATGTGGAGCGAAGTGTCCGCTTCGCTTCGGAGAAGGGCGACGAGCTTCTCGGAGAGAATGGGCCTCAGCTCGGCCGCCTCTTCGATCTTGCGCTTCTTCACCTCGGAGCGCAGCTCGTCGATCAGCTTCATGACCGTGTTCACGCCAACGTCCGCCCGGATCAGAATCTCCTCGAGCTCCTCATAGAACTCCTCGTCGATCTTTTTGTGCCGGAACAAGAGGTCCTCGAACTGCTCCACGAACAGATCGCGCGTCTTGGTCAGGCCTTCCTTGAATATGGTGGTCACCGCCTCGGTCTTGCTGGCGATGCTGTCTTTAAGCTTTTTGAAGAAGCTCATGCTTCATCCTCCTTGTATCCTCTTCCGAACGGATTCCTTGTCTTTCGCATAAACTCCTTCGTTTCTTCAACCTTTTGACCTTTTGATCCTTCGAACCTATATTCTGCCTCAAGATGCCGAAACGGTGGCCTCTTCTTCCTCCAGCCGCACCGAGACGAGCTTCGATACGCCGCCTTCCTGCATGGTTACCCCATACAGGACGTCCGCCCCCTCCATCGTTCCTTTGCGGTGGGTGACGACGATGAACTGCGTCGTATCGGAGAATTCGCGCAAGTATTCAGCAAACCGGTTAACGTTGGCTTCGTCGAGAGCCGCTTCCACCTCGTCCAGTACGCAAAAGGGGACCGGCTTGATGCAGAGGATCGCGAACAGCAACGCAATGGCCGTGAGCGCCCGCTCGCCGCCCGAGAGCAACTGCAGGTTCTGCAGCTTCTTCCCTGGGGGCTGCGCGACGATCTCAATGCCGGTGTCGAGCGCGTGATCCGGGTCGGACAAGATAAGATCGGCTCGCCCGCCGCCGAACAGCTTGGCGAAGACGACGACGAACTCCCGGCGAATCGCCTCGAAGGTCGTATGGAATCGCTTCGACATCTCCTCGTCCATTTCGCGAATGACCTGATAGAGCGTCGCCTTCGCTTCCATGAGGTCGGCTTTTTGACCGCTCAGGAATTCAAAGCGCTCGCTCACGCGGGCATATTCATCGATTGCACCGAGGTTGACTTCCCCGAGCGCCGCAATCGAGCGGCGAAGCTCCTTCACGGCAAGCTGGGTGGCGGTGATGTCTTCCGGAACCGGATAACGCTCCTTCGCCAGCTCGTAGCTCAGTTCATAATCCTCCGACAGCTTCTTCAGCAGGTTGTCGAGCTCGACATCGAGTCGGTTTGCCTGCACCTCGGAACGGTGCAAGTCTTCCTCCACCTGCTTCAAGCTGTTCCGCTGCTCGCGGGTTTCGTTCTCCTTCTCCTCCAGCTCCGCCGTCCAGCGGGCTCTTTCGGATCGCTTGAACTCAGTCTCCTGCGTATAATCCTGCTTCTTGATCCGCATGCTGTTGAGCTGCTCGGTCTGAAGCAGCGTCTCTTGCTCAGCCAGCGCTATCTCCTGCTCGAGCTGAATGAGCGCGCGGCGTCCAACCTCTCGCTCGTTCTCCTCCGCGCTGTAAGCCGCCTGCATGCGGCGAAGCTGATCCTGCAGCGATTGTTTCTCCTGCGCAAGTGAAGCGGCGCGAATCTTCAGGTCGGTGAGCTGCGTCTGCATCTCTTCCTTCGCCGATTCGTTCGCCTTGCGCGACTTCTCAGCCGCTTCGATTAACTTACGAAGCTCTTGCTCACGCTCCAAATACTCTTCTACCGCCAGGATAGCGGCTCCGCGCCGTTGGGAGAGCGAGGTCAGCTCGCGCTCAACCTCTTCTTTCTCCTGCAGCTGCACGGAGAGGCTGTCCTCGGCGTTCCGCGCTTCCTTCTCCAGCGGATTCAGCTCAGCCGTCGCCTGCTCCAGCTCGATTCGCTTCTGCTCGCCCTCGCGGCGGAGCTCCTCGATCCGGGTTCCGGCCGTCGCCAGGTCTTCCTTGAGCTTGCGGCTCTTCGCCTGCAGGTCGGTTAGCTGACGGCGGGTCGAGCGAATCTCGTCCTCCAGCTCGTCGATCTGGCGCTGACGGCCAAGCAGGCTGGCTGCTTTCTTATGCTGGCTGCCGCCGGTCATGGAACCGCCCGGGTTAACGACATCCCCTTCCAGGGTGACGACCCGGTACCGGTATTGACAGCGCGCGGCGATCCGGTTCGCATCCTCCAGCGAGCGTGCGATGATGACCGTCCCAAGCAGGGAGTAAACGACCTGCTTGTACAGCTCCTCGTATTCCACGAGGTCTGCGGCGACCCCGATGAAGCCGGGGTGATCCTTCACGCCGCGCAGCTCGGCATCCCCGACCCAGCGGCCGCGAATGACGTCGAGCGGCAGGAAGGTCGCACGCCCGAATTGGCGCTGCTTCAGGAAGGCAATGGCCGCCCGGCCATCCGCTTCGCTCTCGACGACAATGTTTTGCAGCGCCGCCCCAAGCGCCGTTTCGACCGCCAGCTCCACATCCTGCGGAACCTTGACGAGCTCCGCCACGGCACCGTGGATGCCGCTCAGTCCGCCTGGGCGATCCTTGGCGCGCAGCACTTCCTTGACGCCGTGCTGGAAGCCGTCGTAATCGTTCAGCAGCTCGCGCATCGTATCCCGCCGGGAGACGAGCGCATCCAGCCGCTGCTCCCACTTGCGCTCGGCAGAGGCCGCTTCCGCCTCCAGTGTCTGGCGGTTGCGCATATTCGCCGTAAGCGTCTCGTATTCAGCGCGCATCCGCTCGACATTGACGGCAGCTCGGTCGCGGCGCTCGGTCAGCTCGGCGCGGCGCTTCACGAGCAGCTCGCGCTCTTCCTCCCAGCGGGCCGTGTCGTCGCCAAGGCGCTCCTTGCGGCGCTTCAAGCCTTCTGTCTGCTGCTCCGCATAGCGGATCTCGTTGCGCGCCTGCGCAAGCTCGTTCAGCACGGTGAGCAGCTCGCCCTTGAGGGCCTCCTCCTTGTCGGAGCCGAGGCCGCCGGCGACGCCGATCAGGCTCGCTTCCTCCGTCTGCACGGTGGCCTGCAGGTCCTTCAAGACCGCGCTGATCTCGCGGATCTGCTCCTCCTGCTCGGCCATCTCCTGCTTTTGCTCCGCAAGACGCTTGTCCCTCGTAGCAAGCGAGGCGAGCATCTGCTCACGGTTCGCCGCAAGATTTTTGCGCCTCTCCTTGAGCACCTCGCCCTGGCCTTCGCACTTCTCCGTCTCCTCGCTCACCGAGAGCAGGAGGCCATGCAGGCGCTCCAGCTCTTCATCCAGCCGGCGAGTTTCCCAGCGATGCTTCTCCAGCTGCGCGTCATGCTTGCCGACCTCAGCAGACAGCTCAAGCTGTCTGCTTTTTAAGGTAGCGAGCTTCCCCGCTGTTTCAGTCCATTGTCGATGAAGCTGCTCAATCTGGTAGATGTACAACGAGATCTCATTCGTCTTCAGCTCTTGCTTAAACTCTTTAAAGCGAACCGCCTTCTCCGCCTGGTCCCGAAGGGGCTCCACTTGATCCTCCAGCTCGGTCACAAGGTCATGAATCCGAAGCAGATTCTGCTCCGTCTCGGAAAGCCGCTTCTCCGCTTCTTTCTTGCGGGATTTATACTTGACGATGCCCGATGCTTCTTCGAAGATCCCTCTTCGATCCTCGGACTTCGTGCTTAGGATCTCCTCGATCCGGCCTTGGCCGATAATCGAATAGGCCTCCTTGCCGATCCCGGTGTCCATGAACAGCTCGGTGATGTCCTTCAGCCGGCAAGGCTGCTTGTTGATTAAGTACTCGCTGTCTCCGCTGCGGTGAACCCGTCGGGTAACAGTTACCTCGCTGAAGCCGAGAGGAAGCGTTTCGTCGGTATTGTCCAGCGTGAGCGAAACTTCCCCGTAATTGACCGGTTTGCGCGCGTCGCTTCCCGCGAAAATGATATCTTCCATTTTGCCGCCCCGCAGGGATCTTGCACTCTGTTCACCGAGCACCCAGCGGATGCTGTCGGAGATGTTGCTCTTGCCACTGCCATTCGGTCCGACGACCGCTGTGATGCCGGGGACGAACTCTAACTCCGTCCGGTCGGCAAAGGATTTGAAGCCCGCGAGCTCCAGTCGTTTCAAAAACATGCTCTCACCTCAGGGTGTGGAAATACAACGTATATTGTACCATATCCGAGGAATGCCCACCTACTAAAACATTCCGCGGCCCATAGGCAGTCTGCGAAGAGAAGGGGCAGGCAGTGGACAAATTGTACGCGGTCCCTCTCTTCTTTCACAGAGACTTCACGCTGCCCGGATTTACAAAGACTACATCTCCCCCGAACATGGCCCAAAGCCGGTTTCGCTACACTGGATGCAAACCGAAATAGGAGGCTTGCAACCGCCAAGTCTTCCAAAAGGAGAGAGCACTGTGACCAAAATGAATGCCAGGGAAATAAGCTGGACCTTGTATGACGTGGGCAATTCCGCCTTCATCCTGCTCGTCTCAACGATCATCCCCCTCTATTTCAAGAGCCTCGCAGGAGACGCAGAGCTGTCGCTGTCCGATTCCACTGCCTACTGGGGCTATACTTTGTCGATCTCTACGCTTGTCGTAGCGGTTCTCGGCCCCATCCTCGGAACGCTCGCAGACACCAACGGATACAAGAAACCGCTGTTCTTAAGCTTTCTTCTACTCGGCGGGATCGGATGCGCTGCCATGGCGCTGCCGGTAGGGTGGCTGACGTTCCTGATCATTTTCACGATTGCTCGAATCGGTTTCTCCGGCAGCCTCATCTTCTACGATTCCATGCTGAACGACATTACCACGGACGAACGAATGGATCATGTCTCGTCACAGGGCTACGCCTGGGGTTACCTCGGCAGCTGTGTGCCCTTTCTGCTAAGCTTGGGTTTTATTCTTAACGCAGAAAAGCTCGGTACCACCACGACAGCTGCCACCATGACGGCCTTCGGAGTTACCGCGGTCTGGTGGCTCGCCTTCTCCATTCCGCTTCTGCGCGGGTACCGGCAAATCTGCTATGTCGACGTTCCCAACCGGCCCATCGCTCATACCTTCCGACGGATCGCCGATGCCGGACGGGAAATGAAGCGGAACCCGAAGATTTTTTGGTTCCTGCTTGCCTTTTTCTTCTACATCGACGGGGTTTATACCATCATCGAGATGGCCACCGTCTACGGCAAGGATGTCGGCATTACCGACAACGCCATGCTGCTCGCCCTTCTCTTGACGCAGGTGGTTGCCTTTCCGTTCGCCCTGCTGTTTGGCCGTCTCGCGGGTCGAATGAAGGCAGGCAACCTCATCCTCCTGTGCATCCTTGGCTATTTGGCCATAAGCCTGTTCGCCCTTCAGTTGGATCAGGCATGGGAGTTTTGGCTCCTTGCCGTCTGCGTCGCGGTCTTCCAGGGGGCCATTCAAGCCCTCTCGCGTTCGTACTTCGCCAAGCTGATCCCAAAGGAAAAATCGAGCGAATACTTCGGTTTCTTTGACATCTTCGGCAAAGGCGCCGCCTTCCTCGGGACGGCGGTCATGGGCCTCTCCAGTCAGCTAAGCGGAAGTTCCCGCACGGGAGTGGCGGTTATCGTCGTTATGTTTGCGGTCGGCTTCATCCTCTTCCGCAAAGCAGAGCGGATGGAGACGAATAACACCCTCCACTAGGAGCAGCACTCCTAACGAACCCGTTGCCCTTAAATCAAAAAACCGCCATGAACCGGAAGGACTTGTCCCTCCTTTTCATGGCGGTTCTTCGTTCGGATCCAGCCGACCTTATTCCAGCCCGACGTTCAGCTTGCTGAGCGCTTCCCGGGCCGCCTGTTGCTCGGCTTCCTTCTTGGAACGGCCGGAGCCGGTGCCGAGAAGATCGCCTTCCATGTGCACCTCGGACAAAAATTCCTTCTCATGGGCCGGCCCGCGTTCCCCCGCGATGCGGTATTCCAGCGAACCCATCCCATGCTGCTGCACATGCTCCTGAAGCCGGGTTTTGTAATCGATGATTTGCGGCTTGCCGTCTGTTGCGATCTTGGGGTAGAGGCAGCTTCCGAGAAACCGTTTGACCGCCTCCAACCCTTGATCCAGGTAGAGCGCTCCGATAAAGGATTCGAACACATCGGCAAGCAGCGCAGGCCTCGTCCTTCCCCCGGTCAGCTCTTCACCCTTGCCGAGCAGCACGTATTGGCCGAAGCCGAGGTTTTCGGCGAAAACGACCAGAGACGGCTCGCAGACGATGGATGCCCGCAGCTTGGTCAGTTCACCCTCCGAGCGGTTCGGATACGCCTCATACAAGTATTCGGATACCGTCAACTCGAGGACGGCATCCCCGAGAAATTCCAACCGTTCGTTGTCCTTGGCACCGGCCGCCCGGTTCTCGTTCACAAACGACGAGTGGGTAAAGGCTTGCCGAAGGATGGCTGTATTCTCAAAGAAGATGCCAAGCTGTTCCTGAAGCTGCTTCAAATCACGGTTCATGGTTTAGGCCTCGTATTTTTTCATGATAATGGTGGCGTTATGGCCGCCAAAGCCGAACGAATTGGACAGCGCGTAGCGAATGTCCGCTTCGCGGTAAACGTTCGGGATGTAGTCAAGATCGCACTCGGGGTCCGGGTTCTCCAGGTTGATGGTCGGCGGCAGTTTGCCGTCCTGCACCGCAAGCGCACAGATGACCGCCTCTACCCCGCCAGCCGCGCCGAGCATATGCCCGGTCATGGACTTTGTGGAGCTTACCGGAGGCACATCGCTGCCGAAGGCGGATTTAATCCCTTGTGTCTCTGCAATGTCGCCCGCTCCGGTCGACGTGCCGTGCGCGTTGATGTACCCGACATCCGCCGGCTCAATCCCCGCGTCCTTGAGGGCACGCTTCATGCAACGGGCAGCCCCCTCGCCGCCCGGCGAGGGATCGGTCATGTGATGCGCATCGCTCGACATCCCGTAGCCGACGACTTCGGCATAGATGCGGGCCCCTCTCGCCTTCGCATGCTCCAGCTCCTCAAGGATGAGAATCCCTGCGCCTTCGCCCATGACGAATCCGTCGCGATCCTTATCAAACGGACGGCTTGCACGCTCCGGCTCGTCGTTGCGCGTAGACACCGCGCGCAGCGCGCAGAAACCGCCAACCCCCATCGGGGTAATCGTGGCTTCTGCACCTCCGCAGATCATAACCTCGGCTTCACCGCGCTGAATCAGCTTGAGCGAATCGCCGATGGCGTTCGTGCCGGTGGCGCATGCGGTGACCGCGGTGCTGTTCGGCCCCTTCGCCCCCGTCATGATCGAAACCTGGCCAGAGCCCATGTTCGCGATCATCATCGGGATGAAGAACGGGCTGATGCGCTTCGGTCCCTTTTCCATCAAAATCGTATGCTGTTCTTCCCAAGTGGCGAGACCGCCGATCCCGGAGCCGATGTAAACCCCCGTCATTTCGGCGTCCGCATTCTCTCCGATGACGATTCCGGCATCCTGCAAAGCCAGCTTGCTTGCGGCACCGGCAAATTGCACGAACCGGTCCATCCGCTTCACATCGCGGCGTTCAAAATAGTCTTCCGGGTTGAAATCTTTTATGGAAGCGGCGATCTTCGTCGAATAATCGCTTACGTCGAAGCTCTCAATCAACGAAACACCGGATTTACCTGCTAAGAGATTGGACCAAAAGGTCTCAAGGTCATGCCCGAGAGCGGTGACGACCCCCATTCCGGTAACCACAACACGTCTAGACATAGGCTCACCTCAATATGGCGTATTGGCGTTACTGTCCGCCCTGCGCGGCTCAAAGGCTCTAACATGGAGAAGAAGTCCCGTCAAGATGCAACGGGACTCTAGAGAGAGATCTATTACGTATGAGATTGTATGTAATTCACAACTTCTCCCACCGTCGTAATCTTCTCAGCATCCTCATCGGAAATCTCCATATCGAACTCGTCTTCCAATTCCATGACCAATTCCACTACATCGAGGGAATCAGCTCCCAAGTCATCTTTAAAAGACGCTTCCAGGGTCACTTCAGACTCTTCCACCCCGAGGCGGTCGATCACGATGCGCTTCACGCGTTCAAGAACGTCGGACATCCGGTTCACCTCCTCCATGGTATTATACGAAACTTGCCGACAAATTACCATAGGGTCCGCTTCGGGACCAAAATCGCTTACAAACCGCGCAGTTGCGGGCTTTTTCCTCTTCCTTCTGCAAGGGAGGAGAGCTTACATGGACATGCCTCCGTCGATGTGAAGGGTTTGCCCCGTCACATAAGCCGCATCGTCTGAGGCAAGGAAGCGGACTGCCTTGGCTACATCCTCCGGCTGGCCCAGCTTGGCAAGCGGAATCTGCGAAAGCAGCTGCTCCTTGGTTTCGGTTCCGAGCTTGTCGGTCATATCGGTGACGATAAAACCGGGCGCTACCGCATTCACGGTGATGTTGCGGCTTGCCAGCTCACGCGCCGCGGAACGCGTCAATCCCTCCACGCCTGCCTTGGCGGCCACGTAGTTGGCTTGTCCCGCGTTGCCAAGCGTAGCGACAACCGAGGAGATGTTGATAATCCGGCCGATCTTCTGCTTCATCATCGGCCGGGAGACAGCCTTCATGCAATTGAAGACGCCTTTCAGATTTGTTGAAATCACCGCGTCAAACTCTTCTTCCTTCATACGCATCAACAGGTTGTCCCGGGTGATGCCCGCATTGTTGACGAGGATGTCCACGCGCCCGAAAGCGTCAATCGTCTGCTTCACCATCTCTTCTACCTGAGAAGGATCCGAGACGTCCGCACGAACCAGGAGCGCCTTGCGGCCGAAGCCCTCGACGAGAGAAGCCGTTTTCTTCGCGGCTTCCTCGCTGCCCGAGTAGTTGACGACGACGTCTGCTCCGGCTTCTGCAAGCGTGACGGCGATCGCGCGACCAATGCCGCGCGAAGCTCCGGTGACCAAAGCCACTTTTTCCGTAAGCATAGGAACCCTCCTTCAATCCTTGTCATTCAATCGCATGCAACGGCGCCATGCGGTACCCCTGCCGCCCTTAAACCGGGTAGCTCTCTACAGCGGCCCAGCTATTTACCGTTATGACGGTGACGGTCTTGTCGATCTTCTTGATGAGACCGGACAGGACGGCGCCGGAACCGATCTCGACGAACGTATCGACGCCAAGGGAAATCAGCTTTCGAATGCTGTCCTCCCAGAGAACCGGCGAATACACTTGCTCCACCAGGAGAGACCGAAGCTTCTCCGGTTCGCTTACCGGCTCGGCCGTTACATTCGCCACGACCGGAACGGACGGCTCTTGCAGCGCAAGCTCGGCGAGTACACCAGCCAGCTGTTCGGCCGCAGGCATCATGAGCGAGGAATGGAACGGCCCGCTCACTTCAAGTGGAAGCACGCGTTTCGCCCCGATTTCCTTGCCGCGCTCCTGCACCGCCTGAACGCCTTCCCTGGTGCCGGAGATGACAATCTGCCCGGGGCAGTTCACATTCGCCAGCTCAACACCGCTTCCAGCTTCGGACAGCTCACGGCACAACGCTGCAAGCGGCTCGCGTTCCGCACCGAGTACAGCTGCCATGGCGCCTTGACCGGACGGAACCGCTGCCTCCATGAGTTCTCCGCGGCGCCGCACGGTCTTCACGGCATCCTCAAAGTTTAGCACGCCTGCTGCGACCAGTGCACTGTATTCCCCGAGGCTGTGGCCGGCGACAAAGTCAGGGCGCACCCCTTTTGCTGTGAGTGCCGCCAGATAGGCGCTGCTCACCGTCACAAGGGCTGGCTGCGTGTGATAAGTCTGCTTCAACTCTTCCTCGGGTCCTAGAAAGATCAGGTCCGAGAGCGAATACCCGAGGACCGCGTCTGCACGCTCAAACAGCTTGCGAGCTTCCTCGGAGGCTTCCCAGGCGTCGCGGCCCATCCCAACAGCCTGCGCGCCTTGTCCCGGAAAAACAAATGCCAGTTTACCCATGCATGACTCCTCCAATCTGTCGATCCAATCCGATTGGAGACTGAGACGAAAGAAGTACCCCTACTTTGTTGACAAAATCCCCAGAGTCGCGGAGCTTATGTCAACAAAAGCGAGTACTCATTTCCTCGCAGCTCCTTACCAGACGAGTACGCTGGCTCCCCAGGTGAGTCCAGCTCCGAAGCCGACCATGACGATCCGGTCGCCTTCCTTGACCCGGCCGGTCTCCGCCGCTTCCGCAAGTGCCATCGGAATCGAGGCGGCCCCCACGTTGCCGTACCGATCCAGGTTGATCATGCACTTTTCCTCGGGGACATGCAGTCGATGGAGCGCGGATTGAATGATCCGGATGTTCGCCTGGTGGGGGACCAAGAGATCGATATCTTCCTTGGTTAGGCCGGCTTTTCGGAGTGCTTCCTCCGCTGCACTGCCCATGACGCGGACCGCGAATTTGAACACCTCGGCTCCTGCCATGTACAGGTAATGCAGCTTTTGCTCGATGCTGGCAGGAGAAGACGGGTTACGCGAGCCTCCGCCCTCCAGCTTCAGCAGTTCGCCGCCCGCGCCGTCTGCGCCAAGCTCGAAGGACTGGAAACCGTGCCCTTCCGGGACGGCGCCGAGTACGACCGCACCTGCTCCGTCTCCGAAGAGCACGCAGGTGTTGCGGTCGGTGTAGTCGGTAATCTTGGAAAGAACCTCCACGCCGACGATCAGTGCATATTTATAGGTGCCGAGTGCAATGAAGTTCGAAGCATTCGCAAGCCCGTAGATAAACCCGGTACAGGCTGCAGAGAGATCGTAAGCAGCTGCTTTCTTGGCTCCCAGCTTCTCCTGCAGAATGCACGCGGTGGACGGAAAAGCCATGTCCGGCGTTACGGTCGCGACGATGATCAGGTCGAGATCCGCTGCGGTAATGCCGGCGCGCTTTAACGCCTCTTGAGCGGCAGGCACCGACAGGTCAGATGCCGCTTCATCCGGGCGAGCGATGCGCCGCTCCCGCATGCCGGTACGGGTTCGGATCCATTCGTCGTTCGTATCGACCATCTTCTCCAGGTCTTGATTCGTCAAGATGCGTTCGGGAACGTGTCTGCCCGTCCCCAGAACCCCAACCGGTATCAGATTCATTGCTTATCTCTCCTTCGTTTCGCTTACACCGATCTCCGCCGTAATGGACGGGACCAGCTTCCCTTCAATGGCGATTCGAGCTTGTCTAACCGCGTTCATCATCGCATTGGCATCCGAGGAGCCATGTGCCTTCAACACCAGTCCATTCAGCCCCAGCATCGGCGCGCCGCCGGTTTCGGAATAATCAAGGCGCTTCTTGAAGTTCTTCAGTCCGGGCGCTAGTGCCACCGCAGCTGCCTTGGTGAACAGGTTGCGCTTAAACTCTTCCTTCAACACCTTGAAGATGGCGCTCGCTGTCCCTTCCACCGACTTCAGCAGAATGTTGCCGGCGAATCCATCGCACACCAGTACGTCGCATTCTCCGTGCAAAACATTGCGGGCTTCGATGTTGCCGACAAAATGAATCGGCGCTTCCTTCATCAACCGAAACGCGGCTTTGGTCAGCTCGTTGCCCTTGCTGTCCTCCGTGCCCACATTGAGCAAGCCTACCCGGGGACGCGGAATGCCATCCACCTTAGCCCGATAGATGCTTCCCATGATCGCATACTGGAGCAACTGCTCCGGTGTGGCGTCCATGTTGGCCCCGAGGTCAAGGGCAAGCGTGCCGCTTCCGTCGAGCGTTGGAATCATGGGGGCCAGCGCCGGCCGCTCAATGCCCGGAATGCGCCCGACGACGAGCAAGCCTGCCGTCATGAGCGCCCCGGTATTGCCAGCCGAGATCATGGCATCCGCCTCCCCCTCACGAACGAGGCGAGCGGCTACCACCATGGAGGAATCCTTCTTGCGGCGAACGGCCTTCACGGGTTCATCATCCGACAGGATGATTTCAGAGGCATGATGCAGCTTGACGTTCGTCGGGCAATTCACCGTAATGGGCTGAAGCTTGGTTTCGTCACCGACCAGGATGAGCTCGGCGTCCGGCCATTCCTTCGCAGCCAGGAGAACCCCTTCCGTAATCGCCCATGGCGCATTGTCTCCACCCATGGCATCGATGGCGATTCTCATGGTTATCAGCTCCGTTTCTCATGAGTCTTGGAATGATGTATTAGAAATTGTCCTTCAAACACAAGCTCGGAGCCAACCGTCGTGAGAACCTCCACCTTGGCGTTGCCGCGGGATTGCCGCTGCACGACCGCCTTGGCGACACACTTCTCCCCGAGCCGAACCGACCGGAGGTAGCGGATATCGGCCGAGGCCGTCAAGGCGATTTCATCGTCAATGACCGCAACGGCGAGCGAGTTGGCTTGTGCGAAAATATGATGGCCGCGGGCAATTCCCGTCCGGGAAAAAACATGTTCCTCTCTAACCTCAAGCAGCGAGATGCCGCTCTTGTCCAGTTGGAGATCGATCACGTCGCCGATCACTTCGTCCAGGGGCAAGGAGCGGACCTCGTCGAGCGAGCGTTCCGCCATCGCCTTCAACCGCTCGCGCAGCTCGGGTATGCCGAGCTCCATTCGGTCCAGCCGGACCGTCTGGATGCTGACGCGAAAATGGCGGGCGACTTCCTCGTCGGTCACGAAGGGGTTCTCCTGGAGATACACGGTTAACTGCTTCAACCGTTCTCGTTTCGGCAGCCGTTCCATCGGGGACCACCTCCGTTCTCCATTTTATTACCTGGTACTAAGACGTAGTATATAAAAAACACGGCCAAAAAGAAAGCAAAAGCTTTGCAAGCCTTATCCGATTTCCTTCAAAAACGCGAAAAAGGGCGGTTTCCCGCCCTTTTTCAGGCAGGATGCCGTCTTGCGTTCACCCCGCCAAAAAAAATAGCACCCCACCGAAGATGAAGTACTACTTCCGCAATATTATTGCTTGATGATCTCTCTGCCTTTGTAGGAACCGCATACTTTGCAAACGCGGTGAGCCAGCTTCAGTTCGCCGCATTGCTCGCATTTCACCATACCCGGCACAGCCAGCTTAAAGTGAGTGCGGCGTTTGTCACGGCGCGTCTTGGACGTTCTCCTTTGAGGTACTGCCATTGTTTCCCACCTCCTTGCCTTAGTTCAAAGACCTTTACAGGTCTCCTTCGTCTTTGTTCAACAGATCGGCCAGCCCGGCGAAGCGGGGGTCGATCCGGTCGGTCGAACAGCCGCAGTCACGCTCGTTGCGATTCGTCCCGCAGACGGGGCACAGCCCCTTGCAGTCGTCCTTGCAGAGCGGAACGTACGGAAGCGACATCCATACGGCTTCTTCCACATAAGGAGCAAGCTCGACGACATCTTCCTGAACGGAGTGAAGGTTTTCCTCTTCTTCCTCTGTTTCCGGAGGAACGGCTTCCTTCGTAAACCGTTCATGGAACGGAATGACGAGGGTCTCCCGAGCCGGACCGAGGCAGCGCGAGCATACCATGGTCACCGGCAACCGAAGGGTTCCTTCGACGACAGCGGTGTTGTCCTCACCGGATGCGGTAAGGTCAGCCGTAAGCTCCCCGAAGCTTTCGAGGTCTTGCCGGCCGCTAAGAAGTTCGGACAGGTCCAGCTTCTCATTCAGCTGAATTCGCTTGTCCTTCATCGTCAGTTCTTTTACGTTAATCTGCATCGCCATCACTCCAAACAAACAAAAATAATTATAGCTATTGCTAGGCTTCCTTGTCAACATCTTCTCACTGACAGGCTAAAAAAAGGTACCTTTCCCTTCGCTGAAAAGCTCCTGGTCTCCCTGTCAACTGGACATCCTTGGTCCAGCCCTTCCTCCTGGCAGTCCCTCTCCGGTATAATGGCTGAGAGAAGCCGGATTCATACGATCCGCGATTACCGGAACAGACGGAGGACAAGTGCGCATGAGAACCGTCGGAATGATCGTCGAATACAATCCGCTCCACAACGGGCACGTTCATCATTGCCGCGAGGCGAAAAAGGCAGCGAACGCCGACGCGGTTATCGCCGTGATGAGCGGGCCGTTCCTGCAAAGAGGCGAGCCCGCCCTCTGCAGCAAGTGGGCGAGAACCGAGATGGCCCTCGCGATGGGGGCCGATCTCGTCATCGAGCTGCCCACGGCCTTTGCGGTGCAGCCCGCGGAATGGTTCGCCTACGGCGCCGTCTCGGCGCTTGAGGCGACCGGGGTCGCGGATGCGCTGGTCTTTGGCAGCGAGAGCGGGCAGATCGGCTGGTTCCGCGAGCTGGCCGATCTCCTTCGCGTGGAGCCGCCGGAGCTCAAAGCGCGGCTCCAGGAACGCCTTCGGGCGGGAGCGAGCTATCCGGCGGCGTATGCCTCGGCCGCCGCCTCGCTCGTCCCATCGCCCGACGAGGGCAAGCTGTCGCAGCCCAACAATGTGCTGGGGCTGCAGTATTGCCTCGCGCTGGAGCGGCTTGGGAGCGGCATCGAGCCGCTCACGATTCCGCGGCTCGGCGCGGGCTACCACGAGCGGGAGGCGGGAGGCGCGGATGCCGCGCCCGGCATCGCCAGCGCAACCGCCGTGCGGCAGCTGCTGCTCCGCGATCCGACTCCCTCGGGGATTGCGGCGGCCGCGCCCTACCTCCCTCCCGCAACCGTCAGCATTCTGCAGCGCGAGTGGCAGGCAGGCCGCGGTCCGCTCCATTGGGAGAGCTTCTCCGCTCCGCTTCTGCATCTCCTGCTTACCCTGCCTGACTCGGCATACGCCGACCTGGCAGAGATGGGAGAAGGCCTGGAGCATCGGATTCGCCAGGCTCTACCCGTCCTGCCGTTGCAGCAGGGCCGCTTTGTGGAACAGCTCCTGGACGCGACCAAGACACGGCGCTACACGCGTCCCCGGCTCCAGCGCGCCCTGCTCTCCATCCTGCTCATGCGGCGGAAGGACGAGCTTTCCCGCGAGGTGTTGGAGCAAGGCGTGCCCTACCTTCGCATCCTCGGATTTTCTTCAACCGGGCGCGAGCTCTTGAAACGAATGAAACAGACTGCGAAGGTACCGGTCGTCACCAAGGTGGCGAGAGGAGCTTCGTCTCTGCTCTCCCTGGACTTGCGCGCCTCGGCGGCGTATGCGGCTGCCTTCTCGCCAGCAGACGAGCGCGAGCTCTTCCGCGATTACTACCAGGCCCCCCTGCAAGCGGAACAACAGGAGGGGTAGAGGACAACGCGTTTTGCGTTCTTTCCACGAGAAGTCCCTTTTCCAAATAAGGCCTCCGGTTTCCCTCACCCGACCCCGAATCGGACCCAGAGAGAATGCCGGAGGCTTTTGTTCGGTTTGTTCTGTTTTGCTAAGTTGTTCTTTGCTTCGTTCGATCTTGTTATTCGGATGCTTTATCAGGCAACTGTTTCAAATAAGCAATCGCATCCTCCAAGGTGGACACGGGAACAATCTTCATCTTCGTGCCGATCTTCTCCGCTTGCTTCAAAGCCTCCGAATAGTTGGTGTAACCATTCTCATCCTTCGGGGCGAAGAAAATCTCCGCTCCCTCTCGATCCGCCGCCACCACCTTGTGTTGAATGCCGCCGATCGGCCCTACCTTGCCGCTCTCCTCAATGGTGCCAGTGCCTGCAATGCGATGGCCTTTGGCGATGTCTTCGGGAAGCAGGCGGTTGATGATCTCGAGGGTGAACATCAGTCCGGCTGACGGACCGCCGATGTCTCCCGCCTTGATCGTGATCCGTTCTTGCTCGTCCTTCGACAGCACGGTCAGCATCACGGCCTGCGTGATGCCCATGCCGACTCGTCTCGTCTCCTCGCCGCCGGTCGCTCCTGCTTCAGCCGGGAGATAGGCGAGCGGCACTTCCGCATCCATCTCCTTGCCTCCGCGGCGAAGCGTCAGCTTCACTTGATCGCCTACCTTTTTCCCGCTTAAGTAGTTGACGAGCTGATCCGGCTTCGTAAGCGGGGTGCCGTCTACCTTAAGCAGCTGATCGCCTACGGCGAGCACGCTGGCTGCGGGCATTCCCGGAATAAGATGCAGCACGAGGATGCTGTCTACGCGATACTCGAAGTCGATCCCCAGGTGGTGATAAGCAGCCAGGATCGCATTGGATTGGGAAGAAGACATGCTGTAGACCTGGCTTTGGTTGTATTCCTCCTCGGTTTGGTTGCCCAACACCTTTTGCTTGGGCCGGATCTCCTGATGGGTTGCCTTTCCCCATAAGTAAGTGACCACGTTGGCGTCCATAACCCCGACCGTCGTCAGCATGAAGACCCCTGAATCGGAGGGGTGTCCCGGTGCCGTGGTAATCATTGGGGCGATGTCTTCCGCCGATCCCGGCTGATAGATGTAATAGGGGAGCGGATACAGCACGAGAAAATAAGCCGCGATCAGGCCGATCAGAGTGGAAGCGGCATACTTGATCCATCGAGGCCTCTTTTTTGGAGGAATGCCTTGTACGGGTACTTCCTTCTTTTTCATATCGGGTTGATCTTGATCCATGGCGCTGCCTCCTTGTTCTCCGGTCCTCTCCTGCCAACCCGTTGAAACCACACGATCAGGGTTGATGAGCTATCCGGTCTATTCGGACAACCCGGCACGTACAGTTATACAGGAATGCGGAACCCGCTGTACGGAACCCATACCGATGAAATCGAGGTGTCCCCATGACGCGTCCCAGCCGTTTTGCAGGAAGCCGCCTCGCCACCGCTTTGCTCGGTGCGTCTTCCCTGCTGCTCGTTATTCTTATTCTCACTTATCCCGATCATGCCCTTCAGGCTTCACTAGGCGGGTTAAGGCTCTGGTGGACCGTTCTTCTGCCCGGGCTGCTCCCTTATCTCGTGTTTGTCGAGATCATCGCCGGGATGGGCTTGATTCGCGCGCTCGGCGCACTTGTCGAGCCCGCACTTCGGCGCTGGTTTCGCCTCCCTTCAGGCGGCGGACCGGCGGTTGTCGCCGGCTTCCTCGGCGGCTTTCCCTACGGAGCGCAGGCCGTTCGGAAGCATCTACAAGGGGCGGAGGGCACGGCAATAGTCCCGCCTTCCGCTCGTCTGCTTGCGATGAGTCACATGGCCAACCCGGCGCTGATCGTGACTGTAGTGGGGGCAGGAATGCTTCAGCAGGCGAGAATGGGCTTCTTCCTTGCTTTAATCCATTATGTTTCTCTCTTCCTCACGGCGTGGATCACAGGAGTGGTTACCCGGCGCAGCCGTCAAGAAGATGAGCCGCCGCTCGCCGCAACAGCTCGCTTTCATGGCGCCCTCCAACAAGCACGGCAAGAGGACAGCCGGCGGTTTGGCCAACTGCTAGGAGACGCGGTCACTTCCTCGATCCAGACCTTGTTTGTGTTGAGCGGAGTGCTGATCCTGTTCTCCGTCGTCGCCCGATTGGGGAGCCTCTTACTCTCTACAGGCAGTGGGGGAAGCTTGTTTCTCGCGCTGCCCGCTCTGCTTGAACCGCACCTTGGCTCGTATGCAGCGGCTGTCCGGCTGGAGCCGTCCCTGTTGCAGCTGGCGATCATAGGAGCCGCACTGGCTTGGGGCGGCATCTCCCAGCATCTTCAATTGAAAGCCGTTGCCGGCCTGTCCTCTCCCTGGTACAGCACCTTTCTGTCCCATCGCCTGCTTCAGGTCCTTCTTGCCGCAGCCTTAACGGTTCTGTTGGGAAAGCCCTTGTCTGCTTGGCTTGGAGCCGGCGAGGCTCTATCGTTCTTGCCCGCCTTCGCAGCGGAAGGGGCTCCCAACATAGCCGTCTCCCAGATGTCTCTATGGGGGCATGCCATATCCTCGCTTCGCCTCTCCCTCGCCGTTGCCGGCACGGGAATCGGGCTGCTCTGCCTGCTCGCTCTGCTTACGCGGAGGAATCCCTCACAGCCTTAATCAGCCGCGCCCAATCTCAACATATTTGCGACGCAGCGCCTCTTCCACTGTCTCGGGAACGAGATCGCCCACGGGACCGCCAAAGCGAGCCACCTGCTTGACCACGCTGGAGCTGAGGTAGGAGTATTGGTTGCTGGACATCATGAAGAAGGTCTCGATCTGCTCGTTCAGCTTGCGATTGACCGAAGCCATCTGCAGCTCGTACTCGAAGTCCGAAACCGCACGCAGGCCCTTCACGATCACATGGGCCTTCTTCTCCATCATGTAGTTGACCAAGAGGTCGTCGAAATGATCGATCTCGACGTTCTTGATGTCGCGGGTCACATCCTGCAATAGTGCCATGCGCTCCTGCACGCTGAACAGGGGCTGTTTGCTCATATTGTTGAGCACCGCGACAATGACCTTGTCAAACACCTCGGAAGCCCGGGTGATGATGTCCAGATGTCCATACGTTACCGGATCAAAGCTCCCGGGGCAAACCGCCACCGAAGGCTCATGCTTAATTCGTTTCATGGGACTCCTCCACTCCATCTCTAGCCGCCGGTTCCCCCGGCTGTTCGTATCGATACAGGGATACCGCTGTTTCCCCGTAGATGGCCTTGCGGAACTCATAAAAAGGACCGTATGCTTCGTCATAATGATGCCCTGATTCATATTCGGCCACAATCGTCGCGCCATCCTCCAGAAGGTTCAGCTCATGCATGGCCAGCATCAGCTCGCCAACGACCTTCATCCGGTAGGGCGGATCCAGGAACACCAGGCGAAACCGGCGGTCCCGCTTGGCCAGTACCTTGAGCGCCCGCTCCGCGTCATTGCGGTACACCTCCGCTTGTTCCAGAAAGCGGACGGTCTCCAGGTTGTGACGGACCACATCCAGGCTTGTCCGATCCTGGTCGATAAAGACGGCTTGGTCCATCCCGCGGCTGAGCGCCTCGATCCCAAGTCCGCCTGTCCCTGCGAACAGGTCAAGCGCCTCTCCGCCGTCGAAATAAGGGCCGATCATGCTGAAGATCGCTTCCTTCACTTTGTCGGTCGTGGGCCTCGTTCCCATGCCGGGCACTGCCTTCAGGCTTCTTCCTTTTGCCGTTCCGGCGATCACTCTCACGTTATCTGTTCCCCCCAAGTCTCATTCCACGCTATCGTATCATATTCCACCGAAGGACTCCAAAACTCTTTATGAGCGATGTGTATAATTTTCCCACCCCTTGTCCATCCTAGGGGTATCGGCATCCCAGATGCCGACAGACAACCGCGGAGAAGACTTACTTCCCCATAAGGCTTCGTCCGGTTTCTCCTCTCCCATGAAGGTGTCCGCTCACCCGGCGGGCACCGAATATCAGTTAAAGCTCGCGGATTTTTCATAATCCCGGGCTTTTATTTTTTTGAGTAAAGTGGCGAGCAGGTGGCGAATTCGTTTATGCAAAAAAATAAGTCCACCGGCCGGAGCTGGTGGGCTTTGGTTGTAGACATGCGTTTTTTCGATTTTGGTTGCAGCGGGCAAATTGCCAAGCGCTTGGTATTATGACTACGCCCTAGCACTCTCCGCGATTTGTTCCAACGATATGCGGAATGATCAGGAATTCAGCGGGGTTTCGCAGCGGCCAAGCCTCTTGTCGAAATACGTCCGATTGAACAGCATGCTTGGATGCTCGGGAGAGCGTGCGAGCGCCGCTTCGTTCATCTCGTCGGCCTTCTGATAGTCACCCAGCTTGTCGTAGCAAAGGCACAGCTGAAGATAAGGGAGCCAGCTCCAGGCTGCATGATCCAATAGGCCTCCCACGTCTGCCGGCTTCGGAAGGATGGTTGCCAGTTCGTACCAATAGATCGCCTGCTCCAGCTTCCCTTCCTCGAAAAAGACTTCCCCCAACCCGCAACAAGTCTCCGCACGGGGACGATCGTGTTTCATCGCTCGAAAAAGGGAACGGAGCCGCTCGTCTCGCTTGCCCAGTCGCTTATAGCAATCGGCCATCCGATGGCAGCTCGCGATGACATCCTCCACCCATCCGCAGCCGCCGGCTAGAAACTGCTCGTAATAGCCGATTGCTTCTTCAAGCAGCCCATGATCCCTCAACTCATTCGCAAAATAAAATTGATCTCGCGCGGAAAAGACTTCTCCCCGCTCCTCCCGACTGCGATAAATCCGAAGGTTCCGATCCGTATGCGGCTTCTGTTTGCCGTGCGTCACCTTGATCTCCCGATGCTCAATGCGCCCAGATACCTCCAAGTACTCATGCACCGGGCCGATCCAACGGAAGCCCTTCGACCGCTTCACCAGCCGATTGCGCTTCAAGCTTGAGGTGGGGTTTCCTTTTGCGTCTCTCATGAGCACATAGGGCATCATCACGCTGTCCACACCGGGATCAAGGTCTTCCTTCAGCCGAAGAAAAGCTTGGCGGTCCTCCTCGAGAATCCGATCATCGGCATCCAGCCACAGCACATACTCCTTCGTTGCATGCCCAAAGGCATGATTTCGCGCCGCGGCAAAATCGTCATGCCAGGTGTAGTCCACAATCCGGTCGGTATAGCGGCGGGCTATTTCCTTCGTGCGATCTGTCGAGCCGGTGTCCACAATGACGATCTCATCCGCTATCCCATGAACGGATTCCAAGCAGCTTGCGAGCGCCTCCTCCTCGTCTCGGACGATCATGCACAAGCTGATGGTGATGGACGGCTTTTTGCTAGGAGGAAAGGTGTCCAGGAAGGCCTCAGCGGCAGGAAGATCCGACTCCCGATATACGTGAAACGCTGGATTCCGGGTATCCACATAGAGTGGAATACCTAGCGCGGCGGCGCGGACGCAGAAATGCCGATCTTCTCCCCAAAAGGAAAGATTCCGTAACCGTCGAAAGCTCACTCCCTTCTCCAAGGCAGAGCGGCGAATCAATGTACAGGCTCCTAATCCGCCCACTTCGTAGAGTCCGGGAGTACGCATCTTTTCCAGGAAAGCGGCTGCGGCATTCCCTTCATTTCCGGAGCGGCTGCGCTTCAGAGGCTTTTTCCCTTCAAAGGAGTACTCATCCATCAGCCAAACCTGGGGGAGCGGATCAGATTCGGGCTGCCAGCGGGTCCAGAAGATGTTCGAGACGATTTCTTGATCCGCGGCGAGCAGGCGCAGAAGGGTATCCGGGTACAAGAGCACATCCGAATCGACCAGGAAGAGGGCATCGACTTGTTCCGTTCGCGCATAGTCCAGAAGATCGTCCTTCATGGAAGCCACGTTGTCCACCAGCTCATCGTTCCATCGATGCGTCACTTCGTCACGCTCGTAGACGACTGTCGGGTAAGTGACCACGCTTACCTCCGGCATATCGGCCTCGAATTCCCTCAGCAGCTCCCTCGCTTCATCCGAATCGTTGTTATCCGCGAATCGATATCCGACTTGATGCTCCCCGTGCTCCAAGCCCTTCAGGGACTTCAGAAACAAGCGAAGCACGGCCAGCCTCTGGTGGACAGGACTCGCGATCAGAATTCTCATTCTTTTTCTCCTCTCCTCCATTCATCCATGGAATCAGTTTTCGTAAATCCAAGTCGGGTGCCCATTACCCAACTGCCTTTCCTGTCATAGTTTATTTTGATCGATTCAAAATGTTAGGAGGGGATCCCTTTGTCTCAGCCCAATCTTCCCAATATAACGCCTACTGTCTCCATCACAAGAGACGATGCCATCAATTTAATCCTGTCATCCATCGCCATGGAAGAACTCGGAATGAGCCATATCTTGAATGCGGAGGGTGAAAAGCTTCAATACGTCCTAGGTACACTTCCGGGATTTACCGGTCCTGCCCCTTCGATCAGCGAGCTTTTGGAAGTCAACCAAAGCATTCGATCCATGATGGATACAACGGCGCGAAACCAATTGTTCCTGCAATCGAAAATGGAAACGGCCTTCTCCGCTCCCACCCTTGTCGGGCCAACCGGACCGACGGGGGCCACTGGGCCATCCGGCGGACCTGCCGGGGCTACGGGGCCGACGGGACCGACAGGGCCTACCGGGCCAACGGGTGCCGGATTAAGCGGCATTGTCACCTTCGATCCCCTGATCGCTCCAGGCTATCCGCTTAACCAAGTCGTCTTCTATAACGGGAGCACGTACATGGTCACTTCCGTTCCCCCGACAGGGCTCCCGGGAAGCTCTCCCAGCTATACGCTTCTGGCTGAGAGCGGATCTACGGGACCCACTGGGCCGAGCGGAGCCAGCGGGGCTACCGGCGCCAGTGGACCCACCGGGCCAACGGGAGCAACCGGAACAGGCTTCGACGGTGCAGTCACCTTCAACATTGCCCTAGCTCCTGGCTACCCGGTCGGCCAGGTCGTTACGTATAACGGCTCGACCTATGTCGTAACGACGGCGCCGCCAACCGGGTTGCCGGATTCTTCAACGGATTACACCCTGCTGGCAGCTCGTGGAGCAACGGGAGCAACCGGTGGAACAGGCCCCACCGGACCCTCAGGACCTACTGGGCCTACCGGCCCCACCGGACCCACCGGGCCTACCGGCTCAACCGGCTCGACAGGCCCAACAGGGGTAACCGGAGTCGGCGTTACGAGCAATTATGCCTTTGCGCAAAACATCTCCGGTACCATCGCCGTTCTCCTCGGATCCGGGACCGTCACGTTCCCTGACAGTCAGAACATCCCGGTTGGCATCACGATTAACGCGGGCAACAACACGTTCACCTTTACAAACGCGGGGAACTACTACATTCGGTATGTCATCAACATGGCCGCTTCGCTCTTAACCTCCGCCCGCCTTCTCCAAAACGGTTCGGCGGTAGCGTCAAGCAACACGGCCTCGCTCACCACCACGAACCTTCAGGCACAGACGATTATCCCGATTGCAAACGGCGATACCATTCAACTGCAGGTCACTTCGACGGTAGGCGTCGGCTTGCAAGCACCTGGCGCTACCATCGTTATCATTCGCTTGAATTAATCGATCGACGGGGCTTGCGTATGACGGCTTGCTCGGCCACGAGCGGCGCTGTCAAGGGCGAGCCCCATTTGGTTGCTCCTGAGGTCCACAGAGAGAGCGCATTAAGCCGAATGATAGCCTTCTCCAATTCATGCCGATAAGAAGGGACCAAAAAAGGGTGACGATTTACCCTTCCTCGAAGCACCTTCAAGCCCTTTAGCCGGCTCCCTTCCCTGGCGAACGAAAGATAGAGCCGGCCTGTACGATGAAGGAGCCCCATCAGTTGCCGCTCGATCTCTTGATTCTTTTCCACCGGTCGGATAAGCACTCGCAGCTCGAGATCCACCAACCTTAGAAGAGCACAAGCTAGCCGCACCCCGTCGTTCCTGGACTCTCCTTGAGGGCCGCAGGGCTTTTCTGTTCCCTTTGGCCTCTCCGGTGTCTCCTTCTCGGCCGCCATTCTCCCAATCTCCTTGATCGCCAAAACAGAGTCTAATATAGCCAGCAAGCTTCGGTTGTACCTCCAAACTCCCTCGGCTGTTTTGCTTTCCTCACCGCCAATGCTCCCATCGCAAAAGGCCAGTACCTGGCCAGCCAACGAATTCAGCAGAGGACCCAGCCCTTCGCGGTCTTCCGCATGCTGAAGGCGCAGGCGATCCTCGCCGATGAAAGAAGCCATCATCCCCTGTGGAGGGCGGCGGTTCCACATGAAAGGATCACCTCACAAGGATCCTGCAGGCCGAAGGAATTACTCTTCATCGCAATCATGATGATGATGGTCCAGCCTCAGGACATCATTCAGCTTGAATTGAAGCAGAATTTGGTTGGATACGATGCCTTGGAGCATTCGGTACACGCTGTCGTTCACCCGGAGCGCGTCCTCCAAACAGAGGTTCTCCATCTTCAGCATGTACTGAATCTTCTCCGCTTCCGCATTGAGAATATGGGAGAAACTGATCTCCTCAAGCGCAATCGACGTCAAGAGCAGGTGGACGACATCATGGCGACTTAAAATGATTTCCGGCTTGATATCCGGAATGTTGGGCATGGACACCGGTATCCCTCCACTCGATCAGCCGCTTTTTGTTCTACATACCGCTACCCTCATCATATGGTCTATCGCCCACATGGTTCCGAATATCGGCACCGTTTCGAATCTGATGGAATAGGCCGACGGAGAGGAGTGATGAGCCGATGGCTTCCCGTATCTCGCTATGCATGATCGTTCGTAACGAAGAACGCCACCTGTCAAGATGCTTGAACAGCGTGTGCCCGCATGTCGATGAAATCATTGTGGTGGACACCGGGTCCACCGACCGAACGCGTGAAATTGCTGCGTCTTATACCGAGCAAATCCACAACTACCGTTGGGATGATCATTTTGCCGAAGCTCGCAATTATGCCATGTCCTTGGCGACGGGAGACTGGCTTTTGTGGATGGATGCCGATGAGGTGCTCGAAGGCGGTAAGGAATTACGCAAGCTCGACGAACCCTCGTTCGAGCGTGACCTGCTCCTAACGATATTGACCCTTCACGAGACAGCCGTGTCTCCTGGACAACAGGAGATGTACAAGATGGAACAGCCGCGGTTGTTCCGCAACCGGCAAGGACTCTCGTTTCGCTACCGCATTCACGAAATGCTGAACATCGAAGACGTCCTACCCCAGGGGCCGTGGAATCAGGAGATTCGCTCCTTCCCGATGGTGCTTGTCCACGAAGGCTACCGCGAGGATACAACTCAAACCGCCTTCAAGCAGCAACGAAACCTCAGCCTACTGCATAAGACAATCGAGCAAAAGGAAGAGCATCCCTGGCTGGAGTACCACCTTGCCAGCGAATGGTACCGCATGGGGCTCTATCCCGATACCATCCAAGCCGTCAACCTGTCCATTCAGCGTTTTCTGAAGGCCGGGCAGCTTCCGCCACCGCTCCTATACAAACTGAAATACAGCGCTCTGCTGGCGGCAGGGGAATGGAAGATCGCTTCAGCGGGCATCGAGAAGGCGATCCATCTCTATCCCGATTATGTAGATCTCCATTATGCAAAAGGAAGCGTCCGAATGGCCGAACAAAGATGGGAAGAAGCGGCGCTCGCTTTCGAAGAATGCCTGAGGCTGGGCGAGTCGCAAACCCGCTATCTCATCCAATGCGGAACTGGCAGCTTTCTGGCTAGAGAGGCACTCTCGGAATGCCGACAAAAAAAAGGCCCCGGAGAGGCTCCGGGGCAAGGATGAAACGCATATCGTGAAAAAGAGAGTATAGTAACCATACCGGGTGAACCTTAAAGGAAGCTTAATCCCGCATGAGAATCTCATAAAATCAAGGAGACGAGAAGGTTGTGACATCCCCGCTGTACAGAATATGTTCCTCCCCGCTATCGGTTCGGACGACCAGCGCCCCGGATGAATCCAACCGAATCGCCGTGCCCGCGATGGTTCCGAGAGGAGATTCGACCTGTACCCGATTGCCTAGGGTATCGCTAAGCGCTTCCCAAAGGCTGCGGATCGGTTCAAAGCCCTCCTGGAGATAGAAAGCCGTGAGCTCCTCCAGCTTCTTCATGATAAGAGCGGCCAGCTCCGTTCGATCCACGGCGCTGCCCGTCGCCAATTTGAGTGAGGTGGCTTTCTCCTTCAACTCGTCAGGGTAATCCTCTTCGTCCAAATTGACGCCAATCCCAATCCCTACGAGTATGGCGTCTACCCGAGTACCCGAAGAGATCAGCTCCACCAGTATGCCGGCAATCTTCTTCCCGTCAATGCGCACATCGTTGGGCCATTTCAACCGGGCGTTCGCCCCGCTTAGTTCACGGATGGCCCGGCACACGGCTACCGCCGTCACCAGCGTATAGGGAGGCGCCTGCTCCAGGCGGAACCCCGAGCGGATGACGGCACTCATCCAAAGCCCTTTTCCCTTGGGAGAATGCCACACTCGCCCCATTCGGCCACGGCCCGATCGCTGCTGCTCTGCCATGACGAGCGATCCGTTCGGTGCACCCGCAATCGCCCAGGAACGAGCCTCGTCCTGCGTAGAGCCGACTGACTCATAGACGCGCAAGGTTCGTCCGAAGATCTGCGACGTGAAGGCAGATTGAAGCCGTTCCTCATCCAGCCGATCCTGTTTCTCCAACACTTGTTCCTCCCTAATCCGTAATCTCCTGCGCTCTTTTGCAAGCCCAGTCCAGAAGGGCGTTCTCCTCGTTCGGCAGCTCCCCGACCGCAACTTCCTCCAGCATGTGCTTCATGAGCTTACCTAGCCAAGGACCCGGCTTTCGATCGAGCGAGGCCTGGATCGCCCCCCCGTTAACGGCAAGCTCCTCCATGCGTTTCGCCGGCATCTGACGAAGCCAATCCTCCCCTTCCTGGAGGAGCGCTTCTACAGAAGGAAGAGTCGCATCCGCCCATATGGGAAGACCATGCTGACTGAAGTGGCGAGCGATCGCAAGCCAATCCTGCATGGCTTCCTCTGCGAAGAGAAGAACCGCTCGCTTGAAGAGAGGAGCGGCCTCATCGCTCGCGATTGCCTTTGCATGGCGAGCTGCCAAGCCCAGTTCCCTTGCCAAATAAGCATCCGCTCCGAGAAAGGCTGCGGTCCGCTTGCCTTCCTTCACGGAGAACGTCATCGTTCTCCACAACGCTTCTGCTTGCGAGGCGCTGAGCTCCATCACTTTCGCCAGCAAGAGAAGACGAAGCTCAGAGGCAAGCCCATCCAGCGTTAGCAGCACAGGCGGAAGCTCATTTGCCGTCCAGTCGCGAAGTGCCATATCAAGTCTTTCCTTGGTGTATCGGAGCAGTCGGCTGTCCGACAGAAGACGAAGCCCTTCCACCGGATAAGGTCCCTCGATCATGCGCACGACCTCGGAGCGCACCCGCTCCATCGCAATGTGGCGAAGCAGCCTCGCGTTAGCCAGCAGGGCGAGCCAAGTATTCTCTTCAACCGACAGCTTGTAGTTCGCAGCAAACCGAATGCAGCGCAGCATGCGGAGCGCATCCTCCCGAAACCGCTCATCGGGCTCTCCAACGGCTCGCAGGATGCCCTGCTCCAAATCGGCTGCCCCTTGAAAGGGGTCGAGCAGCACGCCATGCCGATCCATCGCCATCGCATTCATCGTAAAGTCGCGTCGACGTAAATCTTCCTCAATCTCCGAAACAAACTCAACACCGTCCGGTCGACGATGATCCTTGTATTCGGTCTCTTTGCGGAAGGTTGTCAATTCAAAAAAGCACCCGCCTTGGCGCACGGTGATCGTTCCGTGCTTTAAGCCGGTGGCGAGTGCATCCGGGAACAGCTCGATGGCTTTCTCCGGTGGGGCGGACGACGCGAGATCCACGTCGTGAATGGGCCGTCCGCTGACCAGATCCCGCACACACCCTCCGACAAAGAAAGCGGAATACCCCGCTTCCTCTAACCGCGCGAGTACCCGCTTTCCTTCTTCCATCATCATCTTCGTGTCGGTTACGGTCATGGGTTCCGCCTCGTACAAGCAGGATGCTCGGCATCAGCCGATTGGCCGCTCAGCACCTGGTAATAGAGATCCTCATACTCCATCCCGATCCGATCGTTGCAGAACGTGTGGTGAGCGCGGTGGAGACAAGCATCCGCCACCCGCTTGTACAGCTCCCCATCCTGCAGCAGCCGAATGGCATGGTCCGCCATGGAGGCAATATCGCCGATCGGAGACAGGAATCCGGATACGCCGTGCTCGACGAGCTCGGGAATCCCCCCGGCCAAGCTTCCCACGGTCGGAACCCCGCAAGCCATCGCCTCCAGGGCAACGAGGCCGAAGCTTTCCTTTTCCGACGGAAGGAGCATGAGATCGGACAGCGATAAAATTTCTGCAACCGCGTCCTGTTTGCCGCAGAAGATGACCCGATCCTTCAGGCCAAGCCGTTCGACCTTGTTCATCACCGTACCGATGTCCGGTCCGTCTCCTACCATAAGCAAGCGGGATGGCACCTTCTGATTGACGCAAGCGAAGATATCGACGACGTCCATGACCCGTTTGACCGGGCGGAAGTTGGACATGTGAATCAGGATTTTCTCGTTCGGGTCGGCAAATTCCGAGCGAAGCTTGTCCACTTCCCGCGGGTAAAAGACGCGTTTGTCCACGAAGTTGTAGATCAGCTCGATCGGCCGGGTGATGTCCAGCAGCTTGCGAGTCTCCTGAATGAGATCATCCGAGACAGCCGTTACGGCATCGCTTTGGTTGATGGCATATTGAATCAGCGCGCGGATGGACGGATCTTCTCCCAGCACCGTGATATCCGTTCCATGGAGCGTCGTGATGACCTTGAGGTGATCGCCTACCATCTGCTTGGCAAGCAGGGCGCATACCGCATGCGGAATGGCGTAGTGGACGTGAAGGAGATCCAGCTTTTCCATTTGGGCGACCTGGGCCAGCTTATTGGCAAGCGCCAGGTCGTAGGGCGGGTATTTGAACACATAATAATCGCTCACTTCCACCTCATGAAAGTGGATGTTGCGATGAAAGCGTCCGAGACGAAACGGAATGCTGTGGGTGACAAAATGGATCTCATGCCCCCGCTCGGCCAGCATCTTGCCGAGCTCCGTGGCCACCACACCGGAGCCTCCTAACGTCGGATAGCAGGTGATCCCGATCTTCAATCGTTTTTCCACGCGGGACTCCTCCTTTCTTGAAAAAGCAAAGCTTATAGCATAAGTTCAGTCATATAAGGAACCTTGACGGCGAAGCCTTCTGCGTAAGCGACCTGATGCTGCGTGCCGAGCGCGCGGTCGCGTGCCTCAACACGGCTCAAATACCCTTGATTAAGAGGGGTCCACACCGCATCCTCGCGCCCAACCGGACTTTCGAATTGACTTTCATAAGCGCTGAGCGACTGCTGCTTCACCTCATAGCTTTCGCTGATATCGACCACAAGGTCAGGCACCGCAGTATCATTGATAAAGTAATAGTACAGGGCTTCCACGGTCACCGGCTCGACCTCCGGCCGATAGCGGCGCAGCTTTGCATTGAAGACCGCCTCCGTCACAATCTGGCCGCACAAAACATGATCCGGGTGCCGATCCCGATGGTAGGGAGCGAAGACAATCCGCGGTCGAAGCCGACGGATCTCCATGGCAACTGCCTCAATGTGCTCTTGGCAGACGGAGATGCCGCGATCCGGCAAGCCCAGGTTGCTCCGCTCGGCGAGACCTAGAATGCGGGCAGCTTCCGCTGCCTCCTGCTTGCGCCGCTCCACCGTGCCGTTTGAAGACAGCTCGGAGCAGGTTAACTCGCAGACGGCGACGCGGAACCCGGCTTGGACATGCTTGGCGATGGTTCCGCCCATCCCGATTTCGGCATCGTCCGCATGAGCGCCGAAGATGAGAATGTCAATCCCGTCTGTCATTTTCCGGCCTCCGGCTTGTATTTGTGCACGACTTCCCGCCAGCCGAACTCGCCTCGTTCCAGAGCACGAACGAGAAGCTCCGCTGTCGCCACATTCGTGGCGAGCGGAATTCCCTGCACATCGCACAAGCGAAGCAAGGCCGTGATGTCCGGCTCATGCGGCTGCGCCGTCAGCGGATCCCGCAGGAAGATCACCAGGTCCATTACATTCTCGGCGACGAGGGCGCCGATCTGCTGATCACCGCCTAGCGGTCCCGACATGAATCGGGTAATGGTCAGGCCGGTTTTGTCCATGATGCGCTGTCCGGTCGTTCCCGTAGCATACAGGCGGTGTTGTTGAGCAAATACGTGTTGATAAGCGGTCACAAAGTTGACCATCTCGTCCTTCATTCGGTCATGGGCAATAAAGGCGATATCCAGGCTCATGCTATCCACTTCCTTTGGTCGTTAGGTCCCGCTTCGGGGACATTATGTAGAGCGCCATTCAACCGGCTTTGCTCGATTAGCGGTTGTCCTGTTCGCTCGAAGTTAGAAAATGTTCAATTCCATACACAAGGCCTCGCTCGGTCATCACTCGCTTGACCGCAACGGACACACCCGGCATATACCCGGCGCGATCGTAGGAGTCGTGGCGGATCTTCAGGGTTTGCCCATCCCCGCCAAACAGAACCTCCTGCTGTGCGAAGATGCCCGGAAGCCGGACGCTGTGGATGCGGAAGCCGTCGTACAGCCCGCCGCGCGAGCCGTCGATGATCTCCTTCTCATCCGGATGGCCTTGGCGGAATTCTTGCCGGTTCTGGGCAATCAGCTCCGCCGTTTTAATCGAGGTCCCGGACGGCGCATCCAGCTTCTGCCCCCCGTGGTATTCCACGATCTCCACATACGGCATGTATTTTGCAGCTTCTGCTGCGAATTTCATCATCAGGATCGCGCCAATGGAGAAGTTTGGCGCCACTACGGTTCCAATCCCCTTCTCCTTCGACAGCTTGTCCAGCTCTTCCAGATGGTCCGTGCTGAGCCCCGTGGTGCCGATGACGGGACGAACCCCGTGCTTGATGGAGATGCGCGCGTTGTTCATCACCACCTCGGGAATGGTGAAATCCACGAGGACATCCGGACGGGATTCGACGAGAGCCAGCTCCAGATCGGTGTTTACTGCAATGCCGCACTCCTCCATTCCGGCCAGCAATCCGGCGTCGACTCCCTTGCGGGAGCGGTCCACTGCGGCAACCAAGGTCAACCCCGGGTCCGTTAGGGCGAGCTTGATCACTTCCCGGCCCATCTTTCCTCCGGCGCCGGCGACGGCGATACGAATGCGTTGTTCGGTAGTTGGGTTCATCCTGGTCATCTCCTGTCTGTTGTTATCCATCCGATTGATTAGTGCAAAAGCTTCTTGCCGCCGAGCCGGGCTGCGAAAGCCGCTGCTTCGGGATGGGTGGGGTCCAAATGCAGCGCTTCCTCCACCGCGGCGAGTGCCTCCCGGCTGCGCCCGGCTTCCTCAAAAACCGCCGCAAGCATAAGATAGGCGGACGCAGAAAGGGGATCCAGCTCCACCGCATTTTGAAGCAGACGGATCGCGGCGCGCAAAGACTCGGCCTTGTCCTCTTGTTGCAGAGCCTGCAACTGTTCCTTAGCTTGCTCCATACTGATCAATGCTTTCACATGATTCAACTGCTGGCGGTATCCTTCATCAGCTGGTGCCAGCCGAACGGCTTGATTCGCCGCTTGCAGCGCACGCTTCAGGCGCCCGCTTCGAGAACAAGTCACCGACAGCTTATAGTGATAGGACGCGCATCCCGGGTCTAGCGCGATCGCCCGTTCGAAGCAGGCGATCGCCCGCTCGAAGTCGCCCTCAAGAATGGCGTCATAAGCTTCCTTAACCCACGCTTCCCCGTTCACTGTCCATCCTCCTTCGCTTCCCGTTCGGAAAGCCGTAGATGGTACAGCATATGAGGCTTACGGGGATTCGGTGTTCACGCGAGTCCAACGATTGGCATCTCGGGTGTTGAACTTGTGCATGATCTTATCATGGGCTTCCGTCAGATCGATCCCGAGGGAATTTGCGAAGCAGATCGTGATAAAGAGGATATCACCGAGCTCCATTTCGATGGAGTTCTCCTCTTCATCGGGCTTCTTGGGCTTCTCTCCATAGGTATGATTTACCTCACGAGCCAGTTCCCCTACCTCTTCCGCCATTCTCGCTACGAGAGCAAGCGGACTGAAGTAGCCCTCTTTGAATTGAGCTATGTAAGCATCGACCTCGCCCTGCAGCTCGGCCAGCGTTTTTTGCCGCATGCACGGTTCCTCCTGAATTCAACTTTCATTCGACACGGATTCTTCATTCATGTTAACTCAAAGCCTCACCGAATACAATCTTGCAGCCCACCTGAAGCCTGTGTCCAACCTGCTTAGCAAGCCGTCCCTTCATGGGGTCCACCCGTTTGAAAACACGCTCTGGCTCTCAACAGACAGAATTAGGTATAATAAGGCCGACTGACCATCTCTTTTATCGACAGGAGCGTATGCATGAAACGAACGGCTTGGACTTTGCTTTTCAAACGAACGGGTGGCATTATGCTAGGAACCGCCATCTATGCCTTCGGCATCAACTATTTCGTTATTCCCAACGAGCTGATGGAAGGGGGCATCACCGGGATCTCCCTGATCCTTCATTACCTGGCGGACATTTCTCCTTCGATTACCACCCTCGTGCTCAATATTCCGCTGTTCCTGCTCGGCCTCCGTGTGTTTGGAGGAAAGTCAATGGCTTATACATTGTTTGGAATCTTATCGCTCTCCCTCTTCCTATGGGTCTTTGAAATGATGACCAAGCAAGGCTGGATCATTCCCTTCGCATCTCGAGAAGATTACTTCCTCGTCACCCTCTACGCAGGGTTATCGATCGGGGGAGGCCTCGGCATCGTGTTTCGAATGGGGGGAACCACCGGCGGGGTCGACATCGTGGCCAGGCTTCTGAACAAGTGGCGCGGCTGGAGCATGGGCCAGATCATGCTGGTTCTCGATGTCCTCATTATCGGGAGCGCCTTGTTCTTCCTGCCGAAGGAAAAAATCCTCTACACCCTCGTCGCCGCCTTCGTCGGCTCCAAAACCATCGATTTTATCACCGAAGGGGCTTACTCGGCGCGCGCCCTCACCATCATCTCTGACCATGGCGAAGAGCTTGCTGAGAAAATCACCATGGAAATGGATCGCGGCGTTACCCTCTTCCCCGCTCGCGGAGCTTATTCCAAGCAGGAGAAGAACGTGATCTACTGCGTCGTAGCACGCCATGAAGTGAGCCGCTTGAAGGCGATCGTGCATGCCAAAGACCCCTCCGCTTTTGTCATCATCGGCAACGTTCACGATGTCTTTGGCGAAGGCTTTCGCGAATCGCAAGGGTAAGGATCACCATCGTCGATGGCATATGCAAAAAAGGGAGGGCTCCGGCCCTCCCTTTTCTTATGGGTTTTGTTCTTCCACAGGGTCGTGATCTTACCCAAGTATCCTAGCGCCGTACCCGTTTGCTCAACTGCTCCCGGCTGATGCGAGTGAGCCGCCTGTCCGAATGATACATTCTCCAGCCGACAAAGCTCAAAACCGTCGTGAGCAGTGACCCGATGCCGAAGGTCCAGAGAAGCGGCCGGTCGGCTCCGGCGAGCGGCAGGTAGGCCGTCTTTTCTTCATGGCGCTCAAACAGCTCATCGATGCCCTCCTGCACTTGTCGGACGACTTCTACTAGGCGGGAACGATTTCCGCTGCTCGGACCTTGCTTCCCCAGAAAGACCAGCAGCGAATCGAGCTTTTCGATGCGCTCCATCGGGGTCTTAACGGTTGCAGCCGCACGAATCTCGCGATACTCCCCCGCAAAATCTGCGTATGCCTCCCGATAAGGAGCAGCGTCTCCTTCCAAGGCAGCGGTCTCTAATCGGCTGGCGCTGTCCTTCAACAGCTTGTAGGAGCGATGCCAGAGGGGGGCATCCGGCTGCAGCATCGCGTCCGTGATGAGCCGAACAGCAGCAATGGCATTCTGGGCATTCGGTTCCGAGAAGCGCGCCTGATTATAGGCACGCTGAGCGGTCAGGATCGCATCGGAGAGTGCCCGAACGCCCTCCAGGCCGGTTAAGCCCTCAAAGCGGGTGTTGACCGTCTGCTCCCCCAATTGATTCAGCCGCAAGCGGGCTTCGGCGATCTTGCCCTCGCGGGTTAAGCGCTCTACCTCCTGCGCCAGCTGATCAAGCGCTGAAACCTCCGCCTGTTCTTCGGCCGTAACGGCTGCCGCTCCTTTCGGAACGCGCTCCTCCTTGTGACCGCAGGCGGAAACGGCGAGCAGCAAGCTCATTGCGAGGATTCCTGCGCACCCGATGCGAAATGCTTTTCCAAACCCGGAACGAAAGCTCATCCTGCACCCCTCCCCTACCATGCTATGGGGGGCTGTCCGGCTTTATGCCTCGACATCTGGATCAGAGGGTCCATGAAGCTCCTAGAGCGTGTTCCTTTTGCTTAACCGGGAAAAGAGATAGATTGTCAGAGCGCTGAGCAGGGTTGTCCATACGGCGACGGCCGGCACCGAATCCAACAGCACCGAGGATAGGTTCGGGTACACCCCGAATGTGTAATCCACAACATCACTCGTGAAGAGCCAGCAGGCTCCGATCGCAAGAGAGCGCCCGTTTAGTCGGAAGAAGCGCGCAAACAAAACAGCCTCTACTGCCATGCCCAAGTGCGAGACGGACAGCATGACATCCAGGATGTTGAAGGGAGTTCCCATCAGATCCGAAGCGACGATGACGGCAACCGCCCAGATGCCATACTTGAAGGAGGCTGCACAGGCCAGCGCCTCGACAGCACTTCGGAGCGTCAGCTTTTGTTTTCCATTCTCGATTGTCGGAACGGCCTTCTCTGCCCCATGCTTCCGATAGACATCCGCCAACAAGCCGATGAGGGCCAGCGTGAAGAACAGCGATCCCGTTGGGCTGTCAGGGACAAGGATCAGCATCCACAGCGGCTTTGTGCGATAGACGTCGGCCAATTGATCGGCGTACCAGTAATACCCGTAGAGGGTTCCAAGAAAGTTGATCATCACCAAGGCCCACAGCATCCTTCTCGTCACGAGCAGATACTGAAAGACCTCCCATGCTTTTCGCATTGTTGCAAGTCTCCTCCCGCTGTATGCGTCCGTTCCAACTAGAGTGTGTCTTCAAACTCAGCTATACCAACCGTTTTGAAGACGCACTCTACCTTCATTCGCGCTCAACGCTTCATTTTCCTTCCACGCGATTATGGCCGCTTTGAAGGTGGAGGAGACCAGGAGAACGACGGGCGGTCACTCGGGCAGGAGAATGCGATCCTCTTCGGAGACCGTGATGCCCTGGACGAGCTTGGCTCCGGCACGGGTGATCTGAACATAGCTCTCCCGATTCGAGTCCTCCCCGACCCGCAAAATGCCGAGATGGATGAGAATGGGCAGGATTCTCTCTTTCACGATCGCGTCGGGAGAATCGTAGTAAAACGGTTTTACGAGCGGAGAGAGTACGCCCACGAGAGACGTGACCGAGGTCCAAGGCTTCGTCAGAAGACCGATCCACGGAGCGAGTGCGGGAAGATTGGGTACCGGACCTTTGTAGAGGCGAAGCCAAAAGCGATAGACCTGCTGCACGTCTTCTCTTCGGTTCTCACTGACTCGGTATCGGCCAGCGTCCGTAATGCGAAGCTCCGCTGCGCCCTCCTCCATCAGCCCGTTGTAATAGGCATAGTCGTACATTAAGGAGAAGCGCGCCGGATACTCGCGGAATTTTCGGCCGTAGCCAAATCTCCACGCTGCCTTCGGAACGGGCTCCTCCTGAATGGAGAATCGGTCGGCGATCTGCTGCAAGCTTCGCTTATAGAGAACCCCTTCCCCGTTCAGGGGAAGGTCATTTTGCGAGAGGTAGTGAAGAAACTGGGCGAAGTCGGCGGTGAATTGCTCCCCCTCATCCCGGTAGACGGGGGGCGCTTCCCGAAGCTGCACCAGCTTGGCTGTGTCCTGACGGCAAAGCGTTTCCCGGAAGCGTCTTTTTAAATCTTCAGGAAACAGGAACAGGTAGTGGTTTAGCCGATGGTGGCCGGTAAACAGCCATCCCCTTTGCTTGAAGCGAACGATGGTATCCCTCGCATTGACCTTCTTCTTGACCTCGGGATCGTGAACCGCCGTCAGCACCCGGCCTGTGAGCTCTTCCAAGCTGAACGATTGTCGCTCATCGAATAAGAGAGAATGGAGAAATCGCAGCTCGTTCTCGTCCATACGGCTGACTTCCTCACTCAATCGATCGATCCTTCCAACGGTCGTCAGGATAGACTGAATGAGCTCATGCTTGGAATGCAAGTTGCAGGGGAGCTCATAGGTTCGAGCAATTCGGCTCAGCTCATGGATATCCGCATAGGTGAGCATGTCAGCTAGGTTCATTTCCCATCCTCCCGGGCTTCCCGATTTTCCTACCATTATCGCCGAGAGGAACGAGAAATATGCCGGATGTTGCTCAAGCACAAAAAAAGACGACTTCCGCCGTCTTTTGGTCTGTTGATGCCCTGATCGCCACGAAATCTACGTGGATGAGGTTGTCATCTTCGTCCGAGTGATCCAATTCAGGGTCAGCAAGGTCCCAATCAGCCCGATGATCGAAAAGGCGAGCCAATAATTGGGTGTCTCCCGAATCGGATCGAGGCGAGCCGGTTCCACGAAGAACGAGGTCGTGGCGCTGGCTACCGCTGATTTGGACAAGGTATCCGCATCCGTCGTCTCATCCGGCGAGAAGCTCGCCGATTGATGGAAGCCGAAGAGAGCCGAGTGCTCCGAGGCGACAGCGGCCGGTTCGGCCGGACGATGCTGGAGCGAGTAAAACAAGCTGACGCTAAAGAGCGCCAAACAGAGAGAAATGATCGCGAAGACGTTGCGCCGCATCCGGAAGGGAAGCGAGAAGGTTCGCTCGCTGGCGGGAAGGCGCCACGATTCATCCTGATAGATCCGAGCCATCACCTGGCGGCTGACCGATTCTGCCGGAGTGGGGATCAACTCTTCAAAATAGCCGCCGTCTTGGATCAGGCTGCAGCTTTCTTCCCACAGGCGGAATTCTTCCGCACAGGCGGGGCACTCCAAAATATGCTGATCCACCAGCAGACGCCGTTCGTCACCCTCTGGTAGATCAAAGTAGATGCCGAGCAATTCCTCGGCTCGAGAGCAGTCCATCCTCGCTCACCCCTTGATGCCGATCCGTCGTCACATCCTTGGGAGTCCGTTCAACGGATCAATCAAAAATCGTATCCATGTAATAGGGCTCGAGCTGAATCTTGACACTCGTGCGGGCTCGGAACAAGAGCGATTTGACAGCACTGACGGTCTGCCCCAGAATGCTGGCGATCTCCTGATAATCCAGTTGATCGTACTCCCGCAGGATCAGAGCGGACCGCTGCTTCTCGGGAAGGTTGTTGATCGCCTCTCGGACGAGGGAAACCTTCTCGTTTCGCAGGATGGTATGTTCCGGCATCAGTTCTGCCTGGGCAAGCGGAGTCATCCCGCTCTGCTCCAGGGATACCTTAATGTGCTTTTGCTTGCGAAGCTCGCTCAGCACGGTATTTCGCGCGATGGTGTAAAGCCAGGTCGAGAAAGAAGCCTCTACCTCGCGGAAGGTTTGAAGGCTTCGATAGGCCTTGTAAAACGTTTCCTGCGACAGATCATCGACAGCTGCTTCCATCTTCGCACTTTTGAGCATGTGGAAAATAAATGCGTAGATCTTGCGCTCGTAGCGCTGCATCAATTCCGCATACAATTCTGCGTTGCCGTCCTTGATTTCCCGGATCAGCTCGGAATCCGTCATGGCCTGTCAGCCTCCTGCCTTACATAAAAATAAAGATCATGACGCCTAAGGCAGGTACCATATCCCATTAGACTCTGCCTGGCAATAAAAGTTTCGGTGGGGATGAAGCGGTTTTCTTACGGACGAAATCTCTATGTAGTGCCTCGCGAAACACGTGGCGGCGTTGGATATCTACTAGAATTAGAATAACCCATTCATGGCCATCTAGCAATTGCCGAATCTTCAAAATAAGCCGATCCGATTGCTTCTTCCAAATACCCTGACGTTGAAAAACGGAAAAAGGTTGCAGGTTGGAACAAAAAAATTCTGAACGAGGATGATCAGTATGAAACAGCCGTGGAACGATTTCATTTTAGTGCAGCTATTACATTTTATCGATTGATCAAAGAATGAGCCAGAGAAAGGTTGAGTATTATCTATTTTATACCTGCATGTAACGTAGTCATTGTGCCGTGACTTGCATATTTTTCTAGCGCATTCACAACCTTGGCTGTAACGACCAAGTAGCCTTTTTCCGATAAGCAAAAATGATGCCCTGACCAATTGTCATAGGACTGTTTATTTATCGTTATTTCACCATGAGGGATCATTCTTAAAAACGTGGGCAGCAATTTATCTTCGTATAGTTCCTCGAAGAAATCTGACTTCGACACCAAACATTCTTCAACTGAATAATCCCCTATATTCCTTTGCTTAAATACCTCATCTAATTCTTGTGTGATGATAAAGCATGGAGTTGAGGTAAGGAAATGATCTCCTAACCAACCGTCAAACTCGTAATGAAGAAATTTAACCTTGTCAGACGGTCTTACCCCATGATCCGTTTTGTAGATCGTATATTCCCCATGCCCTCCACTGACTTCCGGCTCCAACAGAAATAGATTCATCGCTATTCTCCTTGTTAGGTAATGGATTGAATTCGCCACCACAATCCCTCTGCCCCCATACGTCACCGGGAAGTCGCCGCTCCTCCCCTCTGCAAAAAAAGAAGCCGCCAAGATTGGCGGCTTGCACAGAGTGCAAATTCGGATAGGAGTGGAGAGAAACCATACTGTACTTTTATTATATGTATCCGTTTTCATTCTGTCAATCTTTTTTTGAAAGCGATTTCTATTGTAGATTTTGGAAGTGCTTCCTCTTATGACACAACGAAAAAGCCAATGTCCAAAAGGATCTCACCGTTTGCATCGGGTTCATGAAATTGAGGACGCATGCTCGGTTAATAGAGCCTGAACTTGATCCATACAGACCGCAAACTCCCGAATCTTCGCAACAATTCGATCGCGCTTCGCCCGATCCTGAAGAGTGTCCAAGGTGATATTAAAGCCTCCGCCCAGCGCCTCCAGGTCTTCCCCGTGTTGATCATTCCACAGATGCCCGGTTTGCCGGTATTGCTCGCGCACCTCTTCCAAGAAAGACAAATCCGGATTCAGCTCCTGCGCCTTCGTCAAGAATCCTTGACTCCCGCCGCTATTCGTCGCGAGGTTGCAGACGTACACCTTATACATTGCCCAATCGTCAAAGTCCTCCGGCTTTATGGAGTCAAATTTGCCGTTCTCGATATCATCCGCCCAGGCCCGATAAGCCTTCGCTCCAAAGAGATAGTTTTGGTTTTCAAAGGTCAGAAGCTCCAGCAAGGTTTCGATCCGCTTCCGATACAGTTCCACAAGCGAGACATCCTTTTTCTTCTCGCCAATAAAGAGCCAGCCATTGCAATGGTCACCATCCGCCAAATAATCTGCTGGCAGCAAATCATCCACGGATATACGATCCGGCTCGGCCACATCCCCGAACAGGTAGAGCAGGGTCTTGCCATAGTCTTCATACCCCACAAGCACTCCCCAGCTGTATCGGTCATTGGGATTGTTGCCGTGGTCATTGAAGATGACGGGAATTCCTTTGTCGATATAAGCCATCAGCGTCTGCACATACATCTCCCGGTTGTTTAAAATCTGCTTGAGCGGGACAAAGCTGCTGGCATAGCCACATTGTGCAAAGATCTCCTCAACCACCTCGTGATTGCCTTTTTCGCTTAAACGATAGTCTAACGGCCCATCCCCTCGGAAATGATTACGAGAGTACACCTGCGTGAAATTCTCCCCGATAAGACCAGCAAAAAACCAGTAATCGTAATCGGATTCGCCAAGACATTCCATCAGAAAGCGGGCACAGCCGTTAAACCAGTAGTTTTCTCCGTAATGCAAGGTTACGAGCTGGTGAAGATGAGGAAGCCTGTTGTTGCTTGGTTTGGATGCTGTCATGACCAATTCTCCTTTTTTTAGCTTGATTTTCGGACTTGTCTTCAATTGCGAAATGGTTATGGAACGGAACAGCTTTTTTCCCTGCCCGTTAGAGCCGATGAAAAGAGTTTCTGGCCTTTGCCAATGGAGATCCATCGCCATGTAAGGCATATTGTCCGAGCAAAACCGCACTTCGCCGTTCAGGATCACCGCAAAATGCTTTTCTCCAATGATCCAGGTTAGCTTGTTGTACCGATCGTGTGGGATGTTGCCGATTTGGGGATAAAGATAAGTATTGCCAATCACCGGCTGATCGAATTTGATCGCGTGCTTGGAGAGATAGGAATCCGCATTGTTCTGGGCATTCATGGTGTAGGTATGGCTGCCATGTGAAAACCACAGGCTTCCTTCATCCGCTCCATATTGATAGGCTTCGCTCTGGCTTTCCGCGAGGAATTCAATATCCACCCGAAAAGGGATTTTCACCGCGATGTTGGTGGACAGCAATCGAGGAGTGATCCAGGCAATAAACTCTGCTTCCCCATTCTCAAGCACCCTATAGTGCGGATCATAAATAGAGGTTATCTTATGAAAGTCAACGGGGTACTCGTGTAAAGCGGGGTTGGCTGCCTCAATCTCCTCTGCTGAAGGTCCGGTGATTTGCCGAAATGGCTCAAAGTGCTCGGCCAGTAGCATTCGTCTTTTTATAGGCAAATACAGCTGCACTCGTTCTCTTTGGCTGTCTTGGGAAATCACCGATTCTACCAAGGTTTCCTGGCGAAGTCTGCCATCATGGCGATAGTCCACCTCGTAGTAGAGATTGTCATCGAAGCTTTGGATCATCCGCCGATGCAGGTCGCCCATGTCCTCATCCACGTAAGCCGCGCCTACCGCGAACAAGCCTCCCTCCAGGTGAATGTCGGAAAAGTCGGTATCGTTTTGAAAAGATCCGGTAACCTTTTGCAATAAAATGGTGTCTTCTTCGGTCTGGAATTCAAAGAAGTCACGGCTTCCGGGTATCCCAAAGGGAATTTGTCGGCTCGCCAGGGTATTCCAGAACCCATCGGCATCCGATTGGCCGCTGTCCTTCCTCTTCGAGGAAAGCATACGCATGGACGGCAGTTCCAGCAGGGTAAGCTCAAGCGGCTTGGTCAGCTTGTTCGCCACTTCATCTAAACGGGATAATGTCAGCTTCTTCTCCTTGCTCTGAGAGAGCATCTGATGTTCCAGCCGTTCATAGAGCAAAGGCAGGGCCGAGATGTGGGAGATGCCGTTGTCCAGCATCGCCTGCAAAAAATCCTGGACAAGGGATTTCAATTCAGCCAAAGCATCGATCTCGTTATCAATGGCGTGAATCCGTTGGACAAACATTTGTACCAGCACCGTCATATCCTGATTTTCGTAAATCTTGATGATGTCCTTGATCGGAATTTGCATTTTTCGGAGGACCATAATCTGCTGTAAGCGCTTAAGGTTCGCTTCGTCGTAGAAGCGGTATTTTTCCAGGGGCAAGCGAACACTCGCCAAAATGCCCATCTGCTCGTAATAGCGTAGAGTCCGTGAGGTAATGTCGAATTGCTCCGTTACTTCGGTAATTTTAACGAGGCTCATGACCGGCTCCTTTACTGGGTTGATCCTTCCTTCGATCAAGAGTATATCACTTGACCCAACGTCAAAGTGAAGGGGGGCTGTATAAAAAAAGAACCCTCACTCCCCTTTGAGAAGGAGAATGATGGGCTCTGCATGGTCTTCGAATCCGGCTTCCACCCGATCCTTATCTTGATTAAGACTTCCGTACTGGTCGAATATACTTAAAAAACTGTTCTGGATCATGGTACATGTAAATGATTCTACCGGGGGAAGTATCCCAGCCGTAACCGGTGCCCGTAAAATCAAAGGCTGCCATTGCCTTTTCCATCTTTTCCTCGACACTGCGATTTTCCTGCTCATAATCGAAGGGCCCATGTTCAAAAACAAGATACTCCGCTTCGGGAACATCGATCATTCGCATCTGCGAGGGCACTTCGCCTTTATATTCCATAGGAAGTCGTACACCGTAACACTCGGTACGCGGAATCCCCCAATCGCAAAGTCTGCCGTCCGGGTCCTGGATGTACGCCATAAGCTGACCGCTGCCGCTGTTCACATTAGTCCCGCCAGCGTCATCCAATTTTCCCTTGATGCTATCGAGGATGCCGCATATGGTTTCGCAGTCCTGTCCAGGGACAAGGCTTTGCTTTTGCCAAAAATCCCAATACCCATTACTCTCACGGTTTTGAATGTGCAAAAACTGGTGTGCGGGAATGGTTACAAAATACGTTTTCACATCCTCGGTAGATTTCATCATACCCATCTCTCCAAACCCAAAAAAGTAGCGGTCGAAAGGGTTAATTTTGGTGCGAAGGGCAACAGGCATAGGTCTTTTTCGGTATTCACTCGGCGTTACCCCATAGGCTCCCTTGAAGGCTCGGGTAAACGCTTCATGGGAGGAAAACCCATAATCAAATGCAATATCCAGCAGGCTTTTTTCACAATCCCGTACCTCTTTTAGGGCAAAGGCTAATTTTCTATGCCGCAGATAGTCCCGAAAGGGCATACCCGCTATTTCTTTAAATTTTCTCGTCGTATGAAATTCGGAATACCCTAACTTACGAGATAGAAATCGCAATGTGATGGCTTCCCCGCTGCGATTTTTAATACACTCGTCAATTTCATCAACGATGAATTGGATTTGCTTGTGCCACTCGTACATTCACCTGTTCACCCCGTTTCAACCACCCTATCGTCATTATAGAGGGATGGAAATCGCAGCACTTGATTCTACTTGCGAAAAAGGAAGGATCAGGTTCAGAGCGTCTCGACCCCTTTCTGAATCTCGTGTCATAAACGATACCTTTATCCATCATATTCCGTTTAAAAGGTGCTTTTGGCTCCGAGGGCTTCCACCACATAAAAAGACGACCGAGGCGTTTTGAATGAATCGTTGGGCCTCTTCCTTCTGCGTGCGGTGATCAATAAGTTGATAGTCATCAAAAAGAACTCAACTGGCTCATCTTTGTATTCGGGCGAATCCGCGCTAATCATAACAAGTGATTTTCGGTCGGTGACATCCTCCTGCAACACATTGACTAGCTTCTCCGAAAAGCCCTTATCATGAAACCAATCCAAGTAGTAATGAATATTCATATGAAATTTCTCCCTATGTAATAGCTATACTTTATCAAGCACAAACGTTTCAAACGCCTCCATGGCTCTATCCCTCATTGAAAAATCATAAATCCCGCTGTTTAGTAGGCGGATCGTGTAAAACATCGCTTCCATTATCGAGAGTTGATAGTCGCTTACTAACAACTCAAACGGATAATCCTTTATGGTTTCGCAAAGGCCGTTATGATAAACCTGGAGCAGCGGAAGCGCTTGTTTTTTATTCGGCGCAATGTGGAGCGCTAAAAGCATCGCTAAATCTTCGGTACCTATCCCCATTCGTACCGCTTCCATGTCAATGAATTTAACGGTCTTTGAAGTCTTGGAAAGAAACATATTTCCGGGGTGCAAATCACCATGAACAACGGTGAGATGTTTACTCGGGGTAAATCTTGAGTCAATCAATCCAACATAGTTTTCCCGTAACCGATCGATAGCGATTTGAAAATAATCCAGCTTGCCCCATTCGATCGTGTTTTCAAAGCTATTCCACACCTTCGGAATTTTACCTGTTTCTTCGGCGGTGCGATAGTTTTGAAAGTCTTTTTCCATTCCGTTGATATGGGCGAGCAGGTTCTCCCGGCTCTCCAAACGCCAATCCAGACCGATTTGCCGAAACGCGTCATTGTTGTCCATAAAGGCAGCGTGAAATTTTGCCGTTGCTTGAAGCAAAGCATGATAATTTTCCCGTACGTATGCGCCGCTGTCGTTGTCCTCGTTGAAATGATTGCCATGAACATAGCCCTCATTCAAATCCTCCATTAAAAGCACACCCTTGTCCATGTCCATGTGAAAGATCTGGGGTACGTTTCGGGTGTAACCGGCCACTACTTGATAATGATAGAGCTCTTTGTCTCCCGGTGAATGGATCTTTTCCATCAGCTTTATTTCTGTCTGCGGGGCAACAACGGTGAGGTGGATACTGGTATATCGATCCGTTTTTGAGGGAGTTCCTCTGATGACTTCACAGTTTCCGATATTCGGGTGTGTATGACGGATTGCATGGACAATGGATTCATCATCCATTCCTATTAATGGCTTGCCCATTTGCGCTTCCCCCAGTTTTCGCAAGATTTGATCTGCAATACGTTCTGCTTGCAGCTCCTCTGCGCTTGTTTTTTCTAGTTCTATCTTTTCATCCAAGATGTAAGCGGGCATGATGATGTCGTCTATGGTGCAGTTGAAAATTTGCGCGAGGACAGGAAGTAACGAGGTTTCCGGCAAGCTGTGCCCATTCTCCCATTTACTAATGGCCTGCGGTGAAATGGCAAGCATGTTTGCGAGCTTCTCCTGCGAATAACCGGACTTTTTCCGTAAGGCGTTGATTTTAACTCCCAGCCTCTGTCCATCAAGCACAAGTAACGCCTCCAATAACTTTATTTGCTATAAAAAAATGATAACATCCCTCTGGTCCTACGAACATATGAAAAACAGGAAGTCTACTCAACTACGAGTTTACCCCTGCGTATCATAAATGTCCTACCCGAACACCCGTCCCGCCCTTTCGGAGGCATGAAGAAGAGCCCTCACTCCCCCTTAGAAAGGAGAAGGAAGGGCTCTGAGGTGTGTCTTTAAATCCGATTTCCCGGCCGAATTTAGGAAAAAATTCGTTATTTGTGTACCGCATATGACTGTCCAAGCAAGGCTTCCGCTCGGTCTTGCGCCTCTTGATGGTCGAAGGACAATCGAAGTACCCCCGGCGCATCTGCTCGGCTCTCGATCACCTGAATGTTGCGCAGGTTGATGCGCTCCTCCCCGAGTCGGGAAGCGATGTGCCCGATAATCCCGGGATGGTCAGGGACATCTACATACAGATCAAACCATCCTTTGAGTGCGCCTTTACGGCGATCCGGGATGGAGTTGCGGAATGCTCGGGAGCGGCTGAACTCATCGATGATGCCGTCTCCGTCCTCCTGCTCCAACAGCTCAACGAATTTCTTCGATTCGGAGATCCATTCCTGCAGAAGCTCGAGCACGACCTGCCGGTTGCTGAGCAAGATATCGCGCCACACGACAGGCTCACTCGCTGCGATGCGAGTAATGTCACGGAAGCCGCCTGCCGCCAGGCTGTGGTAGAGGCCGTTCTCCTCGTTATGCTTCGCGATCAGATTGACCAACGCCACCGCCACGATATGCGGCAGATGGCTTATTCCACCGACAATGGCGTCGTGCTCCTCCGCTTCTACGCGAACCACTTGGGCTCTCGTTAAGGCAAGGAGCTCCTCCAACTGGGCAACGACTTCCTCCGGCACTCCAGGGAGAGGGGTCACGATGTAGAAGGCATTCTCATACAAATCGATCGAAGCTGCCTCCACACCGGAGCGTTCGGAGCCTGCCATGGGGTGGCCGCCGATGAACCATGCTTCTCCCAGATCGACCTTCGTTGCCGCCCGGCACACCTCTGCTTTCGTGCTTCCAACATCCGTGATGATGCAGCCCGGCTTTAAGCGCATACGACCGAGCTGATCCAAATACTCCGTAAGCAAACCAACCGGGACACAAAGAAAAATAAAATCGGCATTCGCTGCCGCAGCCTCAAAATCGACGGTCGCTTCGTCTACGACGCCTCTCTCCGCGTATTTAGCGGCCGAGGCCGGATTGGGAGAGTGCCCCACCACATGCAGGCCCGGCTTCCCTTTAAAACAAAGAGCAAGGGACCCACCCATGAGTCCCACCCCGAAAATCGCGATCTTTTTCACCATCATCAACCTTTTGCTCAAAATGATTCAAGACGGGGAGCGGCGCTTCCGCCTTCCTCCCCGCCCTGCTTGGGTTCACACTATTATGCCGTTACCGCTCGTTCCGCCAGCACTTCTGTGAGCGCAACGATAAATCCTTCGTTTTGCTCTCGACTCCCTACGGTCACTCGAAGGGAGGTCGGAAAACCAAGGGCATGACCGGCACGAATGATGTAGCCCTTCCGCAGCAGTGCATCAAAGAGCTCCTTGGACGGGTGCCCGGTCTCCACCATGATGAAGTTCCCGTGTGCCGGGAAATAGGTCAAGCCCAGGCGATCGAATTCACTTGTCAAATATTCAATCCCCTCCCGATTGGCTACACGGCAGCGTTCGATGAATTCTTCGTCCAGAATGGCGGCTTTGGCTGCCGCTTGCGCCGTACGCGTCGTGTTAAACGGCGGCCGCACCTGATTGACCAGCTTGATGACGTCTGGGTGTCCGATGCCGAATCCGATCCGCAAGGCAGCGAGGCCGTAAATCTTGGAGAACGTGCGGAGCAGGATCAGATTCTTGTGCTGCTTCAGAAGCTCCAATCCGTTCGGAAAATCCGGCTCCGTCACGTATTCGATATACGCTTCATCCAGAACAACGAGAACATCCGGCGATATCCGATTCAGGAAACCGGCGATTACCTCGTGGGAGAGGATCGTTCCGGTCGGGTTGTTCGGGTTGCAGACCCAGACGATCTTCGTTCGCTCCGTCACCTTGGCGAGCATGGCGTCCAGATCGTGCGTGCCGTCCTTCATCTCGGCTTCGACGATGACCGCCCCTTCGATTTCAGCATTATGGCGATATTGGGAAAACGTATGCGTAGCCATGACCGTCTCTTCTCCGGGGAGAAGGAACGCCTTGGCGATCATTTCGATGACCTCATCCGAGCCGCAGCCAAAGATCAGCTGGTTCGGTTCCACACCCACATGCTTTGCGACCGTCTCGGTCAGTTCGACCGCCGCTCCGTCCGGATACAAGCTGAGATGATCGAGCTCCCGGATGATGGCTTCCTTCGCCTTCGGCGAACAGCCAAACGGGTTCTCGTTCGAAGCGAGCTTCGTGACCTTCTCCAGGCCAAGCTCCCGCTTCACATCTTCGATCGGCTTTCCCGGTTGATAGACCGGCAGGTGAACAATAGAGGGTTTCGGCTGCAAGACGGACACTCCTTTGCAATTGGCGATTTCCCGGATTACAGCGATTACGCGGTCAACCGAGAAATTATGCTTTCAATTGTCTCACAAATTCACGGATTTGCAAGAGTCCATCTGCTTTCTGCTCTGGATTTCCAAGATGAGGCAGCACCTCTTCAATCTTCCGAACAATCGCGCTTCCGACGACCACCCCGTCGCATAGCCCGGAAAACCGCTGCACCTGCTCCGCATTCGATATGCCGAACCCAACCGCAACCGGAATCGTCGAGGCTTGCTTCACCGAATCGAGAAACTCCTCGATGTTGGCGGCGAACTCGCTGCGCGTTCCGGTCACCCCAAGCGAGGAGACCGCATAGAGGAACCCTTTGGCTCCGCTGGCAATACGAGCAATGCGCTCCTTCGAGGTCGGTGCAACGAGCGGAATGAGGTGAATGCCCGCTTGGTCTGCCAGCTCTCGAATCGGACCGCTCTCTTCAATGGGCAGGTCGGGCACGATGAGTCCGCTGACCTCGTGGGCGGCAAGCTCCTCAAAAAAACGCTTCAGCCCAAACTGCAGGACAGGATTGTAGTACGTGAAGAGAATGAACGGAAGCTCGCTTCCCTTGTCCCGACACACCTTGGCGGTTTGAATGCAATCTGCGATCGTTACGCGGTTTTGAAGGGCACGCAGCGAGGATCGCTGGATGACCGGTCCGTCTGCTAACGGATCGGAATACGGTACGCCCAGCTCCACAAGGTCGGCTCCCGCCTTTTCCAATTCGAGGATGATCTCCACTGAGGTGGCTAGATCCGGATCTCCTACCGTGACGAAGGGAATCAGCGCCGAACGCCCCTCTTCCTTCACTCTGGCGAAGGCTTGATCAATGCGATTGACTTTCACCGTACTCGATTGACTCATGCCTCTTCCCTCCTCTGATAGCCCAAGATGGATTCCACGTCTTTGTCGCCGCGACCGGACAAGCTGACGACGATGATTTGATCCTTGCTCATCGTGGGCGCAACCTTCAAGGTTTGGGCGATGGCATGGGCGCTCTCTAGCGCCGGGATGATGCCCTCCGTACGGGACAGCAAATGAAGGGCATCGAGCGCTTCCGCATCCGTAATCGGCACATAGTCGGCACGGCCGGAGTCCTTCAAGTAAGCATGTTCAGGGCCGACGCCCGGATAATCGAGGCCCGCCGAGATCGAATGAGCCGGCAGCACCTGGCCGTATTCATCCTGGAGCAGGTAGCTGAGCGAGCCTTGGAAGACGCCATGGCTCCCCTTGGTCATCGTTGCCGCATGCTCCTCGGTGTCGATCCCTCTTCCCGCTGCTTCCACGCCCATGAGGCGGACACCCGCATCCTGCACGAATGGATAGAAAATGCCCATCGCATTGCTTCCGCCGCCTACACAAGCGATAACGAGGTCCGGCAGCCGCTCTTCCTTCTCCAGAATCTGACGGCGGGCCTCATCGCCGATAATCCGCTGGAAGTCGCGAACCATCATCGGGTAGGGGTGCGGCCCTGTAGCGGACCCGAGAATGTAATACGTATCTTCCACGTTGCTGACCCAGTAGCGCAACGTCTCGTTGCAGGCATCCTTGAGGGTGCGGGTACCGGATGTGACCGGGACGACCTCTGTGCCCAGCAGGTTCATGCGGAATACGTTCAGCTGCTGTCGGCGGGTGTCCTCCTCGCCCATGAACACCTTACACTCAAAGCCCATGAGCGCCGCCACCGTCGCTGTCGCTACCCCGTGCTGGCCGGCGCCGGTCTCGGCGATCAGCTTTGTCTTGCCCATCCGGCGGGCAAGCACCGCTTGGCCGATGGCGTTGTTGATCTTGTGCGCCCCCGTATGGTTCAAGTCTTCGCGCTTCAAGTAGATCTTCGCTCCGCCCAGCTGCTTCGTCAGCCGTTCTGCATAATAGAGAGGGGTTTCGCGACCGGAGTATTCCTTCAGCAGGTAATCGATCTCCTCCTGAAACGAAGGATCCGCCGAGTGCAGCTTGTACGCCTCCTCCAGCTCAATCAAAGCGTTCATCAACGTCTCGGGAACGTATTTCCCTCCGAATTTACCAAAGCGGCCGTCCTGATCAGGATAACTCGTCGGGCTTGCGATTGGCTGCGATTCTGTCAGCTTGCTCATGTCCCTTCACCCTTTCCACGAATGTTCGGATCTTCTGAATATCTTTCACGCCGTCTGTCTCGACTCCCCCGGAGATGTCCACTCCATCCGGATGGTAGAGGTCGAGCAGGCTTCGCACATTGTCGATCGTAAGTCCTCCGGCGGCGATCAAGCTCATCCCGAGGCGGTGTGCCGCTTCCCGGTATGGCGGAATGGACTCCCAAGGAAAGGTTCGGCCGCTCCCGCCAATCGTAACCGGATCATAGGTGTCCAGCAGTACCGCATCGACCGAGCCCTGGTACGGAAGGAGAAGCTCCTTCGCCGCCCGAAGCGGTTGAATCGGTCTCCTCAAATCCATCTTCCCGCTTCTCTTCGCTTGGCTCGCCAAGGAGATCACCCGGTAGACTTGTACACCGAACTGCTCCCGAATCCATCGGCAATCGTCTGGAGACTCCTCGCTGTGCAGCTGAACAATGTCTACAGGAGCTTTCGCCAGCACCGCCGTCAGCTCCTCCCGGCTCGGCTCGACAAAGACGCCGACCGTTCGATGGAGAGCGTCGCCGCGTTCTTCGCGAGCGATCCGAATGAGGCTGCCTGCTTCCTCCGGCGTTACTTGCCGGCGGCTCTTCGCAAAGACAAACCCGATCTGATCGACCGGAAGGGTGAGCAGTCCGCGCAAGGTTTCCTCATCGCGGATGCCGCAAATCTTGACGGTCGGCTTCCTTCCGTTTCCCATGTGCGTCAAGCCCCCTCCGCAGCCGTTACCGGGCCGAGGAGATCCGTTACCGCCTGTCCGATATTCGCCTGCCTCATGAAATGCTCTCCTACCAGAACCGCTTGGGCTCCATAACCGGACAGCCGAGTAATATCCCCGGCACTCGCGATACCGCTCTCGCTCACCAGCACTTTCCCTGGAGGGACTCGGTCAGCCAGCTCCTGCGTGGTGTCGAGGCTCGTCTCGAAGGTATGCAGGTTGCGGTTGTTGATACCGATGAGTCGAGGATCAGACGGCAAGTCCAGTACCATAGCAAGTTCCTCGTGATTGTGTACCTCAACCAGAGCGTCAAGCCCAAGCTCCCGGCTAAGCTGCAACAGCTGGTCCAACTCCTCTTTCGTCAGCATGGCGGCGATGAGGAGGATGGCATCCGCGCCGATCATTCGCGCCTCGTAGACTTGCAGAGGATCGATCGTAAAGTCTTTGCGCAGGATTGGCAGCTTCACCGTTCGGCGAACCTCCATCAGATACTCATTCCCGCCTTGAAAGTATTCCCGATCGGTCAGGACCGAAAGGCAATCCGCTCCTGCCTCTTGATAGGCTCGGGCGATGGCCACCGGGTCGAAGTTGGCTCGGATGAGCCCCTTCGAAGGCGAAGCCTTCTTCACCTCGGCGATGAGGCCCATCAGCCGCTTGCGATGCGCGGTCAACGCCTTCTCGAAGCCGCGGCAAGGCGGCAGGTCGCGGATGACCCGCTCCGCTTCCCGGAGGGTCAACCGTTCCGCGAGCTCCTGCACTTCCCGTTCCTTCGTTACGCGAATCCGATCAAGAAACATGGCTGACCTCCCGGGTGCAGGCGACAAGCTCCGCCAGTTTCGCGGAAGCCCTGCCCGAATCAATGATCGCGGCCGCCAGCTCGACGCCGCCGCGCAGGCTCTCCGCGCGTCCTGCCACATAGAAGCAGGCGCCTGCATTCGCGAGCACTACATCCCGTCGAGCGCTCAGTTCTCCGTCCAGAACGCTGCGGATAATCGCCGCGTTCTCCTCGGCATCGCCGCCGGTCAGGTCCGTGAGGCGGTGCGTGGACAACCCGAGATCCTCCGGGGAGATCTCTGTGGTGAAGACCCGGCCCTCACGAAGCTCGGTCACCTTCGTCGGCGCCGAGACGCTGATCTCGTCCAGCCCGTCGTAGCTTCCCACCACAAGCCCGCGGGTCACGCCGAGCGACTTCATCACTTCGGCGATGAGCTCCGTCTTGCTGCGGTCAAACAAGCCGAGGAGCTGGCGATCCGCTCCTGCCGGATTCGTAAGCGGCCCTAGCAGGTTGAATACCGTGCGGATTCCGAGCTCCTTACGCGGTACCGCAGCATGCTTCATTGAGCCGTGGTAGGTTTGAGCGAAGAGGAAGCAGATGCCGATGCGCGAAAGGCATTCGGCCGCTTGCTGCTCCTTCAGGTAGATGTTCACCCCGAGCGCCTCCAGCACATCCGCGCTGCCGCTCTTGCTCGACATGGCGCGATTGCCGTGCTTCGCGACCCGAATGCCGCCGGCCGCCGCGACAAGCGCGGAAGCGGTGGAGATGTTGAAGGTCTTGGCCCCGTCTCCGCCGGTACCGCAGGTGTCGAGGAGCTCCGTGCACTCGGTGTCCACCCGGTTTGCTTTTGCCCGCATCAGCTCAGCAAATCCGGTGATCTCCTCCACCGTCTCCCCCTTCATTCGGAGCGCGGTCATCAGACTCCCGATTTGGGCGGGGGTCGCGAGACCGTCCATGATGTCCGCCATCGCCATTCTGGCTTCCGCTCGGCTCAGGTGCTGCCCTTCCACCACCTTGCCGATCGCCTGCTTCACTGAAAATACCGGAGCTTCTATCGTTTCCATCCGGATCTCCTCCTCTACTCTTCTCAACTTCGGACACCGCGATGATCCCTTCAGGGCAACCTCCGCTAGCCATCCGCTAAGCTCTTGCTCGACCGTACCGCTTCTAGACAAGACTCAATCGCTTGGCAGCAGTCTTATCTCGAAAGCCCTCAGGCGTAATAGTAATCCCCGTTAATGACAGGCTCGGCTTCGTGCTCCGCCTTGACCGGCTCCAGAAACATCTCTTCTGCCAGTCGAATCGCCCTCAGCATCGCCTTCGCCTTGTTGACCGTTTCCTCAAATTCCTTTTCCGGAACCGAATCCCAGACGATGCCCGCTCCAGCTTGAACGTAAGCTTTGCCGTTCTTGAAGATGATCGTGCGAATGGTGATGCAGGTGTCGAGATTCCCGGAAAAGCCGAGATACCCGATCGCCCCGGCATAGGCGCCGCGCGCTTCCTGCTCCAGCTCCGCGATGATCTCCATCGCCCTCAGCTTCGGTGCTCCCGAAACCGTTCCCGCCGGAAGGCAGGAAATGAAGGCGTCGAAGAAGTCTTTATCCTCGCGAAGCCTTCCGTTCACGTTCGAGACGATGTGCATGACGTGAGAGTACCGTTCAATCTCCATGAACGTATCGCAGTGAACGGAACCGAATTCCGCTACGCGGCCAATGTCATTGCGGCCCAGATCGACGAGCATCAGATGCTCTGCCCGCTCCTTCTCGTCTGCTAGCAGCTCCCGCTCCAGCTCGGCATCCTCCAACTCGTCGCGTCCGCGCGGCCGGGTTCCCGCAATCGGGCGGGTCTCCACCTTGCCGTCCTCTACCCGAACGAACAGCTCCGGCGAGGTACCGACGATGATCTCATCCTCAAACTTCAAGTAGTACATATAAGGAGAAGGGTTCGTCGTCCGAAGCACGCGATAGACTTGTAAGGGGTCGATGTCCGTGCGCTTTTCAAAGCGTTGGGAGAGCACGACCTGAAAGATGTCTCCGGCCCGAATGTACTCCTTAGCCCGCTCGACGTTCGCGATGTATTGCTCTTTGGTCAGATTGGACTGAATGCCGGTCAGGTCCACCTGCTCGGGCATCGGGCGATGAGGACGACCGAGTGGAGGCGGAGCTTGCTGCACCTTCTCGACGGTTGCATCAATTTGCCGACAGACCCGCTCGTACTCCGCCTCGATCTCCCGATCGGTAGCACCGGGAGCCACGTGAACGTTGCCGATGATGACCAGCTCCTGGCGGAAGTGATCGAAGACCACCAGGCGGTCGCAGAACAGGAAGCGAAGGTCTTGCATCTGCAGGTCATCGCAACGATGCTCGGGAAGCCGTTCGTAGTCCTTCAACAGGTCGTATCCGAAGAATCCGACTGCTCCGCCAGTAAGGCGCGGCAGACCGGGAAGGGACGGGCTGCGGTACATGCGGTGGTAGCCCTTCAGCACCTCCAGCGGCCGTTCGGGATGGATTGTGGTTTCCCCATCCACCGTCACCTTCGTGACTCCCTTCTTGCCTTCCAGCGTCAAGTATGGCGATGACCCAATGAAGGAGTAGCGCGCCCACTTAACCCCGCCCTCCACACTTTCCAGCAGGAAAGCTTGCGGCTCATCGGAAAAGTGGCGAAACACCCGGATCGGCGTCTCCGTATCCGCCAGAATCCGCCGGGCGACCGGAATGAGGTTGTAGCGTTTGGCCAGACGAACGACTTCGGACAGCTCGGGTTGGTACATGTCGGCGCTCCTCTCCTTCGATTCAAATAAAAAACCCTCTACGCTAGTAGAGGGTTGGAAATTCGCGTATGCAAGTCAGACGGACCACGCACGCATCCTCAGCCCGCTTCACTCCCCATCAAATGAATGGTAGGGAAATCAGCAAACGAAGAAAGCGACCTGCATCCGCACGCTCAGCTCTCGCTCGTCTCAACTCAGCTCTACTCTTGGTCTTGCGCTCTACCGATTCAGACGCTCCCGCCCGAATCCGGTTTGATACCCAACACTATACACGATTGAAGAAGCTAGCGTCAAGCGGAGGTTTATGAATAATTGAGATCGTAACCAACTTCATTTACTAATAAAGAATCAAGAGTCAAAGTCTGCCCTTCTAAATGTTTCTAAGCCAACAAAGACAACTGTGTGGCTGTCAAACCAACTCATGTTAAACATAAATCACCCTTTCATAAGCTAGCAATATTTCTTTGAAGTCAACGGCTTGTCTACTGATGAAACAAGAGAACAAAGGCGAGTTAGAACAGTCGGAATTTCATTAGAACCATTATGAAATATTATTTTCCAAAATGGAATTTCAAGTTTTTTGCTACAAATTGATTATTTTAGGTGTTTATATTTGTGCAAGATACCTTACAATACAAAAACCAAAAATGGAGGAGTGTTTATTCTCCTGCTGTTACAGCAATTGTCTCATTCTTTAATATGGGAAAATACTACTTATCATCCCATACAACGTACAAATGAGTTTGATTAGGTAAAGAACTCAATTGCTTTTTAATTTCTTCTTATCAAGTTTACACCAAACCAAAGAAAGCTGGTTGGAGGCAAAATTCTTGACGAAACGATTAAGAAGAATTTCACTGTTTATCCTGTTACCAGGTTTCGGCGTGGCCATCTATTTTTTCATTCAAATGTACCCCTATCAATTTCTTGATCTTCAATCGAGGAGCTTACGGGTTTTTCAAGATTACATGAACTTCTCCTTGCCCGGAAAACCGACAATCCCCTTTCACAAAGATACGCATGGAGGGTTTCACGGAGACGGAACCATGCTGACCGTCTATCAACTCAAAGAGGAGGAAATCAAACAGATTCTTCTTGAGCAAAAAATCGAACAGACGTGGAACAAGCTGCCGATGAGGCCAGAACGGGCTAAGGCACTGCATGAGCTGTTCGAGGATTCTTACGATGAAGACATTCCCAAGCAGCGAAATTTCGGTGCTCAGGAGGGGTATTACCTCTTGATCACTCGTAAGGGAGAGGTCATTGCCGGGGATGATTTTCAGCAACCTGCTTATTACAACATAATCGTGTGTTTGATCGATACAAAGTCTAATCGGGTTTCGCTTTATACTTCGGATACTTAAAGCCAAGCCACCGATACGAAAGACAGGAGCCCGAGATGTTCGTAAGTAACGAGAAAACCGTTCCCTCCCATGAGAGAACGGTTTTTTGGCGCGGTAATCGTTTCGGAATCAGAATTGATTCGTTCGATCCTCTTACTTTTCGCTTCCTGCCACGATATCCGGACGCAGCTTCTTTGCCTCGTTCATGTAGATATGCCGAATCTCTGCTTGGCCGCGCATTGTATTCACGTGCACCATCAAGCGAATGCAGCGAGGCAAGCTCGGCTTCACCGGAATTTCCAAGGCGCACATGAGCGGGACAAGCTCCCAGCCGCTCAATTGACGGATGGCCATCGCCGGAAAGGCCGCGGTCAAATCCTCTGTCGTCGTGACGAAAACGCTGCAGATGTCCTCCGGCACCACCTCATTTGCTTCCACGATGCGGCGAAGCAGCTCCGCCGTCTCCCGGAGTACCTCTTCCTTATCGTCTCGTTCGACGGTTGTGGCACCCCGTATTCCCCTTACCCACATGGCTTACCCCTCCTGCTTTAATTCGTCAATGACTTGACGAACCTGATCGATGGTCACCTTCCGGTTGATTTCGACTCTGCCGATATCGAGCGGGAGGATGAAGGTCATCCGGCCTTCGCGAAATTTCTTGTCATGCATCATGGCTTCCAGAATGGCATCCGTGGAAAGCTCAGCCGGAATGGAGGCAGGACAGCCGATGCGAGCAACCAGCTCGCGAGTCTTCTCCGTGATGGAGGCAGGTCGCCCGAACGCCTCCGACAGCTTGGCAGCGCCGATCAGCCCAACGGCAACGGCTTCGCCGTGCAGGAACGTCTTGTAGCTGGTTACCGCCTCTAAGGCATGGCCGATGGTGTGCCCCAGGTTGAGCACTTCCCGCAAGCCGCTCTCTTTCTCATCCTGAGAGACAACCTCCGCTTTGATCCGGCAGGCTTCAAAGAGTGCATTTTCCAGCGTTGTCGGGTCCAGCTTCAGCAGCTCGTCCAGATGATCCGAGAACCACTCCACGTATTCTTTATCGAGGATAAGCCCCTCTTTAACGACTTCAGCTAAGCCTGCCTTCACTTCTCGCTCCGGCAGCGTTTGGAGCAGCTCGGTGTCGTACAGCACCAGCTCCGGCTGGTGGAAGGCACCGATGACGTTCTTGGCGAGGCGATGATTGACCGCCACCTTCCCGCCCACACTGCTGTCATGAGCGAGGATGGTCGTCGGCACCTGCACGAAGCGAATGCCGCGCATGTAGCTCGCGGCGACAAACCCGGCGAGATCGCCGACTACACCGCCGCCCAGCGCGACGATGACCGAGCTTCGATCGAGCCCGGCTTCCAGGGCAACCCCGATAATTTCCTCCAGATTCGCGAGCGATTTGCTCGATTCCCCTGCAGGAATCACATAGTCATGCGTGCGGTAGCCACCCGCCTGCAAGGCCTCCTGGAGAGGCTGCAGGTGATGGGCGGCGACGTTCTGATCTGTCACGATCAGAAGAGGCGACGATGGCCGAATCCCGCTGTCGACCAAATGCTTCACAACATCAGCGGATATCCCTTGGCCGATTAAAATCGGGTATGAGCGTTCCCCCAAATCCACCATCAGCTTCTTCATCTTAATACCGCTCCACTTGGGCTTTGTAGTTGGCGAGGTTGGCGGTGATCTCCTCCAGGGAGTCTCCTCCGAATTTTTCCATGAAGGCGTGAGCCACTTCCCAGGCGATGACATTCTCCATGATCACCGCAGCGGCAGGCACCGCGCACGTGTCGGAACGCTCCACTTGTGCCGAGAAGGCTTCCTTCGTATCGATGTCTACGCTCTTCAGCGGTTTGTACAAGGTCGAAATCGGCTTCATCACCGCCCGAACCACAATCGGTTCTCCCGTGGTCATGCCGCCTTCAAAGCCGCCGGCCCGGTTGGTTTCCCGCCGGAATCCCTCTTCCCCGGTATATAGAATCGCATCGTGAACCTGCGAACCTCTCCGTTCCGCAGCCTCGAAGCCGATGCCGAATTCAACCCCCTTGAAGGCTTGAATCGACAGCACCGCTTGTGCGATTCGGCCATCCAGCTTGCGATCCCACTGCACGTGGCTGCCAAGCCCGACAGGAACCCCTTCCACGATGACCTCGACGATGCCGCCGAGCGTATCGCCGTCCGCCTTCGCTTCGTCAATGGCCGCGATCATCTTCGCTTCCGCCGCCTTATCCGCTACGCGTACCGGCGATTCTTCCGTGACGCGGGCAAGCTCTTCGGCTCCCAGCTCCACGCGTTCCACTTCTACCTCTCCAATGCGCAGCACTTGACATGCCGTCCGAATGCCAAAGGCAGCGAGAAGCTCCTTCGCCACAGCGCCGACGGCGACCCGCATGGTCGTCTCGCGAGCACTGGATCTCTCCAGGATATTCCGAAGATCCTTCTGGTTGTATTTCAAGCCGCCATTCAAGTCTGCATGGCCGGGACGAGGACGAAGCACCCTTCGCTTGCCCTCGTTCTCCTCCAGCGCAGGCTCAGCGCCCATGATCTTGGTCCAATGCTTCCAATCGTTATTCTCCACGACAAGCGCCACCGGCGCTCCAGTCGTAAAGCCGTGCCGAACTCCTCCTGCAAGTTGGACAGTGTCCTTCTCAATTTGCATCCGCAACCCGCGGCCGTAGCCCTTCTGTCTGCGTCCAAGTTCTCCATTAACCGCATCTGCCGCTAGCGGCAGGTTGCTCGGCAATCCCTCGATAATGGCCGTCAGCTGCGGCCCATGCGTCTCTCCCGCTGTCAAAAAACGCAAACCCGTCTCCCCCTTTTGCATCGACGCTTTGCGACCGATGAATTCTCTAGCAGAGCGTGCATATCGCATACCCAAATGCTAGACGCTTTAGCGCTTTTATGCGCTAATTATAAACGAGCAATACCGCTTTGACAAGAAACATCGGGACTTCCCCGCTCCATGTATTCGGATACAGCAAAACCGCCGCGACGAACACGGCGGTTGCTCTCAGCGTGACAGAAGCCCCATCTTCCATACCTATGTGCGATTTAAAGAGAAAGGGGACGAGGATATTCTCGCCATTTCGTGTCTTCGCTCTCCCGAACCTCCGCCAGAGCATGGAGTACGATTTCAAATCCCTGCTTTCGAAGGCTCCGTTCGTCGCTCAGCAGCCCTACTAACGACTCCGATTCAATCCCAAGAAGCTGAGCGCATTGCTTGCGCGTCAAGCGTCCCTGTCGATAAGCGCTGATGATCAACCGCTTGTCCATCGAATCCTCCCGCTTTTCGTTTCCCCTAGCTTGACCCGAAAGCGGGCGACTTATCCAGCCTTACGGCAACTTCCGGTAAAAGAACGTATCCGCCAGCTCAAATTTGTAGCGGGAAGGAGTGAAGATTTGCTCCGTGCTGCCTACAAACAGAAGCCCTCCTGGACGAAGGGCATCCGAGAATTTTTGATAGAGCTTATCCTTCGCCTCTTCGGTGAAGTAGATCATGACGTTGCGGCACACAATGAGGTCAAATCCCGTATCGAATTTATCGGCGAGCAAGTCCTGCTTTTTATAGGAAACATGACCAAAGAGCTCGGGAACAATGTGGTACAAGCCTGCCTCCTGCCGAAAATAGCGCTTCATAAAGTCCGCTGGAACGTCACGAATCGAACGATCCATATAGATCCCCTGCTTCGCTTTGGCGATGACGCCTTCATCCAGATCCGTTGCAAGAATGGTGTTCCCGGCAAGCAGTCCCAGCTCATTCATAATCATGGCCAGCGTATAGGGCTCTTCTCCCGTCGAGCAGGCTGCACTCCATACCTTGAGCTTTTTGCCGCCTCCTGCTAGCTCTTTGAAGAAGCGGTCCTTCAAGACGACCCACCTATTCGGATTGCGCCAAAATTCCGACACGTTAATCGTCATACGATCAAGAAACTCGTACAGCAGGTCTTTGTCTTTGGCAATCGCCGCAAAGTAAGCATCGAAGGAGGCGTAGCCCAGCTTCATTCGAAGGGTGGTCAGCCTCCGCTTCATCTGAGCTTCCTTGTACAAAGTCAGATCAATTCCCGTTAACTCCTTAATGCTCTTGATAAATCGCGCAAAATCCAGATCCGCGTTGTCCATTAAGCTCCCTCCAGCTCCAACAAACCTCATCCGGCATCCCGCCTGGGCCGATTAAACCCAGGGCGACACCACCAATTCATAATCCAGAAGCTCTTCTTCCCGGAAAAAAATGCCGATCTCCCGCGCCGCACTCTCCTCGGAATCCGACCCGTGAATGAGATTAAACCGCTTATGTACGGCAAAGTCCCCCCGGATCGTTCCCGGAGCCGCCTCGATCGCGTCGGTCTTGCCCATCATGGAACGACACAGAGGAATCACGCGGTCCCCCTCCCATACCATGGCGAAAACGGGACCCGAAGTAATGAAATCGAGCAGCTCCTCATAAAACGGCTTTGCCTTGTGTTCAGCGTAATGCTGCTCTGCCCGTTCACGACTAAGGCGCATCAGCTTTGCCCCTACCAACCGAAACCCCTTCGCTTCAAACCGGCTCACGATTTCCCCAATGAGTCGTCGTTGAACCCCATCCGGCTTGACCATCAAAAATGTGCGTTCCATGTTCTTCACCTTCTTCTCTGGAATGGGCGAGACTTCTATCCATAAAAAGCGAGTCTACACACGAAACGAGAAAAGGACGGGCGGCGCAATGGATGAACGAGTACGCGCCGACGAAGGAAGTCCGGGCTTGAAGGAGACGATTGGCTTCCCATTATGGGCGGTACGCCTCTAGGGCGTGTTTGTAAAACGCCTTAGTAAGAGCGTTCCCCCACAAAATGGGCAACCCCTATCAAATCCCGACGAGCTTGGCAATCGGGAAGCGGACTTAAATGCTCGATCGCTTTGTCGATATAGCGATCCGCCAGCTTCTCCGCCTCGACCAATCCCTCGCTGGACCTGATCACATCGAGAAACCGAGATACGTCCGTTTGCCCATCGGCCAACCGGATGCGTTCGATCTCCTCCAGCAGCAGCCCGCGCAGCTTCGGGTCGCAAAGTGCGAACAGGACAGGCAACGTGAGGTTGCCCTGCTTGATGTCGCTGCCCGGCGGTTTGCCGATCTGCTCCTCGGTCCCGCTCAGATCGAGCAGGTCGTCGCGGATCTGAAAGGCCATTCCAACGTTAAATCCGTAGGAATAGAGCCGCTCCGCCGTCTCCTTCGAGGCGCCTGCCGCAAGTGCGCCAAGCTGGCAGCTGACGGCGATCAGGAGCGCCGTCTTGCGCTTGATGCGGAGCAGGTAATCGCGAATCGTCTGCTCCGTGTGAAAGAAAAACCGGACCTGCTCCATCTCCCCGATGCTCATCTGCACGATCGCCCGGGACATGATGCGGTGGATCTCAGGATCGCCCAACTCCGTGATGACGTCCAATGCTCGACCGAAGATATAATCGCCGGTATACATGGCGATCCGGTTATCCCATTTGGAGCGAACCGTGAGTTGGCCGCGGCGGGTTTCCGCATCGTCGATCACATCGTCATGCACGAGGGAGGCCATATGAATCAACTCAAGCGGCACCGCCACCTTTTTCAATCGATTCAAGTCGTAGCGGCCAAACTCCCCCGACAGCAGTACAAAGATCGGACGAATCCGCTTGCCGCCTGCCTTCAACAGATGGACGGAGGCTTCCCGCAGGAGCCCCACATCGCTGTATACACTTGTTTCCAGTTCTTTCTCAACCGCGTTCAAGTCTTTCTTCACGCGGGAGTAGATGTCAATCAGCTTCATGAACTCACCTGTAGGACGGAATGTCTTGCCAGAATCGGATCGCAGCCGGGCGCTTCAGAAGCCCAAGCTCATACGCGTAATCATAGTAAAGCTGGAGTCCGCGGTGCTGCTCTTCACCGAAATCGAAGGATAACCCGGCGAAATAGCTATGCCAATAGGCTTCGTCTCCTCCAACCGTGTGAATGGCGTGCTGAATCATTTCTTTCGGTGCTGCCAATCCGCGCCGCTTGCTTTCTTGGAAAGCCCGGTACACTTCGGCAAGCAGCTCCTCATGGCGCCGTGCCGCATCCTCTCGCACCGCCCAGACGGCGAACGACATCCACTGCCCGGTCCACTCTCTCCAGAGTGCTCCAAGGTCGGTAACCTCGAAGCCCGGATGGTCCCAGCTCGCTCGAATCGCATCGTCTCCGATCAACAGAGCGGCGTCCTCGTCCGGCCTCAAGCAAGAAAGATGCGGCTCATCATAGCGATAGTCCGGATTGCCGCCAAACCGTTTGGCCATCAGGATGCGCAGGAGCGCCACCGATGCAGCCGACGTGTTCGGAAGCATGATTCGCCCTCCAGCGGCGATATCCTCCAGCGGCTTGCGATGAAAGAGTAAGATCGAGTTCACCGGCCCGAAGGCGCTTACGGAAAGGTCTGGAAACAGGACATATTCGTGAGCATGCTCTCCATAGGCAAACGAGGAGATCGGCCCCATGTCGATGGTTCCCTCGGCCATCGCTCGATTGAGCGAGGAAGGAACTTCGGTCAACAGCTCGATTTTTCCGGCGAAGCGTTCCTCCGGAAAGTGATGAAAGATCGGCCACACGTTCGTGTAGAGGATCCTTCCGATTTTCAAGGGTTCTGTCATCGGTCAAGGCTCCCCCCATCTGCGGTACAAATGATGTTCGATCTTCATGGAGTCCAGTACCCGGCCCACCATAAAATCGGTCAGTTCCTCCAAAGAGGCCGGCTTCTGGTAGAAGGCGGGCATCGCCGGGATCATCGCCACCCCCAGCTTCGCCAGCTTGAGCATATTTTCCAAGTGGATGACCGACAGCGGTGTTTCCCTTGGAACGAGAAGCAATGGGCGATTTTCTTTCAGAATAACATCGGCGGCCCTTTCCAGCAAATTACCGGATGCTCCGTGTGCAATGCCAGACAGGGTTCCCATGGAGCAGGGAAGGACGACCATCCCGTCCGTGCGGAAGGAGCCGCTTGCGATACTCGCTCCGATGTCTGCATTTGAATGGTAGATCAACCTCGAACGGGCGAAGCCGAATTGCTCCTCCAGCACTTCCGTACGTCGGGACACCGACCAGCCCAGTTCGTCGTGAAGGACCCTCCAACCGGCATCCGTCACGACCAGATGCACGTCCATTCCGGCTTCCAGTAAATAGCGGACCAACTTGACCCCGTAGATGGACCCGCTTGCGCCGGTGATACCGACGATCCAGCGCCCGCTCACCAGAACCTCACCAGCGTATCCACCAAAGTAAAGGCGAATACCACGCAGCTTAATACACCATTCATCGTGAAAAAGGCGGTGTTAGCGCGGGAGAGGTCATGCTCGCTCACGATGGCGTGCTCATAGAAGAGAATCCCGTACGAAATCACGATGCCGGCCAAATACCACCCATGAAGATCAGCCAAGAAGAAAAGACTGGTGAGCCCGATGGCGGTCAGCAGATGGCAGCCCTTCGCGATCCACAGGGATCGGCGCACGCCAAAGCGTGCCGGGATCGACTTCAAGCCCTCCTTACGGTCGAACTCCACATCCTGACAGGCATAAATGATATCAAAGCCCGTCGTCCAGAAGGCAATCGATAGATAAAAGATAAGAGAAGTCCAGCTCCCTTGTCCCGTGACGGCAAGCCAGCCGCCAGCCGGAGCGAGAGCAATGGTTAACCCGAGAAATAGATGACACAGCCAGGTAATCCGTTTGGTATACGAATAGGCAACCAGCATGAACACCGCTACGGGCAAAAGCTTCATGGATAAGGAGCTCAGGTTGCTCGTCGCCAGAAACAACAGCCCGAACGAGCCGACGACGAACACCATCACTTCCCGGAAGTGAAGGAGACCGGCTGGAATGGCCCGTGCCGAAGTGCGCGGGTTTCTCTTGTCAATGGTTCGGTCAATGATGCGATTAAGCCCCATCGCTGCGCTGCGCGCCCCGATCATCGCCAGCGTGATCCAGCCTATTTCAGGCCAGGAGGGCAGCCGTTCCAGCATGAACACCGCACCGAGCACGGCGCCCATATAAGCGAACGGCAGCGCGAATAACGTATGTTCAAATTTGATCATTTCCAGAAATATCTTGAGCTTCCTCAACATGAACGTCCCTCTGATCTACTTGTTTAAATTCTTGGTGCCGATGTGCAAGGCCGCGATTCCCCCGGTCAATGGATGAGCCTCCACCTGCACAAGTCCGGTCTCGCGGAAGGTTTCCGCCAGCTGCCGGTGATCCGGAAACTGGAGAAGCGATTCCGGCAGCCATTTGTACTCCTCGTAGCTCCGAGCGAGCAGCTTGCCGAGGAGCGGCAGAACCCGCCGGAAATAGAAATAATAAAGCCCCTTAAAGGGCTGCCAGGTCGGCTTGGACAGCTCCAGGCAGACCACGCGTCCCCCGGGCTTCACGACTCTCTGCATTTCCAGCAGTACCTGCTCGATATCCGGCACATTGCGAAGGCCGAAGCCGATCGTGACGATATCGAACAGATTGTCCGAGAACGGCAGGCTCATCGCGTTGCCCTGCACCAGCTCGATGCGGGAGGCAAGTCCCGCTTCCTGAACCTTCCGCTCGCCTACCTCCAGCATGCTTGGGCTAAAATCAAGCCCGACGGTTCTGCCCGTCCCGCTCGCCTCCGCGAGCGCGATCGTCCAGTCGCAGGTTCCGCAGCACAGGTCAAGCGCGGCCATACCCGGCTTGATGGCCAGCTTGTTCATCGTGAATTTTCGCCAATAGCGATGGCGTTGAAAGCTGAGAATGTCGTTCATGCGGTCGTATTTGGGCGCGATGCGCTCAAAGACATCATGGACAAACTCCTCTTTGGATTTGGCTGCCTTCATGTGGGTTCACCTCAACGTTCTTCCAGTATTCGCGCCTTGCCCATTGCGCGGGAGAGCCGTTCTGTCAACGGCCGAAGCTCCTCCAGCAGGCGTTCGGAATTTACCTCTCGCAGCTTGCGGCAAATATGGCCGGCTTCTTCCTCCAGCAAATGCTGCAGCTGTTGTCCGGCTTTGTATTTCAACAGCAGAGCCTTAAGCCGCGACGGGTCCGATGCTCCCGCTGCAAGCTGCTTGCGTTCATCCCGGCTTCCCATGTCGTGCACATGCCAGAATCCCCAGCTCTCGATTGCCGCTTGGTCCTCTCTTAGCCGATCAAGTTCACCCGCCAACACTTCGAATCGGGAGACCCCATAGATCAAGTCGGTTAATGTCTTGCGGGCATAATCCGGTATCAGCTCGGCAAAAGAGAGAAAAAGCTGCGCCTGGATTTGTACGCGCTGGCGTATGTACTCTTCCGCCGTTACTTTCATCTGCTTGATCTTCACATACAGGGCGAGCTTCAAGCGATTGATTTCGCTCACCGAGCTTGCCAGAAGCTTGACGGCAGCCACCTCGCCCGCCTCTGCAAGCAGGTTGTAATAGCGCGAGCTGAAATAAGCCCCCGCCAGCACCTTCAACTGACGGTTGCGAGCTTCCGGCTTCGTTTTGAGTGTGTTTCGAACGGGTACTTGCTCATGAGCATCCAGCCCCATCTGAATGATCGCCGTCACCAGAGAGAACAGCTCGCTGCGGGACGATTCCATTCCCGTTTCCTTCAGGTAGGCATCCAGAAGACGAACACGGAGTTCGGGGTAGGCCGGTAGATCCGTGTACATCTGAATGACGTCATATTCCGTATAACGTTTTACCAGCTTTTCAATGTTGGTCAGGGTCATACTGCTCCTCCGGGCTCATCGTGACAATTCTTCTTCGTTCTCAGTTCCGACACATTATTATAGCATAACCCCAACACAATCGCACTTAACCGAGGATGGCAACCAGGATGCCGGCGACCACCCTAATGGCCCAGCATACCGCGCCAGCGCTCCGTCTCGGTTAACCGGCATCGGGTCTCCAGAAACCTCTTCACCTGATCCGCCTCCGGCAGCTCTTCGCGGCCAAACCGGATGCCGTCCTCTCTTCTAGCGTCTGCCGACATCAGGAGCGGAAGAGCTTCGGATGAACCAGCCGCTTTGCCATAGACCCGAACCCGGACCTCCTCCACATTGGCCGTCTTGGCCAGTCCGAATCGGATCGAACGATAGACATCGGAATAGACTGCCGCCACGTCCACCGCGGCAGGCGCCTTGAAGTCGACGCTGAGCATTCCATTCTCCCAAGCCACATGACGAAGGGGCAAGTAAAAGGGCAGCTCGGCCATTCGGTCCACAAGCGTAGAAGCTGTGAGCAATCGGGAATCATCCTCCTTTCCCGAAACGGCTACGCTCTCCGGCCGAAACTCGCTTTTGGATAGCTGCGACAAGCCGACCGCAATCCCCATCGACATCACGGCAGCAAGGGCGTATCGGGTCAATCCGTTCATCGGCGGCTCCCCCTCAGAGGATCTATTTATCTCATTGTACAAATAAAAAAAGCGGGCTATTCCGCTTTTTTTGGTCAATCATTCGATTCGATGGATCCGTGCCGGGTCAGGATCGTCGCTTTGCCGCGTACCTTGATAGCCGAGGTATGCTCCGTGAACTGCGCAACCATGACTTCTCCCTTGTCCAGCTTCTCGGTGTGATGAAATCGAGTGTCCTGCCCTCGCGTCAAGCCGATCACATGAACGCCGTTTTCCTTGGCTTTGATCACCACATATTCAAATTCCTTCGGTTCCACTTTCGCTTCGCCTGCCTCTACATTCATTCTCGCCTTCATCATGAGGGAAAAAGCAGCGGAAGTCAAACCCCATCCTCTTCTTCGAATCACAAAAAAATGCTTCTGCAAAAGGAAAAGGACATCGTCATGACGATGTCCTTCTCATGGTCGGAGTAACACGATTTGAACGTGCGACCTCACCCACCCCAAGGGTGCGCGCTACCAGACTGCGCTATACCCCGACACTCTGAAAGTGGCAGTCCTTTTTCGACTGCAAGAAAGAGTTTATAACAGACAGAAAAGATTGTCAACCACGAGTTTTTGAATGAAATCACCGACCGCTCATAGAGAGAAAGCCAATAATCAAAAAGGCAGACAGCGTGCAGGCTGTCTGCCTTTTTCTTATCCCTATGGAGCCGCTCGCGCAGGTCCATCGCTTGTGGGAAATCATGAAGGAAGGTTCGAGAACGAAAGGTCGTATGTATGTCACGCACGCCCATATCCGTCACCCGGTAGGGCCGAACCTGCTTGAGGAGCCATCGAGAGCTCGATAGCGTTCGCTTAGCGAAGGCCTTCGCGCAGCGTCTTACCGGCCTTGAAGGAAGCCACCTTGCTCGCTTCGATCTCGATCTCTTCCCCGGTTTGCGGGTTGCGACCCTTGCGGGCAGAGCGTTCCCGAACTTCGAAGTTACCGAAGCCTACCAATTGAACCTTGTCACCGGCTTGAAGAGCTTCTGCGATGGCATCAAATACGGCTTCCACCGCTTTCGTTGCATCCTTCTTGGACAGCTCGGACACTTCCGCGACTTTCGCGATCAGATCCGTTTTATTCATGTCATTCACCTCCTTATGAACGTCCAGCATTGCTATCAATCTTTCTTCACGTTTTCGCAAGCAATTATACATAGAAGCATGAAAAATCCTTGATCCAACAAGCTTTTAGGAACAGATTTATAGTAATACACCACCGAAGCAATTTCAAGTGCCGTCCATCCCATTTTGGCCAAGACGACCAGCTTTTTCCTCTTATTTTCAGACTGGACAATAAATAAAGCCCCGCAGCATTCGCTGCGGAGCCGGGTTTTGCCTTACAGAATGATCGCGATGAGCCCGCCGGAGCCTTCGTTGATGATCCGGCCGAGCGTCTCTTGCAGCTTGTAGCGAGCGTTGTCCGGCATCATGGCGAGCTTCCCTTGAATGCCCTCGCGCACGATGGAGTGAAGGGAGCGCCCGAAAATATCGGAATCCCAAATCTTGAGCGGGTTTTCCTCGAAGTCCTGCATGAGGTAGCGAACGAGCTCCTCGCTTTGCTTTTCCGTTCCGATGATCGGAGAGAACTCGGATTCCACGTCTACGCGGATCATGTGGATCGAAGGAGCCGTCGCTTTCAACCGGACGCCGAAGCGGGAGCCTTGGCGAATCAGTTCCGGCTCGTCAAGCGCCATTTCTGCAAGCGTCGGCGGCGCAATGCCATAGCCCGTCGTCTTGACCATCTCCAGCGCTTCGGCGAACTGGTCATATTCCCGCTTGGCGTGGGTGAACTCTTGCATTAGCTGGAGCAGGTGGTCCTTGCCGCGGATTTCGACGCCGACCACTTCCATGAGGATTTGATCGTACAGTTCATCCGGGGCGTAGAGGTCGATCTCGGCAACCCCTTGCCCCATGTTCATGTCGGCCAGCGCGGCGCGATCAATGAAATCATAGGCGGCAAAGTGGCCGACTACCCGGTCGACATCCCGCAGACGGCGAATGTCCTGCACCGTATCGCGAACCGAGTTTTCGAAGCTGCTGCGCAGCCAGTGGTTTTCCTTGAGCACCATGACCCAGCTCGGAAGATTGACGTTCACTTCATGAACCGGGAATTCGTAGAGCACCTCGCGCAGCACAGACAGCACTTCTTCCTCGCCCATGGTGGCCACGCTTAAGGCCATGACCGGAATGTCATATTTGGCGGAGAGCTCGCCTCTCAACTCTTGCGCGGCTTCTCCAGTCGGCTTCGTGGAGTTGATGATGAGGATGAAGGGCTTGCCGACCTCTTTCAGCTCCGCCACAACTCTCTCTTCCGCCAGCACATAGGAGGAACGCGGAATCTCTGAGATCGTGCCGTCGGTCGTCACCACTACCCCGAGCGTCGAGTGCTCCTGAATCACCTTGCGCGTTCCGATCTCCGCCGCTTCCTCGAATGGAATCGGTTCTTCAAACCAGGGGGTCGTGATCATGCGAGGACCGTTCTCGTCCTCATAGCCCTTGGCTCCCTCAACGGCGTAGCCGACGCAGTCCACCAAGCGAACGTTGACATTCAGTCCTTCCGCCACCGTGATCTGAACCGCATTGTTCGGAACGAACTTCGGCTCCGTCGTCATGATGGTTCGTCCTGCCGCACTTTGCGGAAGCTCGTCGATAGCGCGCTGACGGTCCGCTTCGTTGCGGATATTCGGCAGCACTCCGGCTTCCATGAATCGTTTGATGAAGGTGGATTTGCCGGTGCGCACGGCTCCCACGACCCCCAGGTAGATATCCCCGCCGGTTCGTTCTGCGATGTCCTTAAAGATATCAACTTTCTCCAATTGAGATCTCCTCCTACAGGTTGATGTAACGAAGACAGCGGAAGCCTGCGAACCTAAGGAAAGAACCGGTCCGAAGCGGGAAGGACTTCGGCCATGGAACGGTTCCATGGGACGGCTCGTCACGCGACCACACTCGTACAATCCTTTATACTGGTAAAAATATATGTGCCGGTTCATAGAATATGCCAGCAAATCTGAAACTTGGCCCACTTGCAACCAAAATGGTACAAAAAAAGCCTGCCGCCAGCTCCCAACAGGGAGACTGGCGTGCAGACTCGTATGCCTGATCCACAGGCTCGTTATGAATTCTTGCAATCTGGCCTATTACCCCATCACAAAAATGGTTTCACCAGAGAGAATCTTCTTCCTTCTGCTTGGCCAGCTGGGCGCGAATGGCTGCCTTCAGGGGATCCTCTGGTACCTGAACGACCGCATCCCCTTGAACCTTGGTTTGGCAAGCGAGGCGGATACCTCGGCTCGCCTGGCCACCAAGCTTCAGCTGTTCGGCCTTGCTGAGCGGGGACAAGCCGCTCTCGTCCCGGACGGTCACCTTGCACATCAGGCAGCCGGCCACCCCCGCACAGCGGGTACGGATGGTTACCTTTCCCTTGCGCGCCGCCTCCAGGAGGGTGGTTCCCTCTCTAACCTCGACTTCCACGTCCATCGGTTCAAACCGTACTCGATGCATCATGGATCACGCCTCTTTTCCCGGGATCCGCTTGTCCATCGTCTATGGAAAACGAACCGGCTCCGCAAGGAAGCCGATTCGTTTCTCACGCGAATCCGATTATTTTTTCTTCCCGGCGAGCAGCTTCACGAGCGTATCGAGCCCCAGCTTCCCCCCGCTGCCTTTTACCGCTTGAATGATCTCGCGGGTTGTCTCCTCAGACACCGGTACGTTCACCATAGTGGATACTTGCTTGATCAGCTTGCGAAGCTGGATCTCGTCTTGCGACGTTCCCGGCTTCACCCCATCCGCGATGGACTTGATGTCCTTTTCCGTGACGGTCTTGCCGGTCTTCGATTTCACCAGGTTCAGCACGTCCTTGGGAACATTCTTGCTCATGCCCATCCCTCCTCGACCTTGTCGCACTAGGATAGGATATGTAAGAGGGACCGTTTGGGTGTGGGCGGAGCATATAAACGAAGGAGGACAAAAGTGAAATGGCTCTCCGAATTAACGTTCTTCTTCGCGAGGAATCCAATTGGATGCGGCAGATTGGGCGATCTCTTCGATCTCATGGGTGCGAACGCGGCCCATCAGGTCCTCCACCGCCTCCTTGGGAGGCTTGTTCTCAAACATAACCGCATACAGCGCATCGGTGATAGGCATCGGAATGTCTTGACTCCGAGCGAGTGAATACGCCGAGCGGGTGGTCTTGACCCCTTCGACCACCATCCCCATATGCTCCAGCACCTCATCCAGCGGCTTGCCCTGCCCAAGCAGATAGCCTGCATTCCAGTTCCGGCTGTGCTTGCTCGTACAGGTGACAATGAGGTCGCCTACCCCGGCAAGACCGGCAAAGGTGAGCGGATTGGCACCCAACTGAATGCCGAGTCTGGCAATTTCGGCAAGCCCTCTCGTCATGAGAGCCGCCTTTGCATTGTCGCCGAACCCGAGGCCGTCGGACATTCCGACACCAAGCGCGATGATGTTCTTGAGCGCTCCGCCGATCTCTACTCCAGCGACATCCGGGTTCGTGTATACACGGAAGTAGCTGCTCATGAATAGATCCTGTGCGGCCTCCGCTGCCAGGATATCATCGGCTGCCACAACGATGGTTGTCGGGCAGCGCAGCACGACCTCCTCCGCATGGCTTGGGCCGGACAGCACCACGATGCGCGAAGGATCAGCTGCGGGGATCTCCTCCGCCAGAACGACCGTCATTCGCTTGAGCGTCTCCGGCTCAAAGCCCTTTGTCGCATGAATGAGGAGGGTGTTCGGCTGCAGGTACTCGCTTGCTTTGGCTGCTACTTCTCTCATAACCGAGGAAGGCGCAGCGAAGACAACCGCTTCCGCGTCTCGAACCGCTTCCTCCATAGAGTGGGTGGCTACGATCTTCTCCGACAGCGTGACGGCTTTTAACAAGCTTTTATTGGTATGGTATTGATTAATTTCGTCAACCTGCTCCTGGCTGTGCGACCACAGGAAAACCTCATGTCCGTTCCCGGCGAGAACGGAAGCAAGAGCGGTTCCCCAGCTCCCTGCGACCAATACGGCTACTTTCCTCGACATGCTGCATCCATCCTTTCCAAACTACGATTTCTTTGCGCCGAGCTTGTTCTCCTTCTTTTGCCACAGCCGGACGATGTTGGACCGATGGCGGAAGAAGGCGAACGCCATGATCAGCAGGCTGCACCAGAACAGCTCCGGTTCGGCATTGGTCAGCAGGAGGAAGATCGGAGTCAGGAAGGTAAAGATGAGTGCGCCTAGCGATACATAGCGAGTGATCGCGATCGATAGAATCGCGAAGATGCCGGCAAAGAGAGCCGGCCAGAAGCAAAGAGTAGCCAAAACGCCGATCGTCGAAGCGATGCCTTTGCCGCCGCGAAACCGGAAGAAGACCGGCCAATTGTGGCCGATGATGACCGCAAGGCCGCACAGGATCTCAATCCAGATGCGGTCCCCGCCAAAAAGACGGCCAATCCATACGGCGGCAATGCCCTTCGACACATCCAGCGCAAGCACGAAGAGGGCGGGCCCTTTTCCAAGGACCCGAAGCGTGTTCGTCGCCCCCGCATTGCCGCTCCCGTGCTGCCGGATATCAATGCCTTTCAGCTTTCCGATTAGAACGCTAAAGCTGATGGAACCGAGTAGATAACTGAGCAGAATGGCAAGAACCTGCATGGCAACCGTCTCCTATTCGTCCGAAGCTTTTCGGCGGGTAATGAGCCGAAGAGGCGTTCCCGTGAAATCAAAGGATTCCCTCAGCCGATTTTCCAAAAACCGCGTGTACGAGAAGTGCATCAGCTCGGGATCGTTGACAAAGAGTACGATCGTAGGCGGCTTCACGGCTACCTGGGTCGCATAGTTGATGCGCAGCCTACGTCCTTTGTCCGTAGGAGGCGGAGTGACGGATACCGCGTCGTTGATCACATCATTCAGCACCGAGGTGGAAATCCGCATCGAATGATGCTCCGCTACTTCCGATACAACCGGCAGAAGCTTATGGAGACGCTGCTTGGTTTTAGCCGACAGGAACACGATCGGCGCGTACGTCATGAAGAGGAAGTGATCGCGAATTGTTTGCGTAAACCGTTGCATCGTCTTGTCATCCTTCTCGACGATGTCCCATTTGTTCACGACAAACATACACGCCCTGCCTGCTTCGTGCGCATAGCCTGCAATGTGCTTGTCCTGCTCGATGATGCCTTCTTCGCCATTGATGACGATCAGGACGACATCCGCCCGTTCAATCGCCTTCATGGCCCGCATGACGCTGTATTTCTCCACGTTCTCGTAGACCTTGCCGCGCTTGCGCATCCCGGCTGTATCAATGAGGACGTATTTTTGCCCGTCACGTTCGAACGGGGAGTCAATCGCATCGCGGGTTGTTCCGGCCACCGGACTTACAATGACGCGGTCTTCACCCAAAATGGCGTTGACCAGGGATGACTTGCCGACATTCGGCCGACCGATAAGGGCGATGCGAATCACTTCTTCGCCATACGGGTCTTCGTCGTCCTCCGGGAAATGCTTGACGGCCTCCTCCAGCATATCCCCAATGCCGATGCCGTGTGCACCGGAGATGGGAATCGGCTCACCGAAGCCCAAGCTGTAAAACTCATACATGTTCTCTTGAAGCTTGATATTGTCAGTCTTGTTGACCGCAACAATCACGGGCTTGCCCGAACGGAACAACAATTGCCCGACTTCTTCATCGGCGGGGGTCAATCCAGCCTTTGCATCCACCATAAAAATGATGACATCCGCTTCTTCAATCGCCAGTTCGGCCTGTACACGGATGGATTTCAACATTTCATCTTCGCCGTCGATCTCAATGCCGCCGGTATCAATGACGCTGAACGGCTTGTCGAGCCATTCCCCCGTCCCGTACAGCCGATCCCGGGTGATGCCCGGACGGTCTTCAACGATGGCCAACCGATCTCCGACCAATCGGTTGAAGATCGTCGACTTGCCCACATTAGGCCTGCCGACAATGGCAATCACGGGTTTTGCCATGGGGTTCACTCCTGTCCAATAAATTGCATACGCAAAAACAATCAACATGCTTCATCATACCAAAATTGCCCGGCCTTGGCTACTTACGGGCCGTCACCACGCCTGCTCGTTCGGCCTAAGGCTCTTTCCTGATCCCGCCATACGGCTTCCACTTGCCCCTCAGAATTCGCCAGATCCCAATATGCAAAATGACGATGACCGAGAAGAAGCGAGCCGTCCACAGCGTCAGCCACCATTCGTCCCAAAAGGCTCGTCCCGCCCACTCCCGCTCCGCATACCCCGGTAATTCGGCGATGTTGATCAGGTCAAGCAGCAGGAGAGCCAATGTCATCACAGGGAGCTGGTAGCGGGGATCACGGAGCCCAAGCCCGAGCACCAACGCGAGCAAGAGGGCGAAGTCAATCTCGGGCGTGGTCAGGATCAGAGCGGGCTGGGCGGTTGCCCACTCACCTGTCAAATGGCCGGCACCCGCAAGAAGGATTCCTGACCCGACCACGACGGCTCTTTCGAGTCCGCTGCTAAGCCGCTTGATGCTTAAGATGAGGAAGAGGGCGAGCGGGATGACCGTTCCCCGAACCGTGAGCCCGGGAAATGTGAGGTGTGAAAATGAGAAAAGCGCTGTCACCGCGGCAAACCGCCAGACCTCTCTGGCGCGTATCCCGCCGGCCAGCACCCCCTCCCACCCGGTTGTGAACAAAATCAGGGTGGCAATCAGATACACATAGCCCAAGTAGCCTGCGTGCATTGCAGCCTCCCTCCATCCGCTCTTGACCAGTTATGGCTCTCCCTGATCGAATGAAGCAGATATGGGATAGTATGTCCGTTTTATCGGACTCGCTGCGCATACGCGGTTGTATCAATGCCGCGTTCCCGACACCAGTCGGCCGTTCTGCCGCTAATGACAGCCGACACCTTCCAAAGCTCAGGGATCGTCGAAGCACCAAGGGCCGTCATCAGAAGACGAACGCCCTCCTCCGTTTTCTTCAGAAACGAGATCAACCCTGCTGTCTCCTCATCCTGCAGAACGCGTAAAAGCTTGCCTGCCATCCCGGCAGCGGACGCCCCCAGCACGAGTGCGGCCACGATGTCCAGGCTGTGCTGCAGACCGCCGCTCGCCATGACGTGACCGGAAGGATAGCACGGCACCGTCTCCAGCAGCGATACAGCGGTAGGCAAGCCCCAGCCGGTCAGCCACTCAAGCGGCTCCGGCCGTCGGGCGTTCTCGATGTTGGCAAAATCCGTACCGCCTCGCCCGCCCACATCCACCAGCGCAACGCCTAGCTCGGCAAGCTGGCGGGCCGTATCGGCCGTCATGCCGAAGCCGACTTCTTTCACAATGACCGGTACATCCAGGCTCTTTACGATGGCTTCAATCCGGGAGCGCGCTCCGCGGAAATCACGATCGCCTTCCGGCATAACGAGCTCCTGCATGACGTTCAAGTGAATCTGCAGAGCATTCGCTTCCAGCATGTCCACCGCGCGTTTCGCTTGATCGACAGAGGCTTCCGAGCCCAAATTGGCAAACAACACTCCGTGGGGATGAGTGCGGCGTACCACCCGATAGCTTTCTTCCACGCGCGAGTCGCGAAGCGCAGCCATCTGTGATCCCACCGCCATCGCCAGTCCGCAAGCGGCAGCGGCTTCTGCCAGCTTGCGATTGATGCGTTCTGTCTCCTCCGCTCCCCCTGTCATCGCATTAACGACAATCGGCGAACTCAAGGTGAGTTCGCCGAAAGAAGTAGCGAGGGAAACGGAATCAAGCGCCAGCTCCGGAAGATTGGAGGGCAGAGGCAGAACGTCCCGAAGGCCGTTCGTTCCCGCTGTTCCTTGCTCCAGAGCGAAGCGGATGTGTTCCATCTTGCGCGATGGGCGCATTATCCCTACCTCCGCTAAAGGTTATATCGGTGCAATCATTTAAATTTGCTCAGCTTGTCGCCGAAGCGTTCGCCCAGCGTCAGGTTCAGCGCTTGGTTGTACTCTTCAGAGATCGTTTCCTTCGGAGCACGGCGTTCGCCGCGTTCTGGACGAGGAGCTTGCGCCGGAGCTTCTTCGGTTTCCTTGATGGACAGGCTCACGCGTTTTTCATCCGGGTTGATGTCCAGAATCTTCACGCTCACTTGCTCGCCTTCCTTCAATACTTCATGCGGGGTACCGATGTGACGATGAGCGATTTGGGAGATGTGCACAAGGCCTTCCACTCCCGGCAGAACTTCGACGAATGCACCGAAGCTGGCCAGGCGCTTCACCGTACCGGTAACGATCGCACCGATTTGAAGCTCTTCCTTGACGCGCTGCCACGGACCCGGTTGAGCGGCCTTGATGGAGAGGCTGATGCGTTCGTTCGCCGGATCTACCTTCAGAACCTTCACGCGAACTTGATCGCCTTCCTTCACCACTTCAGAAGGATGCTCTACATGGTTCCAAGCGAGCTCGGAGATGTGGACCAGTCCGTCTACACCACCGATGTCGACGAATACGCCGAACGGGGTAAGGCGTTGAACCGTTCCGTCGATCTCTTGCCCAATGTTGATTCCAGCCAAAACATCTTGCTTCTTGGCTTCGTATTCTTCATCCAGAACGTCCTTTTGAGACAGGATGACTTTGTTCTTCTCGCGGTCCAGCTCCTTGACGCGCAGGCGGAGATCACGACCCTTGTAATCGCTGAAATCTTCCACGAAGTGACGCTCCACCATGGAAGCCGGGATGAAGCCGCGCAGGCCAACGTCAACCACAAGTCCGCCCTTCACGACATCGACAACCTTGGCTTCGATGACTTCTTTGGAGTCGAGCTTCGCTTGAAGATCTCCCCATGCGTTTTCGCTGTCTACGGCGCGTTTGGAGAGAACCAGCTTCTCCTTCTCGTCGTTCAGCGAAACCACCTTCAATTCGACCTCTTGGCCGACTTCGACCGCATCCTGAGCGCTTCCCAGTTGGACCGAGGACAGCTCGCGAATCGGAATAATGCCGTCATACTTGTAACCGATATCGACAAATGCTTGGTCGTCGTCCACCTTTACGATCTTGCCGCGGACAACCGTTCCTTTTTTGAGCACCGCAACGCCGTAAGCGTCTTCCACTTCCGAAGAAGCGGCTTGCGCTGCCGCATTTGCCTCCACCGCTACGGTTTCTTCACCGGTGGCAGCAGGTACGTTCTCCGGGTTTACTCCCGTTTCAGGTGTAGAGTTCCCTTGCACATTGTTTTCTTCCGTCATTCCCGATAACCTCCTAACGTTTAACAACCCAACAGCTACGAAATGGGTAAAATAAACATAATGTATAAGTAGTATAGATCTAAGATACCATTTCCATTCACTTCAATCAATTTTTACCCAGCTTTTCATGGGTTGTAACCATTTTTCGAATGGCGGCCATAATTTTCTCGGTCGCGACTTCGAGCTGGTCGGAGCCGGCTTCCTCGGATTCCTTGAGGTCGACGGGTTCTCCGTAAATGACTGTCATTTTGCGAAATGGTCGATAGCTGCCGATAATGGCGGCGGGGATAACCGTTGCCTGCGAGCGAAGCGCCAGCATGGCGGCCCCCTTCTTCCCGGCTCCTCCGGCATTGGAGCGGGACCCTTCGGGAAAGATGGTGATCACTTTCCCGGATCGTAGCAGCTCAATGGAGTGCTTGATCGATTCCTTGCTGACGCCCCCCCGCTTGACGGGAAAAGCGCCCAGCCTCTTGATGATCGGTCCGAGCAGCGGAACGCCGAACAGCTCTGCCTTCGCCATGAAGTTGACCTGGCGCTTCAATGGAATCGCCAAGACCAACGGGTCGTGATTGCTGGTGTGATTGGCACACAGAATCACGGGCCCTGCAGCCGGAATATTCTCCCGGCCCTTCGCTTCGAGCCGATAAAGGCTTTTGTAGTACGCTCTTGTCAATCCTCGCGCAAATTCATAAAACATGGGCGGTTCCTCCGCTACACATAAGATCGGCATAGAGCAAGAACGGCTTCCACAACCTCCGCCAGCTCCATCTCCGTCGTATCGAGCAGGATCGCGTCTTCCGCTTGTCGCAGCGGAGAGACTTCGCGCATCGAATCGATACGGTCGCGCTGGGAAATCTGCGCTTCCATCTCTTCGACGGTTTGGTCCGCATCCGGCATCTCCGCCAGCCGCCGCTCCGCGCGGCGTCTAGCGCTTGCCGTCAGAAACACCTTGACCTCGGCGTCGGGCAGGACCCGTGTTCCGATGTCTCGGCCATCCATGACAACGCCTTTGTTATCGGCGAGCGCCTTCTGCTTGTCCACCAGCAATTCCCGAACATCGGGATTTTGCGCGATCACGGATACCGAACCGTTGATTTCAGCGGAACGGATGAAGTCGGTCACTTCATCTCCATCGACATAGACCCGCTGTCCTTGCTCGGATCGGGCCAGCCGAATGTCCATTTCCCGAGTGGCTCTCGCCACCTCGGCAAAGTCCTCCGGACGGATGCCCAGCTTCAGGATTTTCCAGGTGACGGCGCGGTACATCGCGCCCGTGTCGACATATACGAATCCTAAAGCGCTTGCGACCATGCGCGCCACCGTGCTCTTCCCTGCACCTGCCGGTCCGTCGAGAGCAATGTTGAATCGATTCAAGGTGAAAAGCCCCCAATCGGCCGCTTGGACCGTTCGTTGCCGGCCTGCGTGCCGTATGCATGTTCCATGCGGCAGGTTGTCCCGCTCGCACGCTCGAGAGATGGCGTTCCCTCGACGAAAAAAGCAGGCGCTTGCCTGCCGACAACAGAAAGTATACCAAAAGCAGGCCGTCGCTGTAAAGCCGGATGGCAGGTTGCCTGACGCCCCTTCTCGCTATTGCTTTCTCGACTCGATCTGCCGTTCGAAGCAGAACCGAATGACCTTCTGGCGGTCCATATCGGTGATGGTTTTGAAGCGAAGCATGCAGATGCGGCGAGTTTCCGTCACTTGCTCGCGAATGACCTCACCGGAAAATTTGACATGCTCGATCTTGCCGCGCTGCGGCACAAGAAGCCAGCAGCTGAGCTCTTGGTCCGGCTGAAACAAGCTGTCCTTGTCTGAAAGGAACGACACGCCTCCGCCTCCCACATCGTCGGTCCGCGTGACGAAGTAACGGCCGTTAGGCAGCTTCACGGACAGCTCGAGGTCGGCGGCGATGCGCAGAAAGCTTCGACGTTGGACTTTCGTGATCTCCTCCTGCTCCGGTTTTCGCAGATGGACAAGCCGAATGCCGTCCTCCGAGAACCCGATGACAGAGGTTGTGAAGTAATGCTTAAATCCGTCGCCGGTCACAAAATAAGCGGACAGCTCATCCCCGTGAACGAGGCGCTTCAATCGGCCCGTCTTCTCATTCATCGGGATTTCGATCGCCAGATGGCGGTCTCCCATATCTGCGATTCTCGCCTTGTACTCCTGATTCGCTTCTGCTTCGTCGATGGAATTGATCTGCATGTAAAGAAGCTGATTAATGCTTGGAAGCAACCCTCTGACACCCCCCGTAAAAACAACAACGGCCGCCTTCGGCCATAACCGAGAAGATTATACCATGAGGTTGCTTCCGCTGAATATCCGAAACTTTAGAGATCAGGTGAGGTTGGCTTGAGCGCCTGAGCCGTCATGCAGGTTCTCGATCTTCTCCTCGTAGCCTGTCCCGCTGTTGACAAAAATCTTGTAGAGCTGGCCGTTTATTTTTCCGTAAAATTCATAGCAGTGAACGGTTTCCCCAAGCTCTCCTTCAATTAAAGCTTTCCGAGTGGACAGCACCTGAAACTTCGGGTTCAATTCCTTACGTGCTTCCTTTTCCGTAAGCTTCGGGGCCGGGAAGGTTCTTTCCTTGTAAGCCAGATGGAAATCCGCCGCTCGCATGTCTGTGACCTCACCGTCATCCAGTGCTACATTGACCATGATCGATTCGGGGTAGACCAGCACACCCTTTTGTTCATGAGCAAAGGTGAGGGCCGCCGTTCGTTGGTACTCATCGTAGTTAATCAGCGCCATGTCTGCGAAGCCATGCTCCTGCAAGAAATCCTTAGCGGCTTCCACAGCCCCTTTTGCATCGAGGACCTTCTCTCCAATGCTCCTGGGCCGCATGAACTGGATCAGATGGCCGCCTTTTTTCGAAAAATCGAGCGTCAAGTCTTCCTTGTTGTTCAGCGGGTACGTTGCCGTATACGTGTTAAATTCGGTACCGGATCCATTCTCCGTGATCTTGAGCGCATTCGGATCAGACAGGCCGAGGAAGTGCTGCGCTTTCTTGCGGATTTCTTCTGCACTCAGCTCTTTTCCGGGAAGCTTGTTCAGATCCTGACGCGTGCTCGCCTCCATGACGGAAGCCCCGAAGTCCAAATCGCTGTATCCTTCCGCCTTTTTGTTGAGCGTCTTGAAGCCGTCGATGATGACGTTATCCTGGTTCTCCTTCTGGCTGGCGAGCGCCGCCTCGACGTCCATCCATCGAAGGTTGTTGGACAAGATCCGCGTCTGTACCGTGCTCAGCTCCTTGCCGATCTCCTTCGTGCACTCGTAGAGGGACGTCAAGGTTTTCTTCTCGTCCGCCGTCAGAGGCTTGGCTTCCAGGTCGCGAATGGAGGTCTGGTAGGCAAATTTGGACAGCCGATGCAAGAGCTCCTGGGTTTTGTCGAAGGGGAGCATCGTCAGCGGCAGTTGGGTGATGCTTGTCTTCGCCTGGTTGGTCATTCTCCAGACGTTGATCATCTCCCGCCGATAATAGGCTTGCTTGGTCGGATTGACCGCCACCATGCCGCCCAATTCCTCCTGCAGCTGGCCTACATTGTGAGACAGGTCATGAAAGGACCGTTGGTACTGGTTCTCGGCTTTGATCAGGATGGCGTTCTTCTCCGCGTTGACCTGGTACCCCCAAACCCCGAGGCCGATGGCGGCTAGGACGGCGATGGGCATGACGATTCCGCTTACGGTTTTGTACATGGTTTCTTGCTCCTTCCGTGCTGGGATTCATCCTCCCGATTAGAGTTCTTCGCCTCGCGATCCTTTATGCAAATGAAGCCAAAATCGGTAGCAACCCGCCAACGAAAAAAGGAGCCCGCCCCGAGAAAAGGCGATGCTCCTTATTCCAGCTCCTCCACATCCAGCTCCCGGTCGTTGTCGCAGAGACAGCGCTTGAAGCCGGTATCGATTCGGCCCTTCGACCGAATCCCCTTTAACACAAAGTTCTCGCCGCACTGGCGGCAGCGAATCCGCACCTTCACCCGTGAAGACATTGCGTTCCCTCCAAAGAAAGCTGTCACGAGCCAGTATCTCCGTCATACAGGGAGTTTATACTCCTCCTCCAAGGCGAGCCTCAAGGGAGAGGCGGAAACCGCGTTCTTGATCTTCCACAGCGAGCGCCCCCACAGGAAGAGCATGAACGGGCCGATCAGCCACACCCAACGCGAATCGTAATCGGTCAAAATGTAGTCGAACACCCCGTGATAAAAGACCGGCAGAAGGAACGAGAGCGCGAGCGGGTTGCGAAATGCCTGCGGCTCGAACTTGGCCTTGCCGAAGTAATAGCCCATGAAGACGGCGAACAGCGCGTGGCCGGATACGGGCAAGAGCGCCCTCATGACAATCTGTCCAAAGGAGGAATAGTTGACCAACGCATAGATGATGTTCTCTACCGTCGCAAAGCCGAGTGAAACAGCCGCGGCATAGACGATGCCGTCATAGGGTTCGTCAAACGCCACATGCTTGTAGATGAACACATAGAGGATCAGCCATTTGGCCGCCTCCTCCATGCCGGAGGAATAGACGAACGAGAACAGGAAGGAGTTCTCCCCGAAGCCCAGCACGAAAGCTCGCTGAAGCACCATAAGGGGAAAAACAATGAGCGCACCGCATAGAAACATGCGGGCGACCAGATGAATCGGCTCCGGATCGTAGCGGTCTCTCAGGTACAAGTACGCTAGCAGCGCGCAGCCGGGAGCCGCCGCGGCGGCAATGATGGAAAAAACCATTCACTCAACCTCATCCGTTTAAAATACTTCTATTATAACGTGGAAACCGGGCAGGTGCTATTCCTTTCCGCTGGCAAAAAGCCGGTTTCCCCCCGGAATCCGCTGGAATCTTACGTTTTCCCGGATGAACCGCCCTCATGATCGGAATCCGGGGCTCCTACAAAAAAAAGCCTCCAGCCTTCCCCTTAAGGGGGCTGAAGACTTTGTTCGCGGATTTCTCGGCCTTCTCACCCGAAATGGGTGCAAAGCACGTTGACGGCGTCCCGCTCGATTACCTTCTTGCCGTACTCGTCAAGAACGGCCTGTGTGACGGAAGTGGCCTCTCCATATTCGGATAAAATGGCGATAAGGGCTTGAATCTTCGGTTCATCCTCATCCACTTCCGGCGTATCGAACAACAGAACCCAACGATCTTTATAGGAATATAAGGTGCCATCATTCCCCGCATGGGGCTGAATCACCTTGGCCATTCGAATTAAATCCTCAAGATCACGGAATGCGTACGCGATGATGTCGCTGTGCTCCAGCGTTACTTCCATCTCGTACCCGTCTTCGTCCTCAAAACGGTCTTCGTCCGGTTCTGCGTTCCGGCTGCGCGTCACGATGACGACCATTCCTTGAGCCGGAAGAGCGAACACTTCCACCGCAAGAGGACCGCTGGCATCAAAACCGACCTCGGAGTATGCTTGCTCCATCATTTCGCTGAACAGTTCATGAACCTTAGGAACTTCGCGCCACATGTCGTCCTTCTTGATACCACGCTCCGTCAAATCGTCGAACGTAAGGAAAATCCTAATTTTATCGGTACCGAGTCGTTCAATTTTCATACAGGATCCTCCTTTTCCATCAAGCTATTGGGGGAAAGCGTGTCTGCAAACAGGCTCTATGCCGAACGAACACTTGCTAACAGAATATGATGCCTGAGCACAAAGGTGTTCCGCTTAAGCCAAGCCATGTATTCTGCTTTCTCTATTATATCATGACGCCCTCGGGTTTGGAAAACGATCACGAGAGTCCGTCCATCCCGGGCTGAAACCTTGTTTATCCTTATTACACGCCGAACGGAAAAATAACACAATTCCGATGGAAGGGGAATTGTGTTATTTCCGGGAGTCGGGTCCGCAATCAGTGAAGCTCAGCGGATTTTTCGCTATTCTTTCGCAGAATTTCATTGACCTGAGCTTTCACTTCAGGATCTTGATTGAGAAGCTCGCTCACCTTGCCCAGCCCTGCTTCCCCCTGCTCCTTGTACCGAACCGCTCCGCCGCTTATGCCCTTATCGGCTGCCGCCTTGCTTGCCGTTCCGCCGCCGATCCACGCCATATTCGGGGTAAGCCAGGAGAACTTTCCTCCCCGCATGACATACCGGGTTGCGAACGCTCCTACGATTGCTCCGGCGATAAACCCGCTCATTCGCATGTTGCATCCTCCTCGTATAGGGTAAGGTAATACAGGGATAGGGTTTAACCGGAAGGAATGACCTATGCAAGTGAAATTTAGGAAACCCATTCTTTCGTTCAGGTCTTCCTTCCCATTTCTGTAAATTCAACCAGAGCTTCAAAAGAAGTATGCTATACTAAACGAGTTCATAAGCTCCATTGTCCTTATTCTTCTTTACTCCAAGCAAAAGGTGAGATCTCCATGAAAAAAGCATTCGCTGTTCTCAGTACGGCTGCCGCCCTCTCGCTTGCCCTGTCTGCATGCGGGGCGAAGTCAGCCTCTCAAAGCCCAAGCGGTGTTGCCCCGACGGCTTCAGTTGCTCCTTCAGCGCCTGCATCCGCTTCGCCATCGCCATCCATCGTTCCCACCGTTGTCCCTACGGCCAGCCCCTCACCCAGTCCATCACCAGAAGTGAAGGCGGACTATCAGGTGAACGCCAACTACGACGTCGTGCCGATTGCCGAGGGCGGTGATCGCAAGGTCATCCTGCTCACCTTCGACGATGGACCGAAGGCGGAAGAGACATTGCTGCCCATCCTGGACACGCTGGATAAGCATCAGGCCAAGGCCATCTTCTTCGTCAATGGATATCGAATCAAGGAGAACCCCGAGCTGCTCAAGCTCATTCACGAGCGCGGCCAGATCATCGGCAATCATTCCTACGATCACATTCATTTGAATAAAGAAGACAACGCCTCCATCGATTATCAGATCGATACCGTACAAAAGCAGATTGAGGAGTTGACGGGAAGCGCACCGAAATTCATGCGCCCGCCGAACGGCCTCTCCAATGAGTACTTAAGGGAAAAGTTGAAGAAACAGGGCATTCTCCGCATGAACTGGTCCAATGGCTCTCTCGATTGGGCTCTTCCCAAAGGAACCACAGACAAACCGAAGGCCGTCATCCAGAATGTGATGGACCAGCTTCATTCGGGCTCGAACATCTTGATGCACGAGCTGCCCTGGACCAGCGAAGCGCTGGACAGCCTGCTTACTCAGTTGGAGGAAAAAGGCTACTCCTTCCTCGACCCGAACCGAATTCAAACGCTGACGCCGGAATCACCGTAAGCATTTTTGCCAAATAAATAAGCCCATGAACCCTGTACCGCATAAATGAGAATTTGTTCAAACTCTCGTTTATCGTGCTGAGTTCATTGGGCTTTTTTTGCTGCTTAGGCTTCTTCCTCTTCTTCGTCATCCAGCTTATTGCTCCGATAGCGAATGAGGCAGCCCATGACAAAATCCACAAGAAAATGGGCGATGACCGGCGTCCACAGCGTCCCGGTATGGAGATACACCCAGCCAAGGCCGTAGCTGATGGAAAACACCAACCCGGTCATGAGCCAATGCCGAAGATAGCGGACATGAATAGCGGCAAACAAGATGCTCGTCCAATACGGACCTAGCCAGAACTGAATTCCTCCGCGGAAGAGAATCTCCTCGCAAAGGGCGACCACCAGACTGATTCCCGCAATCTCCCAGATCTTTCGCTTCCCGAACAGCATCTCATTAATTCCGCCATCATCCGAAACCTCCTCATCCGCCACGCGCGCCACGAGGAAATCGGCAGCCATGACAAGGAGCGCAAGACCCCCTCCCCAAAGCACCATATCGGGTAGCTTTATCGGAAAGAGACCTCGTAGGTTTTGCTCCTGCACCACAAGAAGAATGATCCCGATCAGCACCGTTAGAAACTGGGTGATTCCCAGATTTAGGAGAAGCAGCCGGTCGTCCAGGTCGTCGATCGACACTTTCTTTACTTTTACATTACGAAAGTTCCATTTTTTCATAAGCATCCTTCCAGGCATGTCGAAAGATGTATTCCCTTTTTCTCCTCGTTCCCCTATACTGGAAGAAAAAACAGTAGGTGTTTGCCTTGAAAAAGTCACGATCCGAATACTTCGTCGCCTTGGCCCTCGTCTTTTTTATGGTTTGTATCGCTGTCGCGTTCCTCTATGGATTTTTGACCGGAACCGATAAAGTGGAAGCCAAGTACAAGACCCTGCTCGCCGAAAGAAGCGATCCGCTCAACCAAACGGGAGCCTATGACCAAGCAAGTCTCTCCTCTTATTACCATCTTGCTTACCTTCCCTATGAAGATTTCCGAAAGGTCTGGTTTGAAAATACAAATACGCTCGAAACGGCTGACAGCGGAAAGGAAACCAGCTCGCTTGTGCAGGAGATCCGCAAGCAGGCCACCAGCTCCTTCGATCGCATTCACGAAGGCACGATGCCAGAGCACTCTCCTTTACTGGTAGATGCTCATAACCACCTCTTGAAGAGCATGAAGCTGTTTGACCAAGAGCTCGCCAAGTTCGAAGCGGATGCCAAGACGCTCGACGGCTCCAAACTGGCTGCTGCTTTGAACAAGAGTGCAGGCCTGAAGGAGGCAATGCGCTTCGCTTTGCAAGCTCAGGAAGAATACTTTGCTGCCATCCTTCAATGGAATAATAAAGCACCGGATGGTACGAAGAATGCAGAGCTCCTCAAGGAAAAAGATCTGAGCCTGAAGAATTGGGAGTTGCTGAAGCTGAACCAGAAGAACATGTACCTGGCGCGCACGGCTACGGAAGCCCCGCTCTTCTCCAATTATGCCCCACAAGACCTTACGGCGCAAATCGATGCACTCATCGCAACCGGGCAAAGAGACAAGCTGAAGCTCAAATCGGTTCAGGATGCTGTGGATGTGCTTCTCGCAACAGACGCCGTGAGAGAAGGCGACTTTTCTCGATTGAAGGCCAAGCGTTATCCCAACGAAACGATGCCGCTTATTCCTTTCTTTAATTGATGCTGTTTAACCCAGGCTCTCCTTCATGGAGAGCTTTTTGATACCTCGAAAACGAACATTATTCGATATTGTTCGACAATTGTTCGTCCCTTTTGTAAATAAATGCGATTATTCACCGTGATTAAGGATTTTAATTCGGAAATGAATATTGACACTCATACGTTGACGTGATAAAGTATGAAAAGATCATAGACGAACAAGAACGATGACGGAAGGAAGCGTCTGGACCCTCTCAGAGAACCGGTGGTTGGTGCGAACCGGCGAGGGGAAGAACGCAGAGCAATCCTGAGTTGCGGAGCTGAACGATAGTAGGCCTCGCCGGTGTAGGGCACCGTTACGAATCCGGGTCTGTCTCAGACCATGAGGCTGTTTTGCGCGAGCGAACCAGCGAACCAAGGGTGGCACCGCGAAGTATAAGCTCTCGTCCCTTCATACGGATATCCGTGTGAGGACGGGAGCTTTTTTGGCATGACTGATCATTTCCATTGAGGAGAGGGGTAACAAGGATGTACAAAGTATTGGTATCGGATCCGATCAGCGACATGGGGATTCAACAGCTTCACGATGCAGAGGACGTGCAAGTCGACAAAATCACAGGACTGAAGGAAGATGAGCTCGTCGAAATCATCGGGAATTACGATGCTCTTCTCGTCCGCAGCCAGACGAAGGTAACCGCGAAGATCCTGGAAGCCGCCCACCGCCTCAAGGCGATCGGTCGTGCCGGGGTCGGGGTAGACAACATCGATCTCGAAGCGGCCACCAAAAAAGGGATCGTCGTCGTGAATGCTCCCGACGGAAACACCATCGCTACGGCGGAGCTGTCCTTCGCCATGATGATGGCGACGGCGCGGATGATTCCGCAGGCATACAAGAAAACGATTGGCGGCGAATGGGACCGCAAGACGTTCGTCGGCGTGGAGCTTCGCGGCAAGACGCTTGGTGTCATCGGCATGGGCCGCATTGGCAGCGAGGTTGCCAAGAGAGCGAAAGTCTTCGGCATGAAGGTGCTCGGCTATGACCCTTTCCTTACGGAGGAGCGCGCAGAGAAGCTGGGCGTGGTCTTTGCCAGCGTCGATGATATCGTCGAGCAGGCCGACTTCATAACGGTCCATACTCCGCTTACGAACGATACGAGGAATCTGCTCGATCGTCCGCAATTTGCTAGAATGAAAAAGGGTGTGCGCATCGTCAACTGTGCACGCGGGGGCATCATCAATGAGGAAGCCCTTGTCGCAGCAGTCGAAGAAGGTATCGTGGCAGGAGCCGCCTTCGACGTCTTCTTGCAGGAGCCGCTTCCGGCGGATCATCCCTTCACCCAGCATCCGAACATCATCGTCACGCCTCACCTCGGCGCTTCGACCGTTGAAGCCCAAGAGAACGTGGCGATCGACGTCTCGGAGGAAGTGCTGAACATCATGCGCGATCAGCCGTACAAGAATGCGGTCAACATGCCCCCGGTACCGGCTGTGGTACTGAATAAGCTGCAGCCTTTCTTCAAGCTTGGCGAGAAGCTGGGCCTGTTCGTGGCACGGATGGCGGAAGCGCCGGTCTCGGACATCATCGTCAGCTACTCGGGCGAGCTGATGGACCTGGACACCAACCCGCTTACACGTTATGTCATCATGGGTGTGCTCTCCGCTCACTTGGGCAGCGAGGTCAACCTCGTCAACGCTACGCATTTGGCCAAATCGCGCGGGGTGAATGTCCTTGTCCAGAAGACAGCGACAGCAGCAAACTACAAGAACCTCGTTACCGTCACGCTGAAGACGAAAGCCGGAGACTTGACGCTGGCCGGAACCCTGCTGGCCGAATACGGAGAACGCATCGTGCAGGTGAACGACTTCCCGGTGGACATCGCTCCTGAAGGGACCCTCCTCCTGATCTCCCATACGGATAAACCCGGGATCATCGGCAAGGTGGGGACGCTGCTCGGAGAAAACAACGTCAACATCGCCTCCATGCAGGTTGGCCGCAAGGTAGTGGGCGGCTCTGCCATCATGGTGTTAACCATCGACAAGCACGCCGATCACCAAGCCCAGGCTCAATTGGAGCAGCTGGAAGAGATCGTGAAGGTAAAAGAATTAACGCTTTAAATCGTCAAATGGCGAAAGTGTTCCACGACAAACAAGATTCTCTCTGTCATTGCGGCAAAATCATGATCCATTCGCTACACCACTTCAAGAAAAAAACCGGAACTTCCTCAGGAAGTTCCGGTTTTTTGGCGATTGGCGTCATTTGGGCGGCGATAACGGCAGAAACAGAGTAAACGTCGTACCGGTACCGAGCTTGCTGCGCACCTCAATGGAGCCGCGGTGCAATTCAGCGATGTTCTTCGCAATGGCCAGGCCGAGACCGGTCCCCCCGGTCCCTCCTCTCTTCCTGGCTTTATCGGCTTTGTAGAACCGTTCGAATACGTAAGGGAGATCATCAGCAGGAATGCCCTCCCCTTGATCCTCCACCTCCATGGTGACGGCGGGCTGGCCTTTCCATACCGTTGGATAGGATCTCAGCGTAATGACGGCACCTGCCGGCGTATGCCGGATGGCGTTGTCGAGAAGGTTGGTGAGAATCTGCTCCAACCGGTCTTCGTCCGCATGAATCCATATCTCGGCGTTCGGGACGCATTCCAGAGCAAGCTCGACTCCCTTCTCTCGTCCGAGGGCAGCAAATTTCTTTTGCATTCGGCAGAGAAGCTCATGCACACCGGTCTCGCGGAAATGCATTCGCATATGCCCGGTTTCGAGCCTCGACAGATCCAGCAGGTCCCGCACGAGACGCCCCATCCGCAGCGACTCATCGTAGATGATGCGGGCCAGTTCCTTTCTCTCCTCCGGAGAGGCCACGATATCGTCAATGAGTGCCTCGCTGTAGCCCTGCAGCATGGATAACGGAGTGCGCAGCTCGTGCGAGACGTTGGCGACAAAGTCGGTCTTCATCTTCTCGGCTCGATATTCCTCCGTAACGTCCCTGAGCACAACAACAGCCCCGCGAATCGACTCGTCCGAATACAAGGGCGCCATAGCGGCGGACCAAACCGCCTTCTCCACATGAAGCCGCGTGGCAACCTCTCGTGTTTCCGTCGTCACTTGATCGAACAGCGGCTTCAGCGGGTCCGGAATAACGTTGAGGGGCGTTTGCGCATCGCTGTCCTTTTCCTGCTCATAGAGCCGGTATTGGGACCAATCCGCCAGCACCTTCTCGCCTCCCGGGTTCAGAAAGATGATCCTTCCCTCCAGGTCAAACGAGATCACGGCATCCGCCATGCTTCGCAGGACGCTGCCCAGGTTGCCCTTTTCCAAATGAAGATCACGGATGGTATGGTCCAGTTGATCGGTCATGAGGTTAAAGGTGGTGCCCAGCTCTCCGATCTCATCCCGCGAGTGCACAACGACCCTTTGGGTAAGGTCTCCGGTGCGAATATACTCAGCAGCCTTACGCAGCTCAAGCAGCGGTCGGGTAATCTGGGTGATGAGATAGAACGCAAACGAAGTTGTCAGCAGAAATCCCATGATGCACACATAGATAAAAATGCGCTTCACATACTGCTGAAGGTTTTCGATGTTTTTCTTGGATTGGTACAACACCAGGCTGTGGGTGAGCGTATCTCCATTTTGCACGATAGCCGGAGCGGTGACGAGCAGAAAGCTTGCGTCCTCCTTACCCGGAAGGGTATAGCTGGCTTTGAGGCGCCCTCCTTTGCGTATCGCATTCAGATCACTCTCGCCAAAGACATCCTCTGCCTTAACCGTCGCTCCTGCGAGCGTCATCATCAGGCCCTCATTCGATTTCTCCAGCGGAAGCACGACCATGCCGGCCTCTTCCGCAGCCAAAATTTCATTCGCGGAGAGAACGAAGCCGGGATCTCCCTCATGAGAGCGGTAGCTCTCGGCGAGCTTCTCGGCTGTATTCAGCAGCGCCCCCGATTGATCGGGGAATTTCGTATCGATGTAGCGAAACAAAAACAAGCCCAAGATGATCAGCACCACAGCCACCAGTGTGATAATGGTCATCCAGAGCTTGCCGACAACGCTCCGAAAGAGGAGCATTATTTCGGTACCTCCAGCTTGTACCCGACTCCCCAAACCGTAGTAATCATGGCGGCTGCGTCCGGCGATACCTTGTTCAGCTTCTCGCGCAATCTCTTCACATGCGTATCAACGGTACGAAGATCTCCAAAAAATTCATAATTCCAAACATCCTTGAGCAGTTCTTCGCGCGAGAACACCTTGTCCGGCGAGATCGCCAGGTAATGAAGCAACTCATACTCCTTGGGGGTTAAAGCAATTTCATGCCCGCCTGCCGTCACGCGGTGAGCGTCGCTCTCGATGAGCAGATGCGGGAACACGATGTTGTTGCTGGTGTTCGCTCCCTTGGACAGGTACGCCGTTGCCGAGGAGCGGCGGAGGATCGCTTTGACGCGATAGATGACCTCGCGGGGGCTGAAGGGCTTGACGACATAATCGTCTGTACCGGCTTCAAAGCCCTGCACCCGATTCGACTCTTCTCCCTTGGCCGTCAGCATGATGACCGGGGTCGCCTTGAACTGCCGCAAGCGGGCGCACACCTCCAGCCCGTCGATGCCGGGAAGCATCAAATCGAGCAGAATGAGGTCGTAATCTTGATCGATCGCCTTTTGGAGCGCCGTTTCGCCGTCTTCGGCCTCATCGATTCGATAGCCTTCCTTTTCCAAATACATGCGCAGGAGCCGACGGATCCTCTCTTCGTCATCGACGACCAATATGCTTTCGATATTCTCTGACATAAAACGCTCCTCCTAAACCTTCCCGCTTCCGGGCTCTATCCAGGCCGTTCCTAGAGCGTGTTTGCAAACCGGACCGCTTCTGGTTTGCAAATACGCTATAGAAGGAAACCGTTTCCGATTTCCTGCTGTCACGGAATAGTCAAATCATTCCCTCATTATAGCGAATTTTGGCGATTTCGTTAATTCTTTTTTTGAACGGATTGTGAATCGGCTGGACGCGCCGACGTTTGCTCCGCTTCCATCGCCGCTTTGCGCAATTCCTCAACCTCACCGGGAGTCAGGTGACGGAATTTCCCGCGCGGAAGAGCACCCAGATGGAGCGGTCCGAATTGGACCCGCTTCAGTCGAATAACCGGATATTTCACCGCTTCGAACATCCGGCGGACTTGACGGTTCCGTCCCTCGTAGATCGTAATCGAAATCACCGTTTCATTCTTCTCGGGATTGACGTCGTGGTAGTCCACGATGGCAGGCGAAGTCATGCCGTCATCCAGCTTGACGCCCTTCGCAAGCTGCTCCAGCACCTTGCCATGCGGCGTCCCCTTGACCGTTGCCCGATAGGTGCGCGGGACATGATAACGCGGATGGGTCATCACATACGCGAATTCTCCATCGTTGGTAAGGATCAGCAGCCCTTCTGTATCATAATCCAGTCGGCCTACCGGGTAGACACGCTCCTTGATTCCCGGAAGATAGTCAGCCACTACCTTGCGTCCCTTGGTATCCTTGGCACTCGTGATAACGCCCTTGGGTTTGTGCAGGAGCAAGTAAAGCGTTTGCTCATTTTTGATCGGCTTGCCGTCGACCAGAATCTCGTCGGCTGCCGGGTCTACTTTAACTCCAAGCTCCTTCACGACGGTTCCGTTAACTTGTACCCGCCCCGAGCTGATCATTTCTTCGCTTTTTCGCCGCGATGCGATGCCGGCTTGCGCTAATACCTTTTGCAAACGTTCCATATTGTCGGTTCACCTCATTCGTAATCATACCCAGTCGAAAGCAAAATCACAAGCAAAAGAGGGCTTCCTTTTCGGAAACCCTTCCCAATCATCCTGGATTGCTATCTTTTGCTGCAAAACATGGAACAACGCGTAAGCATTAGCCAAAAACCAGGTAACAGACCGCGACGGAAGCAAGGAAGCCGATGGCATCGCTGATCAACCCCACCTTAAGGGCGTATCCTGCCTTACGAATCCCGACTGCGCCAAAATAGACTGTGATCACATAAAGGGTCGTATCAGTGCTGCCCTGAACCGTCGATGCTATGCGTCCAATGAGCGAATCAGGGCCGAATTGCTTCATCAGGTCGGTGGTAAACGCGAGAGAGCCCGCACCCGTAATCGGCCGAAGAATGGCTAGCGGAAGCACTTCTCCCGGAATGCCGGCCAGGTCGAGCAAGGGTTTGATGGCACCCACCAGCATGTCCATTGCACCCGAGGCGCGAAAGACGCTGATGGCCACCATCATGCCAACGAGCGAAGGGATAATCGAAACCGCCGTCTGGAAGCCATCCTTCGCTCCTTCCACAAAGGACTCATAGACCGGTACTTTGCGGAAAGCGGAATAGAGCGGAATGAACACGAGAAGAACCGGAATCGCCCAGGCGGACACAGCGGATAGAACGGCAAACATGGATCAGCCCTCCCGTCTGCGGTACCAACGATCCACGAGGATAGCGCTCGCTGTAGAAACGGCCGTTGCGAGCAGAGTGGTACCAATGATTTCGGCCGGATTGCCGGAATGCAGATTCAAGCGGATGGCGATCAACGTCGTCGGAATGAGCGTGATGCTTGCGGTATTCAAGGCGAGCAGCGTGCACATCGCCGGACTGGCGCGCTCCTTATTCGGGTTCAGTTGCTGCAGCTCCTGCATGGCTTTGATGCCCATCGGCGTTGCGGCATTCCCCAGACCGAGAAGATTCGCACTCATGTTGGACATGATGTAGCCTGCCGCAGGATGGTTGATTGGCACACTCGGAAAAAGAAACCGTACGACCGGTCGGAGCAGCTTGGACAAAACACGCAGCAGGCCGCCCTCCTCCGCAATGCGCATCATCCCCATCCAAAAGGTAAGGACACTGACGAGGCCGAGGGAGACCGTAACCCCTGTCTCCGCTCCTTCAAAAACGGCTTTCGTCACGACATCGATGTTTCCCTGCACAGCGGCGACCACAATGCCGGTCACCAGAAAGAACAGCCAGATCCAATTGACCATAAGCTACTTCTTCCTTTCTCCGGGAATGAGCGCGGACCAAACGTCCGTGAAGGCGATGCGAAACCGATTCATCCAGCTATTGTCCTTGGCTTCTGAACTGCCGTTCGACTCTCCAACGTCCTCGTTTGCAAAGGACCCTTTCGTTCCGCTCGATGATTGGATCTTGGGCTTGGGCAGTTCCTTTAGGGAGACTTGACCGATTCGTTCTCCATTCAGATGGAGAACGAGGTCACCCCGTTTCCCCAGTCGGTATTCCAGGCTTTTGACAGCGGCAGGTTGAAGGGTGCGGCGGATGTCAGCCGCCTCTCCTTTCGTGAGCGGGTAAGCAAATTCCTCGGACGCGGCAAAGCCTTCCCCCACTTTTTCACCCGCTTGGACAACCACCTCAAGCGGATAATTCACAAACCCGTAATCCAGCATCCGGCTGTGATCCGCCCAATCGTTGCCGTCGTTTAGCGTTACGGCAGCAAGCTGCTGGCCATTCCGGGTGGCGGAGGACACCAGACACCGGCGGGATAGCTTCGTAAACCCCGTCTTCACCCCGTCGGAGCCTGGATAGAGCGACAGCATCTTGTTCTTGTTGGTCCAAACGGTGTCCCACGGCTCGTCCTCTCTCGAAATTCGCTTTGATTTGGTCTTGACGATCTCGCGGAAGAGGGGGTTTTTCAAGGCATAAGCGGCGAGCTTGGCCATATCATGAGCAGTCGAATAATGATCCTCCGCATCGAGGCCGCTTGGATTGGCGAAATGTGAGCCGACCATGCCTAATTCCTCTGCTTTCTGATTCATCAAGTAGACAAATCCTTCCTGCGAGCCCCCGACATGCTCCGCTATGGCGGTTGCCGCGTCATTGCCGGACCGCAGCATAAGGCCATAAAGCAGGTCGTTCAAGCTCATCTCCTCGCCTGCCTTCAAATAAATAGAGGAGCCCTCCTTGCCAGAGGCATTAGAGGTCACGGTCACCTTGTCCGACAAATGGCCGTATTCCACAGCCAGAATGGCCGTCATGATCTTGGTTGTGCTGGCGATTCGCATCCGTTTGTCTCCCTGCTTGCTGTACAACAGCCGTCCGGATGTGACATCAATGAGTGCTGCCGTCTCCGCCTGGGTATCCAGGGCAGGAGGTTTTTTTGAGCCTGCGGCCGGCTCTGCGTAGACAGGGGACAGGACGGAGGTCAGCAACGCCATTCCCCCAAGAAGGAGGCATGCCCTCCGAAGCACCTTACGAATCATGGTCTCACTCCCGATTGGTCGATCTCTTATGCCCCATCTATATGCGGCTGGAAGCCGGAACATGTCCACGGTTGTCCGATGCTCTGTCCACGCGTGGACAACCGCAAAAAGACCGCCCCGGCGAAAGCACCAGGGCGGTCTTCTCACATCCATCCAAAGTAAGCATCAACAATTAGCATCAAGAGAGCGCTTCGCTTCTCTTAGACGTCGGCTTTGGGATCAACGCTCGTTAACGAGGTCACCGTAGCGGCATTATCCGATACTGCGAAGGGATTCACTTCTGCCGCATTGGTGAAGCCATTCCCGCTGTTTCCCGTTCCGGAGAAACCACCGCCGTACGAGCCGCCGGTTGTCCCGCCGGAGTAGTTCCCGGTTACCGGACGTGCAGGGGGAATGTTCGCATTCCCGGCTCCCGGAGTTCCAGGCGTGAAGGAGTTTCCGGTCATGCTCGTTCGGTTGGCGCTGAAGCTTTGCAGCATGCCTTGGATGCGGTCCACGACTTGCGGTGCCGAATCGATCAACCGCTCCACCAGATGGGTTTGATTGTCGAGCGGTACCACCCGAACCCCTTGCTTGCCGACGACGAGAAAGGCGATTGGCGTGATGGAGACACCGCCGCCGCTGCCGCCGCCAAAGGGCAGCTGGACGGAAGCATGCTTCGCTTCCTCTCCCAGTTCCTTGCTTTTCTCTGTGTTAAAATCGCTGCCGCCTGCAGCAAACCCAAAGTTCACGCGAGAGATCGGCATGATGACATCTCCGTCGCCGGTCTCAATGGCGTCCCCGACGATGGTGTTCACGTTGACCATTTCGGTAATCTGTTCCATAGCTGTCTTCATTAGGCCTTGAATGGGATGGTCGGACATGGGGTCACTCCTCCTTGAGGTCATAATCAATGTGTGATGAGCTTTTTGTAGCATGCCCATTGTGCTCGAAAGCATGAGTCCTCTGCAAAATCGCTTTTGTTTAAAGCGCTTGATGCGTTGAAGAATCGCCCCTCTACTCTGCAAAGTCGATCGGGACATGGTATACTGGAACACGAAGTTCCAACAACGCTGCTATAGCGGGAATATCATTATGCCCAAAAAGGAGAATCCCGATGGTCATTCAACCGAAAATTCGCGGATTTATTTGCACCAATGCCCATCCGGAAGGCTGCGCTGAGCACGTAGCCGAACAAATCCGGTACATAAAGGAGCAACCGAAGCTGAACGGTCCCAAAAAGGTGCTGGTCATCGGAGCCTCAACCGGATTCGGGTTGGCCAGCCGGATCTCCGCTGCCTTCGGGTTCGGAGCTGACACGATTGGCGTCTTCTTCGAGCGTCCCGCCGAGAAGGATCGCACCGCATCCGCAGGCTGGTACAACACCGCCGCTTTCGAGAAGGCCGCCCGCGCGGAAGGACTTGTTGCCGAGAGCATCAACGGCAACGCCTTCTCCGATGAAATCAAGCAGGAGACGATTGCCCTCATCAAGGAAAAGCTCGGCCAAGTCGACCTGGTCATCTACAGCCTGGCTTCTCCGCGCCGTACGCACCCGAAGACAGGGGAGTCGTTTACTTCCGTCATCAAGCCCATTCAAGCCCCGTATACGAATAAGACGGTTAACTTCATGAGCGGCGCGGTGTCCGAGGTAACGGTAGCCCCGGCTACCGAAGATGAAGTCCGTCAGACCATCGCCGTCATGGGCGGCGAAGACTGGGATTTCTGGATTCACGACCTGCTTGCGGCCGGCGTTCTCGCGCAAGGCGCCAAAACCGTTGCTTATTCCTACATCGGTCCGCAAATCACCTATCCCATCTATCGGGAAGGAACCATCGGTCGGTCGAAGGACCACCTGGAACAGACAGCACATGAGCTGAATCGCCTGCTGCAGGATAAGATCGGCGGCCAAGCGGTCGTCTCGGTCAACAAGGCGCTCGTAACCCAATCCAGTTCGGCCATTCCCATCGTCCCGCTGTACATCTCCCTTCTCTTCAAGGTAATGAAGGAAAAAGGGATTCATGAAGGAACCATTGAGCAAATTTACCGTCTGTACGCGGATCGCCTTTACAAGGAAGAGACTCCGCTTGATGAAGCGGGCCGCATTCGCATTGACGATTGGGAAATGCGCGAGGATGTTCAGCAAGAGGTTGACGCGCTCTGGAACCGCATAACCGAGGAAAACCTGGCGGAGCTTGGGGACCTGGAAGGGTACCGGCAAGATTTCCTTCGTTTGTTTGGCTTTGGTCTTCCGGGCGTAGATTACGAAGCAGAGGTCGACCCGAACGTTCCTCTCACCCGAGCTTGAACTCGTTGCAGAGCTTCAACGTTACATTTCAAGAAGCTCGACGAAAGCAGCAGGACGTGCCGAAAGGCACGTCCTGTTTTCAATTCTATACGCCCGAGGCGATTCCGTCATGACCCGGTTCTGGAGCTGGTGAAGGTAGAGGCAACTGAAGATGCGGCTTTCTGCTGCCTGCGCAAGCTGCGAAGAACGTTCTTGATCTGCTTGAGACTCGAAACCCGGCGCAGGAGACTCCAACCAGAGGCAACGAGAGAGCCCAGCCGAACTTCCATAATCACTTCTACATCCGTAGAGAATGAATAGCGATTGTAGACCGGACTGACCAGTAGAATCGGTTCCGCCTTCACCCTCGTGAGGTCGGTCAAGCGACCGATCAGGAAGGCTTTTACTCCCCATCCCGCTCCGGTGAGCACGGCGGTCGTCGTGGGATTACCCGCCCCGATGGAGGTCGACCACCGAAATCCGGTGCACACGAGCCGGGCCAGCGTCTCCCTCACCCACCCTTTGTAATCGCGAACGTTTTCCTTAAAGCTTCGATAGATCGAAGTCCACCAATCGACATCCCGCTTGTTAAGATCTTCGATGTTGCGGGTTCCTGGCACCGATGGACCTTGCTCCTCTCCTTTGCCGTAAAAACGAAACCCGGTCCAGATGCCTTTATAATCAATCCGAGGAACCTCGTAGCGGTAATGAAGAAACCCGAATAAGGCCTTCACGTCAAGCTCCAGCCGATCGTCTTCCCGCGCGCGGCGAAAGCGAAATTCGATGTGAATCCGGCTTGCCAGAATGGCTCCTCCTATGAGCAGAAGAGCGAGCACTATGATGAGCGTAAGCCACCACCCCATTGCGGATACTCCCTTCCCTGAGTCCGAATGCAAAGCCAACTCCATATGAAAAACCAAAACCCGTGCTGCTTTGGCAAACCACAGCCAAAGAACACGGGTTAGTGTGTACGTTCCGATTGGAATAAATGCACAAGAATGGATTATTCCTCATCCGAGACTGGAATCGGGGACTCTTCCTCCAAAGCTCGGAACGATTCCTCAAGGGCATCCAACTCCGCTTGAAGGGGATCCACCTTGGGCTCATGGGCAAAATCTTCGAACGTGATCTGCTTGGCCTCGGCTCGACCAAACAGAAGCCGATCCTCCTCTTCCGCGCTAAGAACCTGTTCAAAAATTGACGAATCGGGCAAATCCTCCAGGCGTGACATGCCGAAGTAATCCAGAAACAGCTTGGTTGTTCCGTATAAGATGGGACGCCCCACCGCCTCGGCACGGCCTGTCTCCTCGATAAGCTCTTTTGCAACAAGCGTCTGGAGTGCCCGGTCGCATTTGACGCCGCGAATCTCCTCAATCTCCACCCGAGTAATCGGCTGGCGGTACGCAATAATGGACAGCGTCTCGAGTGCAGCCTGGGAGAGCGAGGAACGGGACGGCGACTCTGCAAGCTTTTCAAAATAAGGCGCATGCTCAGCAATGGTCGTCATCTGGTAGGCACCGGCCAATTCGATAATCTGCACCCCTCTCCCGCTCTCCTGGAGGTCTAGGCGCAAGCTTTCTACCAGCTCGCGGGCGGCCGCCGTGCTGATCTCCAGCACCTCCGCCAATTGGCGGGCGTCCAGCCCTTCGTCTCCCGCTGCGAACAGCAGGCCTTCAATAATCGGTAACATCGGATTCCGAGACAACCGCACGTTCATCCTCTCTGGCTTCAATTACGATATCCTCAAACAAGCGATGCTGAAAGCAGACGATCTGCTTCATCTTCATCAGCTCCAGCAGGGCAAGGAAGGTCGTGACGACCTCCTCCCGGGAAAACCCGTCCTCCAGCAGCCGGGAAAACAGGACGCGGCCCCCTTCTCGCTTCAACTGGCGAAGCACTTGCCCGATCCGCTCCTTCACGGAGATTTCATCACGGCGAATACGCGCGACCGCTTGCCGGTTCGCCATCTTCTTCAGGGCACGATGAAAGGCGATGAGCAAGTCGCGAGGCAGGAGCCCTTCCACCGGATTGGACTGAACTTCGCGAGCATAAGGCGACAAATCCACCGGCTCGCGCGTGAAGATGTGGCTGCGTTCCAGCTCCTTTTCCCGCAGATGATCGGCTATTTCCTTGTATTTCTTGTACTCCATCAACTGGCGGACGAGCTCGGTGCGCGGATCGAGGTCAGGATCTTCCATGCCGTCTTCCCACTCCATCTCGATCACCGGAGGCTTCGGCAGAAGCATCTTGCTCTTAATGGATAGCAGCGTCGCGGCCATGACCAAAAACTCGCTCGTGAGGTCGAGCTCCAGCTCCTGGAACAGGTCCAGGTATTCCATGTACTGGTCTGTAATCATCCGGATGGGGATGTCATAGATGTCGACCTCGTTCTTCTCAATCAAGTGGAGCAACAGATCGAGCGGCCCCTCGAAGGCTTCAAGCTTGAAGGTTACCTTATTGGCCCCGGCGGAGGCGGATGGCTCCGCCTCTTCCATAACGAGCGGTGTTGATGCGGATTGTTGTTCCTCGGTAGGTCCATTCATGCGGTTCTCCGTAATCTCCCTTACGCGTGAATCTGTTTAACCAGGTTCACCATTTCAATGGCAGTGGCTGCAGCTTCCCAGCCTTTGTTGCCAGCCTTCGTTCCAGCTCGTTCAATGGCCTGCTCGATGGAGTCCGTGGTCAGGACGCCAAAGATCGTCGGCACTCCCGTGGAGAGACCGATCGAAGCCACTCCCTTGGACACCTCGCTCGCCACGAAGTCAAAATGCGGGGTTGATCCTCGAATGACAGCGCCGAGGGTAATGACCGCATCGTATTTGCCGGTCTCCGCCATCTTCTTCGCAATGATAGGGATTTCGAAAGCACCCGGTACCCAAGCGATGTCCACATCCTCCTCATCGGCTCCGTGCCGCTTCAGGGCATCGAGAGCGCCGGAGACCAGCTTCCCAACGATGAATTCATTAAACCGTCCTGCGACGATGGCATACTTGCTGTTTTCCGAAATCAGGTTTCCTTCAAACGTACGAGTCATCTGGATCATCCTTTCTTATTAGAAGAGGGTTGGATTTGGGCGTTCGGTTCGTTCTGCTCCACAAATTGCAGGAGATGGCCCAACTTCTGTTGCTTCGTATGCAAGTAGTTTGTGTTATCTTCATTTTCCGGCATTTGCAGGGGAACTCGTTCGACCACATGAAGGCCGTAGCCCTCCAGGCCGGCAATCTTGCGCGGATTATTCGTCAGAAGACGAATTTGTCGTACACCCAGATCACGTAAAATTTGCGCTCCGATGCCGTAATCCCGCAAATCAGGTGCAAAGCCTAGTTTAATATTCGCGTCTACGGTGTCAAGTCCTTCTTCTTGAAGCTTATAGGCGCGCAATTTGTTGATGAGCCCGATGCCGCGCCCTTCCTGCCGCATATAGAGCAGGACGCCGGCTCCGGCTTGCTCGATGCGGGCAAGGGCCGCTTCCAGCTGAGGCCCGCAGTCACAACGATGGGAGTGAAAGACATCTCCAGTCAAGCATTCGGAATGTACCCGCACGAGAACCGGCTTCTCGGGATCGAGCGTTCCCTTCACGAGCGCAATGTGCTCCTTGCCGTCCACTTCGTTCGAATAAGCTACAGCTTGAAAGGTTCCAAAGTCGGTGGGAAGCTTCACCTCTACCTCCCGGATGACGAGCTCATCCTTCTCATTCCGATAGCGAATCAGATCGCGGATGCTGATGAGCGTGAGGCCTTTTTCCTCTTTCAGCTTCATCAGATCGGGGACGCGAGCCATCGTGCCGTCCTCCTGGATGACCTCGCAGATGACCGCGGCTGGCTCCGCTCCGCAAAGACGCGCCAGGTCGACGGCTGCTTCGGTGTGGCCAGCTCGGCGCAGGACGCCGCCCTTCTTGGCAATGAGCGGGAAGATGTGCCCGGGACGGCGGAAGTCACCTGGCTTGGCCTCGCTATCAATAAGCGCTTGAATGGTCAAGGAGCGCTCATGGGCAGAGATGCCGGTCGTGGTCCTCACATGGTCAACCGAGACGGTAAAGGCCGTTCCATGGTTATCTGTATTGTGCTCGACCATCGGCCGCAGGTCAAGCTCAGCGGCACGCTCTTCGGTGATCGGCACGCAGACCAGCCCGCGTCCTTCCCGAATCATGAAATTGATGACTTCGGGGGTAGCCTTCTCCGCCAACGCGATGAAGTCACCTTCGTTCTCCCGGTCCTCGTCGTCGACGACCAAGATGACCTTGCCTTGCTTCAGGTCCTCGATCGCCTTTTCAATGGAATCCAAACGAATGGGGTCCATGTCTTTTGTCCCTCCTGTCTTTCCATATCTAACAAATGTCAGTTGCACTACTTGTCTGTTGCTTTATCTGCCTGTTGTTCTATCTGCCCGTTGCTCCAAAATCACTCTCACTCGTTGTTCTTAAAGAAAGCCGTTCTCCGCAAGAAAAGCCTCGGTAAGGCCACCTGTTTTCTTGGTTGCTGCGGATGGGGCCGGTGCACGCAGCAGGCGGTCGATGTACTTGCCGAGGATGTCGGCTTCCAGGTTGACGGTATCACCCGCCGCTTTATCGGCCAGGATGGTCTCCTGCAAGGTGTGGGGAATGATGGACACCGCAAAGGATTCCTCTGTCGTGTCCACCACCGTCAGGCTGATGCCGTCAATCGCTACGGAGCCCTGCGGGATGATGTAGCGCAGCACATCCTCCCGTTCCGGCCGGATGACATAGACGACGGCGTTCTCTTCCCGATTCCGGGAGAGGATTCTTCCCGGTGTGTCCACGTGTCCCTGCACCATGTGTCCCCCATAGCGGCCGCCGGCCGCCATGGCACGCTCCAGGTTGACCCGACTTCCCGGTTGAAGTTGCTTCAGGTTGGTGCTCCGGTACGTCTGGGGCATGACATCCATGGAGACGCTGGAGGCGTCGAACCGGATGACGGTCAGGCAGACGCCGTTGACGGCGATGCTGTCGCCGAGGTGAACATCCTCCAGAATGCGCGTGGCACTGATCGTCAGGACGAGCGCCTGCCCCTCTCGCTGCACGCCGCGCAAAACCCCGATTTCTTCAATGATCCCGGTGAACATGAGCTTCTCCTCCCCTCGACGTCATAGTGCCTGTTGCCTCTGCCCCTGTCTCAGCTCCTGGCTTTCCTTCCTCCATAGAAAGGTTCCCGTAGATCGGATAGCCGGTCAGGCACAGGTCTTCCCCAAACGGCTCGGCCTTCATGTTCGTGAAGCGAATCGCATCCGCCATCCGGTCAAAGCCTTCAAAGGCGAAGCTGACGGGGGCATTCGCCCCGCCAATGATCTTCGGCGCGAAGAAGAGCACGAGCTTGTCGACCAGTTGCTCCGCCAGCATCGCGCCGTTCAGACGGCCGCCTCCTTCGAGGAGGACGGAGCCAATCTCGCGCCGCCCGAGCTCGCGCAAGGCGGCTCGCAGGCTGACGCGCGCTCCGGCTCCCTCGACGGGCACGACCTCGGCGCCTCGCTCCACCAGCCGGCGCGCTCGTTCGGGGTCTGCGCCTTCGCGCGTCAGCACGAGCACGGGCCCGCCGGAGCCTGGGCGAAGGAGCCGCGCATCCGACGGAAGCCGGAGCTCGGAGTCGACGATAACCCGAACCGGCTGGAGAGCCGGTACGGAGAGGCGCGTCGAGAACTCCGGGTCATCCGCGAGCACGGTGCCGATGCCGGTCAGCACCGCCTGGTTCCGGTGACGCAGGACGTGCACGAACTCCCGCGATTGCGGGTTCGTGATCCACCGGCTGTCCCCGGTGCGGCTGGCGACCCGGCCGTCAAGTGTGCTCGCGGTCTTCAGCGTGACGAAGGGCATCCCCGTCACGATGTACTTGCGGAACGCCTCGTTCAGGGCGAGGGCTTCCGCTTCGCGGACGCCCGTCACGACGGCGATTCCCTGCTCGCGCAGCCGGGCGAGCCCGCGTCCGGCCACGGCCGGGTTCGGGTCGCTCGCCGCGACGACCACGCGCGCGACCCTCTCGGCCACGAGCCGGTCCGCACACGGCGGTGTCTTGCCGTGGTGGCTGCACGGCTCCAGCGTGACGTAGACGGTCGCGCCTTCGGCTTCACCGCCCGCCATGTTCAACGCATGAACCTCCGCATGGGCGGTCCCGCGCTTCAGGTGAGCTCCCATGCCCACAATTCGCCCGTCCTTCACCACGACGCAGCCTACCGCCGGGTTGATCCCGGTCTGTCCCGCTGTTCCCCTCGCGAGGTTGAGGGCCAGCCCCATGTAATGATCATCGCTCAATTCGTCCACTCGGATTCCTCCCTTCTTCGATGATTTCCCAAGCGCGGCGGATCCACACAAGTCACAACAAAAAAGCCCCCGATCCAAAGGTTCGGGGGCTTGGGTTCTGAAATACGGGCAGCGCCAACGACAGCCATCCAGTCTCCTTGCTCATGCTGATTCAGACGGCGGGCGAATCCCGCATTCCTCTTCGAGCGAATGAACGAAAGACAAGCAATCAACGAACGGAATCCGCTCTTGATAGGCTTGTGAAAGGAGGTACAAAGAAGCCGAGCCGTTGGTTCTGTCGCATTTCCTTCTCCCATCCAGACTGTAACTGTCGGTCCCGGATTTGCACCGGATCAGCCGAGAGCAGGACACGGGATACGAACCGTTCCTAACACTCAGGTCACGGACTTCCACTGGCGGGGTCTCCCCAAGCTAGCGGTCACCGTCGGTAGGGACTTGCACCCTGCCCCGAAGGAAATCTTCCCCCCTCTTTCAAGGGGTTATCCCGATTCTACCACTCCAGAGCGGGTTTGCAAACCCTGTCTTTCCATAATGGGCAAGCCGTGATCCTCGTCCGTCACCGCACTTCAGATAAAAAACAAGCAGGCACTCCATGCTCGGAGTGCCTGCTTGCCTAGAGGATAGCTTAGCGATTAATCGACAGGCCTGCGCTTACTTCCCACCCGTTTCCCCATCGGCAGAAGCCTTCTGATCGGCTTGCTCCAGCGTGGAAGACACAAAGCCTTGGAGAGCAGCAGGGTCCGCGCTGAGGGCCGCTCCGCTCTTCGTGCGGATGTTCTTGATGAGATTCGTCGGCGGCAGCTGCACGCTGCGGATGCCATTGCCCTTCGCGTCATAGCCTAGCTTGCCCAGCTTGAGCATGTCGGAAGGCTCCATATTCGTCGTAACATAAGGGCTGACTGATTTGATGATACCCGGCAGCTTCACAAGAGAAGACGCATTCTGAAGCTTCTCGGTGACGGCGGTGATCAGCTTGCGCTGCCGCTCGGTACGCGAGAGGTCCGACAACGCATCGTGACGGAAGCGTACGTATTGCAGGGCGGTTTTGCCGTCCAGCTCCTGAACGCCTTTTTTCAGATGGATGTCGAATTTGTGACCGTCGGCCGCATCTTCATAATCCATGTCCTTCTCTACATCCAATGTCACGCCGCCAACTGCGTCGATCAAGGACATGAAGCCTTGGAAGTCGGTATAGACGTAATAATGAATGGGAATGTCCAATAGCTCGCTCACCGTTTGAATAGCCAATGAGGGTCCTCCGTAGGCGAGGGCTGCATTGATTTTGCCTTTTCCGTGATCGGGAATGCTCACATACGTATCGCGGAGCACTGAGAACAGCACAATGCTCTTGTCCACTGGATTGACGGACGCAATCATGAGCGTATCGGCGCGCGGATTTTGATCCTTGCCGCTGTCGCGGGAATCCCCCCCGAGCAGCAGAATGTTCACTCGATCCTTGCCCTTCCATTCCGTAGTTCCGCTGACTTCTTCGGCGTGGCTGCTCAGGCTGTTCAAGGAATCATACACCCGGTACACATAGACGCAGACCACGACCACGAGAAGGAGCAGGATCCCGAGGATGAGGCGTTTCTTCGACTTCTTCATGAGTTCCCCCTCTTTGTCTCTCTTGACTACCACGGACAAATTGACGGTTTCTTCTAGGGAAAAGTTGCACCGCATAACGAAAGAATCCCGGGGCGGAGCTCATCCGCGCCCGGGACTTTTGGCCCGCTGTCGTCTTATACCTCGGTGACTTCTACCTTGGCCATCTTGTCGCGGCCGCGGAACGTATCCACGGCTTCCATGCCGCTTACCACCTTGCCGAACACGGTGTGTTGTCCATCGAGGTGCGGCTGCGGAGCGTAGCAGATGTAGAACTGGCTACCGCCGGTGTTACGGCCTGCGTGGGCCATGGCGAGCGTTCCCCGTTCATGCTTGTTCGGGTTGATCTCACAGTTGATCGTGTAGCCAGGGCCGCCGGTTCCGGTTCCTTGCGGACAGCCGCCTTGTGCGACGAAGCCCGGGATGACGCGGTGGAACACGAGGCCGTTGTAGAAGCCGCTGTTCGCGAGCTTTTCAAAGTTGGCCACCGTGTTGGGGGCGTCTTGCTCAAACAGGTCGATGACGACTTGTTCGCCGTTTTCCATCGTAATGGTCGCTTGTTTAGCCATGGTTAGGTCTCTCCTTCGTTAACGAACTCGGTTTCCATTGTACGGGGAATGGAACAAAAACACAACTTAGAGACTCGACGCAGCTCCTTATCGCTTGGCAGCCTCCGTCGGCTGATTCTGCATGCGGGCGGGAATGAGGTCCCCCTTGACGAGGTCGGCGTGCGTCTCGCGTTGAACCACCACGTCCGCTTCTCCGTCCTTGACGAAGACGACGGCCGGGCGCCGTATGCGGTTATAGTTGCTGGCCATGGAGTAGTTGTACGCCCCGGTGCAAGAGACGGCGAGCAGATCGCCAGCCGCCGCCTTCGGCAGCTCCAGGTCCCAAATGAGCATGTCTCCGCTCTCGCAGCATTTTCCGGCAATCGAGACGGTCTCTTCGTCTGCATCGTTCGCCCGGTTCGCCAGCATGGCCTCATACTTGGCCTGGTAGAGAGCAGGTCGAGGATTGTCGGTCATGCCGCCGTCCACGGACACGTACTTGCGAACACCGGGAAGATCCTTGGTTGATCCGATCGTGTAGAGGGTCGTGCCTGCATCGCCCACGATCGTCCGTCCCGGCTCCACCCAGATCGCCGGAACCGGATAGCCATTGCTCGTAAACGTCGACGAAATGTTGCCCGTGATCGCCTTGACGTAATCAGCGATAGCGAGAGGCGTATCTCCGTCTACGTAACGAACACCGAAGCCGCCGCCCAGATTGAGCACGCGGAAGGTTGCGCCAGTCTCTTCCCGCACCGCAATACAGAATTGCAGCAGCTTGTCGACGGCCATCCGAAAGCCGTCCACCTCGAAGATCTGCGAGCCGATGTGCGAGTGAATCCCGAGCAGCGTCAGATGAGGCTGCAGAAGCGCCAGCTTGGCCGCTTCCATCGCGGCTCCGGATCCGAGGTCGAAGCCGAACTTCGAGTCCTCGTTGCCCGTCAACATATAATCATGCGTGTGCGCCTCCACTCCGGGAGAAACGCGCAGCAGGATGTCCACTTGTTTCTTGTTGCTTCCCGCCATGGCGTTCAGCAGAGCGAGCTCATGAAAGTTATCGACCACAAACACGCCGATCCCCGCATCAAGGGCGAAGGCAATTTCGTCCGGCGTCTTGTTGTTGCCGTGGAAATGAATCCGTTCCGGCGGAAACCCGGCTTGGAGGGCAGTATACAGCTCGCCGTCCGACACCACGTCCAAGGTGAGCCCTTCCTCTTCGATGAGCTTGCACATCGCCATCACGCAAAACGCTTTGCTGGCGAAGGCAATCTGATGCTCCAGACCGCTCTCCTCAAAGGCTTGAACAAACTCCCGACAGCGCCGGCGAATGAGTTCCTCATCCATCACATACAAGGGGGTGCCGAAAGATTCGGCAAGGACGGTCGCATCGCATCCGCCGATCTCCAGATGCCCCCGCCCATTAATCGTGCTGGTCCCATGCAAAAACATAACGCGTGTGCTCCCCCCAAAATCATTTATTCCAACCTTATCACATGGCCAGTAGCTCATCAACTCTCAAACGTGCATTAAGAGTGGATAAGCGATCAGGGGGTGATCATCGTTAATACACGAGCCATTCGAGCAGGGAACCGATGACTTTGCCGGCAATCATCGCAAAGAGAAAAAGAGCTATATGAGCGGTCAGGCCAAGCCGCTTCGCCAGGATCGGCAAAACGTTGACGACTTCCGTTAATCCTCCCGCGAGCAGTCCCACAAACATGCCCGACAAGAGGCCGGTTAGAAGTACCGCACCTTGAGGCAAGGGCAGCAGCCAGTCATTGAAATCGGCAAGCGTCCAATAGACAGAGCCTGCAATCATTGCCCGCTCATAGAAATGGATGGAGCGAAAGGTTCGCGTCACCTGGGCGAGGCGCGGCAGGATATCAAGTACCGCGATGAACGCCACGAAGCCCGAGCCGACGGCAATGCCCCAGGCCAAGCCGACAAAAGCAGCACCCAGCTCACGGAGGACAATCATGTCGATCGCCTTCCTTGGCAGCCAGCTTGCTGTATTCCTCGGTGACAATGTATTGGTTCATGTTTTCCTGGTAGAGATACATTTCAACTTCAAGCGGGCTCGGTTCTTCATTGAAGGTTTTCTTGAAAAACCGATTGAAGAACAGCGCCATTCCGACGCCGATCCCTAAGGAATAAGGGATCTGCAGCACATAGGGGCGAAGCTCCAAATGCCCGGTAAGAAGGCGATAAAGCCGCTGATGAGCGGCTTGCATGCTGACATCCGCGTGGAAGTTGAGGATCGTAAGCCCCGAGCCGATAAAGAGCAGAAGCCAAACCGCCGAAACGAGCAGCCAGTTGGGGATTCGATCCGGTTTGGCTTTTACTTCTACCAAGACGAAAGGATCTCCAAAGTGCTCGATGCGAAGCCCGGGAACCTGCTTGTGCACCAGATCGATGATATGTAAGACGTCGATGAGCACCATGTTGCCGTCTTTGTGCTCCGGTCTCGCCAGCACAAGCGCCTTCAGTTCTTCTTCGAGCTCGGAATCGGCAAGCAGTCGAGCGGCCCGCCCGAGTGTGAGGACTTCGCCCTTATTCAGACAGACCCTCTTGCGGAAGCGAAGATACAGCACCCCGTGGTCGCGCAGATCGCGAGTCAAGCCCATCACCCTCCCCAGTCGCTATAGGGAAAGTATGCCTTGTTCGGGATGCCTGTACTCAGGAAATGATGATCGGGAGAATCGAAGGGTCATCCTTCTTGTAATCCTGAACTTCCTCATTGATCGCCAGCATTCGCTTGTCGAGAAGATCGATCAATTCCGCCGAATCCTTCAATTGATCGGTGATGGACTCGGGGACCTCGCTGTCGAATTTGTAATAGATTTTGTGTTCCAGGCTTGCCCAGAAGTCCATGGCAACGGTTCGAATCTGAATTTCGACCGGAACCTGCTCGACCCGATCAGACAGGAAGACCGGAATGAGAATGAGTAGATGAGCGCTGCGGTAGCCGTTCGGCTTAGGCGATCGAATGTAATCCTTCACCTTCAGCACTTGAACATCGCTTTGGCGGGACAGCAGGTCCATAATCTTGTAGATATCCGTCGTAAAGGAGCAAATAATCCGGATGCCTGCAATGTCATGAATGTGCTCTCTCGCATTATCCAGGGTGACCTCCAAGTCCTTGCGGCGCAGCTTGGCGATAATGCTCTCCGGCGACTTGAGCCGGGATTTCATGTGTTCGATGGGGTTGTAGTTATGGATATATTGAAATTCTTCGTTCAGGATTTCCAGCTTCGTGTTTACTTCGTCCAGAGCAAATTTATAGACAAGCAGCCCATTCTTCCAGTCGTTAATCAACTTTGTATTGTTCGTTCGAGCCGCTTGTCCAGCCAGCTCCAGCATTTGATTCATCACAATCTCTCCCAATGGTCGTATTGCGGACGGCCGCACCTGCAGATCATCCAGCTTCACAGACAAGCCGGATCGTGCGTGCTTTGCACACACCCTAACTAATACGATTTCCAGAAGGAAAGCGTTTCACAGAAAAACCGGCTTGGCAGCCGGCAAAATTCTGACAATCTATTGAACACGCGATGAAATAAGGGGAAGCGAGCGAGAAAACGCGAATGTTACGAAAAGTTTCATTTTACATTACGTGGGTATTATGGTTATATATGATCGTTACGCCCATGAGGAGAGGAGTCGTCTCACCCATTATGGAATTGTCCCGCTTGTCCGAACAAATTGAAATGCTTCGTCAGCAGTTGAACCTTTTCGCCGGGAAACGGGACCCCCTCACTCACCCGCATGTGGTTCGCATCAGCCAGGAGCTGGATCTGTTGATTGTCACTTATTACGAGATGACCCAGCTCAGTGCGTGACCGCCCTCATTGGGCGATCTGTTCGCGGATCGACTGAAGGATTTTCTTCTCAAGCCGGGAAACCTGAACCTGGGAGATGCCAAGCCGGCCTGCAACCTCCGATTGGGTCTGATCCCGGTAATACCGGAGGTACACGATGAGTCGTTCTCGTTCATTCAGACGCTCGATCGCTTCCCCCAACGCCATTTTGTCAAACCATTTTTCCTGCGAATCATCGGATATTTGATCCATTAATGTAATCGGATCGCCGTCATTCTCGAACACGGTCTCGTGGATCGAGGAGGGCGGCTTATTTGCTTCCTGTGCAAAGACTACGTCTTCCGGGGAGATCCCGAGCGCGTCTGCCACTTCCTTGATCGTGGGCAGCCGCCCGAGCTGCTTGGACAGCTCATCCTTCACCTTGCGCACCTTGTTGGCCAGCTCCTTCAGGGAACGGCTGACCTTCAAGGTTCCGTCATCTCTGAGAAAACGCTGAATCTCTCCGATAATCATCGGAACGGCGTAGGTCGAGAACTTGACATCGAAGGACAAATCAAATTTGTCCACCGCCTTCAGCAAGCCGATGCTGCCGATCTGGAACAGATCCTCGGCTTCATACCCCCGATTGAGGAAGCGCTGCACAACCGACCAGACGAGCCGGATGTTGCAGCCCACGAGCGTATCGCGGGCGACCGTATCTCCCGCCTGGCTGAGGGCGATCAAGCGCTTGACTTCACTGTCGTCCAGATAGCTCCCGGAAGTGTGCTTCAAATCCCCATTCATAGGCTCGACTCCTAGTCATCGGATCAATTATAGAGCGCTTTTTTTGATTCAATCCGCTTCGTCATGCGGACCATGGTCCCTTTGCCGATCTCTGTTTCGATCTCCACCCGATCCATGAAATTCTCCATGATCGTGAAGCCCATGCCGGAGCGTTCCAGCTCGGGCTTGGAGGTAAAGAGCGGCTGCCGCGCTTGCTCCGGGTCCGCGATGCCCTCCCCTTGGTCTTCGACCGTCAGGTAGAGCGTCTCGTCCTCGATGCGGGCGGTAATCGTCACGGTGCAATCGGAACGGTTGTTGTAGCCGTGAATGATCGAATTGGTCACGGCCTCCGAGACAACCGTCTTGATGTCCGTCAGTTCGTTCATGTCCGGATCAAGCTGGGAAGCGAAGGACGCAACCGCTACGCGGGCGAAGGCTTCATTCTCGGAGCGGCTCGCGAACGAAAGCTTCATGAAATTAGAGCCGGCCATCATCATGATACGACCTCCAGACTGGACACCGCTTGCCGTTCGTTGTCCTGCACGGATACGATCTTGTACAGCCCCGACATCTCAAACAGTCGGTGCACGGAAGGATGAATGTCGCAGACGACCATCTTGCCGCCCATACCGGTGATCTGCTTGTACCGGCCCAGAATGACGCCGAGACCGGAGCTGTCCATGAAGGTCAAGTCCTTCATGCTCAGGATCACGTGGATGCTCCCTTCTCGCTCGAGAGCTTCCTCCATCTTCGCTTTCACGATCTCGGAGGTATGGTGGTCCAGTTCGCCGGCCAGCCGGACGATCAGGGTCTTGCGTCCGCCTTTTTCGATTTCGATGTGCAAACTCAACGTTCAGCTCACTCCTTCCTTGGCATGACCATTGATTTCTACACCCGAAATCCATCTCCTGCACAGCCGACAAAACTAGAACCGCTCGAACAAAACTAGAACAAACCCGGCAAAGTCCGACATGGGTTCCTCCGTTGAATGTCACCGGAGGGGATACCGGCTCAGCTCCAGCGAGAAAGAGAGAATGTCTTAGAACGTCACAAGCTCCTCGAAGGTCCGTTTGAAGAGTGTCCACCAGCCTGCTTTGGCAACGGTTGTTGGACTTTCAACCGGAATTTCATTCAACAGGGTATTGTTTCGGTAGATGGACAGTGTCCCGATCTTCTCCCCGGCGGTAAGCGGGGCCTTAACTTTGCCGCTCAGCTTCAGCTCGTAGCGGACGTCACCTTTGTCCTCTCCCTTTTTCAGCAGAATGCTGTAGGGGGTCTTCGCCGTCAAAGTGACATTTTGCTGAACGCCCTTGTCGACGTGTATTGTTCCAATCGTGTCTCCGGCTTTGAGGATGGGATGGCTCGCATATTGAGCAAAGGCGTAGTCAAAGAGCTTGGCCACTTCCGCATTACGGGTCTTCGTATCCGGCTCGCCCATCACTACGGCAATGACGCGCAACCCATCCTTCTTGGCGGTTGCCGAGAGGCAGAAGCGCGCTTCCGCGGTGAACCCGGTCTTCAAACCATCCGCGCCGGGATAGAAGCGTACCAGCTTGTTGGTATTGACGAGCCAGAACGGCTTGGCGCTGTCTTTGCGCAGGTAGTCTTGATAGGCGCCGGTAAACTTCGTGATTTCGGAATGCTTCAGCAGCTCCCGCGACATGATCGCGATGTCATAGGAGGTGGTGTAATGATTGTCGACCGGAAGACCGTTGCAGTTTGAAAAATGCGTGTTATTCATCCCGAGCTCCTTGGCGCGGGCATTCATCTGGGCAACGAAGGCTTCCTCGCTTCCGGCCAGCTTTTCGGCCATCGCCACCGACGCGTCATTCCCGGATGCCATGGCGATTCCCTTGAGCATTTCCTGCACCGTCATCTCTTCCCCCGGCTCCAGAAAGATCTGGGAGCCGCCCATCGACGCTGCATTCTCGCTGGTCCGCACTTTATCGGTCATGGTGATCTTTCCTTGGTCCAGCGCCTCCATGATCAGCAGCATCGTCATGATCTTGGTAATGCTCGCCGGTGGGAGTTTCGTATCCTTGTTTTTTTCATAGAGCACCGTGCCCGTGTCACTGTCGATCAACACCGCGGATTTAGCGCCGGGAGCGTAATCGGCCATCGGAGCTTGTTTGTTCTCCTCCGCGTGCATGACTGGAACCGCTCCGCCGATAGCCAACCATAGCGCAACGGTGAAAGCTAGCATCTTCTTCATCGGGTAAACCTCCCATAGTGGAAATATCCGGTATTCTTCTTTCCATTCTTGACGAAATCTTCGAAGAATATTCTCATTTCTCTGAAACGAGGCAGCCGCTCTCTCCGTATTGATCCCCATATCGTGAAAAAGACAGAGGAGGAACCACCATGAGTACCGAAATCCCCTTCAAAGAGAAGAAAAATCCAGCCCCTCGCATCATCGGCTGGAGCGTGGTCGCAGTACTAGCCGCCGTCGTCGCCTTCAACAGCTTTACCGTTGTCGATTACGGACATGTGGGCATTCGGAAGACCTTAGGGAAGATGAGCAGCGAGACCCTGAAGGAAGGGCTGCACCTGAAAGTGCCATTCGTTCAGACGATCATCCCCGTAAACGTGCAGGTAACCAAATCCGAAGCCGAAGCCGCCGCCGCTTCTCGCGACTTGCAGATCACACATACGAATATTGCGGTGAACTATCGGGTGGATGCAGCCGGCGCTTATAAGCTGTACAACAACGTGGGTCCCGATTATGCGAATCGAATCGTCTCCCCCGCTATCCAGGAAGTGCTCAAGTCGGTAACCAGTAAGTTTACCGCTGAAGAACTGATCCAGAAGCGCGACACCGTAGCCGTGGAAGTGAAGGAAGGGTTGGCAGCCCGTCTCGGCAACTACCAGCTGATCGTAACGGACATCAGCATCGTCAATTTCGAGTTTGCCGACGCGTTCAACGCCTCGATCGAAGCGAAGCAGATCGCCTCTCAGAAAGCCATGCAGGCGGAGAACGACTTGAAGCGCGTCGAGATCGAAGCGAAGCAGAAGGTAGCTCAAGCGCAAGCGGAAGCAGAAGCGCTGCGCCTGAAGAAGCAAGAAGTCACATCCGAGCTTATTCAGCTGAAGCAGATTGAAGTTCAAGAAAAAGCGCTCGAGAAATGGGACGGCAAGCTCCCGACGGTTACGGGCGGAGCTACTCCGTTTATTGACCTCAACAGCATCAGCCCTTCCTCCTCCAGCTCGACAGCGGCACAAGCAGCGCCGAAGGCTACCCAAGCACCGGCCGCGACTACTCAGCCCTAATATCCACATTTGAAGTAAGAGAGAACCTTCCCGATCATCGGGAGGGTTCTCTCTTTGATGTTCTTTTGATGGTAAATAGGGGTTGCACGATGCAGGCAAACGGGAGCACAATGGAAAGCATGTATCTTTTCTTACCTTTTCGATTCGGATGTGATGAAACATGTGGCTTCTGTACGCGTTTGGATCTGCTTTATTTGCCGGATTGACCTCCATCTTGGCCAAAGTGGGTGTTCGAACTACCGACTCCAATCTGGCGACAGCTCTGCGAACCATCGTCGTTCTTCTCTTTTCCTGGCTGATGGTGTTGATTGTCGGTTCGGAATCCATCCTATCGTCGCTGTCGGGTCGTACCGTGCTCTTTCTGGTGCTGTCCGGTGGGGCTACAGGCGCCTCGTGGCTATGCTATTTTCGAGCCCTGCAGCTCGGAAGTGTGAACCAAGTAACGCCTATCGACAAAAGCAGCACCATTCTCACCATGCTTCTTGCCTTCCTGTTCCTGCAGGAAGTTCCGACCCCTGCCATGTGGGGAGGTATGCTCTTGATCGGGCTGGGAACCTATCTGATGATTCAGCGCAACGAAGCGGCTCCGACCGTCGCCAAAGGAAAGTCGTGGTTGCTCTATGCTCTCCTGTCCGCTCTATTCGCCGCTCTCACTTCGATCCTCGGGAAGGTTGGGATTCAGGACGTCGAATCGAACCTTGGGACCGCCATCCGTACCCTTGTGGTGCTGGTGATGGCTTGGGGAATCGTCTTCGGACAGAAAAAGCAGCATCTCCTGAAAGGGATCGACAGAAAAAGCTGGTTGTTCCTCTTCCTATCCGGGCTCGCGACCGGCCTTTCCTGGCTCTGCTATTATCGAGCTCTCCAGGAAGGCAAAGCCAGTCTGGTCGTGCCGATCGATAAACTGAGCATTGTGGTTACGGTAGCCTTCTCTTACGGGATTCTCAAGGAAAAGCTTTCCGTTAGGGCGACGATCGGCTTGCTTCTGCTCGTGTCCGGCACCTTGGTGCTGCTGCTCTAATCCGGAAGGTTGATCACACAAAAAAAGGGCCTTTCCTCTCCGCATCATTTCGCGGATGGAACTGCCCTTTTGCTTGTCTGGAGTGTGTTTAAAAATCCTCCTGGCGGGTTACACCGCCCGCCGCTTACTGAGATAACGAACGCGCAAGCCTTCTCCTATTAAGTTGAAGGTCAATACTACATACATGATAGCAAGTGCCGGATAGAAGATGAACGAGAATTTCCCCATGAAAATATCCGCCCGGTTTGCAGCCAGTATACCGACCCAATTGATGCTTTTATCAACAAACTCCTTGAAATAATAGCCCGTTTCCATCCAGTCCTGTGTAATGAAGATGCTGAGCACGCCCAACTGACCGATCAAGAGCATCACCTTGCCGACATCCAGCGTAAATCCAACGATGATTTCAGGAAGCAAACCCGGTAAGTAATAATTTTTGATCATTCTCCATGAGCTGAGTCCGAGAACCCGGCCTGCCTCCATATAAGGCTCGCGAGTCAAATCTCTCGTTCGAACGGCAACAAGGTCGGCGACTCTCCCAGCCTCGATAAAGGCAAGCAGGAACAAAACCCAAAAGAGTCGATGGTCACTGAACAACAGAAAAGGTGCGCTAAGGATGAGGACAGCCGAGATTAGCGTAGGCAAGAACGAGAACGTCTGGTTCAATACCGCCACCAGAAACGAAAAGAATCCTTTCCCTTTGCGGGCAAGCAAGCCGAGCGGAACCCCGATCAGATAACGCAGGAAGGCGATGGTGACAATCAAGTAGACCGTTTCCTTTGTGCCCATGACCAACATGCTGAGATTGTCCACTCCATTCTTGTTCGACCCGAGCGGATTTTCGGGGGATGGCTTGTATTTGGGAAGAACCAGCTTTTTATCAGCCGTCCAGCGGCTTGGGACCGGTGTTAAGGTCTTATCCACAAAGGGAAGCTCTGGACCCAGGAACATAAAGAAGAGCAGCAGAAGCAACAAGGCAAGTCCAATTCGTAAAAACCAATTGCGAGAGTTCTTCACTCCTGCTCCCCTCCTTCCGGCCTCGGATCAAGACGAAACCTGATCACGAGCGCCAACCACTGGACCAAGAGGATCAGAATCATGAAGCAAAACGCCGTCTCCAGAATAACACCAGGCTCGTACCGGGCTCCCACACCAAAGGACTTGCTGTAATCAAACGCGAGATACAGTCTCTTCGCGGCACCGGGATAATTCATCATATACTCGACCATCAAGAGATTCGAGAGCAGATAGACGAACAAAGGGGAGAGATGGCTTGCGATAGCGGTCATTGCATTCCGAAAAATGTGTCGGCGAAAAATATGCCCTTCCGACAACCCCTTTGCCCTGGCGACCGTAATGTACATTTTACCGTCGTTCGCTCCGAGGGCGGCGTGCGTCACACGAGCTATGTATAGAATAGGAAAGATAGAGACGAGAAGGACCGGAAGCAGGTACCCGGCCAGGCCAACATGACCGAAGAAACGAATCGGTGTGTAGTTGATCACAAACCATTCAATGAGCAGAATGGCGAGAAAGTCCGGCATGGACTGCAAGATCATAGAAGAAGCACTGCCCCAGCCACTCTTCTGCTTGCGCGATGTGCGATGGTCGATCATTCCTTTGCCAATGCCGAATACCGCGCTGAGAACAAATGCTCCGGCGATGACCGAGAGGCTTCTTCCCATCGCATTCGCGACATCATGCTCAACCGTTGTTCCATAGCGGGTAATCCCGAGGCTTTTCATCTCCCAAGCGTTTCTCCAAAAGGAGGTAACCGAATCTGCGTAACTGCTAATGTTGAACGATGTGCCAGAGACAACGAGCTCATATCCCTGAATGGAAGTGTTTAACTGTCGCGGGTAAAGCACCACCAGCATGATCAGCACTTGTGCGAGCAAGCTGATGGCAAGCGATTTGATGAACGATGATTTCGTAAGGAACCCTCCCTTGCTTCTGGTTGTCGACATGGCAGGAAATATGTCATACGACGTTTTTTCACTAGTCTACCTCAAAAATGGGAAGGGGTCATTATAAAATCCTGAGAATTCGTGGAAGACCCGTTTGGGGATGCCCCCCTTCCATGCTAAAATAGGAGCAATCGCAATTTGAGGACAGGAGGACCCCGTATGACCCAAAATCGGCTATTCGGCATTATCGACATCGGCTCCAATTCCGTCCGGCTCGTGCTCTATGAGGACGCCGGGCATGGCATACACCGCATCGTAGAGGAAAACAAGAAGACCATCCGGCTCATCAACAAAGTAGCCAAGGACGGTTCCCTGCCGCTCGACCAGCTCGATGAGCTGATCAAGACCTTGTTATACTTCCGTTCCCTCTGCGAAGCTCATCAAACCGATTTTATCCGCGCGGTTGCGACGGCAGCCATCCGCAATGCAACCAACTCCGAGGACGTCGTTGCCTCCTTGCTAGAGAAGACCGGACTCGCCATCTCGATTGCAGACGATGAGGACGAGGCGCGGTTTGGTTTCATCGGCGTCATGAACGCGATGGCGATTCCTGACGGATTCCTCATCGACATCGGCGGCGGCAGCTCGGAGATTACCCTTTTTCGAGATCGCCAGATTGTCAACTCCGTCTCCTTTCCCTTTGGAGCGGTCAATACCTCCAAGCGCTTTACTCCGAATGGAGTGACCGATGAAGCGAGCCTTCGCGACATTCGCGTAATGGCCGAAACCCTGTTCGAGCAGGAGCCCTGGCTGCGTCAGCATCCAGGCCTTCCGATGATCGGGCTTGGCGGGACGGTTCGTACCCTCGCCAAGCTGACGCAAAAGCGCTCGGGCTACTCGCTTCCTTTAACGCATCAATATCGCATTCCGCTCATTACCGTTCACGAGACGATCGATCTGCTTGCCACCATGACCCTGGCCCAGAAGCTGAAGGTTGACGGTCTGAACGCAGATCGTGCCGACATTCTGGTACCGGGCCTCGTCCTGCTGCAGACCGCCCTCATGCACACCGGGGCGTCGACCTGCATCGTCAGCGGCACCGGGCTGCGCGAAGGGGTCTACTACGAGACCTCCTGCCCGGAGCAACCGCTCGTGACCGATGTGCTGGACCACAGCATCCGCATCCTGCTTCACAATGCGGGCGTCGAGACGACCGCTCATGTGGACCAGGTGCATCGCTTGTCGCTTCAGCTGTTTGACGGGCTGCAGGGCTACCACCGGCTCGGTTCCTCGGCCAGAAGCAGCCTCTACGCGGCCTCCCGGCTGTTTCGAATCGGCACGTCCGTCAACTATTACACCTTCCCGCAGCATACGTTCTACTGGATGACACACGCCCGTTTGAACGGGCTGGAGCACCGGGAAATTGTGCTGGCTGCCTTGATCGCCGCTCATACCGGTAAAAAGAAATCCAGACGTGCTTATCTCGCGCATCAGGACTTGCTCACCGAGACCGATCTATCGACCGCGATAGCCCTTGGCACTCTGCTTCAGCTGGCAACGGCGCTCGATGCGGGACGGCAAAGCCTTGTTCGCGACATTCAGATTCATACATCGGATGGCGCCCCGATGATGGAGCTCCTCTGCTCGGGTAATCCCGAAGCCGAGCTTGAGGAAGCCGGAAGGCTGTCGGATGACTTCCGAAAAACATGGGGCTTCTCACTTCGTTTCTCGGTTTCGGAGTAAGCCTAAGCTCAGCCGTCGATCTTGAACAAAAACGATTGGATCTGCAAAAGCAAAAATAAAAACCTCAGCTTCCTGCGTGATTTTCGCAGAGAGGCTGAGGTTTTTCACTTTAATTTACGCTCGTCGACCGGGCTTTTTCCACGATTTAATCTTGGAGGCTTCAAACTGACTGCGGAAGCCCGAGCCTTCTCCTTCTTGCCGGGTGTACATCCCGTTCGATTGCAGAAGCCGCGCCTTCACCGTGTCCTTCAGATGCATCTTCAGGATGCGCAGGAGGATATCGCGGGTGGTGCGGTTTCGGATCGGGCACATGACCTCCACGCGGCGAGTCAGGTTCCGGGTCATCCAGTCGGCGCTCGCCAGCCAAGCCTCGGGCTCCCCGTCGTTTTCAAAATAAAACAGTCGGGAATGCTCCAAGTACCGGTCAATGATACTACGAACCGTGATATGCTCGCTTAACCCGGGAACGCCCGGACGCAGGCAGCATACGCCGCGAACGATCAGGTCAACCTGTACCCCCGCTTGGGAAGCTTCGTACAGCAGATCGATGATCTCCTGGTTGGACAGGGAGTTCACCTTGGCGATGATGCGAGCAGGTTTACCGGCGAGTGCGTTCTGGGTCTCCCGTTGAATAAGTCGGGCAAACTCCTGTGACATCCAGGTCGGAGCGGCCACAAGCTGGTTCATACGCGGAGCCGAGGAGAAGCCGGTGATCTCATTAAACAATGAGGAGGCATCTTCTCCAATTTCGGAATCCGACGTAAACAGCCCGACATCCGTGTAGAGCCTTGCGGTGCTCTCGTTGTAGTTGCCCGTTCCCACATGCATATAGCGACGCAGGCCGTCCTCTTCCTGCCGGATAATCTGCGTGACCTTCGCGTGCGTCTTCAGGCCGACAAGGCCGTAGACGACGTGACAGCCCGCTTTCTCCAGCCGTTTGGCCCAGGCAATGTTGCGCTCCTCATCGAAGCGAGCCTTCAGCTCCAATACGACCGTGACCTGCTTGCCGTATTCCGCTGCTCTCTCCAGCGCCCGAACCAGCAAGGAATTCCCGCTCACTCGGTACAGGGTGATCTTGATGGCAAGCACCTGCGGGTCTTCTGCGGCTTCAATAATGAAATCGTTCACCGCTTGAAAAGATTCGTATGGATGATAAATGAGGACATCCTTGTTGCGAATAACTTCAAAGAGGGAATCCTCTTCCAAGAATTCGGCCGGGTACACCGGCTGAACTTCCGGGTATTTCAGGCTTGTGTTATCTTTGACCCCATCGGGGAGGCGAGTCATGCAGCTGAGGTCCAAGGGGCCTCCATCGATCTCGAACACTTCGGACGAGATTTCAAATTCTTCGATCAGCAGCTCCAGAGCGTAGGGATGAATCCCCTTCTCCACTTCAAGCCGTACCGGCGTTCCCCACCGGCGCTTGCGCAGCTCCTTCTCGATCTCTTCGAGAAGGTCTTCCGCCGCTTCCTCATCGAGAGCCAGGTCGGAATTGCGCGTCAGCCGGAAGGTATGAACTGCAATCGGAGAATAGCCATTGAACAGGGTCTCGATATGCTCCTTCATGAGCTCCTCGAGAAAAATGAAATGCGCCTTCGCCTTCCCCCGTGTCGGAACAGGCACAAGCCGTGAAAAGTTCGGAGGCACGCGCACAACAGCAAAATGCAGAGGAGCATCTTCCTTGGCTGCATCTTCATGACGCACAAGGACGACGGCAAGGTACAGCCCCAAGCTGTTGATCAGCGGAAAAGGCCGCGACTGATCAATCGCCATCGGAGTCAGGACCGGGTACACAATTTGGTGATAATAATGGTTGGCTGCCTTCTGCTGAGTCTGTGTTAGCTCTTCAAACGTATGAATGCGAATGCCATGCTTTGCAAGTTGGCGGATTAAATCCTTGTACATCTTATACTGCTCAGACACAAATCCGGTCGTCCGTTTAAAAATGCGGCGCAGCAAGCTCGTTGGGGCATACCCCGTAAAGTCTTTTTTGTTGTAGCCGTTCTTCTGCAGATCGAGCAGTCCGGCCACCCGCACACTCATAAATTCGTCTAGGTTAGAGGCGGTGATACCGAGAAACTTCGCCTTTTCGAGAAGAGGGGTATCCTTGTCCTGGGCCTCCTCCAGCACGCGGCGGTTGAATTCGATCCAGCTGAGCTCCCGGTTGATATAGCGGGACATTTCTTGAAGCGTCTCTTCTGATTTCATGAGGTTCCACCCGTTTCGACTCGTTCTCGACATATTGGTATCCTTTTTTAGTATGCCATGCATTTGTTAAGCCCATATTAAGGCGTTTGAAACGAAACCGGATTTCTTTCTTGTCCATAATGTGGGACAATGAGAAACAGAATCACATTTTGAAGCGTCGAAAGGATGAAGGGACATGGCAACGCTCACCCGTGCAATCATACTGGCCGCTAAGTTTCATGATGGACAGAAGGACAAAGGGAATTTGCCTTACCTGTTTCACCCGCTTCGCCTGATGCTGAATGCCCTCACCGAAGAGGAGCAGATCATAGCCGTGCTCCACGACACCATTGAAGAGACGGACCTCACCTTGGAGGATCTTCGCAAGGAAGGGTTTTCCGACGAGATCGTGGAGGCGATTGACGCCTTATCGCGGCGCAAAAAAGAACGGTATGAGGACTTTATTCTCCGCATCAAGCAGAATTCCCTTGCACGTCGTGTTAAAATTCTTGATCTTCAAGACAACTTGTCCCCTCTTCGCACACGCAAACGCAGTGATAAAGACAGAGATCGCATGAAAAAATACAGCCGGGCGCTCGACACGTTGCTTGGCGGCTTCCCTGCGCCGGAAGAAACGGAGGAGTTTGAAGAACCATCCATTCGCCAAGCCGAAGCCGTAGAGGCCGAGCAGAACCGAGAGGAGCTTAAACAAGCCGCAGAGAAGTCAGAAGCAGAAGAAGCTGCCAATGGGGCCCCTGCGAAAGCTGCAAGTGAGAAGGCAGCGACGGAGCCTGCAGGGAAAGAGGAGAATGCTCAGGAAGAGTCCGCGAGTACGGCTAGCGAACCTGATGCATCCGCCGCTATTCCCGCAACAGAAGCCCCGACAAAGCCAGAAAAACCAAAACGCACCCGTGGCAGAAAACCTGCGGCAGCCCATGCAGAATCCACCGAAGGCTCGCCTGCAGCGGCGGAGACAACGGTTGCGGAGGGGGATGTAACGGCTTCCGCTTCTGCTAATCGGGCATCTGCTCAGAAACCTGCAGCCAAGCGCCCTCGCGGAAGCAGGAGGAAGCCTTCGGCCGCGGCTGAAACGGCGGCGGCGGAAGCTGCAGCAGCATCAGCTGTACCCGAGAATGCAGCAAACGTCCCGGCCAAACGGACCCGGCGCAGCCGCACCACTCCTCCCGATCAAGCGTAGAGGCACCCTTTCTTAGGATTACTAAACTTCTGTTAATTCGCCCTTTTCAATTCACTGTTCTTACTGTCAAAGGGAATTCTCCAAGGTACGCTATGGAAGGAGCTTTCTTCCATCTTCCTTGTTGGGAATCCCCTTTTTGAATGTGAACATAACAAAAAAGCCTGCACAAAATATGTGCAGACTTCATTGTGCTTGGCGACGTCCTACTCTCCCAGGACCCTGCGGTCCAAGTACCATTGGCGCTGGAGGGCTTAACGGTCGTGTTCGAGATGGGAACGTGTGGTTCCCCTCCGCCATTATCACCAAACCAACTCCCCAAAAAGTGAAGCCATGCTCGGAAGCATAGTCCGAATACTTTTCGGGGACCCCGAAATTCGAGGTCTCTCAAGGAAGATCATTCCCTGAAAACCGGATGCGAAGCAACTCGCGAGTAAACATTCTTAACGGTGTGTTGTGTTGGATAAGCCCTCGACCGATTAGTATCCGTCAGCTGCATGCGTTGCCGCACTTCCACCTCGGACCTATCAACCTGGTCGTCTTCCAGGGGTCTTACTAATTGGGAAATCTCAT
>NZ_JBDQQO010000020.1:0-2834 GCF_039888655.1 Gorillibacterium sp. CAU 1737
CCATTCGGACATCCCCGGATCAATGCTTGCTTACAGCTCCCCGAGGCATTTTCGTCGTTCGCCACGTCCTTCTTCGGCTCCTGGCGCCTAGGCATCCTCCGTGTGCTCTTACTAGCTTAACCATTGTTGTCTTTTTCGTCAGAGACGAAAAAGCAACGATCGACACACTCGGTAAGAATGTTTCCTACGCGTTTGTTGCTTCGCTATCCAGTTTTCAAGGAACAAGCCGCTTCTGCGGTTTAAGCAGAAGCTTTGTTGCTGTTGCTTCAAGAGCAACGAAGAATATAATATCACGCTTTGTGGATAAGGTCAACCCCTGTTCGACAGATTCTTTCTCAGCGGGTTTATGCCGATGCTAACGAGGTCTTTCCACCTTATAGGCTCCTTATCATCTCCACCAATTCATCCATTAATCCATCGGGATTCTCCACCATGGGCATGTGACAGGCGTCTTCGACAAACACAATATTCATGCGCTGCAAAACATCCGGTTCAAGATTCAACGCATCTATTCGACAAGGGTGGTTTCGATGTCCACGATCCCCGTAGATGGCTCCGACCTCACTTTCTAGGCTCTTGAGAAGGTGGGTGTAGTCAAATTGATTTTGCAAGCTGTCTGCTAATGTCGGCAAGTAATAGGGTGCCTCGTCTCGAATCATCTGCAGAACTTCCTCTCCGTACTGCTCCATATGAAGGGGAGTCATGAGATTTTGATAGAAAGGAGTGCTCGGCTTCAAAAAAGACTCGACCAGGATCACCTTTCGAACATTCACCGGGTAGAACGCCGCCAGTTCTAATGCGACAAGCCCTCCCATGCTATGGCCTATCAAAACGTCATATGCCCTTCTTTCGAGAGTTGGGTAAATCCCCGCGGTGATGGCTGCTACGTTGGAGGCGGATTCTGTAACGGAGTGAGGATACTCCCTATACTCAACATTCCATTGCACTAATCGAGACTCCATCCGATTCCAGATTTGACTCGTTGCTTTCATACCATTTAACAATAGGACATTCATTGCTCTCCCCCTATACTCTGCTTCTTTTGCCAGTTGAATACCCACAATCCGAAGGAGATTCGAACTCCCGACCTGCTTGCATGGCAAGTGTTCTCCCACAGTGAGGATGAGAGGATGGTTTCTCTCCGGCGGGAGACGGAAATCCGGCTTTCAACGTTGCTAGTCGTTTACTCTTTTGAGAGTACAACCAAATCGCCATCCCATTCGGGTATATATAGGCAGTCATTAGCATAATCCAAACTGCAAACCTTGAACAGATTAAGGCTCCGTGGATCGCTCTCTGTCGAACAGTTTGGGATGCTTTTTGTAATATTCGGGTTTCCCGCAATAGTAGTGATGATGTTCGTTGACCGTTCAATCATCCTCAAAACATGATTCTGGGTGTCTCCAACATAGATGTTGCCCTCTTCATCAAGCGATAATGACCAGGGCCCATCGAAGTGCTCATCCAAGCGACTGCCAAATGTAGCTTGACGTGCGTTTTGACCATCGCCAGAATAGCCTGATGTCCCCGTGCCCGCTATTGTTTTTACGATTCTCTTCTTTACATCGATCATGCGAACCGCATAATTTTTGCTATCCAATACGTAGATGTTTCCATCAGGCCCATTCCGAATATCGTAAATCCAGTTGAACCTGGCATCCTCAAAGGAACAATGATCCGCTTGGAATCCAGGCTTACCATCACCCAGGGTTTGAATAGGAATCCCCTCAGGAGTAAACTGCCAAATGCGGCATCCTTGTACTTCGTTGACCCACAAGTTTCCGTTAGAATCAACTACACAGTTTCCAACATCAGTAAGTCCAATGTCATTCCCATCAATTAGAAGAAGATAAGTCCTATCCGTAGGATTGACCTGGTAAATCTTTTTGCTTCCAGCACATGATAGGAGCACCGCATCATCTAGGGCTTCTGTTATGTAACTTGGATTTCGCAAATCAAGGATCAGATGGCAATCGCTATTCGCAACGGGATTGTTGCCAGCTGACCACTTTAACCTGCCATTGGCGCTAAAGCAGCCAACCCAGTGTTCAAAATAACTCATCGCATACAAGTTGCCCTTACTGTCATGAAATCCAAATGGAGCGCAACCATCCTTCCACATACCTGAAGATTCAAAATGAGTGATTTGCTTGACCTTCCAGTTCACCATCAAGACCTCCTAATCATGAAGGGTACATGTATGCCTTTTTTGGCCTTCTTTTTCCCTTTGTATCTACTCCTTACTGAAACAATAGGTTCGATCCAAATATTGTTGTTTTTATGAATATATCACATTTAACTGGACAACCGAATGTCACATTTAGAGCTGATCGCTGAAGTTCTGCCAAATCGGTTCTGGCTCTCTTCCCAGCATCCGACTCCCCTGTCTCAAATCCAGTTCGTGCTCCTTGGCCCGCGCTTTAGGTTAATGCTTGGCGATCGTCGGCCCCCACTCAGGACATTCAACTTAAAGATATTGCGGAGTACGCCATACTACAAAAAAACGTCATCACATAATGTGATGACGTTTTTTTATGGAGCCAAGGAGGATCGAACTCCTGACCTCCTGCTTGCAAGGCAGGCGCTCTCCCAGCTGAGCTATGGCCCCAGAGGAAATTCCATCAAAACTGAACAAAGGTGAGTGTGTCGTTGTGCTCCCTCGATCGGAGCGTCAAGTTCGTTACATATGGCAGACCATTACAGTCGCCGGTAACTCCCTAGAAAGGAGGTGATCCAGCCGCACCTTCCGATACGGCTACCTTGTTACGACTTCACCCCAATCATCTACCCCACCTTCGGCGGCTGGCTCCCTTGCGGGTTACCCCACCGACTTC
>NZ_JBDQQO010000021.1:0-1713 GCF_039888655.1 Gorillibacterium sp. CAU 1737
CATGGGTAGGGGAGCGTTCTGTACAGCATTGAAGGTATACCGTAAGGAGTGCTGGAGCGTACAGAAGTGAGAATGCCGGTATAAGTAACGAAAAGACAGGTGAGAATCCTGTCCGCCGAAAACCTAAGGGTTCCTGAGGAAGGCTCGTCCGCTCAGGGTAAGTCGGGACCTAAGGCGAGGCCGAAAGGCGTAGTCGATGGACAACAGGTTGAAATTCCTGTACCACCGTAAGCCGTTATGAGCAATGGGGTGACGCAGAAGGGTAGTGACGCGGACCGATGGAATGGTCCGTCCAAGCAGTGAGGCTGGGTTGTAGGCAAATCCGCAATCCGATAAGGCTGGGCTGTGATGGGGAGGGAAAATTGCAGTACCGAAGGTCATGATCTCAAGCTGCCAAGAAAAGCCTCTAGCCAGGCGAAGGTGCCCGTACCGTAAACCGACACAGGTAGGTAAGAAGAGAATTCTAAGGCGCGCGGAAGAACTCTCGTTAAGGAACTCGGCAAAATGACCCCGTAACTTCGGGAGAAGGGGTGCCTCGGTAGGGTGAATAGCCCGAGGGGGCCGCAGTGAATAGGCCCAAGCGACTGTTTAGCAAAAACACAGGTCTGTGCGAAGCCGCAAGGCGAAGTATACGGGCTGACGCCTGCCCGGTGCTGGAAGGTTAAGGGGAGCGGTTAGGGGTAACCCGAAGCTGTGAACCGAAGCCCCAGTAAACGGCGGCCGTAACTATAACGGTCCTAAGGTAGCGAAATTCCTTGTCAGGTAAATTCTGACCCGCACGAATGGCGTAACGACTTGGGCGCTGTCTCAACGAGAGATCCGGTGAAATTTTAATACCTGTGAAGATGCAGGTTACCCGCGACAAGACGGAAAGACCCCATGGAGCTTTACTGCAGCTTGATATTGGACTTGGGTACGGTCTGTACAGGATAGGTGGGAGCCTGAGAAGCATGTGCGCCAGCATGTGTGGAGGCGACGTTGGGATACCACCCTGATCGTATCTAGGTTCTAACCTACTCCCGTGATCCGGGAGAGGGACCGTGTCAGGCGGGCAGTTTGACTGGGGCGGTCGCCTCCTAAAGTGTAACGGAGGCGCCCAAAGGTTCCCTCAGAATGGTTGGAAATCATTCGAAGAGTGCAAAGGCAGAAGGGAGCTTGACTGCGAGACGTACAGGTCGAGCAGGGACGAAAGTCGGGCTTAGTGATCCGGTGGTTCCGTATGGAAGGGCCATCGCTCAACGGATAAAAGCTACCCTGGGGATAACAGGCTTATCTCCCCCAAGAGTCCACATCGACGGGGAGGTTTGGCACCTCGATGTCGGCTCATCGCATCCTGGGGCTGAAGTAGGTCCCAAGGGTTGGGCTGTTCGCCCATTAAAGCGGTACGCGAGCTGGGTTCAGAACGTCGTGAGACAGTTCGGTCCCTATCTGTCGCGGGCGCAGGAAATTTGAGAGGAGCTGTCCTTAGTACGAGAGGACCGGGATGGACGTACCGCTGGTGTACCAGTTGTTCCGCCAGGAGCATCGCTGGGTAGCCAAGTACGGACGGGATAAGCGCTGAAAGCATCTAAGCGCGAAGCCCCCCTCAAGATGAGATTTCCCAATTAGTAAGACCCCTGGAAGACGACCAGGTTGATAGGTCCGAGGTGGAAGTGCGGCAACGCATGCAGCTGACGGATACTAATCGGTCGAGGGCTTATCCAACACAACACA